>JBBRQO010000099.1:0-2419 GCA_038226325.1 Steroidobacterales bacterium | reverse complement strand
CGTGAATACAACATCGGGCTCGGCGAGCGCCGCGCACAGGCGGTGCGCCGCGCCATGATGCTGCAAGGAGTCGCGGAATCGCAGCTCACGACGGTGAGCTTCGGTGCCGAAAGGCCTGCGGCAGAGGGCGACGATGAGGCGGCATGGTCGCAGAACCGACGCGTGGAATTGGTCTACGCACCGTGATCAAGTCCCGCGCCTCATTTGGTTGGGGCGGCGCCTGTCTGGTGGCGCTGGCGCTGACGGGTTGCGCAGCGACGCCGCCGGACGAGGATCCGGTGCAGATCAAGCTGAAGGATCTCGACACGCGGCTGGCGCGCATTGAAAGGGTGGTGGCGAATCAAAGCCTGTTGGAATTATCCAATCAGAGCGAATCGCTGCGCACCGACTTGCGTGCCATGCACAATGACATAGATCAACTGACCAATAGTCTGGAGGCCGGCCGCAAGCAGCAACGCGATCTGTATGCGGATCTTGACCGGCGCATGAAAGCCATCGAGTCGCACGGCGCTGCCGGAGCAGGCACCGGCAGCGCCGTAACGGGCGATGCCGGCATGATAGTGGGCGGCGGGGCCGCAGATGCGCAGGGATCCGATGACAAGGCCGCGTACCAGACTGCGTTCGGGTTGCTGAAGGACAGTCAGTACGATCGAGCAATTATCGCATTCCAGAAGTTTCTGGCTTCTTTCCCGAACAGTCAGCTGGCGGACAATGGCCAGTACTGGCTGGGCGAAGCATACTACGTCAATAAATCGTTCCCGGAGGCACAGGCGGCGTTTCAACGCGTGGTCGACAAGTACCCACAGTCGCGCAAACGTCCCGATGCCTTGCTCAAGATTGGCTACTGCCAATACGAGTTGAAGCAGCCTGAATTGGCCAGGAATACTCTGACCATCGTGGCCACGCAATTCCCCGATACGCCGGCCGCGCATCTGGCGCAGCAGCGTCTAGAGAAAATGGCGGCCGAGAAGAATTGACCGAAACCGCTGCTAAATCCTCGCGCCTGCGCATCAACGAAATTTTCCATTCGTTGCAGGGAGAGGCTGATGCCGTCGGTTATCCGACGGTGTTCGTGCGCCTAACCGGCTGCCCGCTGCGCTGCCAATACTGCGACACTGAGTACGCATTTCATGCCGGGGACTGGCTGAGTCTGAACGACATCGAGGCGCAGGTGCGCGGCTACGGAGCTCGGCATGTGTGCGTGACGGGCGGGGAGCCCTTGTCGCAACCGAACTGCCTGAAGCTGTTGGAGCGCTTGTGCGACATAGGCCTAGAGGTGTCGCTGGAAACCAGCGGCGCGCTGGATATCGCCGCGGTCGATGCCCGAGTCTCGCGGGTGGTCGACGTCAAGACTCCGGGTTCGCGGGAAGAGGCGCGCAATCGAATTGCAAACTTCGAACTGCTGGGACCTAGGGACCAACTGAAATTCGTGATCTGTTCGCGCGAAGATTATGATTGGAGCCGGGCGTTTCTTCAGGAGCATGCACTGCCGCAGCGCTGTCGGATTTTGTTCTCGCCCAGTTACAACCAGGTCTCCGCCACGGCGCTCGCAGAATGGATTTTAGCGGATCGCCTGCCGGTGCGCTTCCAACTACAGCTTCACAAGGTTCTGTGGGGCGACACGCCCGGCAAGTGACGGCGTCGACCCCAACTGCACCGAAGCGCGCCATTGTGCTGCTGTCCGGCGGATTGGATTCCTCGACGGTCTTGGCCATGGCGCGCGCCCGCGGCTTCGACTGCTACGCATTGAGCGTGCAGTATGGCCAGCGCCACAGCACCGAACTCAACGCCGCCCGAACTCTGGCCGCCACCTTAGGTGCGCGCGAGCATCGCGTTATGGGCATTGACCTGGCCGGGATCCGCGGCTCGGCCCTGACCGACACGGGATTGGCCGTGCCGGAATCGCCGACCAGCGGCATTCCCATCACCTATGTGCCGGCTCGCAATACCCTGTTCCTCGCACTCGCACTCGGCTGGGCCGAAGTGGTCGGAGCCGTCGACATTTTCGTGGGCGTGAACGCCGTGGACTATTCCGGCTATCCGGATTGCCGCCCACAGTTCATCGAGGCATTCGAGCGTCTCGCCCGGCTCGCGACCAAGGCGGGGGTGGAGGGGGCGCCATTCAAAATCCAAGCGCCGCTAATCGATATGTCGAAGGCAGACATCATTCGCGCCGGAACCGCTCTTGGCGTGGACTTCAGCGTAACGGTGTCGTGCTACCAGGCCGACGCCGGCGGCGCCGCCTGCGGAAAATGCGATTCCTGCCGACTGCGTGCGGCAGGGTTCGCGGCGGCTGGAGTACCCGACCCTACGCGGTACCGCTGAAGGGATTTTGCTTGTGATCTGGCGGGGCACTTCGGCTATGATGCGCCCCTGATTGGGACGGTAGCTCAGCTGGTAGAGCAAGGCCCTTTTAAGG
>JBBRQO010000098.1:0-3065 GCA_038226325.1 Steroidobacterales bacterium | reverse complement strand
GCCGGACACTCAAGGCTCATCGGCTTCGACATGGGCGGTACGTCCACCGACGTGAGCCATTTTGCCGGCGAATACGAACGCGCATTCGACACGGAAGTCGGTGGCGTGCGGGTGCGCGCGCCCATGATGAGCATTCACAGTATTGCAGCCGGCGGCGGTTCCATTATTCGCTTCGACGGCGCGCGCCTGCGGGTGGGGCCGGAATCCGCCGGCGCCGACCCTGGACCGGCGAGCTATCGGCGCGGTGGACCGCTGACCGTCACCGACGCCAATGTACTGCTCGGACGGATCCAGCCGGCGTTTTTTCCGCAAGCCTTCGGCCCCCGCGCCAATGATTCACTGGATGGCGACATCGTCGTGCAACACTTCCGGGAATTGGCGGCGCAGATGACCAGCGCCACCGGCATCGACATCGGGCCTGAGCAGGTGGCGGGCGGCGCGTTGCAGATTGCCGTGGGCAGCATGGCCAATGCGGTGAAGCGCATTTCCGTCATGCGCGGTTATGACCTCAGCGATTACACCTTGCAATGCTTCGGCGGCGCGGGCGGTCAGCATGCCTGCCAGGTGGCCGACGCGCTCGGTATGACCCGCGTCTTCATCCATCCCCTGGCCGGCGTGCTCTCGGCGTACGGAATGGGACTTGCGGATCAAATCGTCATGCGCGATGCGGCAGTGGAGCGCGGATTGGATGAGCAGGGACTGCAAGCTGCACGGCAGCTGGCCGAGCAACTGCAATTCGATGCGCGCACGGCTCTGGAGGCTCAGGGCTGGGCAGCGGACAGTGCGCCTGATATCGCCGCGCTGCATAGCCTGGCGCGCGTGCAGGTACGCTACCGGGGCACGGACACTGCGCTGGCCTGCGACCTGCCTATGCGCGGCGCGCCGAGTGAGGCCGTGGCGACGATTCGCGCTGCCTTCGAGCAGGCCTACCGCCGCCGCTTCGCCTTTCTCATGCCGGATCAATCCCTGGTGCTCGAATCGGTGTCCGTCGAGTGCAGCGCGGCGGGTGCGGCGATGGCGGGAGTGGCGTCGGCGCCTGCATCGCAGCCGGGCGCGAGTTACGCGCCACGCGAGGATGCGCGGGTGAGCATGTACTGCCTTGCCGATGAAGAGGCAGCGGGTCGCCGCGAAGCTCGTCTGTTTCAAGTCGAGGCCTTGCGCGCGGGGGCCGCTATCGAAGGGCCGGCCATTCTGACCGAGCGCAACTCGACTACCGTGGTAGAGCCGGGGTGGCGGGCGTCGGTGACGGCCGCGGGCTGCGTCGAATTGCAGCGCCACCGGCCGCGAATCAGCGCTCATGCGGCGGGCACTAAGGTCGATCCGGTGCGCCTGGAGCTGTTCAACAATGTGTTCATGAACATCGCCGAACAGATGGGGTTGCGTCTGCAGAACACGGCCTATTCGGTCAACATCAAAGAGCGGCTGGATTTCAGTTGCGCCGTGTTCGACGCCGCGGGCGAACTGATTGCCAATGCGCCGCATATGCCCGTGCACTTGGGCTCGATGAGCGAGTCCATCCGCAGCGTCATCGAAGACAACCCGGGAATGCAGCGCGGCGATGTGTATGTGCTGAACGATCCCTACCATGGCGGTACCCATCTGCCGGACGTGACGGTGGTGACGCCGGTGTACCTGGAGGAGGACGCGCCGGGTTTCTTCGTGGCCTCGCGCGGGCATCACGCCGACATCGGCGGCAGCACGCCGGGGTCCATGCCGCCGTTCTCCACCCGCATCGCCGAAGAGGGCGTGATGCTCGACAATTTCAAGCTTATGGAGCGCGGCACCATGCGCGAGGGTGCGCTGCGCGCCTTGCTGGCGGGCGGGCAGTTTCCATCGCGCAACCCGGCGCAGAATTTAGCGGACTTGCGGGCGCAAATCGCGGCGAACGAGAAGGGGGCCTTGGAACTCAAGGCCACGGTCAAACAGCACGGACGCGCCGTGGTGGCGGCCTACATGCGGCATGTGCAGGACAATGCCGAGGAGTCGGTGCGGCGGGTCATCACGGCGCTCGAGGATGGCGATTTCACTTTGCCGCTGGACAATGGGGCGCAAATCCACGTGAGTGTGCGGGTGGATCCGCGGCGGCGCAGCGCCTGCATCGATTTCACCGGCACTAGTGCGCAGCTGCCGAATAATTTCAATGCGCCGCGTGCCATCACCACGGCCGCCGTGCTGTACGTGTTTCGCACCTTGGTGGAGGATGACATTCCGCTGAACGCGGGGTGTCTTAAGCCATTGCAGATCATCCTGCCCGAGGCTTGCATGCTGAACCCCAAGTCACCGGCCGCTGTGGTCGCCGGCAATGTGGAGACTTCGACCTGCGTGACGAATGCCCTGTTCGGCGCACTCGGCGTCATGGCCGCGAGCCAGTGCACCATGAATAATTTCACCTTCGGCAACGCGCAGTATCAATACTACGAGACTATTGCCGGCGGCTCCGGTGCGGGGCCGGAATTTGCCGGCGTGAGCGTGGTCCAAACCCATATGACGAATTCGCGGCTGACCGATCCTGAGGTGCTGGAGCACAGGTTTCCGGTGCGCCTCGAGTCCTATGAGATTCGGTCGGGCTCGGGCGGCGTCGGGCGTTGGCGCGGCGGCGACGGCGGGGTGCGGCGCATCAGGTTCCTCGAGGCAATGACGGCATCCATCTTGAGCAACGGCCGTCGCCATGGAGCCTTCGGCCTGGGCGGCGGCGCGGCGGGCCGCACGGGCGAGAATTGGGTGGAGCGCGCAGATGGGCGCATTGAGCGCCTCGACCATATCGCCCAAGTTGAAATGCGCCCGGGCGATGTGTTCGTGATCTGCACGCCGGGCGGCGGCGGTTACGGAGTACCCTAAGGCGGCGCGGTATGATGTGGAGTCACATTATATTATATTGGTAGTTATATGAAATATAAGGTTTTTTATGACTAAAATCGAAATGGTCGAGGTAGGGCCTCGCGATGGTCTGCAGAACGAGTCGGTGCTGTTCACCACCTCGCAAAAGCTGGAGTTCATCGCTCGTGTAATCGATGCCGGCGCGCGGCGAATTGAGGCGGCCAGCTTCGTGAATCCGAAACTGGTGC
>JBBRQO010000097.1:0-3257 GCA_038226325.1 Steroidobacterales bacterium | reverse complement strand
TGGGGGCTTTACTGACATAAGGCCGATTATTGGTGAATAGCATGTGCGAGACCATGAGACAGCCCGTTCGTGCTCAGGAGCGTAGGTACCGTCCCACAAAGGGTAAGTTTCGGGAATTTTCCAGACTCTACAAAAATAGGCGCTTGCGCGTCCCGAAATTCAGTCCCAAAATAGCAGGCACAAAAACCCCCTGCAGGTGCCTAATGGATACCCCCGCTAAGACCGTTTCCGTGACCGTCGAGTTGACCGACGCGGAGGCCTGGAACCTTGCGCAGTTTCTCAAGCGCTCCACGTTTTCCGACTATCGGAGCAACGCCCAGGACGACGACGAGGCGTACGCGAGGATCCACGCCGCCGATCGCGTGCGAGTCGCCCTGGCCGATGTCGGATATGCGCCGCGATGAGCGCGGATTCGAGGCGGATTGATGCCGCCGAGGTGCTTGATGCTCAGGCCGCCGGCGTCACGCCTGATCGGCTGCAAGTGCTCTCCGGAGCACTGGCCTTGAGCACGCTTTGCATGCGCGGCACGGCGGATCGGGATCTCCTCGACGCTGCGGCAGGCCTCGATGCTCTGGCCACGGGTCGGAAACTTGAACTCAACGCCGAGGGGCGAGCACGAGCCGCGAAGCTGGCCGCGCGAGTGCGCCGCGAAATGCTAACGCCGGCGTCAGAGCCGTGAATTTCGAGATCGATACCGATAAGGTGGACCAGGCCGTGCTAGCGCTCTTGTATCTCGGCCTGCATGACCGATACCGGGCCTGGAAGGGCTTCGACTGGGCAGCCATGGGTCGATTGCACGACAAGGGCTACATCACCGATCCGGTCGGGGCGGCGAAGTCGGTAGTGTTTACCGAAGAGGGTTTGCGCGAGTCCGTCCGGTTGCTGAGTACTTTGTTTGCTCGCCAACCCGGAACCTAAAGCGTGCCCAAGAAATCCGTGGTGGCGGCGTCCCCCGCTAAGACGTCCACGAAAGGCGATGGGCATCAGTGGCAATTTCCCACGCGGATTCGTCCCAAGTCCTTCAGTTGGAAGTCATCGCGGCTGGCGGTGCAGCGCATTAAAGAAGCGGTCACTGAGATTAAAAGCGTGGCCCGCAAGGACGCCATCAGCGCCGCGGAAGGCGCCGTTCGGCTTATCGAAAGACTCTCCCCCGCCCTCGAACACGTTGACTCATCGTCCGGTTTGCTGGGTAGCGCGGTCAACTATGCAATCGACGAGCTGGTTCCCCTCATCGCCGCCACGGCGGTAACGCCGGCGGTGCGTCAGAAGTGGCTTGAACGTCTGTTCGCCGCCCACGAGGCTGATGGGGTGCCTTATATCGAGACGCTCACCGACTATTGGGGCGAGCTGTGCGTGACGGCGGACATCGCTAGCCTCTGGGCGGATCGATTGATCGGGATCACGAGCATGGCCTTGAGCCCCGACAAGAGTTTGCGCGGTCACTTTCACGGGACCACCGCATGCCTCAGCGCCTTATTGCGAGCCGAGCGATATACCGAGCTCTCTGAGCTGCTGAGCACCGAGAAGTTCTGGGCCTATAAACGCTGGGCTGTGAAAGCCTTGGCGGCGCAGGGCAAAGGCGCCGAAGCGATTCGAGTTGCCGAATCCAACCGCGGCCCGTGGACCAGTGAGACCGACGTCAACCGCCTCTGTGAAGGGATTTTGTTGTCGGCGGGAATGGTCGAAGAAGCGTACAAGCGGTATGGGCTGTATGCGCATCGTGCGGGGACTTACCTGGCGACATTTCGCGCGGTCAGTAAACGTTACCCCACCATCGAGCCTGCCAGAATCTTAGCCGATTTGGTCGACGCCTCGCCTGGCGATGAGGGCAAGTGGTTCGCGACCGCGAAAGAGGTGGGGCTGTACGAGTTGGCGCTCGATTTGGTGCAAGCCTCACCCTGCGATCCGAAGACCCTGGCGCGCGCCGCGCGTGACTTTTCGGTCAAGCAACCCGCCTTCGCCCGAGGTTCCGGTTTGGCTGCGCTACAGTGGTTGGTGCGGGGTCACGGCTATGAAATCACCTCGCTCGATGTCTGGGGCGCCTATCACAGCACCTTGAAAGCGGCGGAGCCGCTTGCCGCTGTCAACGAAACGAAGGAGACCATTCGGCAGCTCGTGGCCACCGAGGCGGCCGGAGGCTTTGTCCGGCAAACATTGGGGCGAGAGCTGGGGCTATGACCATAAACAACAATCCTCTGAATAACGCCACCGCCGCGCTCGTTACTCTGGCCGCGCGCGTGCGGCGCGAAATGCTAACGCCGGCGCCATGAAATACGGTTACGCGCGCGTCTCCACCACCGACCAGAACACCGCCCTGCAGCTCACGGCTTTGAAGAAGGCCGGCTGCAAGCAAGTATTCAAAGACGAAGGTCTCAGCGGCGCGACCACGAAGCGCCCTGCCCTCGCCCGCTGCTTAAAGAAGCTGCAGGCCGGCGACACGCTGATCGTCTGGAAGCTCGACCGGCTCGGCCGCAGCGTGCGAGATTTAATCCATATGTTGGATGATTTTAAGGATCGCGACGTGAAGTTTCGTTCGCTGACCGAGGCGATCGATACCGAGACGCCGACCGGGCGGGCCATGTGGCAGATGATCGGCGTGCTCGCCGAGCTCGAGCGATCGTTGATCGGTGAGCGCACGCGCGCAGGGCTGAAGGCCGCGCGGGATCGCGGTGTGAAGGTCGGACGGAAGCTGAAACTTACCGCCTCACAACTCACCCATGCGCGCCGGCTGATCGAGCACGGCGAGCGGCCCGCGACAGTGGCCCGCTCATTCTCGGTGGGGCGCTCGACGCTCTACCGCGCGTTGCAGCGCGCGGGCGTGATTTGGCCGCCGGAAAGCCGGAAATGCGCGAGGACGAGTTCGCACCCGGTGTGAACCTCAACGTACGTAGATTCTGCGAGCCTTATGTGTGCTGAGATCTGCGGACTGTAAAAGTGTCTAGACATCTGCCATTTATGAAACTTTTTTGCTTTTGCGTTTTGCTGGCATTGAAACATCCAATGGCGCAGTAATCTTTTGATATAGCGTGAAGAGCAAAGCCACACGCTCCGCTTCGCTCTTGAAAGCTCTTTTCCCGTAGGCGGCATCAACTGCTTTGTCGAGGACGTGATGAGCGTTCACTAGTGCGGGTGGCATTGCGATTTGGTCATAAAGAGCAGCTGGCGTAGATTCTGGGAAAAGAGAACGGGCCTCGATGACTCCCTTCGCGGCGGCTTCAATCGCATCTTGATGTGCTTCTGTGGCTTCCGGCCACGGG
>JBBRQO010000096.1:0-3338 GCA_038226325.1 Steroidobacterales bacterium | reverse complement strand
TGGTCGGGGTGACAGGATTTGAACCTGCGACCTATACGTCCCGAACGTAGCGCTCTACCAGGCTGAGCTACACCCCGAATCGGCTGCGGAATCAGTTCTTGCGTGCCACCGCGAACTTCGCCAGTTCGCTTAAGCCCTTTTTGAAGGCGCTTTCGGAAAGAGGTGCGAGCGCAGCAAGCGCCTGATCTGCCTCGCGTTGAGCGAGGCGGGCAGTGTACGCAAGCCCCCCGAGGCTTGCAACGGCGCGGGTGATTTCGGCCAATTGGTCCAGGCCCCCCTTTTCGATGGCATGGCGGATCATGGTGCGCTGCTCGTCGTTGCCGTGCTGCATTGCATAGATGATGGGGAGGGTGGGCTTACCCTCCGCCAGGTCGTCCCCCAGGTGTTTCCCCAGGCTGGCTTCGTCGGCCTCGTAGTCGAGGGCGTCATCAACCAGCTGAAACGCCGTGCCTATATGCCTGCCATAGCGCGCCAGCGATTCTTCGATGGCCGGAGGGGCGTCGCTCAGGACCGCGGCAATTTGTGCGCCGGCTTCGAACAACCGCGCTGTTTTGCGGCTGATCACATCGATGTAGCGAGCTTCGGTGGTGTTGGCATCGCGCGCGTTCATCAGTTGTAAAACCTCGCCTTCGGCGATGGCGTTGGTGGCATCGGCGATGATTTCCATGATTTTCATGCGGTCCAGGGTGACCATCATTTGGAAGGCGCGGGAGTACAGAAAATCCCCGACCAATACGCTGGTGGCATTGCCGAACACCTCGTTGGCGGTCTCGCGCCCACGGCGCAGCGAGGAGCCGTCGACCACATCGTCGTGCAACAGGGTGGCGGTGTGAATGAATTCGATGATGGCGGCGGCGTCGATATGCCGCTCACCGGTATGGCCGCAGGCCCGTGCAGCCAGCAGCACCAACAGCGGACGTAAGCGCTTGCCGCCCGCATATATAATGTAACTGGCTACTTGGTCGACCAGCGCTACTTGGCTGTGCAAACGGTGTTTGATGACCTTGTCGACGGCCTCAAAATCAGCAGTTACCAAGCCACGAATCTGTTCTAGTGTCATGAAGCGCTCAAGCGAATATCGCATGGTACCTAAGATTGCGTTCGCTAGGGCGATGCGCTACGGGCTGTCGCCGCGGGTTGGAGGCTGGAAGTCCGATGCCCCTAGGAGGGTGCGGTTTGACCTTGAGGGCGCTAACCCGTATTATCTCCGGCTCTTTTGCGGCCCCATTAAGCTGCTTTCGGAGTTCCAAACATGTATGCCGTGATTGCCACGGGCGGTAAACAGTACCGCGTTCAAGAAGGTGCCGTGGTGCGTATCGAGAAGCTCGACGCAGACCAGGGTGCGAGCGTCGAATTCAATCAGGTGCTGTTGGTCGGCGCCGGATCCTCTGTCACCATTGGTGCCCCGTACGTGGGTTCGGCCAAAGTGATGGCCACGGTCGAGAGTCATGGCAAGGGCGATAAGGTCCGCATTGTCAAATTCCGCCGCCGCAAGCATTACAAGCGTGAGGGTACCCATCGGCAGCCCTACACCGATGTGAAGATCACGTCGATCGTCGGTTAAGATTTAAGGAGACACCCTCATGGCACATAAAAAAGCGGGCGGCAGTACTCGCAACGGCCGCGACTCGCATTCCAAGCGCCTCGGCGTCAAGAAATTCGGCGGTGAGGATGTGCTCGCGGGCAATATCCTGATCCGTCAACGCGGCACGGTGTACCGTCCCGGCGTCAACGTCGGGATCGGCACCGATCACACCTTGTTCGCCAAGGCGCATGGAGTGGTTGAGTTTCGGGTCAAAGGCGCCGAGCAGCACACCTACGTCAACGTCGTTACCAAGTAGCGAGGCGTGCGGGCCCTGGAGGCTCGCGGAAAGATCACTGAAGGGGGTAGGGCAACCTGCCCCCTTTTTTGTTTTGCGCGCCGGGGCGCGCTCACCGAGTTAATCCAACATGAAATTCGTCGACGAAGCCAAGCTCAAAGTCCAGGCCGGCAACGGCGGGCGCGGCTGCGTAAGCTTCCGGCGCGAGAAGTTCGCTCCTTTCGGTGGGCCCGATGGCGGCGACGGCGGTCTGGGCGGCAGCGTGTACTTAAGGGCCGTCGAAGGGATGAACACCCTGGCGGACTTTCGCATCTCGCGCACCTATCGCGGCCAGAACGGCGAGAGCGGCAGTGGTAATGATTGCACCGGACACGGCGGCGACGACACCTACGTTTCCATACCGGTCGGTACCGTAGTTTCCGACCAAAACACCGGCGAACAGTTGGGCGATCTGGCCACTGAGGGTCAAGTGCTGCTGGTTGCCAAGGGCGGCAAGGGCGGCTGGGGCAATACGCGCTTCAAATCGAGCACCAATCGCACGCCGCGCAAGTCAGGCTTAGGGCTCGCCGGCGAGAAGCGCGACCTGATTCTGGAGTTGAAGCTGATTGCCGATGTGGGATTGCTGGGGCTTCCCAATGCCGGCAAATCCACCTTGATCCGCGCGGTCTCCTCAGCGCGCCCGAAGGTCGCGGACTATCCTTTCACCACCCTGTATCCGAACCTGGGCGTGGTAACCGCCGGACTCGGACGCAGCTTCGTAATGGCGGATATCCCAGGGCTGATCGAGGGCGCTGCGGATGGCGCGGGACTTGGCATTCGATTCTTGAAGCATTTGCAGCGCACCCGGGTGCTGCTGCATCTCATCGATATTGCGCCGCCGGATCCGGACTCGGATCCCGTTAAAGATGTGCGCACCATTGTCGCGGAACTCAAAAAATTCGCCGCCGATCTCGGTGCCAAGGAGCGCTGGCTTCTCATCAATAAAATCGATCTCTTGCCGCCTGACGAAATAGAGCGACGTACCAAGGACATCGTACGGCGACTGCGCTGGAAGGGTCCGGTATTCCGAATTTCGGGTGCTACGGGCGCCGGTACGGATGAGTTGAAGCAGGCGGTCATGCGCTATCTCGAGGCGCATCCACGCGCTGCGGAAGAGACGCACGCACCGGAATAAAAAAACCGGCACTGGGGCCGGTTCTATCTGCAACGTCGATAAAGTCTGGGCTAGTTGCTTTGGTGCTGCGTGACGTTCTTTTGCATCCTCTCCACCGAATCCTTGGCGCCCTGCATAGATTGTTCGATCTGCTCAGGCGAGCCGCACCTCTCTACCTGCGAGAGGCGGCTGCCGAGTGCCGTTTCCTGCTTGCACCAAACCGCGACGCCGTCCTTCACTTTGGGCTTATAGCCTGCGGAGCGCAGCCGATGGGTCTGCGTCGCCAGCGCAGCCTCTGCCGCCGTATTTTTGTCGCTCGCCGCCGCAGCGGTTGCCGTAGCTGACGCAGTAGGGGTGCCGCCGGC
>JBBRQO010000095.1:0-3845 GCA_038226325.1 Steroidobacterales bacterium | reverse complement strand
GTACACGAGTCTTGCCGCTGCCCGCGCCGGCCAGTACCAGGGCGGGGGCAAGTGGTGAGGCAACCGCTTGCCGTTGGTCATCGTTGAGTCCGTCGAGAAGATGAGATACGTCCATAAGGGCGCGGATTGTACTTGAGCCGGAAGCCAGTCTGGGACCCGCGCAACGCGGTTGATCAAGTCTTTTGCGCGCGGCCTTCCTCGACGAATTCGATCAGCGCCAGCGCCAGGGATAGAACCACCGGCCCGGCGATGAGGCCAATGGCACCGAATGCCGGAATGCCGCCTAAAACTCCGATGAAAACCGCCAACGCGGAAATCTTCGCCCGACCGGAGATGAGCATGGGCCGCCACACATTGTCGAGCGCGCCGAGCAGCAGACCCCAGGCGAGCAAGAAAATGCCATAGCCCCAACGGCCGTCGAAGAACAGCCAGATCACCGCCGGACCCCAGACCAAGGCCGTGCCGCCCACGGGTAGCATGGCAAGCAGGCCTGCCAGCACACCGAACACCACCGGCGAGGGCAGCCCGGCAATGGTGAAACCGATTCCCACCAGGACGCCCTGAAAGAAGGCCGTCACACTGGTGCCGATGACTATGGCGCGGGTCACACCGCCCAATTGCCGAAACAGGCGCTCCTTGTGAATTTCATCGAGCGGGATCAAGCGGCGCGCGCGGGCCAGCATGACTTCACCATCGCGCAGGAAAAAGAACAATAGAAACAGCATGATCGCAAAGCCAATCAGCGAGCCCAAGGCGCCCAAGAAAAATCCTCCGCCGACGCTGGCCGCACGCTTCAGCACTTCTTGCGTCCCGGCCATCAACCAGGATTGAATCTGCTCCGCCGATATCCCGGAATGTGCCCCCAGCCACGCGTTGACGCGGGCGACCCATGGGAATTGCTGCAAGTCCGACAGCGACTGGATGTCCAGCTTTGCCGCAGATTTCTGCAGCTTCTGCAGCAGGGCGGAGACTTGCGCAACAAAATCGATGGACAGAGCGCTCAAGGGCAACAGGATCACAATCGGCGCGAGCAGCGTCAGCACGCCGGCCGCGACCCCTCTGCTCCGAAAACGTCGCCGCAGCCGAAGATTCAGCGGATACAGCAGGAATGCCAGAAAGGCCGCCCAAGTCATGGGTCCCAGGAAGGGCACGAAAATCAGCAGCAGCGCATAGCCGAGAACCGCGGCTACGACGAGGGCAAAAATACGCGGATAAAAGTTCGAGGACGCCGGCATCGCGCCATCCTAGCACTCGATCCGGCGCGCTGGACACGTGTAACATTGAGGCCCTCAAGGCGCCGCGAGCTAAACAAAAATGACAATAATTACCGTCAACAATCAAAAGCTTAATGTCGACGCAGCGCCGGACACGCCGCTGCTCTGGGTGCTGCGCGATCACCTCGGAATGACCGGCACCAAATTCGGCTGCGGGATGGCACTGTGCGGAGCGTGTACCGTGCACATCGATGGTACCGCGACGCGCTCCTGCGTCCTGCCCTTGAGCGCCGTGGGGGACAGGTCCATTACCACGATTGAAGGACTGTCTCTAAATCGTAGCCACGCCGTGCAGAAAGCGTGGATGGAATTGGACGTGCCCCAGTGCGGCTATTGCCAGTCTGGACAGATCATGTCCGCGGCGGCGCTGCTCAAGACGAACCCCAAACCCGATGATGCCGACATCGATGCGGCCATGTCCGGCAATATTTGCCGCTGCGGTACTTACGCCAGAATCCGCAAGGCAATTCACCGCGCAGCGGAGTTGCTTACCCCGAGCGCATCGAAATGAAAGCGGCCACTGAACTGAGCCGCCGCGATTTTCTGAACGCGACAGCCAACGTCGGCGGCGGGTTAATGCTGGCGCTGACCCTGCCCGGTCGCGCGGGCACTGCGAATTCCAAAGCGGCGGCACACTCGGCCGCTCTGCCCAGCGCGGCGTTGCCCGGCGCCGTGGAAGCGGCCGGTGCGCCGGGCATCCAAGTGAACGCCTGGCTGAAAATAGCCCGCGACAATTCCATCACAGTCATCGTCGATCGCTCTGAAATGGGGCAGGGAGTTTACACGGCGCTGCCGATGCTGCTGGCCGAGGAACTGGACATCGACTTCAATGCGATTCAAGTCGTGGCGGCGCCGGTGGGCGAGGCTTACGTGAGCCCTGGAAACGGCGGTCAGATTACCGGCACCAGCAACAGCGTACAGGAGTCGTGGGACAAGCTGCGCATGGCGGGAGCAACCGCGCGCACCCTGCTGATCGCGGCCGCCGCGAAGCATTGGCAGGTCGATCCGGCGCAGTGTCAGGCCAGGAACGGCACCGTCGTCAACGCTCAGGGCAAAGTGCTGACCTACGGCGAGCTGGCCGATTGGGCCGCCAAGTTGCCCGTGCCTAAGGACGTGAAATTAAAGCCCAAGGCGAACTTCCAAATCATAGGCAAGTCGCGGGCACGCATCGATACGCCGGGCAAGGTCGATGGCAGTGCTGAGTTCGGCCTCGACGTCAGACTACCCGGAATGCTGTATGCCACGCTGGCCCAAAGTCCGTTCTTGGGCGGCAAAGTAAAGATCCTTGATTCGCGCGCCGCCGAGAATATGCCGGGCGTGCGCAAGGTGCTCAACACCCCCAGCGGCGTGGTGGTGGTGGCCGACCATTTCTGGCAGGCATTGAAGGCCCGCAAGGCATTGGCCATTAGCTGGGACCCGGGCGCCAACGCGCGGCTAGATAATGCCGCCATCCACGCCATGTTGAAGAAAACCGCCGCGGCGGGAGCCGGTCTGTCGGCCCGCGCCGATGGCAATGTGGAGACTGCACTCAAGTCCGCGAAGCAAAGCCTAAGCGCCGCTTACTACCTGCCGCTCCTGGCGCACGCGACCATGGAGCCGATGAATTGCACCGCCGACGTCAAAGCCAATGGCTGCGACCTATATGTGGGCACCCAAGTCCAGCAAGTCTCGCAGACCACGGCGGCAACGGCTGCGGGCTTGTCGCCCGCCCAGGTTCGTGTCCATACCACTCTGATCGGGGGCGGCTTCGGCCGGCGCTTGGACATCGATTTCATCCCCGCCGCGGTGGAGGCATCGAAGGCGCTTGGAGTGCCGGTGAAGGTGATCTGGACGCGCGAAGACGATATGACCCATGACACCTATCGACCGCCCGCTTATGAAGAGGTCAGCGGCGGTCTCGATGCGGCGGGCAAGCTCGTTGCCTGGAAATTGCACATCACCAGTCCCTCGATTACCGCCCGCATGTTTCCGCCTGTCCAAGGGGTCGATAGCTCGGTGACCGAGGCCGCAATAAACAATCTCTACGATGTTCCCAATCTGGAGGTGAGCTACTCGCGCCAGGAAATCGGCATCGATGTGGGCTACATGCGCTCCGTGAGCCATTCGCCCAATTGTTTCGTGATCGAAAGCTTCATGGATGAATTGGCCGCCGCCGCCGGCAAGAACCCTTACGACTTCCGCGTGCAGCAGCTCGCCAAGAAGCCGCGCCAGCGGCGCGTTCTGCAGCTGGCCGTCGAGCGCGCCGGATGGGGCAAGCCGCCCCCGGGCCGCTTTCAGGGAATTGCACTGATGGAGGGCTACACTACTCACATGGCGCAAGTGGCGGAAATTTCAATCGCCGGCGGCGAGCTTAAGGTGCACAAGATCACCTGCGTGGTCGACTGCGGTCAGATGGTCAATCCGAAGATCGTCGAATCGCAAATCGAAAGCGGCATAGTCTTTGGCCTAACCGCCGCCTTGTGGGGCGAGGTGACTATCGTCGGCGGCCGGGTGCAGCAGACCAACTTCAACAACTATCGGCTGCTGCGCAACAACGAGCTGCCCGAACTCGACGTGCATCTCGTTGACAGC
>JBBRQO010000094.1:0-3997 GCA_038226325.1 Steroidobacterales bacterium | reverse complement strand
TCGAGCCCTTGGCGGTGGGATTGGGGGCGTGGAAGGCTGCCAAAGTGGACACGGGTGCCAGCGTCTTGATTATCGGTGCAGGCGTCATTGGACTCGCGATTGCCAAGTGGGCGCGCTTCTTTGGCGCCGGCGACGTTGGCATCTGTGAACTGGTGCCCGCCCGAATTGCGCGGGCTCGAAAGTCCGCAGTCGACGTCGTCATCGATGCCGCCCATTGGGCAGATCCTGTGGCCGCCTACGAACAGCAAACGAGCCGCAAACCGTCCGTGATCTTCGAGTGCGTCGGTCGCCCAATGATCGCGCGATTGATCGACATTGCGCCTCCTGGCGCGCATTTGGTCCTGGCCGGCACCGGCATGCAGCCAGAGAATTTCACCGTGGTCTCGGCGGCCCTAAAACGCCTGCGCATGACGTTTCCGCTCGCCTATGAAGTCGCGGATTTTCATTTCGCGCAACGCATGCTCGCCAACCGTCGAGTGACGGTGGACGGGATTGTGACGGCGACGGTAAGCCTCGAGGAGACGCCCGCGATGTTCGAATCCTTAAGTAAACCCAATGATCATTGCAAGGTGTTGATCACGCCATGAGCGGGGAGACCGTCTTGATGCGTCCGCCGCAGCGATTTGCCGCGGCCCTCCATCGCCACGGGGTCGAGTATCTGTTCGGTCAGAGCAATCCGCCGGCATTGACGTTGGCGGCGCACGATCTCGGCATCGTGCAAATCGGCTATCGGCAGGAGAATGCCGGGTCGTATATGGCTGACGGTTACGCCCGGGTGACGGGAAAAGTCCCGGTGGTGACTGCCCAAAATGGCCCTGCGGCCACCTTACTGGTGCCGGGCCTCGCGGAGTGTCTCTCGGCGTCGGTACCGCTGGTGGCTCTAGTCCAAGATGTCGGGCCGGGGACACGCGACCGGAATGCTTTCCAAGAACTCGACCAACTGCAACTCTTTGCGGGCGTATCCAAGTGGGTGCGCCGTGTGACAACGGCGGATCGGATCGAGGATTATGTCGATATGGCCTTCACGGCCGCGGCGAGCGGTCGGCCCGGCCCGGCGGTCCTCTTGGTGTCGATGGAATTGCTGGCGGAATCCGCCAAGAGTGCCGTCGGTCCGCGAATCACAAATCTGGGACACTTTCCGCTAGACCGAAGCCAAGCCGATCCGGCGCAGGTCGCGGCCGCCGCCCGGCTCCTGGCAGATGCCCGAGCGCCCATCGTCTATGCCGGCGGCGGGGTCTTAGGCTCGCGGGCGCAAGCAGAAATCCGGGCGTTACAAGAATTAGCGCACCTACCGGTCGCGACCACGACCATGGGCAAGGGCAGCGTAGATGAAGATCATCCGCTCTCCATCGGCGTCATTGGCTATTTCATGGCGACCCGCGGCATGGCTAAGTTCATGAAGCCGCTCGTTACGGACGCCGACGTTGTCCTATTGATCGGCACGCGGACCAATCAAAATGGCACCGATTCCTGGACGCTGTTACCGCGCAGCGCAACCTACATTCACTTGGACATCGACCCGCTGGAAATCGGTCGCAACTACGAGGCGCTACGCCTAACAGGCGACGCGCAGCTGACGCTAAGTGCCCTCAACTCGGCACTGGCTGGGCAGGATCTTTCGAAGCGCCGCGCTGCGCGTTCCGAGATAGAGTGCAGGATTGCGACGGCACGCAGTCAGCATCACGAGGAGATTCTCGCCGTCACCCAGTCGACCGCAGTACCGATACGGCCTGAGCGTTTCATGGCGGAACTCGATCGACAGTTATCCAGCAATCATATCGTGGTGGCGGATGCGAGCTACTCCTCGATTTGGGTCGCTAATTACCTACGCGCTACCTCGGCGCGGCGGTTCATTACGCCGCGGGGGCAAGCGGGCTTAGGGTGGGGATTTCCGCTGGCACTCGGTGCGAAAATCGGCTGTCCCGACAAGCCCGTATTCTGTGTCGTGGGTGACGGAGGCTTCGGCCATGTCTGGGCCGAACTTGAGACGGCACGGCGCCACGGCATCAAACTCGTGCTCGCGGTGATGAATAACGGTGTTCTTGGCTACCAAAAGCACGCTGAAGACGCACTGCTTGGACGGCACACCAATGTATGCGATTTTACTCAGGTGGACCACGCGGCCATTGCCCGAGCCTGCGGATTGACGGGGATTCGGATCGAGGATCCTGCAGACATTGCTCCGGCGATACAGACGGCCTTGGCGGCGGATGCCAGCCTGCTGCTAGACGTGGTCACGGACCCGCATGCGATGCCGCCAGTAACTCTTTTCACAAAGCTAGCCACCTATTGAGATTCACGCGGATCTTTACATCAGTCGGCCAAACGCTTTAAGACCTCGGTTCGAAATCCCGTGAGGCGCCCGCCGTCCACAACCAGCGTGTGACCCGTCACGTACTTGCTTTCGTCACTGGCAAGAAAGTGATAAACCCCGACCAGGTCGTCGACCTCCGCGATTCTGCCTAGTGCGGAGAGCTGCTTCGCGAGGGCATTTAGGACATGCCCCGGCGGCAGCATCGGCGTTTTGACGGGACCCGGGGCGACCGCGTTGCAGCGAATTCCGCGAAGCCCGAGTTCCACCGCCGCCGTCTTCGTCATACTGATAGTCGCGGCTTTGGTGGCACTGTAGTCGAAAAAACCCTCATTCTGCTGCAATCCCGCGACCGACGCCGTGGTGATGATGGATCCGCCGTCGCGCATGTGCCGTGGCCCGTATTTCAACACGTAGTAGGTACCGTACAGATTGAGCGCGACCAAGCGATCGAGTACCGCTTCATCCGAATCGGTCAGATGAGCGCCTTTACCTGGCGTGCCGGCATTGTGACTAATCACATCGAGCGGACCGATGGCGGCCGCAGCGCTCTCGAACGCCCCGACGACTTGGTCGCGAGAAGTGACGTCGCACGCCAAGGGAATGGCACCGGCTTCAATGGCCGCTTGCGGTAGCGTCTGAACATCGGCAACCGCCACACGAGCACCCTCTCGCAAAAACCGCAAAACCTGCCCAAGGCCAATCCCGGAAGCACCCCCGGTGACGAATATCGACTTATCCCTGAGGCTGAAAGGCGAGGAGTCTTTCATGGTAATTTCCGGACCTTAAATGGAGACCCTTGCGGTAGTGATATTCGGTTCTTAATTGTCTGCGCTTTTGTCTAGCGGCCACTAGATTTATCGAGGCATCCTAACCCAACTCGAGCCCGTTTTCTTGAGTAGCGTTAACAAAACGTCGACTTTTCAGGCAAACTTTAAAAAGGGGACAAGAAATCACAGTGACGATAGCGAGTTCCAAAGCGAGGCGACGTAAGCCCGTCTCGCAGAGCCGAAAGTCTGCGCAGAAGCGCGAGGCCATCGTGCGCGCCGCCATCGAGATCATCAATGCCAAGAGTTACGCGCTCGCCACCATGAGCGGGATCGCGGCGGCACTCGATTTGCGCGACGCGACGCTATATCACTACTTTCCGGACAAGCAGGCACTGGCCTATGCGTGTCATCGGCGTTCGCTCGAGCGTTTCGAGCACCTGCTACATGCCGCGGATCGAGCCGGCGGTGTTGGCGAAGGCAAGCTTCGCCGTTTTATCCATGCGATGCTCGCCGATTCGGAGAAACATGGATCGTTACTGTATTTCGGTGATTACTCCTATCTCGATACCGCCCAACGAGGGGCAATTTCGGCTTGGGCGACGCGATTGCAGGGCGTTCTGGTGAAGTTTCTCAAAGAAGGCATGGCGGATGGATCGATCGTTCAGTGCGAGCCAGATTTGGTCGTCCATCTCATCTTAGGTATGCTCATCTGGATGGCCAAGTGGGCGCCATCCATCGAGGGACTGACCGTTGAACGATTGATGAACGCCATTGACGCCTTCAGCTTTCGAGGCCTAGATCGCCATCTACCGTCGGACTCTAAGAAGCGATGAATCAATGGGTGCGGTAGTTCTGGGCGGGTCTTGGGGGTCACCCGCTGGCTTGTGGATTTTCTGACCTTACCGTACGCAATCGT
>JBBRQO010000093.1:0-4142 GCA_038226325.1 Steroidobacterales bacterium | reverse complement strand
TCTGCTTCAGTGCGTTCCATACCGCCGGGAAACGCCATCATGATCATGTCGGCGTCCTTGCCGAGCGAGGCTTGGTTCCCGGTGGCTACGGCGAATTCAACGAGCAGAACCCTGCCGTGGGCTGGGATTACCTTGCGGCAGTTAGTCAGAATCTGGATGCATTGTGCATCGCTCCAGTCGTGGATAATGTGCCGCATGAGGTAGGCGTCGGCTCCAGCGGGCAGGGATTCGAAAAAATTGCCTTCGATCACGGAGCACCGTTGTTCAGCAAGCGTCTTGTGTCGCTGAAATCGTAGGCATCCAGCATTGCATCCGTTTCGTGGCCATGGAATGCTGTCGTGCCGGCATCAAAGATCGGGTCGAGATCCAAGTGGTGGCCGATGTAGTCAAACAGCGGCTCTCCATAGACCTTCACAACGCCGGACTCTCCCGTCCTGACGGAATGATCGAGCCCGTCCCACCCTGCAAAGATGCGATGAAACATTTGCGCGGCGGGTCTGAACGTTCCGGCCGAGTCGCTGCGCAACGCTGCCGACAGTGGCGTGTGGTCGAATTTTCGATCATCGACTCGCTAAATAGCCCATGACTGGCAGTGAATCGCAGCAGCCGATACAGGAATCGCTCGTGGGTCTTGGTCAGCCGCGCGAGTGTCTCGACTGGTTGCGGAGCGCCGCTCGTAATATGATCGGCGACTCCGAGCTCGCCGATGGCGCAAATGGCGCGACTCAACGCCGCGCCGCAAATCATGCGGGTGAGCTCTTCTGTTTCTGCCAATGCCATGGATACCCCTGCGCAACTCCGAGTACAGCACGTACCCCCCGGCGGGACTCTATCATGGCTGGGTAGTCTGCCTGCGAATCCGTAGTGACCTGTCGGAACATACATAGCGTTCATACGCTGGAGAGGATCAATGAAAAAGTATCTAGCGATCTACATTGGCACCGCAACTACACGCGAGCGTTCAGGGTGGGACAAGATGGACGAGACGAAGCGCAAAGGACTGGAAGCGTCGGGAATGAAGGCGTGGGGAGATTGGATGACGGCCAACAAGGCTAGCATCGTGGAAATGGGAGGTCCGCTCGGCAAGACGAAACGAGCGGCACCGCAGGGAGTGTCCGATACGAAGAACAATATGGTGGGATTCGTCGTGATCCAGGCGGAGTCTCACGAAGCTGCAGCGAAGATGTTCGAGAAGCATCCCTCGTTCACGATATTTCCCGGCGACTCGGTCGAGATCATGGAGTGTCTGCCGATTCCGGGTCAGCCCTAGAAATCTCGATAAAGGCGCCAGTGGTTCAGGGGACGACGTGCGAGGGCCCGACGTCCTTCCACTCGTAACGCGGCACCTGGATCCACTGGCCACTTTTGAGTTCCGGTACTTTGTGCACTTTGATCTGGTCGACGGTCATGGCGCCGTCCTTGTCGTTGACCCAGAAGTCGATGTCGTAAATCTGGTCCTTGGTGCCGACGACGCGAAAGTCGGTGCAGGCGAAGTAATGACCGTCGTCGAGCTGCCGCACCGGTTGGTGGGTGTCGACGAACTCCAATTGCAATTCCTTGCCGGTCTTGTCGTCCTTGATTTTGAAAATGCCGTTGTTCTTCAGGCTCTCTTTCACGGCGCTGTGCTCCACGGCCGACATCACTTCCCAGCCGCGCTTGGTGGCGAGGTGGCCGGGATGTTCGGAGGCGGGTATCCACCACCAGGGAATGGGCTGGCGCGCCATGGTGATCCATGTTCCGTCCGACAGCAGCGGCTCCTTATAAATGCGGACTTGTTGCACCTGTAGCTTGCCGTTCTCCGGTATGACCCAGAAATCGATCAGGTACTTCTTCTGCGAGTCCTGCGAGTCGTGGAATTTGACGTCGGGGAAGAACCCGTAGCCGTCGATGGTGCGGGTGAAGTCGACGTCGTCGTAGGCTAATTTCAGGTGATCGCCGTTGCGAGCATCATCGAAGGGGAACAGTCCGCCATTGGCCTTGAGCTTGTTGTTGATCAACTCCTTGACCACGGCTTCGGCGTCCGTGCCCGTGAAATCCTGCATGGCCTTCTCGGTGGCCTCCACATTGCTGGCGGCGGCGAAGGAGCGCGCGCGCTGCAGATTCTCCGCGGGATTCTCCAAGAAAGTCTTCTTGGCGCCGTCGTTGCTGAAGCAGTAGGTCTTTCCGTCCTTGTCCGTCCAAGTGGTCGCGCACTTGGTCATGATGTGCTGGCCCTCCGCCAGCCCTGCGGTGCACTGGCCGCCGAATTCTGGCGAGGCAGAAGGCGGCGATTGGGCAAAGCCGAGGGCCGATATGGCCATGGCGCAGAAAAGCGCGGGCCAGGTGCGCGCTGCGGAGTGAAACGAACGCGGCTTCAAATGGTTAAGTGTCATGAGTCGTCCTCCCCGGCAGTGAGTCCTGTATAAGCCGATTGGCAGTGGATGTCGACTTCAGGCACCGCGGGGCACAATGGGACGGCCGGGACGGCACTCGAGTTCGGTGCGATCCCATTTGGCGGCGACTGCGGCTGCTTCGTAGGTGCTTTGCAGAAAGGCGAGCAGCGCAGCATCCGGATCGGCCGCGCTGCGGACGGCATCATAGGGGAGCAGAAATTCCCCCAACGTCTCGCTGAAGACCGCCGCCGCGGGTTGCACCTTGGTTTCCCGGAAGCCGGCGAAATTGGGGTAGGCGTAGGAATAGAAGGCGGGGTACTGCGTGATGTTGTCGCCCGGCCAGAAGCCGGCGCTGCTCACTTCGTGGGAATAGGCTTCGCTCATCACCTCGGGTGCGACTCCGGGGGCCTTGCCGGTAAAGTTTGGGGCGCGGCGGCCCGAAAATCGGGTGACGGCGAGATCGAAGCTGCCCCAGAAGAAGTGCACCGGGCTGCATTTACCGATGAACGAGGTGCGAAAGGCTTTGAATACGCGGTCTACTTGAACGAGCGCCTGCCAGAAGCGCCAGGCGTACTCGGCATCGTAGCTCGCGTGCTGGCGATCGTCGGCGAAGGCGGTGGCACCGGCGATCTCGCAGGGCTTGTCGTTGATGACCACAGCCACGTCAAGTTCCTGAAGGGCCGTGGTCACCGCGCCGTAGAAGTCGGCGACACTTTGCGGCTTCAGAGCGAGCCGCCGTTTACCGCCGTCGCTCACGGTGATATCGAGCACGTGATCGATGAAGTCGAATGCGGCCTCGAAGGAGCGGGTGCCGTGTGGAATGGGCGATGTGGTGAGTCCGCGCGACGTGACGTACAGGGTCACATGCCAGCTGTGATTCAGCCAGGGACTTTGCATCAGGCGCACCTTGCCGATGATTTGCGTCCATAACTGCAGCGTGTCGCGAGTGTCGCGCCAGGCAGCATAGGGCAGTTCCGGCCAGGCGGGGTTGGTTGAATTAGCCATGGAGTTCGCGCTTCCTTTACGATGCGGGATTAAGGATAAGCATAAAGGAATTCCGCGCATGCGCCGAATCATCTGGCCGGTTTCGATGGTGCTGTCGATGTCGATTTCGTGGGCGGCAGTTGCGGTTGGGGCGCCGGGGAAGGCCGATTCATCGGACGCGAAAGGCGATGCAGCGCTGGCCCTGGATCCTGCCGCGGCGCAGCGTTTCGCGGCGCTGGCGCTCAAGTGCCTACATACGGAATACCCCAACCACGTCGCCAACACTCTCGACAGCGCTGCCGACGCGCTGCCGCCGCATATTCTGTACCCGGCCTTCTATGGTTGCTATGACTGGCATTCGGCTGTGCATGGTCATTGGCTGCTGGTGCGACTGTTGCGTTTGTTGCCCAATGCGCCGTTTGCGGCCACCGCGCGGGCGGAACTTGGCAGCAGCTTGACGGCGGCGAACATCGCCGGCGAGATGGCATACCTGAAGCGTCCGGATCGCGCGCCCTTCGAAAGGCCCTATGGCTTGGGGTGGCTGTTGCTGCTGTCGATGGAACTGCGCGGCTGGGATGACGCCCAAGGGCGGCAGTGGGCGAGCGTACTTGAGCCGCTGGCAATCGAAGCGGCATCACATCTCAAGGTCTGGCTGCCGAAGCTGCACTATCCGATTCGCATCGGCGAGCACGATCAGACGGCGTTCTCGTTCGGTCTGATCTGGGATTGGGCGGGTGTTGCGGGCGATGCCGAAATGCGCAGCCTGCTCAAGGACGCGGCACAGCG
>JBBRQO010000092.1:0-4183 GCA_038226325.1 Steroidobacterales bacterium | reverse complement strand
GGAAGTGCGCCGAAGCACGGCGCCGATGGGCGTGATGCGGCTGTCGGACCTCGATGCCTGGCGAATTTTCGCGCCGTCTTCGGTCACCCGCATGGTCCTGAACTTGTACACGGCAATCTCGCGGCCATCGAGACCGTAGCGGCGCTGCTTGAATATCACGGGTCCCCGTGATGACACCTTGACCAGAATGGAAACCAGCAGCAACAGTGGCGCGAACAGCAACAGAATGATCACCGACAAGCCGATATCCGTCAGCCGCTTGGTGACGCCGCGGTATCCATAGAACGGTGTTTCGCACATGGCGACCACCGGTATGCCGTGAATCTCGCCGGAGCGCGCCTGAATCAGGTCGAAGACGAAGATGTCGGGAACGTAGTAGATCGAAGCGGTGGTGTCGCGCAAATCATCGAGAAGGTTCATGACGCGTTTCAAATGCCGAATCGGCAGGGCGATGAAAATAACGTCGGTGCCGTGTTCCTTGACGTACTTGGACAGGTCATTCAGGGTGCCGACAAGCTTGGCATCAGGTTCCATGGCCAGGCGATCGAGGCTACGATCATCGAAGAAACCGCCCACTTTCAGGCGCATGGCGGGGTTATTCGTCAGCCGCCGCGCCAGTTCCAGGCTGCTGCCGTTGTAGCCGGCAAAGATCGCGCTGCGATTGTCGAATGCGTTCATCAAGAAGCGGTGCATCACCTCTTGCATGAACAGCGTAACGCCGATCAGCGCGGCGGGAGTGAGCACCGCCCAGGTGATGAATACGCGGCGCGGATAATCGATCAAAGACTTGGTCACATAGCCGACGGCGAGCAGCACCCCCAGCAGCAACAGCCAGCGGAAAATCACGTCGACAACGGCAGAAATGCGGGCGGAGGTGAGCTGTGTTGATACCTCGCGCGGCGGCTGTATCAGTACCAGGCACAGCACGGCGACGATGACGATGGCCGCGGAGGATCGATCGAATACCTTGCCGAACAGGGTAATGGTTACATAGAGCGAGGCGACGGCTACCACCGCCGGCAACACCGCTTGAATAACGGCCAGCACAGCGATCAGAAAACTTTGCTTGAACAAAACCGGCTGGGTCATCAATTTATCCATTGAACCACAGGCATCGTTGACGATGCTCGCGCGTGGCGGAAGTGCGACAAGGACTGGCGATATTATCGATTAAATCCTGGCGTTGATGCGTGATCTATTTCCGCTATGTCAAATCGGGCAGCCGCCCCGCCGGCGGCCTCGCGAACCCGTATAGCCCGCTGAACCCGATGTTATTCTACGCGCCTATGACAAACGTCCCGCTGCTCGATCTAAAAGCTCAATTTGCCCAAATTCGCGCCGAAGTGATGCCGGTTATCGACCAGGTATGCGCCGGCCAGCACTTCATCCTGGGGGAGCATGTACGCGCGCTGGAAGAGGAGATTGCCCGGTACTGCTCGGCATCGCTGGGGATCGGTGTCTCCTCGGGCACTGACGCCCTGCTGTTGGCGCTGATGGCGTTAGAGATTGGGGCTGGGGATGAGGTTATTACCTCTCCGTTTACCTTTTTTGCGACGGCGGGGACCATCGCGCGCGTGGGCGCGCGGCCGGTGTTCTGCGATATCGACCCGCAGAACTACAATTTGTCGCCCGCTGCGGTGCAAGCCTTTATCGATGACCACTGTTCGGACGAAGGCGGGCGGCTCATTAACCGCAGCACCGGCGGCCGAATCAGAGCGCTGATGCCTGTGCATCTGTACGGCCAAGCGGCGGATATGGACCCGCTCATGGCCATCGCCAAGCGCCACGGTTTGAGAGTCATCGAGGACGCTGCGCAGGCTATTGGCACGGAGTATAAAAATGGCGCGCGAGCCGGCACGATCGGCGACGTTGGCTGCTTTTCGTTCTTTCCAAGTAAGAATTTAGGTGCGTTCGGCGACGCAGGGCTGTGTACGACCAATGACCCCGAACTTGCAGAGAGCATGCGGGTGCTGCGAGTGCACGGCGGCAAGCCCAAGTACTTTCACGCCGTCATCGGCGGCAACTTTCGCTTGGATGAGCTGCAGGCGGCCGTGTTACGCGTCAAACTGAAATATCTAGACGGTTGGACCCAAGGGCGGCAACGCAACGCCGCTTACTACGACGCTGCCTTTGCCGACGCCGGGTTGGGGGCACACCTTTCCCCGCCGTCGGCAGCCCCGGGGCAGCGCCATATCTTTAATCAATATGTGGTGCGTGCGCAGAACCGCGACGCTCTGAAAGCAAGGCTGACCGAGCGGGGCATCGGCACTGAGATCTACTATCCCATGCCGCTGCATGTGCAAAAATGTTTCGCCTACTTGAATTATCGCGCAGGAGACTTCCCCGAGTCCGAGCGGGCCGCCGCGCAAGTCCTGGCATTGCCGATCTATCCGGAACTGGAGCAGGTGCAACTCACCCACGTCGCAGCGACGGTGGCAGAGTTTTACGCCTAAGGGAGCGGTCAGCTCTTCTTGAAATCGTCCGGCAGCAGCTGGTGGCGGGACAGCAGCTTGTAGAAGTCGGTTCGATTGCGC
Organism: Steroidobacterales bacterium; assembly: GCA_038226325.1. Lineage (GTDB taxonomy): Bacteria > Pseudomonadota > Gammaproteobacteria > Steroidobacterales > Steroidobacteraceae > Bog-1198. The sequence goes on along the minus strand of JBBRQO010000092.1, from coordinate 1,649 downwards.
TTCGCCAAACGCGCCGCCTGGCTGACGTTGCCGCCGGTGATCTGCAATATCTGCGACAGATAGTTGCGCGTGAACTCATCGCGCGCCTCATCGAAGGACGGCAGCCGGGTCGGATTGCCGCCCAAGGATTGCTGCACCAGCTCGGCAGTGATGATTGCGCCATGCGACAGCGCGACGTTTTGGCGCACCACGTTGTATAGCTGGCGCACATTGCCGGGCCATTCCGCGGTGGCTAATAGCTCCACGGCTTCGGGGGCGTAAATCTTGCGCTGTCCGCTTTCCTTGGCGATCTGTTCCAAAAAATGCGCGACCAGCAATGGAATGTCCTCGCGCCGGCGGCCGAGCGCAGGCATCTCGATGTGCACGACATTCAGCCGGTAATAAAGGTCCTCGCGAAATTGTCCGCCGACCATCAATTCGTGCAAGTCGCGATGCGTTGCAGAAATGATGCGCACGTTGGTGGACACGGGTTCGGCACCACCTACGGGACGGATCTGGTTCTCTTGCAGTACGCGCAGCAGCTTGACCTGCAGCCGCATCGGCATGTCGCCGACCTCATCGAGCAGCAAGGTGCCGCCGTCGGCGGTCTCAAACAGGCCCTTTTGCGAGCGTGTGGCGCCGGCGAACGCGCCCTTTTCATGGCCGAAGAGCTCCGATTCCAGCAGGTTCTCCGCCATCGCGCTGCAGTTGATGGTGACGAAGGGTTTATTGCGGCGGGGGCTCGCCTCGTGAATGGCGCGGGCCAGAAGTTCCTTGCCGGTGCCGCTCTCACCGGTCAGCAACACTCGCGCATCGGTGCCGGCCACCATGTTGGCCTGCGCCAACTTGTCCTCCATGAGCTGATTGCGCGTGATGATGCTGGAACGCCAGTCCTCATCCACGTGCGCGAACCCGGATACTTTGAGGGCCTTTTGCACGTGGTCGAGCAAGTCCTGCTTATCGACCGGCTTGGTCAGGAAGCCGAAGGCGCCGCTCTGGGTGGCGTGCACTGCGTCCGGGATCGTGCCATGGGCGGTGAGAATGATGACCCGCAGACCCGGCCAGCGGCTCTGTAGCTCCTTGAGCAGGCCGATGCCGTCCATCTGGTCCATACGCAAGTCGGTGATCACAAGGTCCGGCCGAAAGCGCACACAGGCGGCCAGTGCGGTAGCGGCACTCTCCACCGCCTCCACTTCATAATTCTCGGCCCGCAGACGGATGGTCAACAGGCGCAACAGCCCCGGATCGTCGTCCACCACCAAAATTCGCGCCTTGCGCTTCTGTGGGGTCTGCGTTTCGCGGGTGCCGGGATGCAGGCCGAAGGAGAGCGATGTCGTAGCGGCGTTCGAGTAAGCGTTCAAATCCTTATCTCCGGTGTCCTTCATGGCGTGCGCGACCCGCTCGTGCCGCGATCGTTAATCGATCGCTCGATATGCGTGATCGCCTCGAGTTTGGCCCGAGCTTCGTCCAACGCTTTGCGCAACTTCACATTTTCGTCTGATTCAGCGGCTAGCCGACGGTTCAGCGCCTGTAGCTTGTCGCGTGAATCATCATGCGGCGCGTCACCGCGCACGCGCCTGTTTTCAGCCTGCAAAATCAGCCTCTGCTCGACCTCTTTGAGCTCCACCAAGGCTAACAATCGTTCTATCGGCAGTAGAGTTTCAGGCCTG
>JBBRQO010000091.1:0-4494 GCA_038226325.1 Steroidobacterales bacterium | reverse complement strand
GGGACGGTAGCTCAGCTGGTAGAGCAAGGCCCTTTTAAGGCTTTGGTCCTGGGTTCGAGTCCCAGCCGTCCCACTAATTAAAACAATGAGTTAGCTCAAATTCTCTGGCGTATTGACGCGCGACACGGAAACCACACGGAACGACAGCTAGGGCAATGGAAGGCCGCTCTCAAGGAACATGCTGGATGATCCACCCGACTGGTCCGCGATTGAGGCTATTGGCACCTGGGTGGCTGCGATCGGGACCGTGGGCGCCATCTGGGTGGCACTGAGCCTAGCCGGTCGCGACAGAAAATCTCGCCGAACGGAGCGCCGAGGCGAAATCGTTGCAATGTGCGCCGACGTATATCACGCACGGCAACGCTTGGAGACGCTCGTCAGCGAAAAGATTCAGGCGCCGTTATATCGCATTCCGGATAGCACTTTCGCGAACGGGTTGCCAAAGTTGATCGGCGACGGACGGTTGAAGGAGGGCGAGATAGGCGTGCTTCTTGAGTACGCGGATAAAGTGGCCGAAAGCATAAGATTGCTGAAAGGCTTCGCCCTGCTCGACGTGGCTGAAGTGCGTGTGGCAACTCGCGCCGGGATCAGGCAATGTGCCGGGCATGCGGCTGGCGCGGTCTGGGCGCCAGTCGTCGAGAAACAAAAGCCACGGGCCAGGAGCGACCAGCGCGCATGAGCGCTCAAGGGGTCGTCGGTAGGGAAATTAGCTTGGAAAAATCCCTTCGATGTAATGGTGTCATTTATGCCTTGGCGTTCTTCGAGACCGAATCCCTTTCTTGACCGGCAGCAGTCGCGCGTCGAACGTATAGGCGTCGGGACCCGTCACGATCCATTTCATTGAGAACTGCGGGTGGAGGGGATTCACGAGAACATTCCATTCGCCGGGAGTGATCACGGTAGGCACACGCAGAGCCGGCAAATTGTTCGTCTTGAGCCATGCATCGCCAAATGCTCGACTGACCGCAATTCGGCTCTTCCAGCGTACCGGCAAAGACTTGGGCGTCAGAATGAGATGGTCAGGAATTTCCATGGAATAGGCGCAAAAAGGTTGAATGTCGTTGGTCTGTTTGAGGCGGACCAGAATCTCCAAGGCGGCGAGGGAGAGAGATTGTGCTGTATAAACGATTGGACGGCCGGCGCTGTGCCAGCGGGCAGAGACGTAAACGCCGCCCTGACCGCTGAAGGCCTCTTTCCGGGTCCGTGTGAAGACCGCCGCCCCGATGCGGAAGACCCGCATGCAGGTTAGACAAAGTGGCCGTAAGCCAATGCGCGAAGCAGATTTTCCACTTCACGGGCGCCGAAGTCGGTATCTAATAAATCGAGAGGTGCCATATTGCCCAGGGCCTGCTCGGGTTTCGATAACCACTCCGAGACCGCCGCGTCGGTCGTAAACAGTGCACGGCCGAGATTGCGTACCCGCGCGGCCCGCAGCAACTTCTCCGAAGTCTCACTGGACAGGGGTGCGCCGTTGCCTCGTTTGCGGGTTACGGTGCGACGGGCAATTCCCAACTTGGCAGCTAACGTGCTCGTGGAAAGACCCAATGCTGAGGCAACCTGCTCGAACATGGGTGCCGGCAAGCCGTTGCGAATTTGAGCAAGAATCTCCAACAGGGGCCTTTCAGCTAGGACGAACGCGGATTCCATCGGATTATTCCTTTGAGCCAAATGGCCTTCTACGCGGGGCCATTATACCATCTCGAGGGCCGCTCGGAAAATGTCGAAAATCACAATAATTGCTGGATAATCCCCTTGGCTTAGGACGCGAATCACCCCGCAATGATGCCGAGTCTTCCATCGGCCACCATTATAAGTGCTTGATTCAAAAGCAGATTTACTAAGAAAAATCGCTAAAAATTGCACGGTGCTGCGATGGAATGTCTGACTTCTGTCGATTTTGACCGTGCGTGACCCGTCTAGACCGTATGTGGCCTGTCAGCGATCCAACGGGCAACGCCTGCGCGGCGCTGAAAGTGCGCGGACGCCGAGCCGCTCTTAGGGCATCGATAGGGGTCGTCATCAGCCGTAGTCCCCGATGTGACAATACGATTAACATTGCCGCCGTATCCCGCGTCCGTGTCGTCCGGCGTTGCCGCAATGGACTGCGCTGACTGCGCCTGGGCTAGATCATCGTCGGCGTCAGTCGCAGAAGCGAGCTAGACGGTTCGCGGCAGCGGCCATGGACGTCATGTCTCCCTGCTGGGCGGACTTGTCCGGCGGGCTGCGTGCAATACGGATGCCAGTAAGGCCGCCGGGGTAGAGCGCGACGATGTTGCCACCCCAACCAAGCATCTGGGGTAGATAGAGCTTGCAGCCCTCGATGGCGTCGTAACTCATCTCCCAGAACGCGTTGAAGTATTGAGTCTCGCCGGCGTGCGTCTTCTCGCCGGTTGGCAACCCGCGCGGAGCCGTGCCGTAGAGCAACTGGTCGATGCGAGGTGCGTAGAGCACCTGCGTGCCCGCGTGCCGGCCACGATCGTGATAGAGGCGCGCGACCTTGACGAGGTCGCCGACCGTCGCATAGTAGCCGTAGGCCATCAGTGGATGCCCGGGACTGCCGTCGGACTCTAGCGTGCGATTGATCGGCGCGTAATGGATGCCGATCGGCTCGTAAACCTCGCGTTCCAGCATCGACCAGAGGCTCGCGCCTGGGCCTTCCTTCGACTTCAAAAAATTGTCCATCGCGATGCCAAGTATGTACATGTCCTGATCGCGATAGCGGACGACCTGCGACGGTCCCCACGGATAGATGCCGGCAATGCGCAGCAGCGCCGAGACCTTGTCGGCTCGCGAGGGCGCGTCGGCCCACTCGTTGTAGGTCGCATCGATGTATCCGTCGCCGGAGTCGTTGGGGTCGCGCCGGGTGCTGCCGTTGCCGAGGCCAGTTGCCATGTTTATGCAGTCGTCGAAGCGCACGTTCGCCCACGCGGGATAGGCGGCGGCAGCCGGGACGTAATCACGGACCTTGAGATCGAATACGCCGGGACCGTATTTCTGTGCGAGACGGAGAAGTGCGAGCTCGTTGGAAAACGCCTTAGTGACCGACCAGACGCCGAAGCGTGTGCGCTCGCACCACGGCAGCGGGCCGCCGGCGCTGGCGCAGCCCCGCGTGTAGAAGACGCCGTGATAGTCGAGTCCCGTCAGCACGATCTCGCTCGGGTCCAGGCCGTCCGCGAAGCCGGCGAGCGTCGCGGCGCCAACGTGCCGCTCAAGTTCGGTCCAGTCGCGCACGGGCACTGCATCGCGGAGCGACGCTCGGTAGCGGCGGGCGACGGGCGCCCGCTCCGCGTGCGCCCCGATCGCGTAGCTCGCGGCGGTGACTCCCGCGGCGGTGAAGTACGTCTCGATGTGTCCGGGCGTCGTCTGCTGAACGACCTGGAAGCGCACGGCCGATACCTTTCCGCTTCGGTACAGGAACGTCGCGAGCCCGTTGTGCGTCTCCCCCTCGAGCGAATGCACGAGCGCGAACGGGAACGCCGCTCGCGACCAGCCGCCGTCGCCGGCCTCCGACCAAACCCGCCCGGGCTGCACGAGCATGTCCCAGTAGCTCCGACCGTAGCCGGTCGAGCCTGAGCGGATCACCTCCTGCGTAACCGGCACCAGGTCGCCGCCGACAGTGACGAAGGCGAGATCGACCGCCGGAAAATACTGCGCATCCTTGCCGAGAACATTGTGGGCATTAAGGTCGGCGGGACTTGTCAGCATCGCGACCTCGGCCAGCCGCAGCCTGCCGCTGAACGGCTCGCGCGCGGTCTGCGCGCCGGGCGCAGGCACGAACGCCGAGTTGTCGATGACGCCGGACGGTGCGCCAGCGGCGAGGAGATCGGCCGCGGCAATGTGCGCAGGATCGGCGGCGGCGAGTGCCGCCCAGGCGAACGTGCTGATAAGCGCGATGCCGGCGCCGCGTAACGTCATGCAGTACTCCTTAGTGGGTCGCCGAGCGCCCGTACGGGGACCCGACGCTCAAGTATTGCACACGGCGGGCAGTAGCTCGCGGCCGCGACGACCGCGGCGGTGAAGCAGTGGCAAGAGGTCTGGGTAAATACGTACTGCGGCGCCTTTCGGACCTAGGGCTGGGAGAGCGTGTCGCAAAAGTCCCTCCCTCAAAAAACCAATTCCGCGCCCCAAGAGATTTGGGATTTGGCGAAAATACCAGCTGGGGTTTGGGACTTGTTTTGATGGCAAGACGACAGAGTCCTGTTTTGCGAATCCAAGCGAGTAAAAAAAGATGCCATCCAGGAAAGACAATGCTCGCCTTCAATTCGGGCGATGACCAACCAACGCGGCTCACCATAATTGGTTGGTATATCAATTGGTTACAGAATATATTTAGAATATTTCTTATCCCGTTTCTGCGGCAGCGTCCTCATACTACGGAATCATTCGCAGAACATCGGTCGTTGCAGCATCGACAGCTGTTCTTGAATAGTTGAGAGGGAAGTATCGGCCTGTGCTCCAGAGCGGTAGCAGATCGTCATAGTGCTTGCTGCCGGC
>JBBRQO010000090.1:0-4749 GCA_038226325.1 Steroidobacterales bacterium | reverse complement strand
GCCGCAAGGCAGTCCTCGATATTCCAGTTACGAAAATCCTCATGCAACCAGATGTCGTTCCAGCCGCGAAATGTCTTGTCAACATCGGCGTGATGGCGCGCCAGGCGCGCGCGCAGATCGGTGGTCTGATAGGCAACTTTCGCGGCTTGGATGCTGCGAAGCGTAACTTCTTCGACGTAAACATGGGGCGCGCACAAAATCATGCCGGCAGCGGTGCGCGGACCCAGGCCTTCGTGAATGATGGCAATCGAGGCGCCGTCGCTATGCCCAAACAGAATAGGGCGCTGAATGGACAGGCCCGCCAGTAGTTCGGGCAGCACATGCACGCCCTCCCGATGCATGTAATCGGGCCGCCGCGCCTCGGTTAAAGGGTCGGAGAAGCCGTTGCCATGCCGCGAATACACCAGGGCGTTGCTGCCGCAGGCGGCCGCGAGCCGATCCGGAAAGTCCTTCCACAATGAGATTGACCCCAGGCCTTCGTGCAGGAATACCAGGGTGGGCGATGTAGCAGAAGCAGCTGCGATATACCGATACTCGAGAGAATGTCCGGCAACGGTCACTCGCTGCACGGTGCCGTCCCCACGAAGCGGCGCTGCCGCGGGATGCTCGCGCAGTTTAAAGCGTTGAATCTTGCCCGTTGCGGTCTTCGGCAGCTCACCGCGGAATTCTATCCAGCGCGGATACTTGTACGGAGCTAAGCGTGATTTCACGTACAGTTTGAGTTGACTGGAGAGAGTCTCGTCGGCAGTGACGCCGAATTTAACGACGACATACGCGATGGGCTTGACCAGGCCGTCCTGATCTTCGCGGCCGACGACGGCGGCTTCGAGCACAGATTCGTGAGAGATGAGCGCAGATTCTACTTCGGACGGTGAGACATAGATTCCGCTCACCTTCAGCATGTCATCGCTGCGTCCCGCATAGACGAGACAGCCGTCGTCACGCTCGGCGTACTTGTCGCCGGTGCGCGTCCAGGGTCCCAAGAAAGTACTGCGCGTGCGTTCGGGGTTGTTCCAATAGCCGGCGGCGCTGCTTGGACCGGTGACTTGCAGTTCGCCTTGCTCGCCGCGTGCCACCGGATGGCCTGCGTCGTTGACCAAGCGAACGGCGTAGCCGGGGACGGGCCTGCCAGTGGTGCCGTAATGCACTTCATCGGGTCTATTGGATATGAAAATGTGCAGCATTTCGGTGGAGCCAATGCCATCTAATATGTCGATGCCGAAGCGCCGCTGCCAACGTCGCCCGATGTCTTCAGGGAGCGGCTCACCGGCAGAGACGCAGCGCCGCAGCGGGCCGGCTTGCACTTGCGGCAAATCGAGGCTTGCCAGCATCCCCGCGTACAGCGTAGGCACGCCGCTGAAGATCGTTGGCTGATGCTTAGCGAGCTTCGCGAATACCGCGGCAGGCGTCGGTCGCTCGGCCATCAGAATGGTAGTTGCGCCGACAGCGAGCGGAAAGGTGAGCGAGTTGCCGAGACCGTAGGCAAAAAATAATTTAGCAGCGGAAAAACACATATCCTCCTGATTGATACCCAGGATGGGCCGGGCGTACAGCTCCGCGGTGTGAATCAGGCTCGAGTGCACGTGCACCGCACCCTTAGGTGCGCCGGTAGAACCCGAGGAATACAACCAGAAACACGGCTCGTCGCAGAGGGTGTCGGCTGTGCCGTAGCTGCCATCGGCACGGGCCAAATATTGCGTGAGCGAATCACCATGGCTCGGATCGCCGCCGGCGATCAGTACATGATGCAGGTCCGGCAGGGTGGCGCGTAGCGGCTCGATCAGGGGGATGAGCGGCGCCGACACCACGGCGACCGCTGCTGCGCTGTCCTTCAGCATGTAGGCGTAATCGTTTTGAGTGAGCAAGGTGTTGACCGGCACCGGCACGACACCGGCCTTGATGCTGCCCAGGAACACCACTGGAAAATCCACGGTGTCCTGCATACACATCAATATGCGCTGCTGCCGCTGGATTCCGAGCGCGCCCAATGTGTGAGCGAAGGCGGAGCTGCGCCGGTCGAGCTCTACGAAGGTCAACGACCGTTCGTCGTCGATATAGGCAATTTTGTCCGCCAACCCGATTTGCAGATTGCGCTGGATCAAGTCATGGGCCGCGTTGTAATTCTTTGGGATGTACAGACGCGGCGGGGTCTGCGAAGGGTCGACGCGACTCAGCTCAGGCATGGATAAAACCTGTCCATTGTGGGAGGTGGAAAAGGCAATATAATGCCACTAACTAAATTTCATAAAACATAAAACGCATAATAATGCTTGCCACTCAGGAAGCAAGGGGAAATACTGCGCCTATGGATTCTTCGCAGCCACTCAAGGCCGTCGCCGTCGTCCTTCCCGATGAAGAGGCGGGTTTTCTGCAAAAAGTCGGCAGGCGCGTCCGCGAATTGCGCGAAGCACTTACTCTCACGCGCCGCGCGCTCGCCGTCCAAGCCGATGTGTCCGAGCGCTACCTCGGTCAATTAGAAACCGGTGAGGGCAACATCTCCATTATCTTACTGCGGCGTGTCGCAGTGGCGCTCAACGTGCAAATCGCTGAGCTCTTGGAGACCGAGACCGATCAGCAAGAGCAGCGCTCGATTCGCCGTTTCTTGCAGAAAATTCCGCGACACCGCATCCCTGATCTATTGGCCCGATTGGAACGAGAGGTCGGCTCGGCGCGCGAAGCACGCCACAATCGCATTGCGTTGATCGGACTGCGCGGTGCCGGCAAGTCAACCTTGGGCGCACGGCTCGCGCAAGAATTGAAGGTGCCATTCGTCGAGATGGATCGCGAAATCGAAACGGAATCGGGACTGCCGTTATCGGAGTTGTTCTCGCTGTATGGCCAAGCGGGATATCGGCGCTTCGAAGCTCGATGTCTGGCAAATATCGTCAAGAATTACCCGCGGGCCGTCATCGCCGTCGGCGGCGGTGTCGTTTCGGAATCCGGTACGTATGAATTTCTGCTGGCTAATTGTTTCACCGTATGGCTCAAGGCCAGCCCCTCAGAGCATATGCAGCGCGTCGTAGCGCAGGGCGACATGCGCCCCATGGCTGAGAGTGAGGAGGCGATGGATGACTTGAAACGCATATTGACCGGGCGCGAGCCGCAGTATCGCAAGGCCGATGAGGTCGTCGATACGGCGGGCTTGTCGGTCGAGAATTCATTTGCGCGCTTGCGCGATAGCATCGCACAGTCCTAATCGGAGTTATGCATGGCAACGAATCTACAGCCCACGGTTCCTGATGCTGCAGGTTTCAGCGGCTCGGAACAGGTCTGCTTCCAGACCAATCCTTCCCGATATAAACACTGGAGGCTTGCCATCGAGGGTCCTGTGGCGACTTTGAGCATGGACACGCAGGAGGAGGGCGGCATCCGGCCTGGTTACAAACTCAAGCTCAATTCTTACGATCTGGGCGTCGATATAGAATTGCACGATGCGCTACAGCGGGTCCGCTTCGAACATCCCACGGTTCGCAGCGTTGTCGTCACCAGCGCCAAGGAACGCATTTTTTGTTCCGGCGCCAATATCTTCATGCTGGGTTTGTCGAGTCACGCATGGAAGGTAAATTTCTGCAAATTCACCAACGAAACGCGCAACGGCATCGAGGATTCGAGCAGGCATTCGGGACTGAAATTCATTGCTGCCTGCAATGGAACGACTGCGGGCGGCGGTTATGAATTGGCGCTTGCCTGCGATGAGATTATTTTGGTTGACGATCGATCCTCTGCGGTAAGCCTGCCTGAAGTGCCTTTGCTGGGCGTGTTGCCGGGAACCGGGGGGCTCACGCGCCTTACGGACAAGCGCAAGGTGCGGCGCGACTTGGCGGATATTTTTTGCACTACGACAGAGGGTGTGCGTGGCTCGCGGGCCAAGGAATGGCGATTAGTGGATGATGTGATAAAGCCGCAGCAATTCAAAACGTATGTGCAGGCACGTGCCATGGAACTCGCGGCGCGGAGCGATCGCCCGAGCAGTGGCGGCGGCGTTGCCTTAAGGCCCTTGGATTGCCGGATTGATGTTTCCGGATATCATTACGGCCACGTCGATGTGCAGCTCGAGCCCGAATCTCGCCGTGCGACCATCACGGTACGCGCGCCGGAAGGAGAACTGCCTGTCGGTATCGAGGACATCCTCGCCGCAGGCGACCATTGGTGGCCTCTGCAAATGGCGCGCGAACTCGATGATGCCATTCTGATGTTGCGCACCAATCACTTGAGCCTCGGTACCTGGGTTCTCAAGACTGCGGGTGATCCTAAGCGAGTACTGGCGGTCGATGCCGCGTTACGGGCGCAAGGCGGTCACTGGTTGGTGCGCGAGACACTCGGACTGCTACGCCGGACGCTGGCGCGCCTGGACGTGAGTTCGCGCACTCTGATCGCCCTGATTGAGCCGGGCTCCTGTTTCGCCGGAACCTTATTGGAGATAGCGCTGGCTGCCGATCGCACCTATATGGCCGATTTCACTGAGCAGACACCATTGATTGCTTTGTCGGAATTGAATCTAGGGGCATTTCCGCGTGTCGACGGGCAATCGCGGCTGTCGAGCCGCTTTTACGGCGAGCCCGCGGCAATCGATGCCATCACAGCGGTGGTTAGACAGTCTCTTACGCCGAAGCGTGCGCTCGAACTGGGCCTGATCACTGCCGCGCTCGATGATATCGACTGGCACGACGAAATTCGGCTGGTGCTCGAGGAACGCGCCAGTCTGTCGCCGGATGCCTTGACCGGCATGGAGGCGAACCTGCGTTTCGG
>JBBRQO010000089.1:0-4993 GCA_038226325.1 Steroidobacterales bacterium | reverse complement strand
CCCCTCTCGCCCGGCGAGTATGGCTTTGCCGCTGCCGCCAATGGTCCGGTCTTCGATTTCACCGTCCAGAAGCACTAACGGCGAAGCGCCCACAGGCACTCACGGGAACCCCGAGCGCCGACGCCGGCAAGGCACATCAAAAGGGCAGGAGTGACCTCCAGAGCGGCCAGCCCTCGGTTTCTGGCGCGCTCAAAGCTCCACTGCCTGCCCCCGTTTGCCCCTAAACGATATCGCGATTCCTGACGTGCTGCGCAAGCTCGCTGCAAATTCCCCTGGGAGAAATCAACCGATGGATCGGTCACGTAAACGATTTCACGTCTGGCTGTCCCTGATGGTGATGACCCTCGCTCTGGCCGGCTGCAGCAAGTCCCCGATCGACCGGGCGCAGGCCTTCCTCGATGCCGGCATGGGCGCTCAGGCGGTGCCGCTCCTGCAGCTTGAGATCCAGAGCAATCCGAAGAACGCCCGGGCCCATCTGCTCCTCGGCGAGGCATTGCTCACGGGCGGCGACGCGGCGGGCGCCAAGGAGAGCTTCGATCGCGCGGTGCTGCTCAATCCCGGCGCCCGCGAGCAAGTGGGCAAGGCATACTTCGACGTCGGCAGTCGCCTGGCCGGCAAGTCCGGCGAGGAGCTGCACATCGGGCTCCAGTACCTGGATGCGGCGCACCAGCAGACCCACGCCTTCGACAAACCCATCGCCCGCATCTACCGACGGGTGGGACTGGAGCAGCAGGCGGCCGTCCTGCTCGAATCGGCGGTGAAACTCGATCCAAGCCTCGCCGCCGATGATTCCTTAAGCGCCATGGATGCCCTCTGGCGGCAAGATGGCGACCGCCAGACGATTCTTCGCGCATACCTCACCGAGCATCCGCAAAGCGCGCTCCGAGCCGGCGCGCTCGAGGAACTCGCAAAATACGCCATTGCCACCGGCAACCTGACCGAGGCGACGGGCTTTGCCCAGCAGGTCCTGGCTTCAAGCCAGAATCCGCAGGTGCAAGCCGCGGGAAAGACCCTGCTGGCAGACATCGCGGCGGCCGGGGTGAACAAGGAGCGCGCGGCCGTGGCCGAAGCCCAGCTCAATCGCCAGCAGGCCGCCCTGGCGCAGCAGCGGCAAACGGCCGAGCTGCAGACCCGGCAGGACCAGGAGCGCTCGGCGGCGCTGCAGCGCACCAATGCCGCACAGGCTCAGGCGCGGGACGCGGCGGCGCAGCGCGAGCGGATGGAGTGGGAGAGCTGGAAGCAGAGCCACCGGGTCATGGCGCGGATCTCGAACACGCACGGCGGGTTCGCCAAGATCTTCGTCAATGACCGCGCTTCCGAGAACGGCCAGGTGGTCACCTCGACCGAAAGCAGCCATCCGAGATTTGACTCCGGCTGGGTCGATGTCACCGACCGGGTGAACAAGGGCCAGAACGAGTTCCGGTTCCGCGCCCGGTGCAATCACTGCACGACCTTCGGGGCGGATTTTGAAGTGAAGGTCGGCGAGGAGACGGTGCTCACCCGGCACGCCGAGCAGGCCGGGACGTACGAGGAGGCGGTGATGGTCACGCTGCCGCGGTGAACCGCGTGCGCATGATGTACTTTCCCCGACCGTTCGCTAAGAGTGTCTCCAGACGGGATGAAGGTGGCCTGTCACGAGAAGCGCTACACTAGGTCGCTTAACATATTGGTGCCACAGGCGTTGTCAGCTTCGAAGTACAGGGCTACAATGAAGCAATGCAACACGCAGGCATCTTGAGCGGTGGATTACCGCAACGTATTCAGGCGAGCGCACAAACGCTAGCGCTCGCTCGTACGCGCCTTTCAGAAGCGCTCACGCTTGATGTGGGCGCTTTGGCTTGGAAGTCTTTCGAGCAGTCGATCGACGCCTGTCTAATCGAGGGGCGAGCCCAAGGTACTTTGGATCAGGTGCGTCGAAGGCATCGCAATGAGCTGAAGCGTACCCCTCATTTCGCTCTGCATACTCTCCGGCTTGGAGCAGCTGTGGAATTGCTGGGGGTCCGTGAGCAGAGCCTCGTGCAACTACGGCGGTTCGCACATCTTGACGCCCATGGTTCTCGCCTGTCCCAGGTCCAAGCTGCGAGGGCGATCGAGATTTCCGCCGAAGTATTGCAGCTGATCGGTGAATTCTTCCTTTCCGTTCCACATCGAGCACTTCTTGAGTCGGCCTTACAGTTGGATGAGAGCAGTGGTTTGATTCCTGAGCACCTGAGCGGACTTCATCGTCTTCTGGTGGCTGGACGGTCTAACAGCTTTCTGGGCAGCTATCTCGACGTCTTGTTGACGCGCACCATGGTGCGCGGTCAACGATCTGATCCTGCGGTCATGGGCGAACTTTGCTTACTCGCATGGCGACGCGCTTCGCAACGGGGACAGTATACTGGCGTGGCCGGGTCGTTCTACTGGATGCATCTGGTGGAATACTTGCGCGAATCGTTTCACGAGCCAATCAAACAGATTGACTTCTTGGCCATGAAGTCAATACTAATGAGGCAATTTGATCGTGACGATGAGGCCAGCCGTGCCCTCAGCGAGGGATACGAGATCGGCGGCGACGACTCCATGCTGTTGCACCGAATCTGGATGGAAGATGCCAAATTACATCTCAAACACAATCGACCGGACTTGGCGGCACCGATCATTGAGCGCGGGATCGCGGCGGCTGGGGAGCGCGACGCGGCCGATGACGTGTTGTGGTTCGAGCAGGCGCTGGGCGCCACACGGGCAGCCGAGGGCAATCTGGGCGCAGCGGAAGATCTCCTTCGGCGCGGAGCACGTGACGCGGACTCGGGAAACATCATGTTGCAATCGGTCGGCTTGCATACACTGGTAACCTTCTACCTCAAACTCGGCAATTGGACGGATGCCTACCGGACGGCCCAGCAACTGAGACGGGTAGCTACACCGTGGAAGTTGTGGAGCCAGACGCGGCTGGCAGATCAGGTCATTGCTCAAGTGGAGCGAGGTGCCGCGTAGCGTCACCTGGGCCGATGGTTTCGAATTAACTTGACCGGCTGGGAGGTTTGCCCTACCGTTTCCGTTCGTAGGGGTGGTGGCGCCGGCGTGGCGCGACGCCCCTAATTTTTTTGGGTTTGACCGGCTGAGAGAGCGGCTATTGGGCGGGCTCGATGTCCGCAGAACCCCATGATTCAGGCGCTTTGGTCGCGAATTGGCGCCGGCGATGTACATCGCCTTCCGGAGGGGTTCGACGCTTATCCCAGCTCTTGCGTGGATGGTCTATTGCCTAAACGCGAGGCACCCCTACGGGGCGGTGTCGGCCCCTCATGTCCGATTGCGACCGGAGGGGAAATGCAAGACGCGTGCGCAGATATTCCGAACGAGCGTTGGGTGCACAGAGCCATCGTTAGAACGGTCAACGGCCGAGTCGAAGTTCGTGATGGTAAGGGCCATTTACTCATGATTTTCATCAACCGGACCACAGCGCACATTAAGCGCGGCAGCAGCGTCGTTATTATGGAGGTTCAAAGGATTACCGAAGCATTCGATCACTGACTTACCAAGAACTAGATAGCACAAGAGGCGTCAGTCCCACGAGACGACAGCCCGAATGCCTAACGGCACTCGGGCTGTCGTCATTTGAGGAGGAACGTCGTGACACCGGGAACAATCTGGTCCGCTGGTGACTTTGTCGGTTGCGAACGATTGCGACAAGCCTTAGTTCCGAACCAATTTGTCAAAGTGTTCATCCCCGACTCCGACCGCGATGGCCGGAAACTCCCGGTCCAGCTACTCGTTGCAGAGATCGAAGCCGCATTTCTCCGGCTATTTGGCGGGTACTGGTCGGCAGCGGGCTCCGGTGGCTACCTCAGCGACGGCGGCCGCACGATGCGCGAGCAGACGTGGGCCGTCGAAGCCGTGTTGCCTGCGCACGTAACCGACGAACTTCGCCAGGATGTCATTGCGCTTTTCCTCGAGTTCGGCACTTCTACGAACCAAGAACTCATTCTGGTGGTCGTGGGGAACAGGGGATTCCGCATCCGAGTGTCCATTCAGCCGGCAGCCGAAGGAGAGCCGCTTGTTGCGGGGTGAGCGCCCACGTTTTAGGCAGTACCGATCAATGGGCCGTGCATGTTCATCGCCTCACCCCCCGATCTGGGGACAACCCACTCGTCAGCCACGGAGACGCCACATGAAGTCGATCGACAGGTTCACCACCATCCCGACCACCAGTGGGTCGCGCATCAAGTTCAATGACGAAGACGAGCAGCTCGTTCCGCGGATTCCGCCAGGCACGTTCTGTTCCGACACGTAAACCCTCAATCCCGAGATGGCGCGGCCGCCGCCATGCTCGGAGAAGGAAGCGAGTGAACCTCTTCGAACTGCTCGTCAGTGCGATCGCGGCGGGCATGACGCACGCGGCGCGGGCGGAGGATGGGCCGGTGGTGTCGCCACCGGCGCCCATCCGTCGGCGCGGCACCTTTGACTATCTCGGTGAAGATGGTCGCAGCCACTTCATGTTTCATCTCGCGCGCCGATCGGATCGTTCGGTGCGCGTGTACATCCTCAAGCACCCTTCTTACGGGGGTCGCTCGGAAGGTGTGCACGAAACGCACCGCTTGTTCGGAAACGATAGAGAGTGGATCTGCTGGACCGGCGACTTATGGAATACAGCCGACGCCTTGGTGGTGGCAGCGGAGTGGGCCGAGCGCACCTGCGGGTACATCGAAACCGGCCGGTTCGAAAGGAGACGGTGATGACGGTAGTGGTGTCGCCGCTGATCAGGACGAAGAAACTACGAATGACCGCCTCCGCGTTCGCTCAGATGCGGTCGGCGTTAAGCGCCGGCCCGCCGGAGCGCGGCGTGTGGCTGCTGGGGGAGCGCAACGATTTCGTCGTACGCCACGTTCATTTTGACATGGGTGCCCGGTGCACGGCCGCGACCTATACGCCGGATCACCATGCGTTGAACCGGCTCAGCGTTGAGGTCTGGGAAGCCGGAAAATTGTCCCTCCTCGGACTGGCGCACAGCCAT
>JBBRQO010000088.1:0-5129 GCA_038226325.1 Steroidobacterales bacterium | reverse complement strand
GCTTCCTCGGCATGTGATGGGACGATGGCCATGACGATGGCGTTCAAGGACGAGTTGTTCGATAGCCAGTGGCTCAGGGCGGCGAGCCATTGCAGCAGCGGGGGTGCCGATATCGCCGAATGCTTTGCAGCGGCGCGACGGATCGGCGAGCCTGATGCCGAGCGATGGTTTTCCGCGTGGTCCGAACTTGCTGACGCAGTATTTACCGAAGCGGAAAATAGCGCGGCGCTCGACCATCGTGTCAGCGCTCGCGCCGCCTATCTGCGCGCCTCCAACTATTATCGCGCTGCCTACACTTTCCTTATCGGCGCACCTCTCGATCAACGTGTCGTCCAGACCTACCGCCGCCAACGCGCGGCTTTCGAGTCTGCTGTCGAACTGATGATGCCAGGCGCGGAGAGGGTGAGCATTCCCTACGCCGACACGACACTGCATGGCTATCTGTTCCGCGCCTCCGAAGATGGTCGACCGCGTCCCACGCTGATCATCAACGGCGGCTACGACAGTACCGCCGAGGAGGCGTTCTTTTTCAGCGGCGCAGCGGCCGTGGCACGAGGCTACACCTGTCTCGTCTTCGACGGTCCGGGCCAGGGATCCGCGATCATCGAGGATGGACTGGTGTTCCGGCCCGACTGGGAAGCGGTGATCACCCCCGTGGTGGATTTTGCCATAAGCCGTCCAGAAGTCGACCCAGCCAGGATTGCGCTGATGGGGATCAGTTTTGGCGGCTACCTCGCGCCTCGAGCCGTTAGCTCGGAACACAGGATTGCCGCCTGTATCGCGGACCCCGGCGAAGCGTCTCTCTTCGACGAGATGAAAAGCCGCATGCCAGACTTTATCGCGCGAGAACTTCCTGACGGAAATCCGGTTATTCTGCGCCTGCTCGGCTTCATGCTGCGCAGGCGGATGCGTCACGTCGCCAGTGGCTGGGGCCTGCGTCGTGGGCTATGGGTCCACGGCGTGAGCACCGCGCTCGACTATCTGCGCTTGACGCAGGACTACAGCCTGGCGGGAAGAACCGACAAAATCCGTTGTCCGACGCTGGTGTGTTCGGCAGAGAATGACGATATCGGCATCACTGCCGACGCGCTCTACGATGCGCTTCGCTGTACGAAAACGCGGATCAAATTTCTGGCTGCAGACGGCGCTGGAGAACATTGTGAAGCTGGCGCGCGCAGTCTCTTCAACCAGAGGACGCTCGACTGGCTCGACAGTATTTTGGCAACTACACCGGCTTGACGGCTGCCTTACTGCCCAAGAGGTTTGAAAGGGAGATCGACGCCATAGCTCGCCAGTCTCTCGTGTGCGTTAGCGGATGGCCGCTTTCAGGACCAGCAAACGAATGCCGGAACGTCCGCAACTGGGTCGACTGCCGACCGGTGGCTTTCGGCGGCGAGGACCCAATGGCGGACGTTCAGGCGCTCTTGATCGCTTCCTGAAAGCGGTCGCCCGTTTATCTGGGCACGACCGTACTTGGATTGCGTTGTCGGCAAATGCCTGACGTGGCACAGTACGTCGGTCGATGGAGGCTATCTTAATGGTCGTAGTGACCGATTCGCGGCTACGCTTCGTCAAGCCCGGAACAAAGTCCTATGTCTCGGTGAACGGGGCACAAGCCGTTTTTACCTGCGATTTCTTTGAGGCTTTGGCTGTCCGTCGTCAGATAATTTGGGACAGTTTGCGGCGTAAATTAGCGGAGTGTCGGCCTCATCCTGGGGGTTGATGTTAAGCGGCGATCTTGCGGTGTTGCAAGCGCCGATGTTCGATGGTGATGCGTTTGATGTGGGCGCGCTGGGCTAGGATGGCTTTGTCCCTGCCGAAGTAGGCGTCAGCGGGCGTCACGTTGCCCAGGCTTTCATGGTAGCGCTGGTGATTATAGTGCTCGATGAAGGCCTCGATCTGGGCTTCGAGATCGCCAGGCAGGAAGTAGTTCTCCAGCAGGATGCGGTTTTTGAGGGTTTGGTGCCAGCGCTCGATCTTGCCCTGGGTCTGAGGATGATAGGGCGCTCCGCGCACATGCTTCATGCGGCGGTCATCGAGCCATTCGGCCAGATCGCCGGATATGTAGCTGGAGCCGTTGTCACTGAGCAGCCGGGGTTTGTGCTGGACATGGGCTTGGTCGCAGCCCGAGGCGGTCAGCGCCAGTTCCAGCGTGTCGGTGACATCCTCGGCCTTCATCGTGGAACACAGCTTCCAGGCGATGATGTAGCGCGAGTAATCGTCGAGGATGGTCGACAGGTACATCCAGCCCCAGCCGATGATCTTGAAGTAGGTAAAATCGGTCTGCCACATCTCGTTGGGGCGGGTGGTCTTGTCGGTAAACTCCTTGGCCGCCTTCATCACGATGAAGGCGGGGCTGGTGATCAGATCATGGGCTTTGAGCAGGCGGTAAACCGTCGCTTCGGACACGAAGTAGCCCTGGCTATCGGTAAAGCGCACCGCCAGTTCGCGCGGTGACAGCTCGGTGGCCTCGAGCGCCAGTTGGAGGATCGCAGCCCGGATATCATCGGGGATGCGGTTCCAGACTCTGCTCGGCCCTGATGGGCTGTCCTCCAGCGCTTCGGCGCCGCCGGTCTGATATTGATCGTACCAGCGGTAGAAGGTGGCACGCGGCACGCCGATCTGATCCAGCGTTTTGCGCGCCGACAGGTGCGACTGCTCGACGATCCTGATGATCTCGATCTTCTCTGCGGCGGGATACCTCATTCGTCGTCTCCCCCATCCGCGATCATGCTTTTTTTAAGCAGCCGGATCTCAAGCGCCTGTTCGGCAACCACCTCCTTCAGCGCGGTGGACTCGCGGCGCAGGCCCTTTACCTCGTCGGTGGTCGCCGCACGGGCCGTATCACCGGCAAGCCGGCGCTTGCCGGCCTCCAGGAACTCCTTCGACCACACGTAATACAGGCTTTGCGCGATCCCTTCACGGCGGCACAGCTCGGCGATACTGTCCTCCCCGCGCAAGCCATCGAGCACGATCCGGATCTTGTCCTCGGCAGAATAATGCTTGCGCGTCGCGCGGCGAATGTCCTGCACCGCCCGCTCACCGGGCGATTTTTGGGCAGAGGGTTTTGGTCTCATCTTCGTTCCTTCGTCACTGCGATGAGACCAAAACCCTCCGTTGCTCAATGCCGCATAGCTGTCTCAAAGGTGCTGACGGGGAACACGGCATGACGATATGAAGAGGGTCCCGATCGGGGCCCTCTTCTTATCGTTGTCGTGGTCGATCAGGCGGTCGTGATCACGCCGGTTTCGGGGTTGATAATCTCGGTGGAGGGCTTTGCTGCAATACTATGTACACTCGCCAGCACACCCGCTGGAACGACGTGCGCCACCGCCTCGGCGATCTTGCTCAACACTCCCGGGACGATGTGCGGATCCCCCGACATCATCGCGTCCCATCCTGTTTGCGCCACCCCCGCTGCGCCCGGCTTCGGGATCGACCCGACAATCGTGTCGAGCATGCCCGCACGCGCATAGACCGGGGTCTCGACCGGACCCGGCATGAGCGTAGTCAGCGTAACTGCGCTTTCCCGGATCTCGTCGCGCAGCGCATCGGTGAAATTATTCAGAAACGCCTTAGTCGCGTTGTAAACTGCCAGGTAAGGACCAGGAATCGAACCGTTGATCGAGCCGGTGACGAGGACACGCCCCTCGTTTCGCAAAATCATAGCCGGCATCAGGGCGTGCAGGAGCAGCAGCGTGCCGGTGATATTGGTGTCGACGACTTTCCGCCATCCCTCGGTCGGCTGCTCGAGAAAAGCATGCCCGAGAGCGGTTCCCGCGTTGGCACAAAGGATATCGACCCGGCGTCCGCCGATCACTCTCAGCAAGGCGTCAATACCCGCCAAATTGGAGAGATCGGCTTCGATCCGGTCGATCCTCGGCTCATCACTTCGGCCACGGGTCGGGAGGTGGCCGATCGGCTCATCTGCCGCGATAACGAGATCGTACCCGTTCGCCGCCGCAATGCGCGCGAGTTCGAAGCCGATCCCGGTTGACGCCCCGGTGACGACGGCGAGCCCGCGGGGTTTAGCGGCGGTCGCCATTACTTCGCCATGCCCAGCTCAGCCATTTTGCAGTGCTGCCGGGCGAGAATTGCCGCAGGGGGCTTGCCCATGTGCTGTCCTCTGAAATCGGTCAAATACTGGTACGACATAGCCGCCGACGAGCTACCCAGCATCCCTGTCCGGAATTGGCCGGATTGTTGCAGCCCTACATTGCAGCGAGCTGCTTAACCTCGGTCAGATGGGTCTCGACCACCGGGGCAATCTTCCCAGCAGCCGCCTTGAGGCCAGGCTTGTCGCCCGATTTGGCGAATGTCGTATGGAGATCGAGTGCCTGCTGGTGGGCCATTACCTGCTGCTTCAAATAGACCTGCTCACGATCTGCCGGCTTCGCGGACTTCAGCTCGGCGATCATCTTGGTCTGCGCCGGCATCAGCTTAGGCATCCCCGGCTTCAGACCGTCGGCCTTGGCAGCTGCCATCACGTCCGCAGTCGATTTGGTATGGTCGGTAATCATCATGTTCGCGAAATCGCGAACCTTGGGATTTTTTGCGTCTTTCAGAACGATCTGGCTGGAGGTCTTCTCGTAGAGATCGCCGGCGCCAGCCATCTTGACGAAGTCCGCAGCGTGCGTCGTAGGCGCCGCCGCGACCGGTCCAGCCAGCACTGCAGCAATCGCAAAATATGTAAGTTTCATAAGAATCTCCCAGATTGAGTGGAACACAAATCGATTGGATCGGTTCCCCGACGTCTCTTTGAGCACGGGCCTCGGAAGCCGAGCCGGACACGACCGGGGAGGTTAGCAAAATCATCAGCGAGCCGATCGTCAATCCGGCGGCGGTAGGGCCGAACCCGCGGCCGAGCGCAGCCCATGTGAACAATCGCTCCGTACTGCCGAGCGTGCCCTGGAGCTAAGCCCCGGCGATGGCGGCGGGGATGGCGGGAAGTACGCATCGATATCGGCGCCCAGTGCGCGCGGTATGGAACATAATGGGAACGGGCAATCTGCCGGGCCGTGACGCGTCGCCTACCCGACAACGGTCCGCATCGGCAATACTGATCTTGAACGCCGCGGTGAAGCCCAGCAGGGTACGAGCGGCTACTAAATCTTACAGCATGCAAGGGG
>JBBRQO010000087.1:0-5171 GCA_038226325.1 Steroidobacterales bacterium | reverse complement strand
GGCGGCCGAAGCGGCCTACCGCGCCGCGGAAGCCCATGATGCCCAGGGAATTGCGGCGGCGGGCGATCGCATCGATGCTGCATGCACGAATTGCCACAAGCACTACGGCATCGAGTAGCGTCATGAATCAAAGTGATGGAAAAGGGCCGACTATACGCTTGCGGGAAATCGCTGTTGTGGCCAACCTGGCTGCAATTCGAACCTCCCGCGTCCGTTGTGAACCCAAGCAGGTGAAATCCAAGTGCGAAAATTCAATCGGCGAAACTTGGTTAATCTCTTGGGCCTCGCCGGCATGGCGGGGTTGGGGCGCGTCGCCGCCGAGCCGGCTTCTAGCGGCGCGAGCTCCGATTGGCGCGCCAAAGCATCTCGCGATGGCGAGTTGAAATTCACGGTCGACGTGGCCATCCTCGGCCACACGGACGCGCCAAACAGCGGCGGTCGCCTCGGAGACCCCAATAGCCATGATTTCTTCGGCACAGATGCACGTGGCGACAGTTTCTACGTCGAAGGACTGCTCTACCCGGGCGGCACCATTCCGAGCCCGACGGGTCTTACGCCAATGCCCGGAATGGCCTCGGCGCCGCCGCGGCGAAACAACAAAATCGTGTGGGATTTCAAAGCAGCGAAACCCGTCGGACGTTGGTTCAGCCGCGGGTGGGTGTTGATCAACGCAAATCCCGCGCCCTATACCGACTCGAACGGCACTGTGATTGACTCGCCACGTACCGAACCCTATCTTCTGGCCGATCATACCTTCGTGTTCGGTCTCTATGATAAAGACCATTTGTCGCCGGACATGCTGGCGACTAGCGGCACGGAAGGGCGAATGGACCCGGACGCCGAGGCCGCGATACGCGCTGTCACCGGTGGAACGGGCCGGTTCGCTCATGCCTCCGGTGAGGTGACCCAAACTCGAGTGGGACGCAACACCTCGACTCTTCGCAGCCTGGCGAAACTCGGTGCCGTAAGCGCGCCGAATTATCGGTTCGAATTCGCCCTAAAAATCTAGCAACGGACGGACGGCAAGCTGTCGCCGGGCGGAGTGGCGATACCATGAAGGCAAGAAACGCGGACGCGGCGGCGGGAAAGCCTGTGGGGCGACCCCTCACGGCGCTCGAGCCCCTGTCAGATGCGGAACTCGAGCAACTCGACACCCTGCTCGCCGATTGCAAACTTACCTCCAGCATGCGGATGGAAGAACTCGACGGATTTTTTTCTGGATTGTTGGCGGGACCTGCTGTGCCGAAGCCGTGCCAGTTTTGGCCGGTGATCTGGGGTAGACCCGTGGGCGATGCGGCAACCCTGACCTTTATCCGCAGCGACCCCAAGCTGTTGCCGCTGTTTGCTAGGCACTGGGACGCTATTGCCCGAGAGTTGGATCGAGATGAGCTTCATGTGCCATGTTTGTTCAGCAATGAATTCGGCATGACTCGAGGCAATGATTGGGCACGCGGCTTCTTGCGCGCGGTCGAACTCAACGTCGAGGCTTGGAGCGGGTTGTTCAGTAGCGACGAAGGTGCAGCGGCCCTTCTGCCCATGATGATACTCGCGCACGAAGATGACGCGGATCCCCTACTTCGTCCACCGACCTTGGGGGAGAATGACCGTGTCTCGATTCTCAAGTTAATGGCCATCGGCTTGGTGCGCGCCAACCGCCATTTCGCGCCTGGGAAGGCGGCCACCGCGACTTCCGGCGCCCCGCCAAACCTGCATTGATTCACTTGCGATTGCGGCCGACCGGGGGACCGCCTGTGCATGGCCATGAATAACGCTCATGCGCTCTACCCATCAAGTCATTACTTGGTGATGGCGCGTCCGTGGGAGCATCCAATGCGATAGTGGCGCTAGACCGCAAGCGATAAATGACTGTAGGGGTGTGTATGCAGAGAAAAATTAATCGACGATATTACCTGGGCGCGTTCGCCGCCGGCGTGGGCTTGCTCGCTTGCGCGGTTGCGTCAGCTGCGGAAACTCAGCCGACCCTGGGCCTGGAGGAGATAGTCGTCACGGCACTACACGTTCAAGAGAACTTGCAAAATGCCCCGGTGTCGATCACAGCCTTCTCGACAGCGGATCTGCAGGTCCGGGGGGTGACGGATCTGACAAATCTGACCAATTTCGTGCCCAACTTGAATTTCTTGGCATCGACGGGGCAAAGTTCCTCCAGCGCCGCCTTTGTCTTCATCCGCGGCGTAGGTGAAACCAACCCTTTCCTGGAAAACGATCCGGGTGTCGGCCTGTATATCGATGGCGTGTACATTGGGCGAACCCAGGGAGGAGTCTTCGACACACTGGACCTGCAGCGCGTTGAAGTGCTGCGCGGTCCGCAAGGCACCCTTTACGGGCGCAACACGATCGGCGGAGCGATCAACTTGATCAGCAACCCGCCGGATTCGACGCTCTCAGTGAGTGGCGGAGCCGAGGGCGGCAATTTCAGTACGATCAACAGTCATTTGAAAATCAACGTGCCAATGTCGGACACGATATTCGCCTCATTATCTATCGTGCAAAAAAAGCACGACGGCTACGTTAAGCCCATCATCAATTCATCCTGCGCGACTTGTACGAGCGACGCGCTTTCCAACCAGGATGATGTCTCGGCGCGCGCGGCCCTTCGATGGCAGCCCTCGGACGCATTGACTGTCGACCTGACGGCGGATTATTCAGTCAAGGACAACCTGCCGATCGGCGTGCGGCTGCTGAGCTTCCACGACGGCTTGTTCGGGCCGCCGATTCCACCGGGGACAGTGATTCCACCTTTTCCGCCGGGGTTTCCTTTCTGCAGCTACGAGCAGTGCGTCACGCACGTCCTCGGCCATGACCCTGCGTACTATGTGAACGGCAAGTACAACACCAGCCAGAGCAATTTCGCCGGCGAGGACCATCAGCAGGCCTGGGGCACGAATCTTACGGCAACATGGAAAGCGGGTGGCGTGACCGTGAAATCGATTAGCGCTTACCGGACCTTGCAGATCAACGATGCGAACGACGGCGATGGCTCGCCGATCGCGCTGTTCTCCAATAATTACGATCATATCCGGCAGGACCAAGCGAGCCAGGAATTCCAATTCCTGAGTAAGGCGCTCGGGGGACGGCTCGATTGGCAGGCGGGCTTATATGGCTATAAGGAAAACGCCACTGAGTCGCAGGATTTCTCGATCTACGGGGAAGGCGGCGCCTTCGGCCCATTCCCGTGCTTGACTTACAATCCCGCTCAGATACCCACCGTCGGCGGTTGCGGCGACAATGGCGCGCAGTATTCGAACTACGCGGTAGTCAGTGCAGCGGCTTACGGCAACGGCACCTATCATTTTACCGACGATTTCAGCGCCTCCGCGGGCGTGCGCTACAGCTATGATCGCAAGACCTTCTACTATACGCAGGTGGGTTCGCCTGCGGAATATACCGACGCCGAGAACAGCTGGGGCGCATTTACTCCACGGGTCGGGGTCGAGTATCACATCGCGCAACAGGCGCTCCTGTATGCCTCCTACTCGCAAGGATTCAAGAGCGGTGCATTTAACAACGGAACATTCACCGCCCTGGGCGGTTCCCGAGACGTCGCCCCGGAAAAAGTAAAATCCTACGAACTTGGTGCGAAAACGAACTGGCTAGACAATCGGGTAACGCTGAACGGTGCGCTGTTCTACAGCGACTACACAGACCAACAGCTGCAGATCACTCCGGAAACTGGCCCGCCGGGCCAACACGCCTTCGTCAATGCCGGCGCCTCGCACATTTACGGCGCGGAACTGGAGTTCAACTACCGCCCCGTGCCGAACCTACTGTTCGATGCCAATGCAGGATATACCCACACACAGATCACTGAAGTGGCCCCGGGGACGGCCGGCGTGAACGTGGGATCCAAACTGCCATTCACGCCCAATGTCACGTCGAGCGTGGGCGGCCAGTGGACCATTCCCATGGGCAGCGTGGGAGCGACGGACCTGCGTGCCGATTGGTCATATATAGGGCCCCAGAACGGCGATGCGCTCAACACGGCGGCACTGGTCACCCCGGGAAGAGCGGTGACGAATTTCCGCGCCACCTACCGCCCTGATGCCGCCGGCCGGCTGGGAGGGTGGGAGTTTTATGCCTGGGTCAAAAACGCCTTCGACCGAGAATATCGTAGCGCCACATACTCGGCATTCGCACCTCAGTTCACCGTCGGCATCGACGGGCCGCCACGCACCTACGGAGCCGGCTTCAATTTCCATTACTGATTTGCCCGATTTAGTGTTGTTTAGCGACCTGAGCAGCGCTGCAGGCGGGTGCCCTGTTACCCCAGCTGGAGCGTACATACGTACATAGTGCTGCGATTTGATCATCATCGAGACCCACGCTGAGCTCGAAGCCGCTCATCTTGGGCCATGAAGCGCTTCCCGCAGTCGATTCATGAGCACCGTACAAAATGATGTTGATAAGTGAGGCGGGATCCGGTGCTTGGAGAACGGCATTACCTGCAAGCGGAGGGGCAGTTTTTGAAGGATCGGCCGTCGCCGTGCGAGGCATCCCGAGGCCAGTCGGTTGATGACAATCCGTGCACCGGGCGGTGTAAACGATTTCACCCGCTTTGAGCAGATTTTCATCGATTGTGCCGCTCAAATTCTGACCCGCAGGCTGCAGTTCAGTGAGATACACCGCGATGGAACGTGCGTCTGCATCTGACAGCTTGCTCGTACTATTCGTGATGACGGTGCTCATCGGGCCGAGCGCGCCGGCCCGTACATTGTGCCCGGTCTTCAGATATGAAGTGATGTCGTCCGCAGACCAAGCACCTAACCCATTGGAAGCGGGTGTCAGATTCGGTGCAGACCAATTCCGTACCGTTCTCTCGTCCAGTGGAATGACTTTATCGCTCGACACCGCGTCTACGATCTCATCGAGATATACACCGCCCGTGAATTCTTCCGAAGTACGCTGAGCGCCGAATACATTTCGTGGCGAATGGCATGAACTGCAATGGCCCAATGCAAGCGTGAGGTAGGCGCCTCGATTCCATTGCCCAGAGCGAGATATATCGGCGACGAAACGACCGGGGGTAAAGAAAATGTTGTTCCATAGCGCCAGAGATGCCCGAACATTGAATGGGAACGGCATCGCATTCTTTGGCGGCACGTAGTTGACCGGTTTGAGCGTGCGTACAAACGCGTAAATCGCGTGCGCATCGC
>JBBRQO010000086.1:0-5640 GCA_038226325.1 Steroidobacterales bacterium | reverse complement strand
GCGCGTTATCAGGTTCGGTCTCGGGTCTTCGGGGGCCGCCGGGTCTGCTCGCCCGGGCAGCATTTTCGGACCGAGAGTTTGGAGGCACCGGGGTGAACCTCGCCGATCCGCACGACAACCTCGGCGGTTATCAGAAATGGGGCGCCTCATTGGCCCTGGAATATTCGTGGGGCGCCGCCTGGCGCGTCATCGGCGATGTGCGTCTCACGAAACATCGCAGCGGGCAGCCCGCCACTTCCACGCTGTTCGCGAGTGGTTACAACTGCGGCAGTCAGGATCCGAAGACGGGTTATTGGAGCTTCTACTGCGGCGACATTCCGCGCACGCGACGTTACAGCTTGACTCCCAGCACGCCCGACAGCGTTACCCGGACGCTGCAAACCTCGGTGCGCCTCGAGTGGCGCGCGGAGGACTTGAGCTTCGACAGCCTCTCGGCGTATTACCGCAGCAGCTCGCAGGTCTATCAGGACTTTGACGGTACTTCCCTGGGCCAACTTATGGGCGTGTGCACGATCGGGGTCGACTGCGGCACCGCCGGCGCCTTGGTCAATCGCCTCGTGTACGTCAATCAGGTTTCCCGCAGCAGCGATTTGATTGAACAGGTCACGCAGGAATTTCGCGTCCGGCATCATGCGGAACGTAATGACTGGATGCTTGGCGCACAAGTAGTCGCAAACTCAGAGCACGCGGGCGACGGGCTCGCCGCAGGCCCGGTGGCGCTCGCCGCAAACGAGGCACTCACGGTGCTCGAGCCCGCCGCCCCGCAGAGGGTGGGGCCGGTCTCTCGGCTCAATGGATCGATCCTTGCGGATCCGAATCGCGTGCAGGACAGCGACTTCATGATCATTCATGCGACCCTTACTACCGTGTTTGGAGCCCTGGATTATCGGCTGACGCCGCGCGTGAATCTGCATGCGGAGTTGCGCCAGGGCTTTGGAGAATTCAGCGTCACCGCGCCGCGAGTCTCGATTGACTATCGGACGAGTACAGCAGGCTTGGTCTGGCTGTCGGTCGCCCGCGGCGAAACCGCGGGCGGCAGCAATGGCGACCCTACGCTGATTCCCTCGGAGCTAAACTACGGTCCGGAAACGGAGTGGACCTACGAGCTGGGATTCCGCGGACCACTGGCAAGCGAGCGCGTGAACTTCAGCGCGACTGCCTTCTACAATGACTGGCGAGATGCCCAAATCCCCGGTCCCTCCAATACTCCCGGACACAGTAATCCCACTGCCATCATCCGCAATATTCACGGCATCACCACGCCGGGTGCCGAGTTTGCGGCGGACATCAAGATCACAGGAAGCCTGTCCGCGGCGCTCCGCTACACCTACGACGATCCGCGCTTCAAGGCCGGCAGCGAGGACTATGGAGGAATCCGATTTTGCGGCCTGACGGCGGGGAATACCACGTCCAATCTCTGCACCCTCGGCCCCTCGCGAGTACGGACGTTGACCGGTGCGTTTGTGGTGCCCTATGTGGACGGTAACGCGCTGCAGCGCGCACCTCAACAGCAATGGACGGCAGCGCTGACCTTCGAGCCGCCCCACGAAGTCCAGGAGCTGCACTGGTTTGTGCGCACCTCAGCCGAGCATCAGGGCCGGGTGTTCGTGCGTCCCATCGATGGCGCCTACAACGGCGAACGAACGCTGGTGGCTGCGCGCTTCGGACTGGCGCGAGGTCCTTGGTCGGTAGAGTTCTGGGGCAGCAACTTAACTGATGCGAACTATATCCGCGCGGTGGCCTCTCGCCCGCGGGCCTATTTTCCGACCACGGTGCAGCCGCAAGACTTGATATACGGCGACGGCCGCCGCATCGGTATCGATGCGCGCTGGCGCTTTTGAGCCTGTTCGCCTTTATTTCGTCAAAATTCCCCGAAACCCTCGCCCAACTTTCCTGCAAGCCCCCAGTGAGACTCGGGCAATGCGTCCTTCGGTAGGTGAACGCCGCGGCCAGCTGCAACGACTGTCACTCGCCGGGCCCCAAGTTGAATTCGCGACGGCAAGGAAAGCCCGGCATATTCCGGTCTCCCCCGGTCGACACGGCAACGTGCGGCTGCCTTTCTATTGGCCCATGATTGCGGCGTGTTGGCCGCGACCACGGCATTCGGCAAAACCGTGCTCGCCATTGTGCTCAGTATTGTGCACGGCAGTCGTACGGTCGACGCCGCCAGTGAAAGGCGCGGGTATTTTGGGGTATTCAAAAACTCAATAGACGATCATGGCCGCCGATGTACGTCATCACTCAATAAGGGGGTACTTCCCTGACCACCAAAAATTCCTTATATATCTTCCACTTGTAGCGCCGCGGCTGGCGCTGAGTCGAGTTGCGGCCCGTGTCAAGCAAGGCGGCCATAATGTTCCTCGCGCCGATGTGGTACGCCGATTTAAGCGGGGTTGGGCCAATTTCCTTGATGCGTATCGGCCTCTGGCAGATGCGGTAATGGCGGCGGAGCCTGTGGTGCGGGGCCGCGCTGAACAAGTCACCGTGGCAGTTTCAACTGTCGTAGTTTTCGGCACGCTTGCGATATTCTTGTACCTGGCGCTATATCATTTGAATGCTGGCCATTCATTGCTCCCGGCGAGCCCGACGGCTTATGGCATTTTTGCGCGGTCGACGATTCACGAAGTCGCATAAGTCGTGGCAGCAGGCAGGGCAGTGACCGATGCGGCGGCCAACACGGCTGTCATTACTAAAATGGTGCGCGTCATGATGTTAGCTCCCTTTCTCATTATCTTATCGACGTATCTCGCGCGTCATCCGCAACCCGAAGAAGCTCAGGCTGTAAACGAAATACACAAGAAAGAACGCGTGGTTATCCCCTGGTTTGCGCTGTGGTTTGTTGCCGTCGCGGCATTCCATTCGTTCATTGCGCTGCCGAAGTCTCTGGTCTCGGCAGCTATCAAGGGGGACACGTTTGTTCTAGCCATGGCGATGGCTGCGCTCGGTGTAACGACCCATGTCTGCGCCATTCGTACGGCCGGAATCAAGCCACCGATGCTGGCCGCACTTCTTTTTGCCTGGTTGATTGTCGGCGGACTCGGGATCAACGCCGCCATTTCTGAGGTGTTTTCATGATCCGTGCGGCTGCAATCGATCGCCGGCGATTTTTGCGGGATGCCATCGCTGGACTGTCGACCCTTGCGGTGGCACGGCGTGCAATGGCGAGCATCGAGAATCTGCCCTTCGACAATGGTTCCCGGGAACTCATCGCCTACCCGCAGAAGCGGCCGCTGCTACGCATCACCACGCGACCGCCGCATTTGGAGACGCCGTTCGCGGCCTTCAACGAGGGGGCCCTGACGGCAAACGACGCCTTTTTTGTACGCTACCATTTGGCCAACATTCCGTTGTCGATTGACCCTGCCACCTACCGGTTGACCGTGCGCGGCAACGTCAAACAACCCTTATCTCTGTCGCTGGACGAAATCAAGGCGATGGGCCCTCCGATGGAAATCGTCGCCGTCAATCAGTGCTCCGGGAATAGTCGCGGCTTTTCAAATCCGCGGGTATTCGGGGCGCAACTCGGCAACGGCTCCATGGGCAATGCTCGATGGACAGGAGTGCCTTTGAAAACGGTCATGGAGAAAGCCGGCATCGCAGCGAACGCGAAACAAGTGACCTTTAATGGGCTCGATATGCCGGTGTTGCCGAGCACTCCAGATTTCATCAAGGCGCTCGATCTCGATGTCGCGCTCAGTGCGGATGTGCTGTTGGCTTGGGACATGAATGGTGAGGAATTACCGTTCCTCAACGGCTACCCGGTCAAGCTCATCGTCCCGGGTTATTTCGGGACGTACTGGGTTAAGCACCTGTCGGATATTGAGGTACTGGACATTCCCTTTAGCGGCCACGACGCATTCTTTATGACGACTGCTTATCGGGTACCAGACAACGAGTGCACGTGTGTCGCGCCGGGTACTACGCCCACGGCGATGCGGCCTATCTCGAGGCTCAAGGTTCGCTCGTTTATCACGAGCTTATCGAACAACTCGGTTTTGAAGATCGGCCGTGCAACGGTTCTCAAAGGCATTGCCTTCGATGGCGGTGCAGGAATCAGAAAGGTGGAGTTGTCGGACGATGGTGGGCGACGCTGGCGCGAGACTCACTTGGGCGAGAGTTTGGGCAAGTATTCCTTTCGCCAATGGTCGTTGCCGATCACTCCGCGCGCGCGCGGGCCTTTGGAGCTTCGCGTGCGGGCAACGAGCAATCAAGGTGAGATGCAACCCGAACAGGCGAGTTGGAATCCGGGTGGTTACGCGCGAAACGTGATGGAATCCTTAAAAGTTGTGGTCGTTTAATATGCACGTTCCAAAGAATGTGTTTTGTTCGTGTCGAAGGGGTGTGGCGGTTCTGCTGGTAATCAGCAACGCCACGTGGAGCCTGCCCGTAGGTGGCGCGACGGCAATGGCTCACGAGATCAGGCTTCCGGCGGAGACTGCCGTACTGCGAACGTCGGAACTTCCGGGCTATACCATCGCTCTGCAAAAGTGCGGAATCTGTCATTCCGCTGATTACGTCAACCTTCAGCCGCCGCATATGTCGCTTTTACAATGGACGGCGGAAATGGCCAAGATGCAGCATGCCTATGGCGCGCCGATTGATGAGACAGAAATCAAGCTGCTCGGTATTTACTTGACGACAACCTACGGAGATGCAACAACCGTCAGCGGGGTCGATAGCGGCACGCCTGCGTCGACGACATCAGCAAGCGGAGAATATACGAAAGTCGATGTCCAGGCAGTTCTCGCTAACAACGCCTGTCTAGCGTGTCATGGCTTGCAGCAAAAGATCGTCGGTCCCGCCTACCATGATGTCGCGACCAGATATAAATCGGATGCAAAGGCGCAGGCGGCTGTGGGGGCGAACATCCGAGCCGGCGGTAGCGGTAAATGGGGTGCCGCGGCTATGCCGCCTTTCCCCAATTTAAGCCCAACGGAATTGCGCGCTCTAGCCGAGTTCGTGCTTACGCAGTGAAGCAGTTGCTCGATACCATTTACGAACGTCAATTTTGGGACATGATCGTTCTCGAAGCTCGAACCTACTCGGCGCATCTCAATCCAAGGGGCAGGCATGACAATACTCATCGATCATGACGGGTGGCTACGTGCAGTGGAAGGGGGCCTATTGATCGGATGCGCCGCCTCGCTTTTATTCTGGGCTAACGGTCGAATCGCGGGAATCAGCGGCATTCTTGGGGGACTGATCATTGACCGGCGAGCCGGAGATCTCGTTTGGCGCTGGCTGTTTCTCGTGGGGCTCATTATTGGCGGCGCTCTTTACGGTTTGATCGCTACAAAGCGGCCCGGTCCGCTATCGGCTGGACCGTTGGTTATGCTAGTTGCCGGTCTATTGGTGGGTTTTGGCACTCGAATGGGGAGTGGGTGCACTTCGGGTCATGGTGTCTGCGGATTGGCAAGGCTCTCCAAACGTTCACTCACGGCTACCCTCGTTTTTATGATTTTCGGTTTTCTCACAGTATTGGTTATGCAGCACAGTGGATTTTAAATTGACCGCCATGATTGCGTTGGCGGCCGGGACGTTATTCGGTGTTGGGCTTGCATTGTCGGGAATGACCGATCCCATCAAAGTCATCGGATTCTTAGACATTAGCGGTATCTGGCAGCCCACTCTGGCTTTTGT
>JBBRQO010000085.1:0-5664 GCA_038226325.1 Steroidobacterales bacterium | reverse complement strand
GGTGCGCGTGTCGGGCGCGCCTCTGCAGCGCTTCCAGACCACCAATCCCAAGGTGTTCGCCGGCGGAGATATGGTGCGCGGCTCGGATCTGGTGGTCACCGCGGTATTTGAAGGGCGCGAGGCGGCGCAGGGAATATTGCAGTATTTGGGGCTAAAGGCGCGCGCGCAGCAAAGCTAGCGGCCAACGAGTTGGGTTTTTACTTTAGAATTCACCAATGCGCTATATACCCAGAACGCTCCGGAGCTATTGAATTTCATAAGAGCGCGAATCGACTCCCAAACCGCAAGGCTCAATGGCTGTTGACGGGATCACAAGATTTCGCATTGATGCGCGGAGTGTCCGAATCGATGGCTGGTAGAGCTGCTGTATTGCGCCTCTCGGCGTCTCCGTGCCAACAATCACCGAATGGATCAGCATTCTTGAAACCACGGCTCAAGTCGTGCTCGCGCCGCCGTATTTCGAAAATTTTGGCAAGCGCCTAATCAAGTCCCCCAAGGTATATTTCACTGACTCAGGCCTGGCGTGCCATCTGCTCGGCATCGACACGACGCGTGTGCTGGCGCGTTCACCATTCTCGGGGGCCCTCTTCGAGGGTTTCGTCGCGTCCGAGATCGTCAAGCATCAAACACATTTGGTGCGCCGCCGGGGAACTTTACTACTTTCGAAATCAGAGGGGACTAGAGGTCGACTTCGTCGTCCCCGCCGGCTCGCAGGCACTCACGCTGATCGAGGCCAAAGCTGCGAGAACCGTGTACCCCAGTGCAGCGAAAAGCATGTTGAATTTGGCGCAAAAAATCAGCAACCATAGGACAAAATGCATTGTCGTGCACACGACTTCGGCAAAGGACCAACAAGACTCGCCACTTGCACCGGCGAGTCGAGCAATGAGCATTCCTGGAATGCTTCGGGCGTTAAGCGCCACTTAAGATGCGGTTGCTAGCGTAACCCCGTGAGCGCCTGCCGCAGGGCCGCGAGCATGCCTCCGGGCCGGTGCGGCAGGACGCGGCGCCGGATGGCGTGGTCTATAGTGAACATGAGTCCGATGAGGCCGAAGCACGCGAAGTTTGTGAATAGCGACCACACACGGAGCGAAGTGATGAAGAACAAAACCAGAATGACCACCGCCAGCAATCCATAAAATAAGGCCCATGCCACCGTTGCCCTGCGTGTATAGGCGATTTCCACCGGCGTCAGCGGACCATAGAGTTTGGACATCAATTGTGTGCACAGCGGCACACGGCCGCCGAATAGCGATCGGCCGAAGCCGATGAACGCGACGGTGTAGACGCCGCATTGCTGCACAACGTCGTTCCATTCGTAATATTCGGTCAAAACTGTCCAGTAGCGAATGAGAAGGGCGCCGACCAGCGCGAAAATGGCTACGGCTACTACCTTATGCGACCAGCGCCACACCAGGACCGCGGCCACGACCAGCAGAGGAGCAATGGATAGGCTGGTCGCCAATCCCTTTGCGTCGGGCACTGAATTACTGTACTGCGACAGCGCGGCGTAGCCCACGACGAACGCCACAAGCACTGCCAGTTGCGGTGGCGTTGTAGTTGGCGCCGATGCCTGCGGCACCAGTGAATGTTCGGATTCGGGCATGGAATCTTGGTTGTCGAGGTCCCCGGCCAGAGTTTATAGAGGTGCCCGAGGTTCGTCCAAAAGAGGGAGGCGTTAAGTCACCTGGCGGACGCGCGAGGGCCTTGGCGAAACAGCTCGATTTGAGGTCCGGAAACGGCGAGTATTCGCTGCCGATATTGGCTACTCTGCAGCCATGGAACTGAACCCAGATGCTTGTTTTCGCGCAGTGCGGTCTCGCGACCGCCGATTCGACGGCCGATTTTTCGTCGCCATCACCTCCACGAATATTTATTGCCGCCCCATTTGCCCGGCCCGCCCCGCGAAGCGCGGCAATATGCGCTTCTATTCCAGCGCCGCGGGTGCTGAAGGCGCGGGCTTTCGGCCCTGCCTGCGCTGCCGCCCGGAGCGGGCGCCGGGTCTTGCCTCCGTCGATGCGGTGAGCCGGCTGGTCAGCGCCGCGATTTCGGGCATTGAAGAACACGCGCTCTCCAGCGCCAAAGTCGGCGAATTGGCGGCATCGCTCGGGGTGAGTGATCGGCATCTGCGCCGGGTTACCGAATCCGAACTCGGCGTGTCGCCCATTGAACTGGCACAGACGCAGCGGCTGCTGCTGGCGAAGCGCTTGCTGGCCGACACGCGCATGAGCCAGACCGACATTGCCTTTGCCAGCGGCTTCGGCAGCGTGCGGCGTTTTAACGCCTTGTTCAAGTCGCGCTATGGTTTGAGTCCGCGGGAATTACGCGGCGCGGCGAATGCCGCGGAAGGATTGCACAGCCAATTGGAATTTCGTCCGCCGTTCGCCTGGCAGAGCCTGCTCGACTATCTACGCACTCGGGCGATTCCGGGAGTGGAGATGGCCGATGCGACGCATTATCGGCGCACGGTATCCATCGATCAGCACCAGGGATGGATTTCGGTATCGCTAGCCAAGCACCGCGATGCGCTGAACGTGGAGATGTCTGCGTCGCTGGCGCCGGCGATTAGCGCGGTGATCGTGCGGGTGAAGCGTTTATTTGATCTGGGCGCGGTGCCCGATGTGGTGAGTACGCACTTGGTGCAGGATCCGCTACTGGCGAAAACCGTGCGGCGAATTCCCGGCTTGCGGGTGGCCGGCGCCTTTGACGGTTTCGAGCTCGCGGTGCGCGCGATTTTGGGACAGCAGGTGTCCGTGAAGGGCGCGACGACCCTGGCGGGGCGGTGGGCGCAAGCCTTCGGAGCCCCGATTGCCACGCCATTCCCCGAAATTAATCGTCTGACGCCGACCGCGCAGCGGATGGCTGGGGTGTCCGCCGATGAGATTGCGTCACTCGGCATCGTGGGCGCCCGCGCCCGCTGCCTGTCGGAGTTGGGCTCCGCCGTGCTCGAGCGGAAAGTCGTGCTAACGTTCGCGGCAAATGTCGAAGAGCAGATCGAGGCGCTGTTGCGCCTGCCGGGCATCGGTCCGTGGACGGCACAGTACATCGCCATGCGAGCTCTGCATTGGCCGGACGCCTTTCCCAGCGGCGACCTCATGCTCATGCGAGCAGCGAACGCCACTCAGAAACAATTGGAGAGGCTCGCTGACGCCTGGCGGCCCTGGCGGGCCTATGCAACACATTACTTATGGCAGTCACTCGGAGTCCAACCTTGAACGCGTTCACTTATTACGACAGTCCCATAGGGATTCTATTTCTCACCACGGATGGGACGGCACTCACTGGCCTGTACATGGAGGTGAGCCACCAGACTCAAACCACGCAAGGGTCGGTGGAGGACGCCACCGTGGCGCCTCTGCCGGAAACGGTCCGACAGCTGAGGGAATACTTCGCCGGTACGCGGCGCGAATTCGATCTGCCGCTGCGACTCAAAGGCACGGAATTTCAGCAGCGCGTGTGGCGCGAGTTGACCGAAATTCCGTACGGCGAGACTTGGAGTTATGGGCAACTGGCCAAGCGCATCAACAAACCCGGTGCGTCGCGGGCGGTGGGCTTAGCCAACGGCCGCAATCCCGTTTCAATTCTAGTGCCCTGTCATCGGGTGATCGGTGCCAACGGCTCGTTGACGGGATACGGCGGCGGCCTGCAGCGCAAGCAATGGCTGCTGGCGCATGAGGGTTTGCATTAGATGAGCGGCAGGGCGACGGTGAACACGGCGCCGTCACCATCCGACCGATTGGCGGCCATGGCCGTACCGCCGTGAAACTCCGCAACCAGCCGCACGATATATAAACCCAAGCCGAAGTGCGGCTTGTCGTCGCGGCCCTGACGCTGCTCGAACAGGGATTCGAACAATCGTCCCGGGAGCTGCGGTAGAATCGGCGGCCCGTCGTTGATCACGTGCAGCAGGTAGCTGCTTTGCGCCCGCTCCAGGCGGATGGTGATGGTACCGGCCGGCGGACAAAAATCCACGGCGTTTTCGATGAGCTTGTCGAGCAGCTGTACCAACAGGTCGGGAGCACCGCGAAAGAAGCACGGATCGGCGGGCGTCTCGAGCGCGAATCGCGACCGGGGAAAGCCGTCGCAATAGGCGGCGACGGCCGAGGATATGATGTCGCGCAAATCGAAGTTCACGCGCTCTGCTTGCTTGATGCTTTCTTCGACCCGCGCCGCAGCCCCGAGCGCACTCAAGATCGATTGCAATCGCTGAATGCCTTCGCGCGCGCGCGTTATATACAGCCGCTGATCCTCGCGAAGCCCTTCTGATTCCAAGTTATCCAGCGAGGAACGCACAATGGTGAGGGGTGTGCGCAGCTCATGCGATAGCTTGCCTCCGAGGGTGCGCAGGTACAGGGTGTGCTCGTTGAGACGCCCGAGCAGGCGTTCGAAGCCGCGGGAGAGATCTCCGATCTCATCGCTGCCCCCGGACTCCGGCATGTCGAGGCAGATTTTTCCATCCGCTCCTACTGCGGAGTCGGCAGCGTCGCGCAGACGCCCGAGACGAACGCTGATCCAGGTGGCAAAGCCGAACATGACGATGACGGCCGCAGCCGTGGCCATCAAAGTAAGGTTAAAGAGACGAGCGACGGCGCGGTCACGAAGACCGAGCAAGTGATCTGCCGCCTGCTCGAGAAATATGGCGCCGCGCACGTGGCCGTCAATCAGGATGGGAGCGGCGGCCGTCAGCAGCGGATCCTGGCTTACCGCGCTGCGCACCCATTGCGCGCGGGGTTGCCCGGCGAGCGCGGCGCCCATGCTTTCGCCGCCTTGACGGTCAGGGTTCGACGACTGTAGCGGGAAACTCGAGGTGTCCACGGCCAGTAGGGCTCGATACCAAGACACTCCTTCTTCGGAATCGCCGGGCGCGCGTGCGCTCACATGGCCTGCCGTTCCGAGTTCGAGCGCATTGCTGTCGATGACGGTGGCGCGCATGCCGTCTCGAATGAAGGTACCCAGCAACTCATTGAGGCCCTGCGTCATGAAGAACAAGTGCCCGCCTTCCGGCACGGCAAGGACGTCAACCCCAGCCTTGCCGCCGCCGCCGCCATCCTGCGCTTCTACCCAAAGCCGAGAGCCGACGAGGCTCAAGGGAATACGCGCTTCGAGGTGGTAGCCCGAGGAGGTCTGCAGCCAGAACGCCCGGATGCGCGGCTCTTCCACCGAACGGTCCTTCCCGTCGTCGCCGTTGGCGATGCGTTGGGCGGCGATCATTCCGGGCGCCGTCGTGGCGAAGAAAAGGAATTCTCGGGTGCCATCGGGCCGCTCATGCGTCAGGTCGATGCGATCGAAGCGATCGTGCTCGGGATGCGCGTTGCCGACCTCTGCGTCGAAGTGGGCATCGTCGACTTCGACGTACAGATACAGGTAGCGGTCGATGGTCCCTGCCTGGACCCGGGAAACGTACCCGGTCGTGGTGGGCAGGGGCGCAGGTTCCGCGGCGACACCCCAATCATCCCGATAGCCATCGAGTAGCGGCGAGTTATGCAGCGGATAGACGTACAAATCGCCACGGTCGGCGGCGAAGGTCGGAGTATCGTCCGGGTCGCGAAATACCCGCTGCGGCTGGGCCGACAAGGCGTTGGCAATAGTGCCGGCGCTCGCCAGCAATGATTGCTCCTGCGAGTCGCGCAGCGCCGTCTCAAGCTCCCTGGCGTACTGACAGCC
>JBBRQO010000084.1:0-6370 GCA_038226325.1 Steroidobacterales bacterium | reverse complement strand
ACCAAATGCGCGCCAGGAGGCGCAATGTCGATCAATCGCGCGATCATTGGGCGACCGACGCACTCGAAGATCACGGACGGTTTGCGGCCTGTTTGCTGTTCGTAGGCGGCCACAGGATCTGCGCAATGGGCCGCATCGATGACGACATCGACTGCAGACTTTCGAGCCCGCGCAATTCGGGCGGGCACCAGTTCACTGATGCCAACGTCGCCGGCGCCAAAGAAGCGCGCCCACTTGGCAATCGCGAGTCCAATGACGCCTGCACCGATAATCAAGACGCTGGCACCCGTGTCCACTTTGGCAGCCTTCCACGCACCCAATCCCACCGCCAAGGGCTCGATCACCGCGGCGTCATTGTCGGCAAGCCCTTCCGGGAGTTTGGAAGCGAGCGCGGCCATGCAGCTCGAGTATTCGGCATACGCACCCGGCATTTTCGTATCGAAGCCCTGCATGATGATCTGGCTGCACTCCGCCGAACGACCTTCGAGGCAGGCCGCGCAGCCTCCACACGGCCTCGCCGGCAACGCGACCAGCCGGTCGCCTACGTTCCAACCCACCACACCTGCGCCGATGTCGACCACTTCACCCGTGTACTCGTGCCCGAGCACATTACCGCGCTCGAGGAGGCCCGGGACTTCGGCGGCGTGCAGATCGGAGGCACAAATGCCGCACGCCTTGACTTTGAACACGAGGCTTCCGGGTCCTGCCGTGGGCTTTTCCACCTCAACCAGCCGCAAGGGCTGACCCACCTCGACAAATTGCGCAGCTTTCATCAATGTTGACCTTGTAAGTAACCGACCAGGGATACCCGAGTCACGGCTGGGGCCCAAAATAGACTTCAAAAAAGCGCCCGCCGATGCTCATCGGCAGCGCGAGATTCGCAGACGTGCTGGTCCGGACACAGATGAGCGTGGGTCGCTCGCAGGCCTTGGCGCGTTCTAAGGCCGGGGTTAAAGCGGCAATCGAGTCGACGTACTCGCCCTGCGCGCCCAAGCCTTGGGCGACCTTATCCCAGCGAACTTCGCCCATGCTGGTACCGAACGTTTTGCCCCAACGCGCCATTTCATTGGGCACTTCCATGGTCCATTCGCCATCCGCCATTATGACGACCGTGACTTTAAGGTGTTCGCGCACTGCGACCTGCAGTTCCATAATGTTAAAGCCGGCTGCGCCGTCGCCGGTCACACAGACGACTTCGCGCTTAGGATCGCCGAGCTTGGCTCCAATGGCGGCGGGGATGCCGACGCCGAGCATGCCCAGTTCTAGAATGCCGTGAAATGAGGATGGTCGGGTGGACGGCAACATCATCGCCGACCAAAGCGAGGTCATGCCCCCATCGACGCAGTACACCGCGTCTCGGCCGAACACTTGGCCAACGGCCGCAATCGCCTGGCCTGGATGAATGCCCGGTCCCGCCCAAGCAGCGACCGGCTCCCCGAGCGTCTGTCGCCAGTGCGTGTGGGAAGAGCGCTGCGACTCCAGATCCTTGCGGTCGCGGCTCGCGATCGCGCGGCCGCGAAGCTTGGCAGCGAGGCCCTCAAGCGCAGTTCGTGCGTCGGCGACGATGCCGAGCGCTGCCGGACGCGAGACCCCGATGTGGCGGGGGTCGATGTCGATATGGATCAATTGGGAGTGCTGCGCATCGCCCCAGTATTTGTCGTAGGGGACGTCGAGATTGCCGAGTCGCGATCCCACGACGAGCAGGATGTCCGCTTGCCGTCGCAGGTCATCAGCCGCGGGGCTCTGAGACAAAAAACACAACGGATGATCGTGCGCAATTACGCCGCGACCGGCGAGCGAGGGGATGATGGGACAGTTGAGCAGTTCTGCCACCTCTCGCAGAGCGTCGTTCGCGTGGGCTCGGTCGACGCCGCAACCGGCGAAGATGACGGGCGCCTTGGCATGGGCAAGAAGGTCAGCTGCGGCGTTCACTTGCGCATCCGAGATTTGCGGCGGCGAGGGACGGCCCCAGTCACGCGGGAATATCGGGGCGGTCGCGGGATCGCCTTGGGCATACAGCGGGCTTAAGGGAATCTCTAGCTGTACGGGGCCCGGTCGCCCTGCCCACATCTCGCGAAACGCCATCCGCACGAGCTCCGGAATCCGCGTCCATTCAAATACGGGGGCGCCCCATTTAACGGTGGACCGAAAAAGATCCAATTGGTCCTGTCCTTGGAACGTGGCCGGCGTCGATGGATAGACGATGGCGGCCCGATGCTGCGAGGTGATGGCAAGAACCGGTACCCCTTCATGACGCGCCGTCACCATGCCGGGAATCAAATTGGCGGATCCGGGGCCTGGATTCCCGAGGACTACCGCCACGTGGCCGGTCGTCTTATACAGGCCCTCGGCCATGTGCACCCCCGCCGACTCGTGGCGGATCGGCACGAATCGGATGCCCTTGTCGTTAAGGGCAGCAAGGAGCGGATCAATTTCGGGGCATGGCAGCCCGAAAATAAACTTTACGCCCTCATTGGCTAACGCCCGGGCCAGTAATTCGCCCCCTGTAATGTCAGTCATTCGAATCCTCCTCCCCGCCGAGTATTGAGAGATGTTTTCAAGTTCCATAGAAATCTATTCTTGACTAGATTATCAAGTTAGGACTAGATTTGCACAAGGTTGTGTTTAGGCTTCAATAAAGCGCCGCTAAGAAGGCGTAATGAAACAGGGGACGTCCATGCGTGTGATGCAGTGTGTTGGTATGCTTTCTCTCCTCGTCAGTGTCTCTGGTCCGGCACGTGCGCAAATCGCGCCAATCGCTGCCCAAGCAACGCCGGGTCTTGAAGAGATCGTCGTCACCGCAACCAAGCGTGAGCAGACGCTGCAAGACATTCCGCTCTCAGTATCGGTGACCAACGAGGCGACCCTCGAGCACGCGCATATTCGTGACCTGATCGACTTACAGTCCGTGGTGCCGTCGCTGCAAGTCAACCAATTCAATGCCGTGGGGCAGACCAACTTTGTGATCCGCGGCTTCGGCAACGGTAGCGGCAACGACGGCATCGAAAGTTCGGTGGGCGTGTTTGTCGATGGCGTCTACCGATCGCGCACATCATCCGCGCTCGATGACCTGCCGGAAGTCGAGCGCATCGAGGTGCTCCGGGGACCCCAATCGACACTATTTGGTAAAAACGTCTCGGCCGGCGCCATCAATATCGTGACCGCGCCACCCCAGTTCACCCTGGGCGGCTCCGCGGAAATCGACTTTGGTAATTACAACCTCAAGCAAGGCAGGGCCACCATCACAGGACCCATCACCGATACGCTCGCCGTGCGCCTCTCGGGCAACGCCGACATCCGCGATGGCTATCTGACCAATATCACCACCGGTAATGACATCAATAATCGCGATCGCAAGTCCGTGCGGGGTGATGTGCTGTGGAATCCCACCGACACGGTCTCGGTGCGCGTGATCGGCGACTACAATGTGATTCATGAGAAGTGTTGCGGTGTGGTGCCGATCTTCAATGGTCCGGCCACTCAGTTTATTGGGGCCGCGCCGCCCTTTGGCCTCGGCAGTTCCGTCGGCAATCCCGCCAACAAATTTGCGAATGACATCGTCTTCAACACCGATCCCACAAATCGACTCTACGGGAAGGGCATATCCACGCAAGTGGACTGGCAGTCGGCGGTCGGCACGCTGACCTCCATCACCGCCTACCGCAATCAAACCAATCAATCGATTCAGGACGTGGACTTCACCGGTGCTGATCTCGCCAACAAGAATCAGCCCAATAAGATCTCCACATTCACGCAGGAACTTCGCTTAGCCTCCCGTGGCGAAGGTCCGTGGAACTGGCTGGTGGGCGTTTTTTTTCAGGATGAAAAACTAAATAGCGGAGTGGACACGAGGTACGGCACCGGCATTCGCGCCTATGCCGATGGTTTGAGCGGCCAAGTCCCGGCCGCGCTCTTATCGGCGCTGCCCCCGCCTTTGGCCGCGGCGCTGGCCGGGCACTCGAATATCTATGCGCTGGAACTGCTGCAAAGTTTGGTGACTCCCGCGATCGTGCCTGGAGCCACGTATTTTCACGCGGGTCAGGGGATCTCCGACTTCTACAAAATGGATCAGACCTCGTATTCCCTATTTGGGCAGACGGATTACAAGGTCACCGATCGATTCACCCTCACCGGCGGCCTCGCCTACTTAAACGATCATAAGCGCTCGAGTTCCCAAGTCGTGCTCGATGACCCGTTCTCGGCGCTGAATTTACAAAATGTCCCGCAATTTCCGCTGCTGGGGCTTCCGGGGAATCTGTATGGCCCCTTAGGGGGTCTGCAGTTCTTCTACGGCAATACGCCCAATCACGGACCGGTCAATTTTCCAAACGCCAATGAATCGGGAGTCTTGGACGGCAACAAATTGACCTATTCTTTGCGAGCGGCGTATGACTTCGGGCCCGTCAATGCCTATGTGAGTTATTCCACCGGCTGGAAAGCGGGCGCCTTCAATCTCTCCTCGGACAGCCGTCCGCCCGATGCCAATGGGCTGGGTCGATCCGCGGGCCCTGAAGAAGTATCGGTATATGAAGCCGGCCTTAAGACGGCGTTCCATGGCGGCTTTGCGACTTTGGCGATCTTCCATCAATCGATCAAAGGCTTTCAGTCGAACGCCTACACCGGCACCGGTTACAGTCTGGTCAATGCCGGCAAGCAATCGGTCCGCGGCGTCGAATTCGACACCGCCTATGCGCCGTGGAATTGGTTGGCGCTCACCGGTGCTGCCACCTATCTCGATCCCAAATATGACTCCTTCGATGAGGCTCCATGTGTGCCGTTCGACGCGCTCCAATGCCCCATCAACCCGGCGACGGGCCTGACGCCCAATTTCCGAAACCTGTCGGGCCAGCGTCCCGCAGGCATCCCAAAATGGTCGATCTCCACTTCCGCCACCCTGTCTCAACACTTTGGCGACGGCTTCAGCGCCTACATTCGAGGCGAATATGACTTCGTGAGTGATACGCAACTTATCGAGACGGTGCCGGCTAACCTCTCGACGTGGGGTGAACGGTTAGTCAACGCGAGCATCGGGCTTACCAACACACCGCACCAGGTTGAAGTGATGCTGTGGTCGCGAAATCTCAGCAATTATCGGAGCATCATCGGCGCCTTCCCCACAGTCGCGCAGGCGGGCAGTTACAGTGGCTTCCCCAATCAGCCGCGCACCTTTGGCGTCACGCTGCGCAAGCGGTTTTGACGCCATGGCAGCCCTTGTGAATACCGTTGCCGATTCGCCGCCAGGCGCTGGCGACACATCGATAGCTGACCTTGACACCGCGCTCGCCGCCTCACGCCGTGCGTTCAATGCGGATCGCCATCCTTCCGTGGTAGAGCGTCGGTTGCGGATCGGGGCGCTCATTGAGATGATGCTCGAGAATCGTGAAAGGATCAGCGCCGCCTTGAGTGCCGACTTTGGCTCCCATCCCGTTCCGGCCTCCGATCTCATCGAAGTGCTGGGGGTCGTGGGGCGCGCGAACTATGTGCTTCAGCACCTCGAGGAATGGACCCAGCCAGCGGTGCGCGAAACAGACCCTGCGGTTCTCGGTACGGCCAAGGCATATATCCAGTATCAACCCAAAGGTGTGATCGGCAATATCGTGCCATGGAACTTTCCGTTCGACCTCTCGGTGGGCCCGTTGATCGAGATGCTGGCGGCGGGGAACCGCGTAATCTTAAAGCCGTCGGAATATACGCCCGCCTGTTCTGCGCTGCTCAAGGAGATGGTGGGGGCGACGTT
This sequence comes from Steroidobacterales bacterium, assembly GCA_038226325.1. Lineage (GTDB taxonomy): Bacteria > Pseudomonadota > Gammaproteobacteria > Steroidobacterales > Steroidobacteraceae > Bog-1198. The sequence goes on along the minus strand of JBBRQO010000084.1, from coordinate 633 downwards.
CGATCCCACCCTGGTCTCAGTAGCAGTGGGCGGTCCCCACCTGGCGCGCCATTTTTCCTCCCTGCGCTGGGATCATCTTCTCTACACCGGTAGCACCGAGGTAGGCCGTCAGGTGATGGCCGCGGCCGCGCGCAACCTGACACCAGTCACGCTGGAATTGGGGGGCAAGTGCCCCGCGTTGATGACACCGGGTTCGGTCACCGCGACCCACGTGGAGTCGGTGATCGGCACCAAGCTCATCAAGAATGGCCAGATGTGCATCTCCGTAGACTATTGTCTGGTGCCGCGACAGGAGGTCAAGGCGTTCGTCTTCCGTGCCATGGAATTTATGCGTGTCTCGTTGCCTGACTACTCGCATGGTGCGGAATGCACGGGGATTATCTCCGCGCGTCACTTCGATCGCCTAAACGATCTTCTCACCGAAGCGAAGCGCGCTGGATGCCGTGTCATTCCCTTGGAGACCGATGGTCGCGTCGATCCCTTGACTCGTCGCATGCCGCTCTCCCTAGTGATCGAACCTGAGCCCGATCTTCGCCTCATGCGGGAAGAGATTTTCGGCCCAATCCTTCCCGTCGTGCCGTACGATGACGTTGAGGATGCCGTGCGCATGATTAACGCCGGCGAACGGCCTTT
>JBBRQO010000083.1:0-6420 GCA_038226325.1 Steroidobacterales bacterium | reverse complement strand
GAAAGTTGCCTATCAGACCACCGATCTGCGCGCGCGCCTGGCGCGCCATCACGCCGATGTTGACAAGACATTTCGCGGCTGGAACGACATCTGGTTGCATGAGGATTTTCGTAACTGGAATATCGAGGACTGCCTTGCGGCTGTGCGCTGTCCCACTCTCGCCATCCAGGGAGCGGACGACGAGTACGGCACCTTCGATCAGATTGACCGAATTGCCGCTCACGCCGCCAATGTGGCGCTTTGCAAACTGACCGATTGCGGGCACTCGCCGCATCGCGATCAGGCAGAGGCCGTCATTGACGCCACCGTCAACTTTGTTCGCCGGCTTTGACTTCGGCGTAGGAGATCTTTGACGGAAATTTCACAGTTCAGCTCTTCGCAGCCAACTCCCGTGCTGCGGCAACCACCTCGGCCTCGCCCGGCAGTACCAACAAAGCCGCGCCGGCCAGGGGCGTAAAAGTATCGGCGCCGACCACTCGTTTCAAAGGCGTCGCGCCGTAGCCGGCTTCGACGATGGCGGTAATGACACCCTCGCCCACCCCCGCGCTCTTGCGTCCCTCATCGAGCACCAGGATGCGCTTGGCGCTCCGCGCCTGTACCGCGATGAACGCGTCATTCAGCGGCGCCAGCCAACGCAGATCCACCACGCGCACGCGCCACCCTTGCTGCTTCTCGAGGGTACGCGCCGCGCGCAATGCCATCGGCACGCCATTGCCGAATGTGAAGACCACCAAGTCGTTCGCCGCCTCATCGTAGACTCTGCCTTCACCCAGTGTCATCGCCGCACCCAGAGCGGGATAGGCGCACTGCCAGCGGCCGTCGCCGGATTCGTACAGATCCTTGGTCATATACAGTGCGATCGGCTCGAGAAACACACAGACTCTGCCGTCGACCTTGGCCAGCGCCATCATGGTGCGCAGCATGGCCACCGCATCGTCGCCGCGGCTCGCGCAGCCGACGATGAGGCCGGGAATATCGCGCAGCGCGGTGATCGAATTATCATTGTGGAAATGGCCGCCGAAGCCCTTTTGGTAGCCGAGAGCCGCTACCCGCAGAACCATCGGATTACGGTACTGGTCGTTGGAGAAGAACTGCAACGAGGCTGCCTCGCCACGGATCTGATCGCAGGCATTGTGGAAATAGGCAAGGTATTGGATTTCCGGGATCGGCAGCATTCCCATGTTCGCGTAGCCCTGCGCCAGCCCCAGAATCATGGTCTCGTCCAGCAGCGTATTGAACACGCGGCCGCCTTTGAACGTCTTGTTAAGGCCCTTGGTGACGGTGTACACCCCGCCCTTCTGCGCCACATCCTCGCCGAACAACAGCGCCTGAGGATATTTTGCCAGCAGATCGTGCAACGCCTGGTTGATTTGTATCGCCAAGTGCCTGGGCGGCAGATTTTCCGGCAATTTTGCCTCGCTGCCGAATACGGCCAGACGTCGCTCGGTATAATCGCGGCGCTCGGCTTCGGCTTGCACCGCGTCCGGCGAATACGGCGCCAGCGGCGTCATCACCTGCGCGAGCGAAGTCAGGCGAGGCCTCGCATCCGCGGCCTCGGCAGCCGCGAAGCAGCGCTCGCGCGTAGTCTCGTACAAGTTCAAAACATCGGTCTTCGAAAACAAACCCGATTCCAGCGCAATGGCCCCTGAGCGCAACAACGGATCGCTTGCCTCAACGGCCATCAGTTCCTCGATGCTGCGCCACTCGATTTCGAAATCCGTACCGGCATGGCCCATCACACGCGTGGTCTTCAGGTGCAAGAAGGTCGGCCGCCGAGAGTCTCGACAATGTTGAACCGCGCGCAGCACGCCGGCATAGCCACCGGCCAAATCGAGGCCGTCGGCGAAGAAATAATCAAGATTGGCGCGATTTTGGAAATTGTTGGCAATCCAGCCGGCAGGTGTCTTCACCGAGATGCCAATGCCGTTGTCCTCGCAGACGAACAACACCGGTGCCGGCAACTTCTGGTACGCCGTCCACGCCGCCGTATTGAACGCGGTTTGGGCGCTGGCATGATTGCTCGAGGCATCGCCGAATGAGCAGATCGTAATGCTATCCGTGGGTATGGGCAGCGGATGGCCGATGCGTCGCGCCTGTTCGATCGCAACCGCAGTACCGAACGACTTCGGCAGATGCGAGGCTATGGTCGATGTCTGCGGCAAAACCCACAGAGGCTTGGAGCCCCACACCTTGTGGCGACCGCCGGAAGCTGGATCGTCCCGGCTCGCGGCAAAGCTCAACGCCGAATCGACCACGGGATCCATCCCCGGCAGCTTGCGGAAACGCTCAGCCATGAAAGCACCGGAACGGTAGTGCAGAAACGCGGGATCGGTGTGCCGCGTCACTCGCGCCACCATGGCGTTGCCCTCATGACCGCTGGAGCCGATGGTGTAGAACACTTTGTTCTGCACGCGCAACACTCGTGCCATGAGATCCAAATGCCGCGAAATTATCTGCGATTCGAACAGTTCGCGAAAGGCGCGAGCAGGCAGAGTGCTGCCGGCTAATACGGGCGCATCGTCGTGCGGAGAAGATTGCGCTTTACCATGCCAAAGCCGGATAAATTCGCTGAAATTCTGGTCGACGATTTCGGCGCGGTTGAACCCCTTATGGCGGGGATCTATGGCGGGTAGTGTGGACATGTTGCGGCAATGCTACCCTTTAGGCGGTCCCGGGACCAAGCCTGCATCAGCAAACGACTTAGGTCAGCGAGTTGCCGAACAACACCAACAGGCGAGCCCAGGCTTTTTCTGCCAGCACCTGGTTGTAGACGCGTGAATCGGGCGGACACCAACCATGCATGGCACCGGTGTATACCTCGATTTCCGCGGGCAGGCTCGCCGTGGCGAAGGCTTCCCGCAGCACGTCCTTGCTCTGCGGTTCCTTCTGATCATCGTTTTCAGCAATCGCAATCAGAAAGTGCGCCTTCATCCTCGGGATCAACAAATGTGGACTGTCGGACTTGTCGGTGACCAGGCCGCCGCCATGAAATGTGGCTCCCGCGCCGATGCGGCTGGGGAAAGCCGCCGCGGTTCGCAGCACGAACGGGCCACCCATGCAATAACCCATGCTGCCCAATTTCTTTTTCTTGTCGACGCTCTGCTGACCATCCAGAAACGCTACAAATGCCTTTGCGTCCGTTTCAGCAGTATTCGGAGTCAACGAGCCGGCCAATGACATCAGAGCCTGCCGCGTCGCTGGATCATTGAAATCGGGGTTCTCAGGCGCCGTCGGCGCCTTCTTCGTACGATAGAAGGGATTGATCACGAGCACTGAATATCCCGACTCCGCCAGTCGAGTAGCCATGCTCTTGAAAGCCGGGCGCAGCCCGAAAATATCGGGCCAGATCAGCACTCCGGGGTGCTTACCTTTTGTGGGATGCACAAAATAGGCATCCGTAACACCGTCCGCAGTTTTAATGTCGATATCTGCGCCTTGTGTGTCCGCGGCATGGGCGAGCTTCGGCAAGACGGCCACCAAGCCGGCTCCCAGTGCCATTTCCCCAAATCGTCGTCGCGTCAGCGGGCCCGCCTGTCGGGCAAATGCGTCCAGATCATCCTGCTCACACATATTTTGATCTTCATTGCTGCTGGGGTACCCGGAATTTTGCGCTACTCGGTGCCTGCTCCGCAATATGGGCGAATGCGGTGTTGCTAAGGCTGTGAATATCGTTTGAAATCCGGCAATGACAAAACGCGGATCTTCCTCGGGCCCAGTTCGGATCGGGGTGGGAGGCTGGACCTACGCACCTTGGCGGGGTAGTTTCTATCCCGCCGGCCTTGCACAGAAGCTCGAGCTCGAATACGCCAGTCGCAGGCTCAACTCCATCGAGATAAACGGCACCTACTACGGTGCGCAGAAGCCGGCGACCTTCGCCAAATGGCATGACGAAACACCCCCAGGCTTTGTTTTCTGCGTCAAGGCGCCACGTTTCGTCATGAGTCGCAAGGTGCTCGCCGATGCGGGACGCACCATTGAGAAATTCCTGGCGGGCGGAGTCATGGAACTGAAGGACAAGCTCGGGCCCATCAATTGGCAGTTCCTGCCCACCAAGGAATTTGAGCCCTTGGACTTCGAAGCTTTCCTCGCGCTTCTGCCAAAACAATCATCCGGGCGAACATTGCGCCATGCCGTCGAGGTTCGGCATGACAGCTTCCGCTGTGCCGAATTTACGGCGCTGGCACGCAAATACGGCGTCGCCATCGTCGTCGCCGGCGATTCTTCGTATCCGCAAATCGCGGATTGCACGGCACCATTCGTTTATGCCCGGCTCATGGGAACACAAGCAAAGGAAAAATTGGGCTACTCCGATTCCGCGCTCAAGCGCTGGGCCGCGCGGGCGCAAGCATGGGCGTCAGGCGCCGCTGCGAATGGAATCGACTTGGTCGAAGGGCTGAGTGGCGATGGCAAGCCGCGCGACGTCTACCTCTACGTCATCAGCGGCGCCAAGGTGCACAACCCGGCCGCAGCCCTGTCCCTGATGCAGCGCCTGCGCCGACAATAGATCAGTAAATCTCGGGCACCAGCATCTCGGCGGGTACCGCCTGACGCGAATAGTGTTCGTCGCGCTGACGCTCCGGCAACACAATCGCGGGCTTTTGCACTTCGCGGTACGGGAATTGCTTGAGCAGATGATCGATGCAATTGAGCCGGGCGCGCTTCTTGTCAACGGCGTGCACCACCCACCATCTCGCTTCGGGAATGTGGGTGCGTTCGAGCATGATCTCTTTCGCCTTGGTGTATTCCTCCCAACGACTGCGCGATTCGAGATCCATCGGACTGAGCTTCCACTGCTTCAGAGGATCGTGAATGCGACCAAGGAAGCGCAGATGCTGCTCCTCGTCCGTAATGGAGAACCAGTATTTCAGCAGGCGCACGCCGGAGCGCACCAGCATGCGCTCGAATTCCGGGACCGAGCGGTAGAATTCCTCGTATTCTTCGGGCGTGCAAAAGCCCATGACGCGCTCTACTCCCGCCCGGTTGTACCAGCTGCGGTCAAATAGGACAATTTCGCCTGCTCCTGGAAGATGCGACACGTAGCGCTGGAAGTACCACTGCGTGCGCTCGCGGTCATTGGGTGCAGGTAGCGCCACCGCTCGGCATACCCGTGGGTTCAGGCGTTGGGTGATGCGTTTAATGGCACCGCCCTTGCCAGCAGCATCGCGCCCCTCAAATAGAATCACCACCTTCTCGCGGGCCGCAACCACCCAGTCCTGCAGCTTTACCAATTCCGCCTGCAGCCGGAACAGGTCGCTGAAATAGCGGCGCCGATATTCCCTCTCCGCCTCGCCATTTGCTTCCTGAGCCACGCCGGGCAGCGGATGGCGATCCTCGATCTCCATCTCCAATTCTTCATCGTAGCTGTCCGCGAGATCGCGGCTGATGCGGCGGATCAGCTCTTCACCGTCGAGTGGCGGCATGTCGGTCATAGTAGGCCCTCAAATTCCAGTCGATTGGGTGGGCACCAAGATACGGCAGCAAGGTTTACGAATTGTGAAAATCTTCCGCTTCCAGAGCCCATGTGGGGCAGGTTGAAACATGAAATATCCCCCCCATAACTCCGGTCCACTGCACAGTCCCCTCACGCGTAGGCTATGTATGCAGCGACTCCACAATCCTTTGGTTGCAGCCACCCTCCTCTCTTGCGCTATCGCCGCGCAAGCGCAGCCGCGCCCGGCGGTCATCGAGTTATTCACCTCGGAAGGCTGCAGCTCCTGTCCGCCCGCGGAGACTTATTTGGGGGAATTGGCGCGGCGCCCCGATGTTTTGGCACTGGCGTTTCACGTCGACTATTGGGACAACCTGGGCTGGCGGGACCGTTTCGAGGTGAGCGAAGCCACGCCGCGACAACGTCTTTACGCGAACACACTGCGCCTGCCCTCGATCTACACTCCGCAGCTCATCGTCGACGGCCGGGTTGACTTTGTCGGCAGCGATCGTACGTCCATTGCCAAGGCGCTGGCGGAAGCTCGCCACGGAGTCAGCGTCGCGGTCGCGATCCGTGACGGCGACATCCAAATCGAAGTGGGGGCACAGGACGGCGGCGGGCCTTGCGAGATATTGTTGGTGGCCTACCTGCGTAGCGCGACCTCTGCCATCGGGCGCGGCGAGAATGGCGGCCGCACGTTGGCTGAGTTCAATATAGTGCGAAGCCTGCACAATCTGGGAAACTGGACGGGACAAATCCAGCAGTATCATGCAGCGGTAAAGTCCCTGCCCGTCGATGCCACCGACGTCGCGGTGCTGGTGCAATCTGCTGGCCAGGGAGCCATCGTCGGTGCGGCGACTCGCGCCCTGCGGTAGATAACTGCGCCGCATTGCGGGCATTATCGCGCCCGCACCATTAAGGTCGCCGCGCAAACTCTGCATCGAATAATGCCTCGAGCTTCGGATGCACGCCGCGCATCGGGTCCACCACCT
>JBBRQO010000082.1:0-6488 GCA_038226325.1 Steroidobacterales bacterium | reverse complement strand
TCCCGCCGCAGGTCTACAGGATTTTCAAACCCGGCAATTGGCCTTTGGCTTGGGGTTGAGCGGCGCCCAGATCGGCCAGTTCGGGAAAATCGCCCACGCCCTGTACAAGTTGTATTTGGAATGTGATGCCAGCCTGGTGGAAGTCAATCCGCTCATCGTCACCGGCGACGGCGATCTATTGGCGCTGGATGCCAAGATCACCATCGAAGACAACGCGCTGTTCCGCCACAAGGATTTGGCAGCCATGCGGGATGATTCCCAAGAAGATCCCATGGAGCGCAAGGCGGCGGAAAATGATCTGAACTATGTCTCCCTGGACGGCAATATAGCCTGCATGGTGAACGGCGCCGGGCTGGCGATGGCGACCATGGACCTCATCCAGCTGCATGGTGGCAAGCCCGCGAACTTCCTAGACGTGGGCGGCGGGGCGACCAAGGAACGCGTCAGCATTGCGTTCAAACTCATCCTGTCCAACCCCAAGGTGACCGCGATCCTGATCAATATCTTTGGCGGGATCGTTCGCGGCGACATGATCGCCGAGGGGATAATCGCTGCGGTCAAAGAGGTCGGCGTCAGCATTCCGGTGATCGTGCGCATCGAGGGCACCAACGCGCCGCGGGCGCGGGAATTGCTCGCGCAGAGTGGCCTGGCCATCACCGCCGCAAGCGATTTGACCGATGCGGCTAAAAAAGCCGTGAGCATGGCGGAAGTACAGTCATGAGCATTCTGGTCGACAAGAACACCAAGGTCATTTGCCAGGGCTTTACCGGCAAACAGGGCACTTTTCATTCAGAGCAATGCATTGCCTACGGCACTAAGGTGGTGGGTGGCGTGACTCCCGGACGCGGCGGAGAGAAGCACTTGGGGCTGCCGGTGTTCGATACCGCCACAGAGGCGGTGGCCCGCACCGGCGCCACCGTGAGCATGATTTACGTGCCGGCCCCCTATGCGGCCGATGCGATTCTCGAGGCGGCGGACGCCGGCATCGAACTCATCGTGTGCATTACGGAAGGCATTCCGGTGAACGACATGGTGCGCGTGAAAACGACATTGGCGAGCTATAAAACTCGCCTCATCGGGCCGAACTGTCCGGGCATTATTACTCCCGGGGCATGCAAGATCGGCATCATGCCGGGCTTCATCCACAAGAAGGGCCGGGTGGGCATTGTGTCGCGCTCGGGCACGCTGACCTATGAGGCGGTATTCCAGACCACCAACAATGGGCTGGGCCAGAGCACCTGCGTCGGGATCGGCGGCGACCCGGTGCGCGGCATGAACTTCATCGACGTACTGGAACTGTTTGAGTCGGATCCGCAGACCGAAGGCATTTTGATGGTGGGCGAGATCGGCGGCAGCGACGAGGAAGCCGCCGCGGCCTTCATCCACGAGAACGTGAGTAAACCGGTGGTGGCGTACATCGCTGGGGTGGCGGCGCCCCCGGGCAAGCGCATGGGCCATGCGGGTGCCATCGTTGCCGGCGGCAAGGGTACGGCGGCCGCCAAATTCGAGGCGCTGGAAGCGGCGGGGATCACGACGGTGCGCTCGCCGGCGGAGTTGGGGTCGGCGATCGCCAAACGGCTCGAAGGCAAGGCGCGCACGGCGGCCCCACCGGCGAAGTCGCGTGGCGCATCAAAGAACGCAGCGCAGAAGCGAGTAAAGAAAGCGCCGATAAAGGCCGCGAAATCTCGCGCGAAACCCGCCGCAAAGACAGTGGCAGGGCGCAGTGCACGGCGTGCGGCGCCGCGCCGCCCAAAATAGGGGACTGGATTGACTCATCCGCGGCAGCTGCGTTGTGTCATGGCGCAGCTCAATCTGGTCGTCGGCGACGTCGACGGCAATACCACGCGCATTCTGGCCGCGGCGGTGGCCGCGCGTGATACGCATGGCGCGGATGTGGTGCTGGTGCCTGAACTCGCGGTGTCGGGTTACCCGCCGGAAGATTTGGTGTTTCACTCAGGAATGCGCAGCCAGGTGGGCCGCTCCCTGGAGCGATTGCAGCAGGAAGTGCGGGGCATCACTCTGATCGCCGGCTATCCGGAATATGACGGGACGAAGATATTCAATTCGGCGGTGGTGATACGCGACGGCGCGGTGATCGGCAATCATCGCAAGGCCTGCCTGCCGAACTATCGGGTGTTCGACGAGAAACGCTACTTCACTCCGGGTATCGAGCCCACAATCGTGGAGTTTGGCGGCGTGAAGGCGGGGGTATTGGTGTGCGAGGACGTCTGGGACGCGGCGCCTGCGATTCAAGCACGGGCGGCCGGCGCACAGGTGCTTTTGGTCATCAACGCCTCGCCCTACGAAGTCGACAAGCAAATCCAACGCGAGCAGGAAATCGGCCGCGGGCGTGTGGGCGAAACGGGAATCCCTCTGGTCTTCGTCAACTTGATCGGTGGCCAGGACGAATTGGTATTCGACGGCAATTCTTTCGTGATGGATGCGCAGGGCCAGGTCACTCTGCGGGCGCCTGCCTTCACCGAGGGCTTGTATGTGGTGGATTTGGCGGTAGACGCGTCGGGGAAGGTAACGCCGCTGCCCGGCGATATCGTGCCGCTGCAGGGCCAGGAAGAGAGTGTGTACGGAGCGCTGGTGCAGGGCACGCGCGACTATGTGGACAAACATCGCTTTCCCGGCGTGGTGCTGGGCCTGTCCGGAGGCGTGGATTCTGCGTTGACGCTGTGCATTGCCGTGGATGCGCTGGGTGCGGACCGGGTGCACTCAGTGGCCATGCCCTCGCGCTATACCTCACAGATGAGCAAGGACGACGCGGCGCTGCAGTCGAAGTGGTTGCAGGTGAAGCACAGCGAGATCTCCATCGAAGGCATGTTCGAGGCGACGCTAGCCGCATTGAAAAATGAATTCGCCGGGCGCGCGCCGGACACCGCGGAAGAGAACATTCAATCGCGCTGCCGCGGCGTGCTGCTCATGGGTATTTCCAACAAGACCGGCAAGATGCTGCTGACCACGGGCAATAAGAGCGAAATGGCGGTGGGCTACGCCACGCTATACGGCGATATGGCGGGCGGCTTCGCGCCGATCAAGGATTGCAGTAAATTGCTGGTGTACCGGCTCTGCGCGTGGAGAAATGCGCAGTCGCAGGTAATTCCTGCGCGGGTCATCGAACGCCCGCCGTCGGCGGAGCTGCGCTTCGAGCAGAAAGACACCGACAGCCTGCCGCCCTATGAAATCCTCGATCCTATTCTTGAAGCGTTCATCGAGGAGGATTTATCGGTTGACCAGATCGCGGCGCGCGGCTTCGATCGCAAGACCGTAGGACGCATATTGGATCTGGTGAAGCGCAATGAATACAAGCGCCGCCAGGCGCCCCCTGGCGTGCGCGTGAGCGGTCGGGCGTTCGGGCGCGATTGGCGCTATCCGATTACCAGCGGGTATCAGTCCCGATAGCCACCTGATTTTTCAGGATGCCCGGAGGTTGCGAGTCGTTGCCTCGCATTGCGCGGCCAGGCCGTCCAGCAATTTCGCCAATACGCTGTGTTTCATGCCTGTATTTTCGATTTCCTTCATCACGGCCAAGCCTTCGTCCGGCAATCGCTCGGACAGCTCCTTGAGGGTCGAAAGCAGGACGTCGGCAGGGAATCGACAGGCTTTGGCAAGCGCTGCGAAATGGCGCGGCTGTATCTCCTTTAGTCTGTAGTGCCTGCCGATTCGCATGGCGAGTTTCATTTTTTGCGGCGGAATTCGTCGTGGATACGGCCACGCGCTCGCCATATCGTAGATTGGTGTCAGGCGCATGCTTGGTCTGGATGGCCCACGAAGGTATAGCAAGGAGAAGTTCTTGCCGTGCGCATCGGTCGCTGCAAGCAGGTATATAAGGCATGCTGTCTTCATCAGGCGACCACGGTCCACGCCTGGGTCATCGGTGCCCTCGAGCAGGCTCATGATTTTCGGGAAACCGGGGCCACCCTCGTTTTCGTACTTAGATCCCGGATGAACTCCCAGCGCCTGGCAGCAATCTTCTTGATGAATTCGACGCCAGCGGCCTGCTAATTGCACTCGATCGTATCGTTCGGCAATGAGAGTCGGGATGCCACCGATTGACCGCCATTCAGTATTCGCGGCGGCAAGACCGACACGTCGTGCCAGGGCTAGACAAAAGTGCTCATTCTCTGCGAATCCGTCAAATTCATTGGAGGCCGGTTTCAGGATATGTGTGGTCGGCGTGCGACCTTGCGGGATGCCCCAACGCTTGCGATGCTGATCGAAGTACAGTGCAGTCTTTGCTTGGGCACCGGAGAGTGAAAATTGCCCCTCTGCCGGGCTTTCTCTGGCGGCGCCGGCATCCCCGGAAAGGTGGAGAATTCGGCGCTCTAGCTCTTTGTCGTCCAACCATTCGATTTGCGCCGGGCTGTTTTGGCTTTCCAGGACCTCGTTGAGCCGTTCTTCGCGAATAAACTGTACAGCGCCAGCGCAGTCCTCTCCCACGTGTGCCAGCAGAGCGGCAGGGTTGCGTGCCGACACCTGGAACTGACGGCCCCAGGTATCGAGTGTGCGCTCGTTGGCGGGCAACAATCCCCAGAGAAAATTGACGACTGGCGCGCCGCTCAGCGGCCCGGGTCGCAAGGGGAGCGACTGCGATAATGGAAATGCGCCGCGCGTGCTCAACCAGGCATCGGTGTAGGTGAAGTTGCATCGTGCGCCGTTCGTTTCGAGGACGCCGGCGACCTGATCTTCCAGGCATACCGGCAACTTCACTTTTTGCCTCTGCGGCGTTTAGGTCCGGTGTGTGCCGCGATGATGTCGGAAAGAGAAACGCTTTCGGGCTCTGATGGGGGAACCGTATAAGCTATCCAGGGGGCGACGCCGGTCTGAAGGCGAATCCCAAGGTGGCTAAGGGTGCGCAGCACCTTGCCGATCTGCGCCGTTTCTTTGCCTTGTTCGACCTCGGAAACCCACGCTTGGGTTGCGCCGATGGCCCGCGCGAGTTCTGCCTGGGTCAGCTTGTGATGCCGGCGTGCTGCAGCGATGATCTTGCCTACCTCTGCAGCAGATTGTGCCCACATGCTCGTGATCCTAAGTTGCGACGATCACGCAGTATATGCCCGATCGAATATAAATTCAATTATATACGATAGGATATAAATGTAACTATAGTCGAGCGACTATAGATCTGGGAGAAGATCGCCACGTTGCCGATGCAACGCGTTGCGGCTCGCTGGCCCGCTAGAAAATAGCCCACCAATGCTTCTTGGGTGCTACGTCCCTGGCGTTGGCCGGGAAATTGTCGTCGTACACTTTTTCGGCGTTGGAGGCCAGATCCGTCATCTTGAGGGCGCGGTAGGCGTCCACCAGAACTTTGAGGGAGCCTTTCACGGCGGGGGCGCCGTCGTAGTTCTCCACGCAGTACTTGGCGCGGTTGATGGCGCCGACGTAGGCGCCGCGGCGCATATAGTAGCGGGCGACATGCAGCTCGAAGTCCGCCAGTCGATTGCGCAGGAACACCATGCGCTGGCGTGAGTCGGTGACGTACTGGCTGTGCGGGAATTTCTCGAGTAATTGCTGAAAGGCTTCGAAGGACTTGCGTGCATTGAGCGGCGGGCGCTGCGATAGATCGACGTTGAACTTGCGTTCCAGCCAGTTGGATTGGCGCTCAAAATATACCAGTCCCTTCATGTAGTAGGCGTAGTCGACCCGGGGATTGGTGGGATTTTCGCGTATAAAGGTGTCGGCGGCGTCGATGGCCGGATCGGTCTGGCGGGCCTTGTAGTAGACGTACATCAAATCTAGCTGTGCCTGGCGTGCGGGTTCGCTGAAGGGAAAGCGCGATTGCAGCGCTTCGAGCTGCTTGATGGCCTCGCCGTAGCTGGAGTTCTTCATGGCCTTTTGCGCGCGCGCATAGATCACTTCGGGGCCGGATTTGGCGTCGTCGTTGCGGTGGCCGCGGCAACCGGCGGCCAGCATCGCCACTGCCACGGTAAGGAGCAACATCCGGCTCGGATGGACAAGATCACGCAGTCTCACAGTCAATTCCTTACAATGGTGGACCCGTCGGGGGGGTCTTTCAAAGCGCGGCAGTATACCCGATGCCCCGCCGCAAGCTTCGAGTGCCCTATGACCGCAGAGTTCCAAATCATCGATCTGACGATTCCGGCCGAAATGGCCGGTGAGCGGCTGGACAGCGCGTTGGCCCGGCTAATGCCGCAGCACTCGCGCACGCGGCTCAAGGGTTGGATCGAGGCCGGCGCAGTCAAGCTCGACCGCGGCGCCTGCAAACCGCGAGACTTGGTGGAGGCAGGCTCCCACGTCCGGGTGCAGGTGACCATCGATGAAGTGGCGCAACCCCAGGTACTCGCGGAAGCCATCGCACTACGCCTGGTCCATGAAGATCGCGACGTGCTGGTGATCGACAAACCCGCCGGACTGGTGGTGCATCCCGGTGCGGGCAATCCGCGCCATACGCTGCAAAACGCTTTGCTGGGACTGGATTCCTCGTTGGCGGCGTTGCCGCGCGCGGGCTTGATCCATCG
>JBBRQO010000081.1:0-6908 GCA_038226325.1 Steroidobacterales bacterium | reverse complement strand
TGGTGCCGCAAAGAGGATTCGAACCCCTGACCCACGCATTACGAATGCGTTGCTCTACCAACTGAGCTATTGCGGCAATCGTCCTAACTGACTGATTTTACTAGATTTTTACCCCTCACTTCTATCGCTTTGCACAAGTATTTTGGCGTTCGCTGCGCGTTTCAGGGGTGCAGTACAAAAGCGGGCAAAGTAGTCTGGTTTGATCTAGTCGCCTAGGAAGGCCCAGGCGCGGCGCGCAGTCTACCAATGCCAGTGTGCTGGGTACAGCCGCATCGCCCATGCGCCACCGCAGACATCTGCGTTGGAGGGGCGATACAACCTAAATGTCTCACGCGCCCTTTCATCGAGCTGTGTCTCATTCATTTCCCCAATTCAGTCTGTTAGCTTCCCGCTTCGCAGACTGCACGCACGATATAAAGGAACAACCCCTAAGTCGTGATCGGAGGCTCGCGCGCTGGTGTTGATGAGTTCGGTGCAGGAGGAGCTGCGCTGTTTGGACTTGGCGCTGGGCGTTGCTGCCGCTGCTGCTGTAGTTGTTGTGCTGCGGCCTTATCTCTTACTTTCTCACGGTGGTGTTCTATAATGCACCCCGCTGCAGCGCCCGCTACGGCGTGATGGCCCGCCACATGGCCGGCTACTCCGCCAACTGCCGCGCCTTTCAGGCAGCCTTTGGCGCTACCAATCCCCGGCAGCATAATTAACGGTGCAACTATGACTAGAGTGGCCAGCAGTTTATTCATATGCGTTCCTTTTCGCGTTCTTCGAGTAGCTTCTTTCACGATAAGTACAAAGTACGACAATTTTGGCCCCTAGGAAATAATGACTTTAATACAGCATCAGTAGGAGCGTTCCTACGCCGACCGACACTTTCCCCGGGCGCAAGGTAAGCGTCGACGACGGGAATCCGAAAGGGGCGGCGTGCTAACCCGTAGGACCCACTGACGAAAGGCTGGCGGTATCTTTTGCGACCTCGCGCAAAGTTTTGGGGAGAGCGAATATCACATGCTCGGTGCGGCCCTGTAGCTCCTCAGCCACCTCGCCGCCCCACTGCCGCAGCTGCGCAATGACGCCCTGCACCAGAATCTCAGGCGCCGAAGCACCCGCAGTCACGCCGACGGTTTTGACTCCTTCGAACCATTCCCGATGCAGGTCTTCAGGCCCGTCCACCAAGTAGCCGGCCTTGGCGTTCTTGTCGGCCATCTCCCGCAGCCGATTGGAGTTCGAACTGGATTTCGAGCCCACCACCACCAATAGCTCACAGCGCTTGATCAAATCCTTGACGGCGTCCTGGCGATTCTGCGTGGCATAGCAAATATCCTCTTTCACTGGCGCCTTGAGGCGCGGAAAACGGGCCCGCAGAGCCGCCACAATGGACGCGGTATCGTCCACCGACAGGGTGGTCTGCGTGACGAATGCCAGGTGCTCGGGATTGTGCACGACGACCTGGCCGACATCCTCGACGGTTTGAATTAAATAGATCGAACCGCCCAAGGTCGCATCGAATTGCCCGATGGTACCCTCCACTTCCGGATGTCCGGCATGGCCGATCAAGAACACCTCGCGCGCCTCACGCGCATAGCGCGTGATTTCCATATGCACCTTGGTCACTAAAGGGCAAGTGGCGTCGAACACGTTCAATAGCCGACGCTTCGCTTCCTGCTGCACCACCCGAGGCACGCCGTGGGCGCTGAAAATCACCGTGGCGCCGTCGGGCACTTCGGTCAACTCATCGACGAAAACCGCACCGATGGTGCGCAGCCGGTCGACCACATACTTGTTGTGCACAACTTCGTGCCGTACATAGATTGGTGCGCCGAACAGTACGATCGCACGCTCGACGATGTCGATGGCGCGGTCGACGCCGGCACAGAACCCTCGTGGATTGGCTAGGAATATTTGCATCATTTTTTCCGCTTGGCGTCGAACAGAGCATCCAGGAGCAGGCATGCGGCGCCGATCGTGATCGCCGAATCCGCCACATTGAATGCCGGAAAATACGCCCGATCCCAGTGAAAGTGTATGAAATCGATCACGTAACCCAAGCGGATCCTATCAATGACATTGCCGAGTGCTCCACCGAGTACCAAAGCAAGGCCGGCGGTGAGCAGGCCATGCGAACCGCGCGGCAGCTTCAATAGCCAGACGGTAATGCCGATGCTCACCACGACCGCCAGCGCGATGAACACCCAGCGCTGCCAACCGGATGCCGACGCCAAGAAGCTGAAGGCGGCGCCGACATTGTGCATGCAAGTGATGTCGAGCACCGGCAGAATTCGCACGAATTCAAACTGCAGAAAATGCCGGCTGATATACACCTTGGATATCTGGTCCGCGACGATCACCAGCGCCGACAGCAGCAGCCATGACGCTGCTCGGCTGCGATTCTCTTCAATGGTCATGCGAATTTGCGCTCCTCTCCGGGACCTTCGACGTTGACGACACAGCGCGCGCAAAGTTCCGGGTGCCGCGGGTCACTGCCGACATCGCTGCGTAGGTGCCAGCATCGCACGCATTTGGGCTGGATACTGGGTTTGACCTCGATCCACACGCCGGGTTCGCTCGAGGGAACCGTCGACGTGGGCGGCGTGTCGCTCTCCACGACGTGCGCCTGACTGGTGATGAGCAAAAATCGCAGTTCATCCTTAACTGCCTCGTAGCGCCGAGCCTGCGCAGCGGGAGCGTAAATTGTCACTTCCGCTTGTAGCGGCGCGCCGATGTCGCCGGCCGAGCGCAGCCGCTCCAGATCCCGCGCAACATCCGTCTTCAGGGTGATCAATGCGGGCCAATCGATCACAGGCACGCGCTCCGCGCCCGGCGGAAACTGATGCCAGGTGGTCAGGAACACCGATTCGGGACGGTTGCCCGGCAAAAAACCCCAAATCTCCTCTGCCGTAAAGCTCAAGATGGGCGCAAGCCAGCGCACCATCGCTTGCGCGACATGATACATGGCCGTTTGCGCCGAACGGCGCGGCGCGCTGCCCGCAGCGGTGGTGTAGAGCCGGTCCTTGATGATATCCAAGTAGAAACCACCCAGCTCGACCACGCAGAAATTATGAATCTTCTGATAAATGTCGTGAAATTCGTAGTTGCGGTACGCGGTAACCACATCGTTCTGCAGCGTAAAAGCCTTGGCTGTGGCCCATTGATCGATGGCCACGAGATCGTCGAATGCCACCGCATGTTGAGCAGGATCGAAGCCATGCAAATTGCCCAATAGGAAACGCACGGTATTGCGCATGCGGCGATACGAATCGGCCATGCGCTTGAAGATTTCATCCGACACGCTCATCTCATTGGCGTAGTCGGTCGCCGCCACCCATAGACGCACGACGTCCGCGCCGAGCGAATTGGTCAATTTCTGAGGCACCAGTGTGTTGCCTACTGATTTGGACATCTTGCGGCCCTTCTCATCCACGGTGAAGCCGTGCGTCAGCACGCCGCGATACGGAGCGCGTCCATGCATGGCCACTGAGGTGAGCAGTGAACTGTGGAACCAGCCGCGGTGCTGATCCGACCCTTCCAGGTAGAGATCTGCGGGAGAGGTAATTTCAGGCCGCATCTGCGCCAGGCAGTGATGGACTACGCCTGAATCGAACCATACGTCCATAACGTCCGTCGCCTTGTCGTACTGCGCCGCGTCCGCACCCAGCAGTGCCGCGGCGTCCAGATCGAACCAGGCATCGATGCCGTCGCGTTCGACTCGCTTGGCCACTTCCTCGATCAGCGCAGCCGTGTTCGGATGCAATTCGCCGGAAACCTTGTCTACGAACAGGGGAATAGGCACTCCCCAGGTACGCTGGCGCGACACGCACCAATCCGGGCGGCTGGCGATCATGCTGCTGATGCGCTGCTCGCCCCAGGCCGGCATCCAATCCACATGCGAGATGGCCTCGAGCGCGCCCTTACGCAAGCCTGCCTGCTCCATGCTGATGAACCACTGCGGCGTGGCGCGAAAGATCACCGGCGTTTTGTGACGCCAGCAGTGTGGATACGAATGATGGTAGGGCTCGTCCTTCAGCAACTGGCCGTTGTCATGCAGTACCTTGATCACATGCGCGTTGGCATCGAACACCTGTTCGCCGGCGAACAGCGGGGTGCCCGGCAAGAATCGCCCATCGCCGCCCACCGGATTGTCGATCTCCAGGCCATAGCGGCGGCCGACGTTGTAGTCATCCAATCCGTGTCCCGGCGCGGTGTGCACGGCGCCCGTACCGGCATCGAGAGTGACATGATCGCCGAGAACCACCGGCACTTGCCGATCGTAGAAAGGGTGGCGCAGCAACATGTGTTCGAGAGCGGCGCCCTTCACGGTCGCGACCAAGCTCCAATTGGCGATGCCCAATGACTTCATGACTGCATCGATCAATTCGCTGGCGAGCACCAGTCGCTCAGGTCCTGCGCCCATATCGAACTCGATCAGCGCGTAATCGAATTGCGGATGCAGCGCCACCGCGCGATTCGCCGGCAGCGTCCACGGGGTGGTGGTCCAGATGGCGAGCGACGTCGGCAATTCCTGGCGGTCGTCGAATACCTCTTCCTGGCCAATCGCTCCAATCCCGAAGCGCTGTGCCACATCGGCGGCGTCGACCACCGGGAAGCGCACGTAAATGCTCGGGGACGTTTTGTCCTCGTACTCTACTTCTGCCTCCGCCAGCGCCGAGCGGCAGTTCAAACACCAGTGCACCGGCTTGTAGCCTTTGTACAAATGGCCGTTCTTGATGATCACCGAGAAGGCGCGCAGCTGTTCTGCCTCGAAGCGCGGCATCATGGTCATGTAGGGATGGTCCCAATCCCCAAGCACGCCCAAGCGCTTGAAATCGGTGCGTTGTGCGTCGACTTGCTTGTGCGCATATTCCCGGCATGCCGCGCGAAACGACTTAGCGTCGATTTTCTGGCCGACCCGGCCGTGGGTTTTCTCGACCTGCATTTCGATGGGCAGACCGTGGCAATCCCAGCCAGGAACGTAGGGCGCGTCGTAGCCATCCAGGGTGCGCGACTTGACGATGATGTCTTTGAGAATTTTATTGACCGCATGACCCAAGTGGATCGCCCCGTTTGCATAGGGCGGCCCGTCGGTGAGTATGAACTTGGGGCGGGCCTTGGCCACGTCGCGAATCTTTTCGTACAAGCCGTCACGTTCCCACGCCGCGAGCATTCCCGGCTCACGGTTGGCGAGATCCGCCTTCATCGGGAAGCCCGTGTTCGGCAAATTAATCGTATTTTTGTAGTCAGCCACAACCCACCTTAGACAACAAATTTCGCGCATCCGCCCCGTCGATTCGCATTTGCACCATCATGGCATCCAGGGAATCGAACTTGACCTCGTCACGCAGTTTGGCGACGAACTCAACTTCGATGGCACGCCCGTATAAGTCTCCGGAAAAATCAAACACATGTACTTCGAGCAACGGCTCAGTGCCATTCACCGTGGGGCGCGTGCCGAGGCTCGCAACACCTGGCAGAGAATGCGCGGCGATCCCAAAGACTCGTACCGCCAATATGCCCCACACCGGCGACTTGCGGCGCATCAATCGCAGATTCGCCGTCGGGAAGCCTAATGTGCGCCCCAACTGCCGGCCGTGCACCACGCGACCCGTCATTCGATACGGTCGGCCCAGAAGACGTGCGGCGCCTGTGTAATCCGCGTATTCGAGCCGCTCGCGTACTGCAGTGCTGCTCACCCGAACGCCGTCGAACACGAACGGAGCCATCTCTTCCACGCCAAATCCATGTTTCAGGGCCGCGGCGCTCAAGGTCTCAATCGTGCCCAAAGCGTTACTGCCATAACGGAAATCATGGCCAACCACCATGTGCCTTGTGCCCAGCCTCTGCACCAACAATTCATCGACAAAGGCGCGCGCAGTCATGGCGCGCATGCGTTCATCGAATCGCAATGTCACCAGGCGCTCGACGCCCTGTGCCGCCAGGGCAATATATTTCTCCCGCCAGCGCGTGAGTCGCGCTGGAGCGCCGTCAGGATCGATGAACTCCTTCGAGCTGGGCTCAAATACCAGAACCGTAGCTGCGTGGCGCAATGCGGCCGCCCGCGACCTGAGCACGCCGATCATTCGCTGGTGACCCAGGTGCACGCCATCGTAGTTGCCCACGGTCAGAACGCAACCTCGATGACGCTGCGAGATGTTATGTAGACCGCGAATGAGTTCCATGGCGAAAGACCGTGATTATACTCAGGTTTCCAGCTGCGGACACAGACGGCCGGGTTATTCGATTGACAAGCGGGCAGCCAATCGGCAAGCTACGCGGCTGTTTTGAGGCCCGATTTGGGCCACGGTATTAGGTAAGGAGTCTCCCGCTTGGCGAACACAAAATCTGCTGAAAAAGCTGCCCGGCAGTCGACGGTGCATCGAGCCCGCAACGACGCGCTCACCTCGCAGCTGCGCAGCGCCATCCGCAAGACGACGCTTGCCCTGAAGGCTGGCAACGAAGGCGAGGCCGCTTCGGCTCTTGCTGCCGCGACACCGGTGATCGACAGCATGGTCAACAAGGGTATCATTCACCGCAATAAGGCCGCGCGGCATAAGAGCCGGCTGACGAAGCAGGTTCGCGCGCTCGCGAAGTAGCCTGCCGCCCCGGAAAGGGGCGACTTGTCGATGAGGCTTAAGTTGACCCCGAATGGGCACTTGTGGCATATCTGTGCCATGCGTTATCAAGCGGCCTTGTTCATTTTCCTGTGTCTCGGGGCGTTTTCGCAGAGCTTTGCGGCCGATCCCCCTGCCCCATCAACCCCCGTTCAGGCGACGGCCGCTGCCGGCGGCACCCCTACTGCGTCAGCTACGGCAACCGCTGCGGCGGCGAGCGACAAAAATACGGCGGCAGAGGCTGCGCTGGCGACGCAGACCCATCGGCTGCGCTCCGCAGGCTATAAGCCCAAAGTGAAGGACGGCGTC
>JBBRQO010000080.1:0-7067 GCA_038226325.1 Steroidobacterales bacterium | reverse complement strand
GTGTCGTACCACTGAACGCTGTCGGCTGGTTTCAATACCCAGTGATTCTCATTCGGAAAATACAGCAGTTCGCTGGGTATCCCTTGGCGCTGCAGAGCGGTGAACACGCTGAGGCCTTGAGAGTCCGGTACGCGGTAGTCCATCTGGCCGTGAATGACCAAGGTGGGCGTCTTCCACTTGGACACATAGTCGATGGGATTGTGTTTGGCGTAGCCTGCGGGGTTACTGTACTCCGGGCCGCCGTTCTCCCACTCGGGGAACCAGAGTTCCTCGGTGGAGTAGTACATGGTTCGATTGTCGAAAATACCGTCGTGGCTGACGATGCACTTAAAGCGGTCCGGCCATTGGCTTTCGATCCAATTCATCATGTAGCCGCCGTAGGAGCCGCCGAGCGCGCAGACATGCTCGCCGTCCAACCACGGATATTGCTTGAGGGCCGCCTCCAGTCCCAACTTCAAATCCTCAAACGGCTTGCCGCCCCAGTCGCCGCTGATGGAATCCGTGAAAGCCTGGCCGTAGCCGGTGGAGCCGTGAAAATCGATCATGATCACGCCGAAGCCCGCGCCGGCGAAGGTCTGCGCATTCCAACGCCAATTCCAAGAATTCGCGAAGCTGCCCTGGGGGCCGCCGTGCACCAGGAATGCCACGGGATATTTCTGGTCGCGCTTGAAGGCCGGCGGCTTCACCGCGTAGCCGAAGACATTTTCGTTGTTCCAGCCGGCGAAGCTGAACTGCTCGTAGTCGCCGAGCTTGCGCTCGGCGAGCAGCGCCTGGTTCAGGTGGCTGAGCTGGACGGGGGCACCGCCGGTGAAACCCACAGTGTAAATATCGGCGGGGCCGGCGAGATTGCTGAAGGCGTAGAATATCTTGCGCGGGCCGACGCTGAACGCTTCCACTTCGCCGGCGCCGGTGATGGCGGAGGCTCTGCCCGTGGCGGCGTCGATGGACCATAGCGGCCGCTGGCCCAGGTGGTCGGTGGTGGCGAATAAGCTTTTACCGTCCCGCGACCAGCTGAAGCTCGCGATGGATCGATCCCAGTTCTGAGTCAGTGCCCGTTTGATTCCCGACTTCATGTTCAATAAAACCAGGTGAAAACGATCCGCTTCGAAGCCCGGCCGGTCCATGGCCACGTAAGCGAGCTGGGTGCCGTCGGGCGAAAATGCCGGCTGTCCGTCCCAGGCGGGATTGTCCGCGGTCAAATTACGCGGCGTGCCGCCCTCGGCCGCCACCTCGTACAAATCAAAGTTGGTCGACCATGACTCTCCCGCGGCGGCGCGCACCGAGAACACCAGCCGCGCGCCGTCGGGACTGAAGGCATAGTCCTCGCGGCCGCCGAAGGGTTTGCCGGGCACGTCACCGATACCCGCGCTGAGGCGCACGGGCGTGCCGCGCGCCACGTCGTCTAGTGCCAGGGCATAAAGCTGTGAGCGGCGGCCGTCGCTCCAAGTATCCCAGTGCCGCACAAACAGTTCACTGTGTAGCACGCCGGTGGCCTTGGAGTGCGCTGCCTCATCCAGGCGGTGTTTGGTGCAGTCCAAGTCAGGGCAGTCCAGGTATACCTCGACGCTTACGACCAGGCGGTCACCTCGGGGCGAGACTCGAAAGGTGCCCACATCCAGCGGCAAGTTAGTGACCTGCAGCGCCGCCGCGCCCGGCGCCTCTAATGCGGCATTGCGTAAATCGCCGGCCGCCACCCGCCACACTTGATTCGAGCCGCTGCGATTCGAGAGAAAGTAAATGTATCGTCCATCGGTGCTCCACTCGGCGCCGCTGGAATTGGCGGCAAGGTCAGTGAGGCGAAGCGCGGCGGCGCCACGCTTGGTGTCCGCCAGCCATATGGCGGTGCGCCCTCTATTGGCCTCCATGTCAGTGGTGCGTACGGTGTAGGCGACGCGCTTGCCGTCGGGTGATGAGGCGATGTCAGACACGCGCTCGAGGCGCACGAGGTCCTGCACGGTGAGCGGTTGCAGGTGTTCCGCCGCGGCGGGCGCGGCGGCAGCCGCAGAGCCCGCTGCCAGGGCACCGGCAAAGGTGAGGCAGGTGAGGCTACGACAGGCGAGAGCGACGAAAAATCGATGGGCGGCCATTGCGATATTCTCTTTGGAAGCTTGCGTCGCTGGATTGTAGCCTTAAGGCCCCGCAGATTCCGCAAAATGCACGGGCGCTTTGCGCAACAATAGAGCGATGCATGCACCACTGGTATTGAGCTTCGATCTGGACGACACCCTGTGGCCCGTGGGGCCGGTGATCGCGGCCGCGGAACTCCATTTGTGGGCGTGGCTTCAAGCGCACCACCCACAGGCGGTGAGCGGCCACAGCATCGAGTCGCTGCGTGCGATGCGCGCGCGAGTGGCGGAACGCTTCCCTGCGCACGGACATGACCTTACCTTTTTGCGTCAGCGCGCTCTCAAGGAACTGTTCGATGCGAACTCGCCGCTCGATGCGGAGCGGCTGGCAGACGAGGCCTTCGAGGTATTTTTCACTGCGCGCAACCGGGTTGAGTTCTACGACGATGTGCGGCCGTCGCTGCAGCGGTTGCATGCGCGCTATCGGTTGTTTGCGCTCAGCAATGGCAATGCGGATCTGAAACTCAGCGGAATCAGCCACTGGTTCGCGGGCCACGTCACCGCGAGAGGGGCCGGTGCGGCGAAGCCGGATCCGCGCATATTCGCGCGCCTGCTGGCGCAGGCCGGGGTTGAGGCACATCAAGTGCTGCACGTCGGCGATGATCCCGTGACGGATGTCGCGGGCGCAATGCAGGCGGGAATGCAGGCGGTGTGGCTGAATCGCGATGCGCGGGTATGGCCGCAGGCCTTGGCGCCGCCGCCGCGCACCATCACAACGCTTGCAGAAATCGAATAGCACCTAACCGGTGTATATGAGACGCGGCGCACGCTTGGCAGCCTACGATGTCGATTGCTGATTGCAAATACCTATATAAATAGGCATTTTCTGACACCAGTTCGCGTTTTTTGTGTTCACTTCGACTGTCCTTTGTCGATAGGATGGTGTCAGCGTAAAAAGGATGCCAAGCATGCAAGCAGTGTCTGCGGGATCTCTTGTAGCGGTCAGTTCCCTACGCGAATTTTTTCGTGATGCATTTCACGCGGCCAGCGAGCATCAGCACCTCGAGATCGATGAGCAAGCGGAGCAGTACGTGGTCAACCTGCTCACCATGTTCTCCCGCGCCGACGCCTTGTACGAGCGCACTGCCGACGGGCTGCGCATCCGGCCGCTGGCGCAAATGCTGGCGGATGCACTCGAGGCACCGACCGCGCTGGCGCGGCAACGGGGGCTGCAGCGCCTGGGCGATGTTTCCTTATTCATCGCCGGCTTCTTTGCCCGCAGCTTCGCCCGCAAGTTGATCGACATCGACTATCACATTGCAATGGGCGGGAATGCTTACAGCTCGCTGGCGGATACCATGCAGCGCTCCATGTCGGGCCGCGGCGTGGCGGCGATCTACGCGCAGCTCGCCACGAAATTTCAGCGGCTGGTGGATGCGCTGAACGAAGTCAGCGAGATGTCCTACCGGCACACCGACGCCGACATCCTGCGGCTGTACGAAATATGGATGAAAACCGGCAGCCCGCGTGCCCACGGACTGCTGAAGCAGCTGGGTGTACAAGCGGTGGCTGCGGCCGGCGCGCGCCGTGAGCATTGATGACGGTGTTACTGAACCGGCCGCAATGGTATTGAACAAGCTGCAATCGCTGATCGGGCGTCTGTACGACGTGGACATGAACTACGACGTCTACGATTTTCTCATCACGGACCGTCGCGCCCTATTGGGCACCACTCCGGTGAACGATGCGCGGGCCTCGGATGAGGAACTCCTGCTGGCGGAAACGCCGGATGGCGCCGGTATCGCACTGTATGTCGAGCCCAGCATTTTACGGCGACTGGAGTGCGACGATCCCGTCGGAGAGTTGAGCGAGAGTAATTTGGCCGACTACTGTACGGCACTTGAGGGAGTGAGCCATTTCGTTTATTCGACCTGGCGGCTGCACCGTGATTTGCCGGTG
Organism: Steroidobacterales bacterium; assembly: GCA_038226325.1. Classification (GTDB taxonomy): domain Bacteria; phylum Pseudomonadota; class Gammaproteobacteria; order Steroidobacterales; family Steroidobacteraceae; genus Bog-1198. Next base: position 3,042 of record JBBRQO010000080.1, on the reverse strand, counting down.
TCTCTGCTGGAGCTGGAGACGCAGGCGGAAGTCGACAAGTATGCGGTCACCGTGTTCTTGCTGGCCGATCAGCAGGGAGGGGACTATCCGGCGCAGGTGCACGCGCGTCTGTTCGACCATGTGAGCTTCGATGCGCGCTTGCAGCCTGATCAGTATCATCGCTATCGAACTGCGCATCGCTGCGCCGCGCAATACTGCCGCCGCCTGGAACATCGCTTTGTGAGCCGGGGACAGGCGCGCATCGAGGCGCTGGTGCGCGAGTTGCGCACCTTCTATCGCCTGGGAAGCGCGGCCAAGCTCAAGCACGCGCTGGCGTGATCCCTCAGCCTTGGCAGCTACTCTTCGTCCTTATTGTTCGCGGCCTGCTTCTTCAACTTCAAGAATTCGCTGAGCTTGCGCAAATCCTTCTTGGCAGGCACCGGCCGCTTGCCCAATTTGCCGCTGTCGTAAGGATCGTAGCCTTTCTTCGCACCCAAGGGATTGGGGCGCACCGTGTCGAGCGGCGTTGGTGAATCCTCGGCCAGCGACAAGGCGGGGTGTTCGAGTTTCTGCAGACGCTGGGTCGAGATCTCGCGACCGAACGCGCCGGTCGCAACCGACCATTCCCAAACGGCGTTGCCTTTGGCGTCGAACTGCACCCGACCCGTACTCTTGGGGTCGGATTGGCCGTCGGCGACGGTAGGCGCGTCCGCGGCGCGCGGTTTCTTCGAAGATTTTGAGTGATCTGCGCTCATGCTTCCTTTTTAAGGCATACGGGCGTTAAGTCAACCCATAGCCGTCGAAAGCTGGCGCGACTTCACAATTGTAAGTGGTATTGGGCCCGCCACAGGCCTAGCGCGGTTTTGCCGTCATTCCATTCGCCGCGCAGCACCATTTCAATGGCTTCGTCCAGCGGCAGCCATTTTACTTCGAGTTCCTCGTCGGCATCCGGCGCGGCTGGACCCAACTTCAAGTCCCTCGCCAGGTAGAGGTGGATGACTTCGGTAAAAATGCCGGGCGCCGGCAGGAATTGGCCGAGAGCGCTCCAGCGCGCGGCGGACACTCCGGTTTCTTCGGCCAATTCGCGGATGGCGCAGATCTGCGGTGGTTCGCCTTTATCCAATTTGCCGGCAGGGATTTCCCACTGAAAATCCGTGATGCCGTGCCGATACTGGCGTACCAGACAGACCCGGTTGTCGGCATCGAGGGCGACCACGGCCGAGGCGCCGGGATGACGCACGAAGTCCAGGTCGTACTCGCGGCCGTCGGCATACAGCAGGCGCTCTGTGGATACGTCGATAATGCGACCGCTGAAAACGTGATTGCTGGCAATGGTCTTGGGTTTTTGCATGCGTCGAGTTTATCTTGGTGTGATCTGGCTCCGCGCGCAAACCTTGGCCGATGCGCGATCCTGCGGCCTCGAGTCACGCGTATTGCATCGCCATCTGGATATACGTACAGTAACTGCACAAATTTTATGATGAAAGCCAAGACCAATGCATTCGATGCGCTCAATCCCATGCAGCGCCGAGCGGCCACGTTCGGCGCGCCGGTGGCGGACAAGGGTGGAGTGACGGCGGGTCCGATGCTGATTCTGGCCGGCGCGGGCACGGGCAAGACCAATACGCTGGCGCATCGCACGGCTCATCTGGTGGTGAACGGTGTGGATCCGGCACGCATCCTCATGCTTACCTTCACGCGCCGCGCCGCCCAGGAAATGATCCGGCGCACGCAGAATATCGTGGCGGAAGTGATGGCGGATCGCGGCCGGGCCGGCGATCGCAGCGTGGCGACGCGCCTGCTGTGGTCGGGGACCTTTCATTCGGTGGGCAACCGGATACTGCGCCTGTATGCCAAGCACTTGGGGCTGGATCCGAATTTCACGGTGTTGGATCGCGCCGATGCGGCGGATTTGATGGATGTGGTGCGCCACGAATTGGGATTCTCGGCCAAGGACAAACGCTTTCCTCGCAAGGATGCCTGCCTCGCCATCTATTCTTACCGCGTCAACACGCGGCTGACGTTGAAGCAAACGCTCGAGGAGCAGTACCCGTGGTGTCGCGAGTGGGAGGCGGATCTCACGCGCCTGTATCGCGAATACGTTGGGCGCAAGCAAAAGAATCGCGTGCTGGATTTCGACGATCTGCTCTTGTACTGGCATGCGATGATGCAAAACCCCACTTTGGCACAGAGCCTGTCGAAAAATTTCGAACATGTGTTGGTCGATGAGTACCAGGACACCAGTAGTCTGCAGGGCGAGGTGATTCAGGCGCTCAAGCCGGACGGCCAGGGGGTCACGGTGGTGGGCGACGATGCGCAGGCCATTTATTCGTTCCGTGCCGCAGCGGTGGAGAATATTTTGGGATTCGCCGAGCGCTACAAGCCCAAGGCCGAGGTCGTGGTGCTGTCGCAGAATTATCGCTCGACACAGCAAATTCTGGATTCGGCGAACGCGCTCATGGCGGACGGCGCGCGGCAGCATCGCAAGACTCTGCTCGGCATGCGGCAATCCACTCAGAAGCCCTTCTATGTGGCGATGGATGATGCGCAGGCGCAAGCCGAGTACATTTCCGGAAAAATACTACAGACGCGCGAAGTCGGCGGCTCGCTAAAACGCCATGCCATCTTGTTTCGCAGCTCGCATCACAGTGACGTGCTCGAAGTTGAATTTTCCAAGCGCAACATCCCGTACGTCAAGTATGGCGGACTCAAGTTCTTGGAGGCGGCGCACGTCAAGGACATGATGTCGGTGCTGCGCTGGGCGGATAATCCGCGCAACTCGGTGGCGGGTTTTCGTGTGCTGAAACTGCTGCCGGGCTTCGGCCCCGGCCATGCGAAGCAGGCGCTCGATTATCTGGAGGCGCAGGAATATAGCGTCAAAGCGCTAGCCGGCTTCGATGCGCCGCAGCCGGTAAAAATGGAGTGGAACAGATTTTGCGCGCTGATGGAAAGGCTGGCCGACCCGGCGACGCCGTGGGCAGGGCAGGTGGGACTGGTGCGCGAGTGGTACAAGGCACAGCTCGAGCGCATTTACGATGCACCGTGGACCCGCATGGGCGATCT
>JBBRQO010000079.1:0-7773 GCA_038226325.1 Steroidobacterales bacterium | reverse complement strand
GGCCCGTCAGTAAGAATCGTGTAAAAACCTGCCATAGCGCATTGCGCCCACTCCCTACCGGCTGAAAAGCCGCGGGATGAGCGAGGGCACGATCTTGATGAAGACTTTTCCATCGACGGGCGCAGGCAGCATGAAACCGCCACGCGGCATCAGCTTTTGAACCTCGTTAGGTCCCTGATGGTCGCGGAAGAACAACTTGAGGGAATCCTTTTTACCGTTATAGAACAGGAACGCATCCCCAACTTTGGGTTCAACGCCGATTTCTTCTTTGCACAACGCGGTCAGCTTTTTCTCGCCCCACCGCATATTGATCGGCCGCTGGAATAGATAGGCATTACGAAACCGGGGCAGCAGTTGGAACATGCAAGCGAGACCCTTTATGGAAACTGCGGGGGAAGTTTATTGTTCTGAAAGATCAGCGGCACGCGAGGGCTTACGGGCGCTTCGCCACCACCTTGCCGTGTTCCCACACATAGATCGGCGTTCCGTACATACGTGCGATTTTCCGTGCGGCGGCGCCGGCGCGCAGGAGCGCATTCTCAATTCGTTTGTCGGGCATTTGAGCGCGAGTCTTGGCAGCCATTTCTTAAAGACCTCGTTCGAGGAGCACGGGTTTCTCTCCGGAATTGTCATACACCGACCAGGCGTGCGCCAAGGGTCGGTACACTGATTCGAAATTCTCCCACCCGCGGACGTATCGCCGGAGGACGTCGGCCTTGGGCACCGGATGTCCGCCCTGTTTCACGCGAGCGGCGATGCGCTGCAGCGCCAAGCGTGGTGATGCCACACGCAGGAAGATGATTTCGAGATGGTAGCCCGATTTGGTGAGTCGGTCGAGGCGCGTGGCGTAGGTTCGGCCGCTTAAGGTACTCTCGAAGGCAAAATCGACTCGTTGCTCGGCGAGCCGATCAATTTCCGCGAGCATGACTCGTGCGGCTGCAAGTGCTGCCCGCTGGGGCGCGAGTGGCGATAGGCCGGCGGCAATCAGATCCGCGTTCACGAAACGCAAGATGCGCGCATCGTGCGGCAGGTATTCGCGGGCGAACGTCGTCTTGCCAGCACCGTTCGGTCCGGCAATGACGAGGCAGCGCGGGCGCTTCGGCGAGCGCTTGGACCGAGGCTTAGCTGGCGCGCCGGTCATCCCATCGCTCGATGTCTTCGACGCAGATCTGATCGAGCGATTTTCGAGTCGCGCCGGAGATCTGGGTAATGGCGGTGACGGCAGCCGGAAACTCCTCCAACTGAGTGCGGATTGAAAACAGTTCGCGCTCTTCCAAGGCAGATATCCCGCCGGGCTGGCGGCGCCGGCGGTCGAGCTCGAATTGGCGCCTTAATAATCGAAGTGAAGTGGCAATAGGTTCCAAGAGGGGTACTCCTTAACGTGGTTTTTGGGGATCAGGTTCACGGCTCACCGGATTTCGCGCATCGGCCACCAACGAACGCAGCAACTGCCCGTGTTCACGATCCTTGATTGCCAGTTGTTCGAGCACCTCGCCCAGCTGAGTTTGGATGCGATCGAGTTGAGCGAGAAGTTGCGCTTCGCGTGACTGGGCGTGTCGCTGCGACTCCTTGAGGGCATGGGCCGCGGCGGTGTGCTCGACGCGGACCCGTTCGGCGTCGATTTCCATTTGCGCATTCACGTCGGCGATCCGGCGCCGCTCACCTTCGGCGGCCTCAAGTGACCGGGTGAGAACACCGATGCGCGCGGTCGACTCTTTATCTAGTTGGGCGGCGCGGGTGAGGGCGGCCTTGGTGGCCTCCCGTGCGCGGTCGACTTCTCCGGCCCAACGAGTTTCGTGAGCGGCCGTTCGGGCATCATGCTCTTGCCGGGCGGATTCGAAGGCGGCTCGATCGGCGTCGAGTTGCCGGCGAAGCGCATCGCGGTCGGACTGGAGGCGGGTAATTTCAAGTCGCAAGGCGTTGATCGTCGCGCCAGCCAGATCAACTTCGGCAGACATTTCCTCGACACGATGCTCCAATTCCTCCGCCCGGACCCGCATGACCTGCAGTGCCTCCTCCTTGGCTTGGCTCCGGGCCTCACTTTTCGCAGCTGCTGCCAGCAGCAGGGCGCGCTCATCGTCGAGTTCGCGACGCGACTGCGCGAGTTCGGCGCGACCGGCAGCCAGGGTAGCGGCATTCTGCGCGCGCGCCGCGGCGAGGGCGGCCTCCCAGAAGTGCGCTGCCGCCTGTGAAATCGGCTCCGGCAGGGCGGGCGGCGCCGAAAACGCGGTCGGATCGACAATCCGTGCGCCCAATCGCTTGAACCATGTTTCGAGGTAGGGGCTGACCGTGTTCGGACTGCCCCGCCCGATTTTGTTCCGCACGCGCTCGATGGTGGGCCGCAGACCCTCTAAAAGAAGGGCATCAGCGGCCTGCCAGACGTCCGTTTCCCCGATACCGCGCGGAGAGAGTGTGGTCACCGCCCTCCTCCGGTATCTTGATTAATAGGTATCATAAGCGTACATTATCGTGATTTAGAGTAATATTCTGTATTATATCTTACATTAGACAGATAAGAATATGAACAATTTGCCCTCGGTCCTGCCCACATTCGCTCCGGTTCTCACCGCCAGCGACACCGGCCTCCCCGCCCTCGACCCCGAACGGCTGGAACGCCTTACCGAAGAGGCCATTGCGGCGCTGCTCGCGGAAGGCGACGCCGCCAACACGCAGGCGAGCTACCGCGGGGCACTACGCTACTGGGCCGCTTGGTTTGCCCTTCGTTATCAGGCGGCAATCACCGTGCCGGTTGCGCCGGCCACCGTGCTGCAATTCATCGTCGATCATCTCGAACGCCGGATGGATGAGCGCCTGGTCTACGATCTGCCGGCGTCCATCGACGCCCTGCTCGTCGCCCGCGGCTTCAAAGGCAAACCGGGGTCCCTCGCCCTCAATACCGTGGCCCATCGACTCGCCGTCCTCTCAAAGTTGCACACCCAGCAGGGGGCACCCAATCCCTGCCAAAACCAAGCCGTGCGCGAGCTCCTCGGCAAGACCCGCCGCGCCTATGCCAAACGCGGTGCCAGACCGCAACGCAAGGCGGCGCTCACGCGCGAACCGCTCGAAGCGCTGCTCGCCACCTGCGATGGCACGCTTCGCGGTATACGCGATCGTGCGCTGCTGTTAGTCGCCTGGGCGAGCGGCGGGCGCCGCCGTTCCGAAGTCGTCGGGATGACGCTTGAGAATACCCGAAAGCTCGGCGAGCTCGCCTGGGTCTATACCTTGAGCCACCACAAAGCCAATCAATCGGGCGCCGATCGGCCCGAGAACGACAAGCCCATCGTCGGCGCAGCGGCTGCGGCGCTCGAAGCCTGGCTCGCGGCGAGCGGCATCCTGATGGGCCCCATATTCCGGCGAGTTCGCAAAGGCACAACGATCGGAGAACCGCTCGGCGCTTCCGCCGTGCGCAAGATTGTCCTCGAGCGTTGCTGCCTCGCCGGGCTCGAGGGCGATTTCTCCGCGCATTCCTTACGCTCGGGCTTTGTCACGGAAGCGGGGAGACAAAATGTGTCCCTGGGCGACACCATGGCGATGACCGGACATGCCAGCGTCTCGACCGTGATGAGATATTTTCGTGCAGGTTCGGCGAGCACCAGTCGCGCCGCGCGGCTGTTTGAGCCGCCGGCCACCGAAACGAAGTGAGTAGGCCGTGCCCGTCGCTTCAATACGGGGAATTTTTCCTACACACCAATGCCTCAACGAACGCACCGCTCATCGCGCACACCGGATGATCGTAAACTTGGAACATCAATAACCGCACGGTCGGAGTGACTACCAGTGAGCGAACGAAAGTGGCATCCGATCAGCATGCTCCGCGTCATCGCCGCATTAAGCGATGAGCAGTTCGCCAATGCCAATGAACAATACGCGACTCTCTCCCGGGCTCGCGATCGTCCGCACGTGTTGACGGATGAGATCGTCGGCCGCGTGTTACGCCTCTACACCTCACAACGCGAGGAGCTTCCCCTCGATCGAGAGCAACACCGGCGTTGGCGCAAGCTTGAACTAAGCCACGATGAGATGCAGGAAATCGAGCGCCTCGAAAAGCAGTCTCAAGAAATTGAAGTGCGAATTGGGGAGATTCTCGCGTTGATGGAGGAAGTGAAATCCCACACCATCGATCAGGTCCTGGCTAAAAGTGACGGGGAGCTGGGACTCGAGGCGCTCATGCGTCCGATTGACCCGCAGGATCTTAAAGCGGCACGTCAGCTCTTGAGCACAAGCCAATTCGAGGCGGCCCTCGGGATCGACACTGCCATGAAGACGCTCTTAGCAGAAGGGTGCGACGAAATGGTCATATTTGCCCGCATGTTCGATCACATGGAACCCTTCAAACGGCTCGTCGACTCGGCGCCGCGAGCGGGATTGGATCTCATCACCACGCGATTTGCCGGGTTCTTTATGTTCGCGAAGCTCCTCGAGGGTCTGGCAGAGGATATTGCCTCCGGTGCGATCAAGGTACCGCCGGCGCACTAACGGAAATCTTCACCCTATTTGCCGGCGACAAAAAGATGCCCATGACCTCGGATCCCGCTGCCTCGCACCGTAGTGCGAGACTCGTCTACCCAGAACTGCCCGAGCAACTTGGGCCCGCCGATCTGCACCGGCTCTTCAGCCCGAGCTACCATGAACGACAATGGGCCCCCACGATTGCCCGTACGCCCGCATCGCGTGCGGCGCTCCTCGTGCAACTGAAGGTATTTCAGTGCATCGGTCGCTTTCTCGGCACCGAGGACATTCCTGCGGTCATCGTCGAGCACATTGCCGGGCAAGTGGGTATTTCGAGCGAACTGTATCGTAGTCAATCCGAGCGCACCTTGTACCGGCACCGCCCCGCGGTCCTCAAATTTCTGGGCGTGACATCCTGGGGTTCGAGTGCGCGCAAACTCGCTGAATCCACCATGATGAAGCTGGCCTCCGCCCGCACCGATCCGGCCGATCTCATTAATGCCGCGGTCGACATTCTCGTGCAATCCCACTTCGAATTGCCAGCACTCATCGCGCTGCGTCGGATCGCCGGGACCGCCCATCGGCGAGTCAATGCCGGCCAGTGGCGAGAAGTCTGCGAGCATCTCGACGAGCAGCAGCGTGCTCGACTCGAGGCATTGCTCATCGTCGATCCGAAGATCCAGCAATCCCCCTTCGCCGAGCTGTGTCGGCCTGCGGGACGTGCCACCCGCAAGAATCTCAATGCCCTCATCGCACGCTACGAATGGTTGTTACGGCTACCGGATCCGACAGCGGCGCTGCACCTCGTCGCGGATTCGAAAGTACTGCTTTGGGCCAACGAGGCCATGCGGCTCAACGCCATGGAGCTGCGCGAGTACGTAACGCCTCGCCGCCTGACACTGTTACTCGCTGTCCTGCGGCACGCTCGCGGACAACTGCTGGACGAACTGACCGCAATGCTGCTCAAGTTGGTTCGCAGGGTCGAGACCAAAAGCGAGGAGCAACTGACCGACTGGTATCAGGCGCGTCACGCGAAGACGGATGCATTGATTCGGGCGTTTCACAACGTGCTCGTAATTGCCGGCACTGACCAAGCCCCGAAGCGGAAGGTTGCGCAACTCGACGCAGTGTTCGCCGACCACGGCGGTCGCGATTCCCTGCGCGAGGCGTGCGTCGAGCATCTGCGACACGAAAAGCAGAACTGGCGGCCCTTTGCACGGCACGCGTTTGCACCGCTGCGCGCGCCGCTCCTCAAACTGGCGGAATTGTTACCCTTGCAGGCAACGGAGGCGTCCTTGGATCTGTTGGGCTTTATCTCCGCCGTCAGCAACGAATTTCCGCCGTATAGCGATTGCTATGAAATCGCCGATGTGAGCTCGGAGTCGCTGCCTCGAGACTGGCGTCCCCTGGTGCTCGATGATCCGAATCATCCTGATTTATTCAATCGCCGACAGCTCGAAGTCGTTGCGCTGTTGGAATTGGCCGCCGCGATCAAGGCCGGCGACATGTTCGTCAACGGGTCCTTGAGCTACGATCGGTTCTGGGACCGATTGCCACCGGAAACGGCAGATCCCACCGCCATGGCTGCGTACGCCGCGTCACGGGGTTGGGCCGAGGGACCGGACGGGTTCGTTCGCTCCCTGAAAGACTCTCTCGAACGCCAAGCGTTTTATCTCGATCGAGCGCTCGGCACCGACGGCTTTATGCGAGTCGGCAAGGACGGGAAGCCCGTCGTGACGCCGGTCGATGCCCTTCCGATCCCGGTCACCGCGATCGAGCTGCAAAAACAACTCATGCAGCATATGCCGGAGCGACCGGTGTTGGCTGCCATCACGAATACCGAAAACTGGGTCGAGTGGAGCCGGCACTTTGGCCTACCGTCGCGTTTGAGCCCCCAGATCAAGGACGCCCGGCATCGATACGTTCTCACGGCCTTCGCCTATGGCTGCGGTCTCGGTCCCACCCAGGCGGCGCGCCATCTGAACGGAACCGTATCGGCGGATCAGCTCGCCTTCGTCGATCGGCGGCACGTCGATATTGACGATCTTCGAGCCGCCTCGGCCGACCTCATTAATCTCTATGCGCAATTCGAGTTACCGCGCCAATGGGGTCTGGGGGAGGCTGCCGTCGCGGATGGCACCCATTTCAGCACGTATGAGGACAACCTGCTCGCGGAACGCCATATTCGCTACGGCAAGACCGGCGGCATCGCTTACCGACATATTGCGGACAATTACATCGCGCTCTTCAGCCGGTTCATCGCCTGCGGTACCTACGAAGCGACCTACATCCTCGACGCGCTGCTTCATAATCTATCGGACCTGAAACCGAAGCGCGTGCACGCGGATACCCACGGCCAATCATCGGCTGTTTTCGGTCTCGCCTATTTGATGGGCATTGAGCTGATGCCCCGGATTCGGCGCTGGCGGAAGCTAAAAATGTACCGTGCCGAACGCGAGAGCCACTATCGCCATATCAACGAGCTATTCAGCGGCAGCGTCAACTGGGCGCTCATTCGTGAGCATTATTCTCAGTTCTTGCAACTCGCTTTGGCCATTCAAAGCGGAATGCTCGCGCCATCCACCGTGCTCGCTCGAATCAACAGTTACAGCACGCGCAACCGATTCGGCGTGGCCTTGCAGGAGCTCGGCAAAGCGGTACGCACCCAATTCCTGCTCGAATGGATCATGGACGATTCGATGCGGCGTACCGTGCACAATTGCACGACGAAGGTGGAGCGACATCATCGGTTTGCCAAACACTTGGCCTTCGGCAGCGAGGTCATCGTTCGCTCGAATGATCCGCTTGATCAGGAGAAGTCTTTGGTCTACAACGAACTCGTGGCAAACGCGGTCGTCGTTCAGAACGTCGTCGATCAAACCCAGGCTCTCCATTTGTTGAAATCCCAGGGCGTCGAATTTGAGATCGCGGATCTCGCGCATATGAGCCCCTACTGGACGAGCAATCTGAAGCTCTACGGGGATTTTCCGACGGATCTGAAGCCCGACCCTATGCCGAACCACTTCGGGCTGCCGAGCTGATGACTGATTCCTTTCCTGCCAGACCTCCGCCTGAGTGACCAGTTCGGGCACGTGGAGAAGGCGGCGGCGTGGGCTTGGATGACCCAAGACAGCGGTCAAAAGCCGCTATGGCAGGTTTTTACACGAATCTTACTGACGGGCCAGGATAGGCGGCGAGTTTGCGCAAGATCACGGAGGCCGTCACCGTGCCGGTCTTGATCGACATCACCAGCCGCAGGATATCCTGCCAATGATCGTGGATTGCTTTCATATTGATGGAGCCAGCGACCAACGGGGCGAGCTC
>JBBRQO010000078.1:0-8356 GCA_038226325.1 Steroidobacterales bacterium | reverse complement strand
GGGCTGGGCGCGATGTAATTCACATAGGCTCGGCGCGCCCATGGGCGCAGTGCGGCGCCGTACTCCGCTACCCATTGGTCCGCCCGTGCGCGATCTTCCGGCCGCGTCCAGGCGGCGGCCAGCAGAGAACTCAATCCAGTCCCACGCAGCGGGTATGCCGTGTCGGTCATTCCGATACGCGCCACCACCCCATTCGAGAGGCCCATCAGAATTTCGCCAAATCCCCGCCCAGCCAACGCTGCACGCTGCAACACGGCTGCAACCCCGTCACTGACGCCCTCAAGGAATGCACCTTCGACCGCCAGTGACGTAGGACCCATAACTTGTCCTTCCGCATTGGGAGTGGAGGTCGACATGCGGGCATCGACCCGCCGGAACGAAGCCCTCCATTTCTCGAGGTAGGTGTTGGCGGCCACCGGATCGCCGTAGTACCCGCAGAATGCCGACGCGCCGGTTTCAGCGCTTACGTTAAAGAACGCTCTAACTTCATCTGGAGTTGCGCGCACTAGGTCGCCGAAAATGCGTATTGCCCCTCCGATGTCGCTCCAACCGAAGTCGAACTTGGCGTTGTAGGACGTCAGCACTGGGAACAACCGGAAATCCAGGCGGGTGACGACACCGAAGTTACCGCCGCCACCGCGGATAGCCCAGAACAGGTCCTCGTTCCGGCTGGGCCCGAGTTCCAGCGTCTCGCCGTCGGCAGTCACGAGTTGCGCACTGACAATATTGTCGCACGCTGTGCCGTAAAGCCCTCTCCCGGCCGTGTCTCCACCTGCGAGAGCCAGGCCTGCAACGCCTACGGAACCGCAAGCACCCATCGGCGTGACGAGTCCCGCGGCCAGCGTGGCGGTCAGTAGATCCCGAATCCTCGTGCCGCCCCCGACCGAGGCGATGCGGCGGTCGCGATAAACACTGACGGTATTGAACGCAGCGAGGTCAATTTGAAGACCGCCATCAGCCACGCCAAACCCCGCATAGCTATGCCCACCTCCGCGAATGGCGATGGGAAGGGCGTGCCGCCTCGCGAAGTGCACACAACGCCGCACGTCGTCGAGGTCCGCGCAGCGCGCCATCGCCAGCGGGCGGCGGTCGTAAGCAAGATTCCAGACTTTTCGGGCATCGTCGTAGTCGCTCGAGCCTCTGCTTAGAAAGCGCCCGCGGATCTTTTGGCCCAGGTCATCAAGGTCCGCAACCAATCCGGTGGCCGGCGAGTTCCTTTGAGTCTCAGAGTGCGCCCAAGCCCCGAGCATTACGGTGCCGGCGGCGGCGATTCCAGCGCTGAATAATTCGCGGCGGGTCCAGCTGGGGAGGTCGGTTCTGTGAGTGGTCATCCGCTAGTCCTCCGACAAGGAAGCTGATTGCCATCCGAGGCTTGTAAAAAGCGATCGTGGGATGTCATCGCGGGGTGGCTATTTGTAGTCAATTACTGCGATTCATTCCGCTCTTCGGATTCCGAGATGTCGAGTTTACTCCGCCTCGTGAGCGATCGCTGCGGGCCGAATATGACCCTCTCATACCCAAAGCCAGAATTGACATGAAGGTGCTGGGTATCACCGAGCGTAATCTTCGCATCGGTGCGCGGTCTTCGCGGCTTATACCAAAAGGCGCTGTACCATTTAGTACAAGCGCCGCGAGGCTGGCACTCGTGTGGTGAAAAATCGTCAACTATTACCGCGTCATCGGCACAAACCGCAGTGTCTGATTTGAAATCGCCCTTGTTGAAGGTATCGGCCCGCTTATGCGCGATCGCTATTACTTCGGTCCGGCGCTGAAGCACTGAGGCTGGCGCCCGCCAAACACGGTCGTTTGTTGGATGTCCTGCGGTTGTCTAGTCCAACACTCTCGTCAGCTGTTAAGTGCGCCGGATGCAATCAGACGTGCAGGTCACCGCTGTCCACCATTGCGAGAAGGCGCTGCAATCCCGGCGTGTTGCTGCCCTCGCTGGCATTGTCAATCGCATCGACCAGCACCTCGCGAATGTCGGTCGCACTGACGAGTTCCATGTCCCATTCGGGGAACAGCCGCTCGCGGACTTCCTCCGACTGATCCAGCGCGATGATAGTGTCATGACGGGCATCAAGCGCCAGGCGCTGCACCAGTCTGGTAATGCTTGTCCGCGGTCCCTCGAGCCATTGAAAAAAGACGCCAGATCCAAATACGAGCATGCCCGTGATACCGAAACGGGGATTGTGAAGCCGAGCCGTTGCGATGATCCGCTCGACTTCTGCAGTGCCCACCCCTGGTGCTGCCCGGCTGCAATAGCTGTAGCTGAAGATAGCCGGCAGGCCGTAAGCCTCGTGCGGTTCGTCGGGCTGTTCGTCAGGTGGGTGCATATTGATAGTGTGCACGGTATTTTGCCAGTGAATCAACCTGAGCGGCAGATTTTGGAAAAAGATCAACCTTGATAGCGCTCGTGCGACGCGACGAGTTGGGTTTGGCGCGCTGCGAGGATTGCGGCGGCTTGCGGTTGCGCGACTTGCTGACCAACACAAACAGACCTGCGGCAACTGCCACCACCAGTCGCCGGCGCTGAAGCACTGAGCCGCTCTCTGCAGTTTTTCACCAACATGAGCTAGCCGGCGACAATGCGCATCTATGGATGTTCTCATGTAGCCAACTAAACCGGCCTTGACACCCCAGTGATTGCCGAATGTTCGCGACCGATTTCTACCGGCTGTATCCGAACTGCTAGAATTGCCGGATGCAGCAGAGGAATATCTTCGCCGGTCCGTATTTGGACCGTGCTTCGCATTTGCGGCAGGATCCGCAGTGGTTTGCTGCGGCGCTCGCCGATGAACGGAGCCGCGCCGTGCCGGTATGGAATTCGCGCAACCTCATCACCGCCGACGATACTCCGCGCGCCGTATATCTTGAGCTGTCGCACATACCGCTCGAACGGCGCAACGATACGGGTTTGATCCTGCTGGGACGCTACGGCGACACGAATTTCTTCACCTTCGAAATCGAATCCATGGAGCCGCCGCCGGTACCTCCCGGCAGCCGCTTTGAGGACCTGCGCCAAGTTGCGTGGTCGCTGCCGATCGACGAAGTGGGCTTGCTCGGCTATGCGCGCGCCATCATTTCCTGGCGGCGGCGGCACCGCTTCTGCGGCCTGTGCGGCGCCGAGACCGTATCCGCCAAGAGCGGCCATGTGCTCGTCTGCAGCGACGCGGCCTGCCGCCATGAACAGTTTCCGCGCATCGATCCGGCCATCATTGTGCTGGTCAGCGAGGGTGAGCGCGCCCTCTTGGGACGCCAAGCCAGCTGGCCCGTGGGCCGCTACTCGACCATTGCCGGCTTCGTCGAACCGGGGGAATCCCTGGAGGACGCCGTGGCGCGCGAGGTTTTCGAGGAAACCGGCATCGAGGTCGACCGGATCGAATACCACTCCTCCCAGCCGTGGCCGTTTCCAGCGTCGCTGATGCTCGGGTTCACGGCGCATGCGGTGACCACCGAGGTGCGGCTGCGGGACCAAGAATTGGAGGACGCGCGCTGGTTTACGCGCGCCGATGTTGCCGCGAACGGAACGCTGCTGCCGCCGCCGCAGTCCATATCTTACCGGCTGATCGAGCATTGGTTCGACGCCGGCACGGCCGGGCATCTGCGCGACATTCAGGGGGGCGGGCCCTGGCCACAATCGCGTTAGGCGGAAGCTTTGCTACTTTAAGCTGGGTGCTATGCGCCGCGTTCTTTGCCGGGTTCGTCGACGCCATCGTGGGCGGCGGCGGTTTGATTCAATTGCCGGCGCTGTTTGCGGGCTATCCCACCACCCTGCCGCCGTTACTTTTGGGCACGAACAAACTAGGCAGTATTTGCGGCACGACCGCTGCGGTCTTGCGCTATACGCGCGTGGTGCGTATTTCCGCGCGTGTGCTACTGCCGGCCGCCGCCGTCGCATTTCTCGCGGCGCTCGGCGGCGCGAGCTTGGTAAGCGCCGTGTCGCCGTCGCTGTTTCGCCCCTTAGTGCCCGTCATGTTGATGCTGGTACTGATGTACGTGCTGTGGCACAAGGATTTAGGCGCACGCCACGCACCCATTGTATTTTCCCGTCGCCGCGCCTATCTCGCCTTGACGTGCATCGGCGTTATCGGCCTATACGATGGTTTTTTCGGACCAGGCACCGGCAGTATTCTGATGCTGCTGTTCATCCGATTCTATGGCTTCGATTTTTTGCACGCCTCGGTGGGCGCACGCACCATCAATGTCGCCACCAATGCCGGCGCACTATTGTTTTTCGGTATTCACGGCGAAGTGCACTGGGGCTTAGGTATAGCCCTGGGTGGCTGCAATGCGGCGGGCAGTGTTCTCGGGGCGCACACGGCAGTCAAGCACGGCAGTAAATTCGTGCGTGTGGCCTTCATCGCGGTCGTCATCACGCTAATTGCAAAAACCGCCACCGACGCATGGCGCCTGCACCGCTAAACAATCGTCGCAGCCGCTAGCCGCGTTCCCAGTGCCCTGGCCGCAGGCGCCAGCCATCACCCTGGCGGACCCATTGATGGGCAACCCAGTGACGACCCGCACGCGGCGCTTCCCAGTGGCCGCCGACCCATTCGTGCCGACCGCTTACCCAATTCCAATAGCCACCGATCCATACGTACCCCGGCGACGGCGCCACGCCGTACACTTCCACGCGCGGTGCCGGCGGTGCAATCATCACGACACCGTCGGCACCGTGACGCTGATTGGGAACCACCACGCATCCTGTCAAAGCCATCGACAGCACCAGAGCGCGTGCCAATCGGGCGCTCCACCACTTGCGTTGATTCATGACGGTAACCACGCGTTTTAGGGATTGATATGTGATCTAACGTACCCCCGCTTGCAGCGTTGACAGCGCAAGGTATGCACAAGGATAACTCCCTTACTTAGAGATCACCACCGCTGCGATCAGCGCCACGCGGTGCAGATTTATCGTTGCGGCGTCTTGACGGCCGCTGCTGGGGGACGCTGCACAGTGTCAACATCGGACTGACTATTCGCGCTTTCAGCCTATACATGGCGAGGTCCGCTCCATGTAGGATTTGCTCGGCTGTGCGCCCGTCATGGGGGTACATCGATTGGCCGATCGAAGCGGTCAAATGTTGTTCATCTCCTTGTATCCGACAAGGCAAGGAGACCCGTTCGCGGATGGCATCGGCCACTTCGGTCACCGCCCCGGCGTCCGGCACACTGGGCAACAAGACCACAAATTCATCGCCACCATAACGGCATACGATGTCGGTGTTGCGCACCCTCGCCGCAATGCGCGTCGCCACCGTCGTCAGGATTTTGTCACCGGCCGCGTGCCCGTATTCGTCATTAATCGCCTTGAATCCATTAAGGTCGATGAACAGCACGCCAACGCATTGCTCCTGGCTCGCGGCCTGTTCAATGGCCGACTCCAATAGCTCCCGCATGCGCCGCCGATTGTATAAGCCGGTCAGCCCATCTCGCTCGGCGAGTTGCTGCGCGCGTGCCTCGCGCTGCCGGAGAACCTCCAGCTCTCGCACCAGGCGCTCGTTGGTGGCACGCAGGCGGGCGAGTTCGCCCGCGGCGCCGCGCCCCTGCTCGGCGCCGCGCTCGCGGATCAGGTACTCATCGCTGCGGTGCCCACCGATGAGCCCTTCGTCGGTAGCCGCGTCCGTCACTCTCGGGTCGGTCCCTATCGGGAAAGACACCGTTCGCGAGCCGCCGGTCGCAGCGTTGAGCAGCATTTTGCCTCGGCCATATGCCATAGTTGATACCCTTGAAACTGTATGAATAGTGGGGCATGCATCCCCTTCCCCGTGAGCGGCAGTCAGCCCATAAATATGTAAGATTTACCTGACTGACACCGACCCGGGATTTCGATACGGAGCCCCGAATGTCCTATACCGCCGACCCTCGCGTGCTGTTTGCGGCCGAACGCACTCTGCTTGCCTGGCAGCGCAGTGCGATAGCCTTGATGGGGTTCGGCTTCGTCGTGGAAAGGTTCGGCCTGTTCCTGCAAATGGTGGCGCACCAGAGCCTGTCGGGATCGCAGCGTGGCTTCTCGCTGGGCATCGGCGTCCTGCTGCTGCTGCTAGGCGCTGCGGTTGCGCTGATTTCGGCACGCCAATTCCGTCAGGTCGCCAAGAACTTGGACCCTGCAGTGGTGCCGCCGGGCTACTGGACTCAGGTAGGGGTGGGGCTCAACATCATCCTCGCCGTCATCGCCATAGCCCTCGCCCTGCATTTTATGTGGCCGGCTCAATAGGCACGGTCAACCACTCGGCCCCTGTCCCGTTACCGTTGGGATGATACAAACGGAGATAGCCGTGCTGCGCTTTGGTTTGGGCGCCCTACCCGGGGATTTGTCGGCCGCCGCCGGCGACCCGCGCGCCTGGCTCACGGCACAGCTCAAGGGTCCGGTAGCGCTGGCCGGGAATACGCCATTGGCACGGTCGGACCAGATATTCACCGAGCTACAGGCAGCACGCGCACAGCGCCGGGAAGCCCGGCGCGACGCCGGTCCAGATCCCAACGCAGCGATCGCAGCAGTCGCCTCCACCGCCAACGCCACCGAGGCTGCAGCCGTGCGCGAGGCTTACCTGCCCCACTATAAGGCGCAGGTGCTGGCCCGCGCCCAAAGCGCGGCCCTCACTGCGCGGCCATTTGCGGAGCGCATGGTGCACTTTTGGACCAACCACTTCGCGGTGTCAGCGGACAAAGGAGCGGTGGTCGGCGTTGCCGGCACGCTCGAGAACGAGGCCATCCGCCCGCATGTTTGTGGTCGCTTCGTGGATCTGTTGAGCGCAGTAGAGCAGCACCCGGCGATGATTGCCTTTCTCGACAATCAATATTCGGTCGGCAGGGATTCTGAATTGGCGCGGCTCGCCGCCCAACGCGCGTCGCGGCAAATGGCGCGCACTGGCGCAGCGGACCCGCCACGCCGGGCGTTCGGCATCAATGAAAACTTGGCGCGCGAAATTCTGGAACTGCACACACTGGGGGTGAATGGCGGCTACACCCAGGCCGATGTCACCAGCTTCGCGCAAATCATCACCGGTTGGTCCATCGGCGGCGGCAACGGGCGGCTCGCCGGTGGGCTACCCGGCCGTTTCTATTTTCGAGACAATCTGCACCAACCCGGCGCGAAGACATTTCTAGGTAAAACTTATTATGAGAGCGGGCAGCGCCAGGGCGAAGCGGTGCTCGAGGATCTCGCCATTCACCCCGCCACCGCACATTTCATCGCGAGCAAGCTGGTTCGGCACTTCATCGCCGACGATCCGCCGCCGGCCGCGGTGAACCGTCTGGCGCGCGCCTTTCTCAAATACGGCGGCGACCTGCCGCATGTGTATGCAGCGTTGATTGAGTCTCCCGAGGCGTGGGATGCGGTCATGCGCAAGTTTAAGACGCCGGAGGACTTTGTTTTTTCGACATTGCGGTCCCTGAATGTATCCCCGCGCCAGCCCGAGGAAGTGCTGCGCAGCTTCGAACTTCTCGGTCAGCGCCAATACACGCCGGGATCACCTGCGGGCTGGCCCGACACCGCCAGCAGCTGGGATGGCTCCGACGCGCTCATGCATCGTGTGCTGTGGGCCTCGCGGATCGCAGGCCGCTTCGAGCAGGGCATCGACCCAGTTGATGTCGCCGCCTCGAGCCTGGGAAATTATGCGCGGCCCGAGACACTGACGGCCATGCGACGCGCCTCCTCCGGCGCCCAGGCGCTGGCATTGCTGTTCATGAGTCCCGAGTTTCAGCGCAGATAGCCCATGCGCCAATCGAACATTAGTCGGCGACGCTTTCTATTGCACTCCGGCGCGTTGGCAGCAACCGCCGCCCTACCCGGCGTGCTGTTCGCCCACACCGGCGGCGCCGCGCGCCTGGTAGTCGTCATCTTACGCGGCGCATTGGACGGTCTTGCCGCCGTGCCGCCCTATGGCGACCCTGATTACCTCGGCTTGCACCAAGAACTGGCGATTGGCGCTCCGGGTGTCGCGGATGGCGCGCTGGCCCTCGACAATACCTTTGGGCTGCATCCATCCCTTGCGTTTCTGCACGAGCGCTACCTCGCCGGCGAACTTCTCGTATTTAACGCCGTGGCCTCGCCATACCGCGACCGCTCGCATTTTGATGGACAAAATGTGCTCGAGAACGGGCTGACTAAGCCGATCGGCACCGCGGACGGCTGGCTCAATCGCGCGCTGGCAGCCTTGCCGCGCGGCGGTGGTACTGCCGGCGAGCGCGCCGTGGCCATCAGCCAAAACGTACCGCTGATACTGCGCGGCACTACGGCCGTGATTTCCAAATCGCCGCAGATGACGCCGGAAGTTGACGAAGAATTGCTGGCGCGGCTGGCCGATCTTTACTCCAAGGACGATTGGTTTTCGGCACGCCTCAGCGAAGCAGT
>JBBRQO010000077.1:0-9227 GCA_038226325.1 Steroidobacterales bacterium | reverse complement strand
TTCAGCGTAGGCGCGACCTACGCTTTCCAATGATCCGGGCAGCCTCGCCTGGCGCGAACTCACGCCGGTATTTGCCCGCTAGGCCTTTCTCGATGGCTCGCGCAGGTAGGGAAATTCCTTGGTGGAACGCGGCTCGGCAATGTGGAACCCTTGCGCGAATCCGATTCCCAATCGAGCCAGCTCGGCCAGCACTTCGGCTGATTCGACGCGCTCGGCGATGGTATGGATCCCCATGGTCTTGCCGACCTGGCTGATCGCCTCCACCATGCTGCGATCGACACGATCGCGTGTCACATTCTCGACGAACTGACCGTCGATCTTCAGATAGTCCACCGGCAAAGTCTTCAAATACATGAATGACGACAAGCCGCTGCCGAAGTCATCCAGCGCGAAATGGCAGCCACGGCCCTTGAGTTCGCGCATGAAGTACACGACGTTGCCCAAGTTGGCGATGGCGGCGGTCTCCGTGATCTCGAAGCACATCGCGCCCGCGACCAATTCGTTGCCGCTGAGTTCCGCGATCAGATACTCGAGGAAGCGCTCGTCGTTGAGCGAAGTCCCCGAGAGATTGACCGCGATGGTAAAGGGCTTAACTCCCGAGCCACTGCGATGCACCAACCGATCGAGCGCCTGGCGGACCACCCAGCGGTCGATCGTCGGCATGACGTTGTAGCGTTCGGCCGCCGGAATGAACTCCGCCGGCGTCACCAGCACGCCCGATTCGTCCCGCAGGCGCAGCATCAATTCGAAATGCTCCCGTGCATGCTGGTGTGCATTTTTGCCGATGGGAACGATCGGCTGATAGTAGAGTTCGAAGCGGCTTTCGTCGCAGGCACGCGCCAGCTTCGAGACCCAGTGCATCTCACGGTGGCGCTCCGGCACATCGTCGGGCTTGTAAAGCTGGACGCGGTTGCGGCCCAGGTCCTTGGCCGAATAGCAGGCGACGTCGGCGGCGCTCATGACATTGGCGACCGTCGGGGTCTCGCTGGTGATCTCGACGATACCGATGCTGGCGCCCACCTCGAGCACGCCGCTCTGCCATATGAAACGAAAATCTCGGATCGCCTGACGCAGGCCCTCGGCGATACGCAGTGCCTGATCCAGCGAACAACTTTGCAGCAAGATTCCGAACTCATCGCCGCCCAAGCGCGCCAGAGTGTCGCCGCTGCGCACCCGCGATTGCAGCACACCCGTGATCTGTTTCAGCAGCTGATCCCCCGCAGGATGTCCGCAGGTGTCGTTGACCAGCTTGAATTGATCCAAATCGAGATACAGCAACGCGTGGCGGGCGGCCGCATCCTGGCGCGCATTCTCGACCGCGGCCGTCAGGCGATTTTCGAATTCGCGCCGGTTGATCAATCCCGTCAGCGCATCGTGGCTTGCCTGATAGTGCAGAGCACGGTGCAGGCGCCGTTCCTTGCTGACATCGTGGAACACCATGACGGCGCCGATCAGGTTGCCGGCTCGGTCGCGGATCGGAGCCGCCGAATCTTGAATGGCGAGTTCCTGCCCCTTGCGATTGAGCAGTACCGTGTGCTCGGCCAGGCCGAGCGTCTGCCCTTCACGCAGGCAGCGCATCACCGGACTTTCCGCGGCGTCGCGCGTCGACTCATCGACGACGGTTAGCACTTCACCAATGAGCTGTCCCTGCGCTTCCCGATTTTCCCAACCTGTCAGGCTTTCGGCGACGGGATTCATGTAGTCGATGCGTCCTTCGGAGTCCGTCGTGATGACGGCATCGCCGATGGATTGCAGCGTAATCTGGGCGCGCTCCTTGGCTTGGAAAACGGCAGTCTCGGCCTTCTTGCGCTCCGTGATGTCGGTAAGCGTACCTTCATAGCCAGTGACCCGGCCCTGCTTATCGCGCACTACGCGGCTCGAATCCATGACCACCAGCATGGAGCCGTCCTTGCGGCGCAGCACGTACTCTTCGTTGCGCAGTTCGCCTTCGCTCTCCACGCGCCGCACGAAAGTCTCGCGGTCGTTGGGGTACCAATACAGCGCGGCCACCGGCAGCTGATACAGTTCCTCAGCCGAAGCGTAGCCCATCAGATTCACGAAAGCGGGATTGGCGACGAGAATGCGGCCGTCGCGCGAGGTTTGATAGACCCCCTCCATCATGCTTTCAAACAGCCCGCGAAATTTCACCTCGCTGTTGCGCAGCGCGTCCTCAGCGCCGCGCCGCTCAATTGCAATTCCGGCGATCTGTGCCAGACGCGACATCAACTCGTGATCCCTGACCAGCGGTATGCCCGTCTGGCGCCGATACACTGCGAAGGTGCCGACCACCTTGCCGTCCGAGGCTACGATGGGAGTGGACCAGGCAGCCCGCAGCGACGCCTGCTGTGCGGCTGCGCGCCGGTATTCCCACAGCGCATCCGTCTCAATGTCCGCCACGGTGATTTGTCGTGCCAGATACACCGCGGCGGCGCAGGAACCGTAGCGGATGCCTATGGGCGCGTTATCCATCGCCACCACGAACTCGCGCGGCAGGTGCGGTGCGACGCCAAAATTCAACGCCTGGCGCTCGTGATCCAGGAGATTGATGGCGCAGAAGCTGTCCGCCATGACGCGCTCCACCAATTCGCAAATCGCCTCCAGTACCGAAACCAAGGGCGCGTTGGCGGCGATTTTCTCGAATACCCGGCGCTCGCCCGCCGCTATCGCGTCGGCGCGCTTGCGCTCGGTGATGTCGGTAATGCTGGCGCGAATCAGCCGCAGGTTGGAGCTTGGCAGGCGCACGAAGCGCACTTCGCAGGGCATGGTCTGGCCGGAGGCATCGCAATGCGCCCATTCGAACACCGGCGCCTCACCTGCCAGAGCCCCTTCGATAAAGCCGCGCGGCCGGCCGAATGACAATGTACCGTCAGGCTGATGCGCCGGGCTGATCTTGTCCGGGCCGCTTGCCAGCAGAGTCTCGCGCGACATCTTGAAAAAGCGGCACGCATTGTCGTTGACGTCGACAAACCTGCCCTTGTCGACGTCGAACACAATGATGACTTCGGGAGCGTGCTCCACCAATGTCCGGTAGCGCGCTTCGCTTTCGCGCATGGATTGCTCGGCAAGATGCCTTTCGGTGATGTCGCGAATACTGACGATGTAGCCGTCGCGCCAATTGAGCTTGGCTTTGCTGACGGCAAGCTCGACGGCCACGCGACTGCCGCCCTTGACCCGTCCCCAGGTCTGGTGCGCCGCCAAATCCACATGCGTGTCCTCAATCTTGATGGCGCAGCGTTCAAGAAAATCGCTGCTGCCTTGGGCAATGTCGGGCAGCAGGAAATCGAGCGAGCGGCCCAGAATCTCCGCCTGCGAGTAGCCAAAAATACGCTCGCCGGTGGGGTTGAAGGTTTCGATGTGCCCCGCATCGTCCAGTGTGACGATGGCGTCCTTCACGTTGTCGAGGATGGCCTGCAGATGCGAGGCGGTCTGCTCGCGAATTTCGCGGGTCAGCGCTTGTGCCTCGTCGGACATCAGCTGCATCGAGCGAACCACGCCGCGCCGCTCGGCGTCGATGCGATCGTAGTGCGCGCTTACTGACTTGAGCAGGGTGTCTATATCAAGTTCGCCGGCCCTGCCGCACGCCTCGGCAATGTGGCGCTGCAAAAGGTGGTTCAAACTATCTGCCGGCTGCGTGGGCTCGCTACGAATGGCGGCAGCGATATCGCGTGACAAGTCCCTAATCTCCCGCACTTGAAATACGGCGCGACGCGGCACCGGAATTGAAGTAGATGTTAGGGCGATCCCGCAACGCGGGTGTGACCCGCGTCTCGCTTCGGCCAATAATCGGTTAAATAATTAGCTCTGATCCACGGTTTCGCGTTCCGAGCGCTTGCGCTCGTTTTCACGCAGATTGCGCTTGCGCAGGCGAATGGAAGTGGGGGTCACTTCGATGAGTTCATCATCATCGATGAACTCCATGGCCTGCTCCAGGGAGAAGCGGATCGGCGGGGTCAAGACCACGTTCTCATCCTTGCCGGCGGCGCGCATGTTGGTGAGTTTTTTGCCCTTGAGCGGGTTCACCACCAGATCGTTGTCGCGGTTGTTGAGGCCGATGATCATTCCCTCATACACCTCTTCTCCGGGTCCGATGCACAAGCGTCCGCGCTCCTGCAGGCTGAACAGCGAATAGGCCAGAGCCACACCCTGGCCGTTGGCGATCAATACGCCGTTCGGCCGCTGGCCCAATTCGCGCTGCACCACCGGCCCGTAGTGATCGAATACATGGTGCAACAGTCCCGTGCCGCGGGTCATGGTGCGAAATTCGGTTTGAAATCCGATCAAGCCGCGTGACGGGACCATATAGTCCAAGCGGATGCGGCCGCGGCCGTCTGCTTGCATGTCCGTCAGTTCAGCACCGCGGCTGCCGAGCGCCGACATGATGTCGCCCTGCGCATCGGCATCGGCATCGACGGTGACCTGCTCGTAGGGTTCGTGTGCGGCGCCGTCGATTTGTTTGATGACCACGCGCGGGCGGGAAACCGCCATTTCATAGCCCTCGCGGCGCATGTTCTCGAGCAATACGCCGAGATGCAATTCGCCGCGGCCGAACACCACGAACTTGTCGGGGTCCGCAGTCGGTTCAACCCGCAATGCCACGTTGTGGATGGCCTCGCGCTCCAGACGTTCGCGGATCTGCCGGCTGGTGACAAACTTGCCTTCACGCCCCAGGAACGGTGAAGTGTTGACCTCGAAAGTCATGCTGATCGTCGGTTCATCGACGGTGAGGCTCGGCAACGCTTCCACGGTCGCAGGGTCGCACAGCGTGTCCGATACTTTGGGTTCGGATATTCCGGCGAAGGCAACGATGTCACCGGCGCTCGCCGACTCCACCTCGACGCGCGTCAGCCCGTGGAAACCCAGTATCTGGGTAATCCTCTCCGAGCGCGTCTTGCCTTCGCGGTTGACGACGGTGACTGCCATGCCGCGCTTGAGCGTGCCGCGCTTGATGCGACCGATGCCGATGGCGCCGACGTAGCTCGAGTAGTCGAGCAGCGTCACCTGCAACTGCAAAGGGCCGTCTGCGTCGACGTCGGGCGGCGGGCAGTGCTCAACGATGGTCTTGAATAGCGGCTGCATGTCGCCGTCGCGCACAGTCGATTCGAGCCCGGCGAAGCCGCGCAAGGCCGACGCGTAGATCACGGGGAAATCCAGTTGCTCGTCGGTCGCGCCCAAGCGGTCGAACAGATCAAAGGTTTGATCCAGCACCCAGCCCGGACGGGCTTCGTCGCGATCGATCTTGTTGATGACGACGATGGGCCGCAGGCCGTGTTTGAACGCTTTCTGCGTTACGAAACGGGTCTGGGGCATCGGTCCGTCCACGGCATCGACCAGCAGCAGCACACAATCGACCATGGCAAGCACGCGCTCGACTTCGCCGCCGAAATCGGCATGGCCCGGCGTATCGACGATGTTGATGCGGTAGTCGCCCCAAGTGATCGCAGTGTTCTTGGCGAGAATCGTGATGCCGCGCTCACGCTCCAGGTCGTTTGAATCCATGACCCGCTCCTGCAAGTCCTTGCGCGCATCGAGCGTGCCGGATTGCCGCAACAGCTGATCGACGAGAGTGGTCTTGCCGTGATCGACGTGCGCGATGATGGCGATATTGCGAAGTTTCTGAGTCACGGTAAGGCCTTAGCGGTAAACCGCCCATTATAGGGCCTTGCGCCGAGTCGCGTCGTAGTTTCCGCAATAAGCGTTTAAGTTCAGCGTTCCACAATCAGGGGAATGGAAAACACGCGCGCCTCGGCCACGTCATCGTGTTTGAAGGATACGGTCAAACTCAGCACCAAGACGCCCTCTGCGGTCGGCGTCACCGTGAAACTCTGGCGATACGCCTGTCCGGCCTCGACCGCAGGCAGGTCGATCTGATTCGCACCAGTGGCAAGCGTCAAGCCATCTCCCCCGGTCACCTGAATTTCTGCGGAGTTCGCATCGATTTGCGGCAGCACCGCAATATTGACAAGCAGCGGCTGTCCCAGCGTAGGCCGCTGCGTCAGCTCGAACTTCAGTTGCACCGCCAGGCGCGATTTGCCCTGGCTCGAGGCCTCCACCATTCCGGCAGTTAATAGGTCGGCCGTCGGTCCTTTCTTGACCACAGGAACATGCACTTGCGGCACGGGCCGCGGCTTAGGTGGAGCTGGTGTCTCAGAATCCCGATGGCAGGCGCCCACCAGCAGAGCGGTGCACAGCATCAAGACGCGCGCGGTGGTCATGCCCCTATAATCACTAAATACGCCGCCAATCACAACTCGAGCGGCGGGGCTATGACGGCGGCGAGCTGCTCCTCCAGAGAGCGGTAATGCTCCTCCCAATAGCGCGGCTCGGCGAACCAGGGGAACGCCTGCGGAAAGGCAGGGTCATTCCAGCGGCGCGCCAACCAGCCTGAATAGTGGATCATACGTAACGCGCGCAAGGGTTCGATGAGCGCTATTTCGCTGCGGTCGAAGGGTTGAAATTGCTCATAGCCCTTGAGCAAATCGCTGAGTTCGCTGCGCATTTCCTGTGCTCCGCCGGCCAACAACATCCAAAGGTCTTGAATGGCGGGACCGGTCAAGCAATCATCGAGGTCGACGAAATGCGGCCCCAGATCCGTCCATAGAATATTGCCGCGATGGCAGTCGCCGAGAATGCGCCCGACCGACGCACCGCGCCAGTCGTGGGCGCGCGCGTCGATCTCGTTTAATAGCTCATCGGTCAAATCGGCGTACTTGGTGGCCAAATAGTCGGGCATCCAATCGCCGTCGAGCACGAAATCCCGTGCCTTGACCCCTAGGTCCTCGATCGACAGACGCGTCCGCTCGTAAAAACGTGCGGCCCGCCCCACCGCATGAATGCGGCCCAAGAATCGCCCCACCCACTCCCGCTCATCGCGCGTCCCCAGCTCCGGCCAACGACCGCCACGGCGTGGAAATACCGCATAGCGAAAGCCGTGGTGAACATGCAGCGAGATGCCGTCGCGAACCAAGGGGGCCACCACCGGAATCTCCTGCGCTGCCAGTTCGCCGGAAAACGCGTGCTCTTCGCGAATCGCCGCATCCGTCCAGCGCGCCGGACGGTAGAATTTGGCGACCACTGGATCGCCGTCTTCGATACCGATCTGATATACCCGGTTTTCGTAGCTATTGAGGGCTAGTACTCTGCCGTCGCAGCGATACCCAACGGCCTCGATCGCGTCCAAAACGGTCTCAGGTGATAACTCGGAATAAGGTGCGTCGCTGTTCATGTAAGGTAATTCTACAGGTAGGATGCTGTCACTCCTTTGGACGAATCACGCTGCTAGAATGCCGGCCATGCGATTTCCTCGACCTAAGTCATTGAGCGGACTGATGCTGATCGGTTTCACGATCGTGGCAGCGCCGCTGCTGTTCGCCATAGTGAACGCCGCAGTACAAATGAATCACCTATCGAGCCGCAGCGAGGAGCTGGTCCTGCACGGCATTCGCGGCACCCGCACCAACCAGCGCATGTTCGAGGAAATCGGCGCGCTCGAGCGTACCGCGCGCCTTTACCAAATCATCGGCAGCAAAGATTTGCTCGACGTGTACGCGCGCAACCAGCAACGCCTGGTCGCCACCGTCAACGAATTGCTGTCGCTGCCGCTAGACGCTGAATCGCGCGACGGCGCCCGCGCTCTGGAGAACGAAGCGGAGCGGCTGCATGAGGAATTGAAGCACGACGCGCCGAATTCCACCCGTATGGCGGAATTGATCAACGCCTTCCCGCAACTATCGGAGATGGCGTCCAAGGTCTCGAACCGGGTAAGCGCACAGATCGACCGCGAATTGACCAGCCTGCAGCTGGCGACCCAGCTCGCGCAGCGCAACCTGTTCTGGGAAACTCTGCTGCTGGTGCCTCTCACCCTGGCGGTGGTGGGCGTATTTACCTATTTATTTGGCCGGCCCATCCGCGCCATCGATCGCGCGATCAGCGAACTGGGCCGGGGCACGTTTTCCAGGCCCATCGCGATTCGCGGGCCGGCTGACCTTGAGCGTCTGGCGACGCAACTGGAATGGCTCAGGGGGCGTTTGTTGGATCTGGCACAGGAGAAGAACCGATTTTTGCGACACATGTCGCATGAACTGAAGACGCCGCTGGCAAATATACGCGAGGGTACTGAACTGTTAATGGATGGCGCGGTCGGGGAGCTGCAAAGCAGCCAGCGCGAAGTGACGGCGATCTTGCGCGAGAATGGGATGAAGTTGCAGCGACTCATTGAAAATCTTCTGTCCTTCAGCGCCTGGCAGGCCAAGAGCGTCGGCCTGGAGATTTCCGAATTCAAATTGCGCCCCTTGATCAAGAGCGTATTGGAGAATCAGCAGCTCACCCTGGTGGCGCAGCGCGTACGGCTCGATGTGCATGTCGATGACCTCACGCCCCTGGCGGACCGCGGCAAGGTTCGGCTGATTCTCGATAACTTGCTGTCCAACGCCATCAAGTTCACGCCGCGCGGCGGGACGATTTCCATTCATGCGCGCGGCGAGCGCGAACAGCTGGTATTGGACGTCATGGACAGCGGTCCGGGGATTCCTCCGGACGAGCGCAACCGCATATTCGAGGCTTTTTATCAGGGAAAAACGCCGCAGGGAGGACATGTCAAAGGCACGGGAATCGGGCTGTCGGTGGTCACCGAGTTCGTCAACGCCCACGGCGGCAGCATCGAAATTCTCGAATCCAAGGCCGGAGGCGCGCATTTTCGGGTGCGCTTGCCCTTGCGGCAGGCTACGGCAGTCCGTGAAAAAGCTCATGCCGCATAGGGGTTTGCGCCTTGCAGCATGCGCGTTCATTGGCGGCTGGCTCAGTGCCTGCGGGATGAATTTCCCACTTTCCCAGCAAAAGCCCCTCGCTCCCGCGCAGCCTGATCGCAAGCCCCTGGACTTAAGTCCGATCGCATCGCTGCTCGAAATGATGAGCGCCCTGCCGCAGGGTGATCCGGCGCGCCAGGCGGAGATCTTCCAATCCGCCAAGGATGCGGCGGATCTGACCCCCACGACCAGCAACCGCCTCAGGTTTGCATTGGCTCTGGCAACGCCGGGCTACAACGGCAGCGACCCCGTCGCAGCGCAGCGACAGTTGTCGGAATTGCTGGCCAGGCCTGAAACTCTACTGCCGATAGAACGATTGTTAGCCTTGGTGGAGCTCAAAGAGGTCGAGCAGAGGCTGATTTTGCAGGCTGAAAACAGGCGCGTGCGCGGTGACGCGCCGCATGATGATTCACGCGACAAGCTACA
>JBBRQO010000076.1:0-9439 GCA_038226325.1 Steroidobacterales bacterium | reverse complement strand
TGCTCAAACGCGTGCCGATGGGCGTCGACCATGATTGATTCAGCGTAAACGCGGTGTCCTGGCCGACCGGGGTGTGGGCGAAGTCGGCCTGAACTCGGCCGGTACCGCCGGCGTTCGAGTGATCCACAAAGCCTTCCATTGACCAGCTGGTGCCGCCGTCGGAACGGCTGGCATTGGCAACAGCGCCGGCGCCCCAATCGCGCGATAGCTGGTAGCGCAGGTCGCCGGTGGCAAATGTCGTGTTGCTGCCAAGACCCGATACCGAGCGCACCTCGTCGATGCCCACATCTGCCAACAACTGCCGGCTCTGGTAGTTGAGACGGTAGTAAGCGCCTTGGGCATCGTTCGCAATCAGCTGATTGCCCCAGGTCATCCCCGGGTCGATACGAAACAGGCCGGCATTTTGCAGGAACCGGCCCTGTGTCAGGGAGCCATCGATCCAGGTGCCGACGGCGTTCTTGCCACAGGAGCTGCCATCGATGAGATTCATCTGCAGGCGTTCGCGGCCATCCGCCCAGGCCGCGCTCAGCAGGCCGGTGGTGGAGGACATGAGCGCAGGGCCGGCGATCACGGGGCCGATCGCGAGGTTCACATCATGTGCCTCGACGATCTGACCGCCCAGCGTCCACTGCGTAGTCGGAGACCACTGTGCGCCGGCGGTGGCGGTCGATCCATCCAAGGTGCGGAAATTGGGCACGATTATGCCGTCGTAGAAGCCGGGCACACCACCGCCTGCGACGATTTGCAGACCGGAAGGACCGCGCCACTCGGTGCTCACGCCTTGGATGGGAGCCGTGGGCAAGTAGAACCGTGCTTGTAGGCGCGCCAATTTGATGTCCGGAGAGTTCACATCGCCCAATGCATTGTCCGCCAGCCAATCGCCGTCGAAGGGCATCCCGCGCTGCCGCAGCGTGATGACTCCACCCTGGCCCTGCTCGGGACCCTGACCGGCGCCCTGATCAGAGCCACCGGTGCGCACTGAGGCGTCAAGTGACCAGGCGCCATAGGCAGCAGTTTCCCACTGCGCCTTGCCGATGACGCCGTTCTCGGACACATGGGTGTCGGACCCCGAACCATGGGATTTCAAGACACTGACCACGCCGTCGAGCTGCAGCGAGTGCGCCAACCCGTGTGTGTCGCTGGTGGAGCTGTCGCCGTTGTTAATGTCCGGGGTGAGCGAACCGCCGCCGATGTAGCGATCTTGGTAGGCCGGGGCGGGCACTTGCGCCGCGGGTTGCGCGGTGGCCTGCCCATGCGCCGTCCCTGCGCACGCCAGTCCTCCCAGCCCGCACAGGCCGACTGCGAGCCGGGGAGCTAGAAGGGATCGGCATTTCATTCAAATTTCTGATTGAGCTCAGTCCTTTGGTTGCCCCATTCCAGGGTGCCTTTGACCGTCACTGGAAAGGTGAGGGTGGGGTGATCGTCCGTAGGCGTGGAGGGCGTCAAGAACACATCGCGCTGTTCGTGCGGCAAGATAGGAAAATCGGAGGGCGTGAAATCGTAAGAGACTCCCTTCGCGTCCTTGCCGGTCAGAAAACCCGTCATGCGACCATGCGCAGTGCCTGAGTTGTGCACCTGCAAGGAAGGTATCTGCTGGCCATTCAGCGTCACGATCTTCGGTGCGAGTACTTCCAGGTCCGGCGCACCGTCGCCCACGGTGAGGTAGACGATGACGCCGATGCGTCCGGTGATAGGCATGTCCAGTCCCTGACTACGGGCGATCGAGGGCTCGGCGCCCTCGATCATCACTGCGAAGCGGCACTCGCCCGGCGGTGCATCTGCCGGCACGTTCACCTCGAAGCGGTAGCGCAAGGTACCGCCGCCGGGAACCACCACCTCGGGCCTCTCGATCGCAACCCAGGGTCGGCAGCTGTCCGGCTGCAACTCGTCCTGGAAGTTGACGCTGAAATCCGCGGCGAAGCTCCAGTCCGCGGTGTGCATCAGATAGCGCCCGGGAGTCGTCGATCGATTGCTGACCTCGATCACGCTGCGCACGGTTTTGCCCGACGTGGTCGCCAGCTCGAAGCGCGGCGGCGACACCAACGCCGCGAATCCTTGGGCCCGCACGGAGCCGCAGAATGCAGCGCCCAGCAGCAACATAAAATACATTCGCGGTCGCGTAATCATTCTTCGTCCATTTCAAAGTGGAAGGTCAGAGGAAAAGTTCGCCGGATCAGGGTTCCGTCCACGCTGAACTGAAACGTCAGCACGTCCTCCATGAAGGGCGTCGTGATCGGGCCGGAATACACCAGCATGCGATTGCCGGAATGCACTTGTCCGGGTTGCAGGCGCCCTTGAGTGGTCCACGACACATTGAGAGGCCCTGGCTGTTGGGCCGGCAAATTCAGATAGATCCGGCCCGCGCGACGCAGCCACGGTGTTAGGTTGATCTTCAATCGAATGGTGGTGATGCCGACCATGAGATTGTCGGCGCCGGTACGCGAGGGAGTCGCGCTCTTCCAACGCAGACTTACCGCGGGTTCAATGGCCTGAGTGCCCGAATCATCGATGGTGGTGGTTTTGGCGGGCGCCGCGGCGGGCCAGATTATGCTCAATACGCAGGCCAAAAAAAAAGTCGCCGGCCACACACCGCGGCTGCGGCACATCACGGTGAACTCAGTGTGTAGCGTACCGTGCCGGTAAAGGTGCCGGCGGCCTGCACGCTATTGTTCAAATAGGAGAACGCCCAGCAGCTCTCGTTCCAGGTGTTGCTGCCCATGGCGCCGACGTTTTGCACACCGCCGTTGACGAAGGTGCCGGCGGGAAAGGGTTGACCGCCGGTGTCGCCGTTGCCGCTGGTGGCCCAGCTTATCGTCGAGAACGGAATGGTCTGTCCGCTCGCACTGGTGAGCGAAGTGGGCACGGTGGCGGTCACCTGCGCGGCGGCAGTTGCGCCGCCGGTGGTGCGATAAAAGCCGCCGATGTAGACCTGACCGGGCACATTGCAAAAGGTGTAGTTGTCCCAGAAGCTGTTTGCGGCCGTGCTATTGGTGGTCATGGTTTGCGCGGTGCCGTTGCCCACCGCCGCCGCCGCGACCGCCACCGAGACGCTGTTGACCGTGGTGTTGTTGCCCGGCTGGCCGCCATTCAAATACGTATTGGTGAAGCTGCCGACCCCGACTTGCAGGTAAACCGCTTTCGGAGCGGCGGCAGTGAGGGTGACCGTGTACGCGGAAGCAACAGGCGATAGCGCTCCGAGCAGGACTGCGCCGATGAATGTTCGGCGCAGCCCGTCCTGACTGTATCGCTCAAGATGTGACGGCGGCGTGGCGTGCATAGGTATGCCGCGCTTGCTTCGACTACGGCATCGTCGCCGTGTAGGTCACTCGGCCGTTGTTGACATTGACACCACCGTAGGTACCGGCCGGTACATTGGCCGCGTTGGCGTAGCTGTAGGTCCACTTGGCATCCTGGACGATGAGTTTCGTCGGCGGTGCGGTCAGCAGAACGTTCGAACTGGTGCCATTGGTCAAGGTCGGCGCCGTCAGAGCGGTTCCGGAGGTCAAGGTTGAGGCGACGGTGTTGATCTGCGTGAAGGGAATGCTGTCGCCACTGCCGTTGCCGAGCGCACCGGTTGCCGTCGCGTTGAGGGTGACGTTGCCGCTGTTGCTGACGATGGCCGCCGTTTCCACGCCGCCGGTAAGATCACCGCCGGTACCGGCGACCGCAGTCCCATTGCCCACCGTGCCCGCGGCCGGAGAGAAGGTGATGAGGTCAATGGTGTTTACGGAGCTCAGCGCGCCGGTGGTGTAGCTCGAGCCGGCGCCGACACGCAGATAGAGAATCTTGGGAATGACGATGGAAAAATCCAGGTGGGCGGTCGCGCCGGGTGTGGCGGTCGCGGCTCCCGTCTGAACATTACTTTCGGCAAGCGCCAAGAGCGGGAGCGTCAACGCTGCTGCTCCCAACAAACACTTAACGGCAATCAAAGTCTTCATTGTCTGCATCCTGTGCTGTGTAATTCCATGCGGATACTAGGGGATAGCCTTAAGCACACGTTGAACCAGGTCGCATTTCAGGTCGCGCAGGCTCAAGTTCCAGACACGTCTGCCGATATTCCGCGGCAATTGTGCGGTGGTTAACATAGTCATGTGGGACGTCGCCCGATGGCGACAGTGCATATCAGCGAGGGATGATCATTCCGGAAAGCTGTCCGGTTTCAGCTCCGACA
Source organism: Steroidobacterales bacterium (assembly GCA_038226325.1). GTDB lineage: Bacteria > Pseudomonadota > Gammaproteobacteria > Steroidobacterales > Steroidobacteraceae > Bog-1198. The sequence continues at coordinate 5,268 of JBBRQO010000076.1, read as the reverse complement.
AAAACTCCTCGCAAGGCATACAGAGCACTCCGTCGCGCTTCAGTCGGTCCTCGCCGCGATAGAGCAGGTAGCGGCGGCTCTCCGGATAGTCTTCGGCGAAATGCTTCAATGCCGTCAGATCGCTCGAATCTACCCGTCTAGAGTTCTTGACCTCAATTGCGTAAAGGCCGGATTCTCCGTAGATCACAAAATCCACTTCAGCTCGCGATCGAGTTTGCCAATAATGCAAGCTATGTTTGCCTCCCGAGTAGCTTTGCCAGGCACGCAGGTGTTGAGCAACCAGCCCTTCAAGTGCGGCGCCGTGGATTTCAGAGGTCGCATCGAGTGGCCCTGCCGGACGGTTGGCGCGAAACACGCCGGTATCGAAAAAGTAGAATTTGGGGTGAGCTGCGAGTTCTCGCTTGGCGCGCTTGGTGAATACGTCTATCCTAAACCCGAGCAGCAGATCCTCGAGGATTTCCAGATAGCCTTCCACGGTCTTGCGACTCACCTGGGCTTCGCGCGATACGTTGGCTAGATTCAGCACCGCCGCATGACTGAAGCTCATGGCCTGCAGAAAACGGGCAAAGCCACCGATGTTGCGAACGAATCCTTCCATCTGGACTTCTTCATGTAGGTAGAGCGCGTTGTAGGCATCGAGAACGGCAATTGGGTCGTCCGCCCCCCAAACGACCGGCAACATTCCGTGCCGAAGGGCGGCGTCGAGATTGAAGCGCTTGCCAAGCTCTGCAGCCATATACGGATGCATTAGCTTCTGGCTGGCCCGACCACCGAGTAAATTGACGCCTTGACGCCGTAGCTTTCGCGCGCTCGAGCCGGTGAGGATGAACTGCTGTCCAAGCTTGCGCTCGATCAGGAGATGCACGACCTCGAGTAGCGCGGGAAGTTTCTGGATTTCATCGATGACGATGTGGCGCGCTTTCGTGTGCGCGTCAACGAAATTGATGAGGTATTCGGGTTCAATGGTATATCGCCGCAGAACCGCCGAATTGAGGAGGTCGATGCGCAAGGCATCGGGATATTGGTGCACACACCACGAGGTTTTGCCCGTCCCTCGCGGTCCTACGAGAAAGAAATTGCCCTTGCCGGTGGTCAGCAGGCGCGGGATGAATGGCATTGGGTGATCCCTTGAATATGGCGGCCATTCCGCCATTTTGAGACTCAGAATGGCAACTTTGCCGCCATTTTGCAATGGCTTGCGGTGCCATGAGTCGGATCTTGGGATTTAGGGCATCGAGACGGTGCAGACAGCCGCTCTAACGCCCCGGCTGCAATGTACGTGCTGCGCAATGCCCTTTCGGGCCGCGGAGCTCAAGATCAGATTGGTATAGGCATGCGGGTTGCCGGCGGTGCGCTCGGTTGCGTTCAGCGAGACACTGTGGCCATTGCTCATGATAGCCACCATCCCACCATTCAGCCCGAGACTGTTTCCGTCGCCCATCTGCAACGAGAGCACCTGCGGAATGATCACTTTAAAATTCACGTGGGCCGTGACGGCAACGGCGACTCCGGACGCGGCAGTCTGCACCTGCGATTCAGGGATAGCCGTCAGCGGCAGCAACAATGAGGCGGTGCTCATCAATCCTTTGAAAGCGCATGTCCATTTCACGATTGGGTTCCTATTTGGGCCCACATCGAAAGTATCGACAATCGGCACTGGTACTTTAATGATTATCTCTGATACCCCGGGGATTGCTTGAGGGTAGGCTGCTTGACATATCGTGGCGTATGCATGGCCATCAAATAAGCGGCAAGAGGGATGCGAGATGATGCGAGGACGAATTGCGATTTCACTGGGCGTATTGCTGGGTTGGGGTGCAGTCGGCGGGAGCGCTCGGGGCGAAGTCGTGCCGGAACTGTCCACCATCGTGGTGACCGCCACCCGAATCGCAGAGTCGAGTCTCGATTTGCCGGTGTCGATCGACCGAGTCGAGGGAGCGGCCATTCACAATGGCCAGCTGCAAGTGAATCTCTCGGAGTCGCTGATCACGGTACCGGGGGTGTCGGTGCAGAGCCGGCAGAACTATGCGCAGGATTTGCAGTTGTCCATCCGCGGATTCGGCGCGCGCTCGAGTTTCGGTGTGCGCGGCCTGCGGCTGTACGCCGACGGGATTCCGGGCACCATGCCCGACGGCCAGGGCCAATTCTCGCAATTCGATTTGGGATCGTCGGATCATATCGAGGTGCTGCGCGGTCCATTCTCGGCGCTGTACGGCAATTCTTCGGGCGGAGTGATCGCGATATTCACGCAGGACGGCAAACCAGGCCGCCAGGTCGACGGCACGGCCGAATACGGCACCTTCAACACCCAGCGCTACGCAGTGAAGACCGGAGGCGACGATGATGCATTCAACTATGTGGTGAACGCCGCGCACTTTCAGACCGACGGCTATCGGTTTCACAGCAATGCGGAACGCAACAATTTCAATTCCAAGCTGCGCCTGGCATTGAGCGAGTCGGCGAAATTAACCTTCATCGCCAATGTGGTCGCCACTCCCGAAGTGCAAGACCCTCTCGGTCTCACACGCACACAACTCGGGGACGATCCGCGCCAAGCCGGAAACGGCGCGCTGTTATTCAACACGCGAAAGTCGCTGGAACAACAGCAAATTGGGCTTAAATTCGAGGATAAACTCAGCGCCCACGACGAGCTGTCGGCAATGCTTTATACGGGACATCGCGCCACCACGCAGTTTCAATCCATACCGGTGGCGACACAACGGAACGCGCCCCTGTATCCGGGCGGAGTCATCGATTTGGATCGTGCTTACTGGGGTATCGATGCGCATGTGACGGATTCTCGCGACCTCTTAGGCGGCGCTCTGCAGGTGGTGGCAGGCATCAACTACGACGATCTGGCCGAGGCGCGCAGGGGATATTTGAACTTTGTAGGCACGCAATTAGGCGTGGCGGGCGGCGCGCGCCGCGACGAAGCGAATCATGTGTACGACTTCGATCAATACTTGCAGGCACAGTGGGATCCCGCCACGCGTTGGCGCCTGCTTGCGGGCGTGCGCAACAATGTGGTGCAGATCAGCTCTCATGGCCATATACCCATACTCGACGGCGCGGACAGCAGCGTGCGCTATTCGGCGGTCAATCCCGTCGGCGGCATCACTTTCCGCGCGAGCTCGGCGGTCAATATTTACGGCTCCTACGGCAGGGGATTCGAAACGCCGACTCTGAACGATGTGGCGTACCGCTCCGTCGACGGCAGCCTGCCGGGGTTGAACTTAGGGCTGAAACCGTCTCACAGCAACAATTACGAAGCCGGGATCAAGGCGGCCGGCGAGCATGTGCGCACCAACCTTGCCGCCTTCTACATTCAAACCGCGGACGAGTTAGCGGTGTTACAGAATTCGGGTGGTCGGACGGTGTCGCAGAATGTCGGCGAGACCAACCGCCGCGGCTTGGAGCTGGGCATGGATGCGGACTGGGGCGGCTTCAGCGCCCGGCTGGCGTACACCTATATTCGTGCCGTGGTGGGCCAGGCTTACGCGACCTGTATCGCGGCACCCTGCAACCCGCTCGCCCACCCTGGTGGACCGCTGCCCGGGAACTACAAGACGGTCAATGCGGGGAGCTTCCTGCCGGCCGTGCCGATGAACTCCCTGTATGCCGGCCTGACCTGGAGCTATGCGCCGCTGGGGTTCTCAACGACCGTAGAGACCCTGGGCCGCGCAAGGATTTACGTCGACGACCGGAATTCCGATGCCGCCGCCGGCTTCTGGGTGGCAAATGCGCGCGCCGGCTTCGTGCAGGAAACGGGACATTGGCGCTTTAGCGAATTTTTGCGGGTTGATAACCTCGCGAATAGGGCCTACGTTGGCTCAGTGATCGTGAACGAGACGAACTCACGCTTCTTCGAGCCGGCTCCGGGGCGGTCTGCCTTCATTATGTTCAATGCGGGCTTGCGCAATTAACCTGGAGTTATGTACACCAAACAGCTTGAACCGCGTTGTACTGAGTAGGTCTGATGTAATGAGCGGTAACGAAAGGTGACATTCATGAGTACCAAGGGCAGCGGGCTTCTTCTGGCAGCCAGTGTATTGGGGTCGATACTGCTGGGGGCGGCGCCTGTTATGGCGCAGCATAACGGTGGCGGTGGTCACTCTGGCGGCGGCGGCGGTGGCGCTCACTTCAGCGGTGGCGGTGGTCGTGCCTCAGGCGGAGGCCCTGCCGGTGCTGGCGCGAACCGCAGTACGGGTGGCGGCGTGGGGCGGGTCGGCGACGGAGCCCGCTTTAGTGGCAGCTCGAGCCATTATGGCGGCGGCGGAGCGCGAGGCTATGGCGCTGCCGGCTACGGTGGTGCGGGCTATCGTGGTGCGGGCTACGGCCACGGCTCTCCCACGGCCTATCGCGGCGGCTATGGCCGTCCCGGTGGCTATTACGGCAATGGTTACTACGGCCACGGTTATTCGACCGGCGCGTACTGGCGCGGTGGCTACTGGCGCGGCGGCTTCTGGCCGCGGGCGTATTACGGTGTGGGCTTTTCGTGGTTCCTGCCCATTCTGCCGCTGGCCTACGCAACCTACTACTACAGCGGTGTTCCCTACTACTACGCCAACGACGTTTACTACACCTATAACCCTTCCTATGAGGGCTATGTGGCAACCGATCCGCCGCCACTCGCGGATTCGAGCTCAGGCGCGGACGGTACGGTAGCGGGCCAGGCGCTCAGTGACCCAGGCTTGGGCGGTGAGATTTACATGTACCCGAAGAATGGACAGAGCGATGAGCAACAGGCCAAGGACAAGGCAGAGTGCCAGCAATGGGCCACGCAACAAGCCGGTCAAGTTGCCCAGAACGGGTCGGATTATCAGCGTGCGATGACTGCCTGTGTCGAGGGCAGAGGGTATAGCGCGAAGTAACGTTCAGCTATCGGGGGTCTTGCGATCAAGCACCCATGCCCAGCCGGGGATGGTTAAATCGTAGTACGTTGATCGCCCGGCCCCTTTTCTCGCCAAGATTTTCTTCCCGACCAAGTCGCTCAAATCTCGGTTGGCCGTCAATCGATTGTTGGCCTTTGCGATGGCCATGTACTTTCGCGGCGTCATGCCGCCTGCAAATTTTCCGGCGCCTGCCGCCAGCATTCGCGTAAGCATTTCGCGCTGCCGGGGATTGAGCGAAACATCCTTGTGGTCGATCCAGAATCGCGTTCGTGCCAGCGCCTCATCGATGAGGTGCTGGCTTATTTGACAGGACTCAGCGAAGGTATTGATGAACCAAACCAACCACTCCGAGACATCGCCCGTTCCACGCTGTGCC
>JBBRQO010000075.1:0-9500 GCA_038226325.1 Steroidobacterales bacterium | reverse complement strand
TTCGGGACGTATAGGTCGCAGGTTCAAATCCTGTCACCCCGACCATTGATTTACGGTGCCTCCCTGCTGCAAAAGCATCATCGTCGGATGGGATGCTGGGCACGTTCTTCGCGAACTTTATCGGGGGCATTTTTTCAGGACCCGCCTCGACTCATCGGACGTGTCTAGCAAACCAAGTCCTCGCAGTTGGCCAGCTTACACGGCTTCCTGTTCTGTAAAGGGTGTCAGCACCCTTTACAGACCTGATCGAAGTCATTGCACTGCTATTCGGTTATGGCTATCGGGCACCACTTTGCCAGTCTGAGTGCGGATCACGCTGCGAACCCGCGACCTGATCTAGCTGGGCGTGCACACCGATACTCTATACGCCCTACGCAACAGCGGCCAAATCATCACCCTCGGCCGCGCTGCTCCATGTTGAGCGTCTGATGTCACCCTATCTACAGGCCATCGAGTGAGCCGCAACAAGCCAACCAACCTCGTGGCGTCGGTATTGGCTAAGCTACGCAACGATTCCCAGACCGCCGGCGTCAGTGTCGAGGGTTCTATACGGCCTTGAGCGCTTTCTGTGCAGCGACAAAATTCGCCTATGAGCATCGAATCCAATGGAACGCATTTGTGAGAAAAACCGGGGAACAAGCGCTCACCGATTCGCTCGATAAGATTGCAAGTGATATCGCGAAGTTCGCAATGCCGGCACTTCGATTCATTGCCCCGGGCAAAGAATTCGCCAAGCAATGGAAGGCGGAAGATAACTGGCGGGCGTATTCCGGCCGCTAAACCTACCACGACATACTTGCAGGCTGAAGTCAGCAGGCAGTTTCACGACCAGAGCGGCGCCACAATTTTGCCGTCGATGCAAGCCCTCAAAGGTGAATGCCCTTCAATGATATGACCGCCGAACTTTGAGAAGCTAGTGGCCCTCACCTCGAACGCAATGTCGAGGCCTGGGCAGGTAAGTTCGCCCGTTGCACCGTTTAGGTCGCAACCCGCGAGCTTGCCGGCACTGCCACACTTGCCCGAAATAACTCTCGTGCGACTGCGACACCGAATCGACATACTGAGAAAGTGGATGCGTTCGATCCAAAGCCAAAATTAACCACAGGCAAAGGCACAATGTATCAATCTAGCCGCTGTAGTTTCGCACTCGCCATGTGGTCTATGGCAGCCATATCCATGGCGCAAGATCCCGGCGTGGCCAGACCTGAATTGGTGCTGCAGGAAGCCATTCGCGGCATGCCACGGAGCGAAACTCAAGAAGTGCGCATCATGACGGCAAGCTTCAAGCCGGGCGATCGTACGCTATTTCATAGCCACCGCTTCCCGGTCGCAGTGTACGTTTTGGAAGGTACATTCACATTGGAACTGGAAGGGCGTAGCCCGACTATCCTCAAAAGCGGCCAGGGATTTCTCGAACCACCGAATGTGAAAATGACCGGTTTCAACCGCAGCGGCACCGCTTCATTGCGCGTGGTAATTTTTTACGTGAGCGAACCAGACGCGCCGTTTCTAGACCCGGTTCACTGACCAGAGCGCGGGCATGATCGGCCAGGTTTTGCGCTATTGCGTAATGTTTCCGGTCACCCCCCAGGTGTCGGATAACACGTAACCTTGCGGGAACGGGTCGGCTGCGTCGACTACGTAGGTATGAAAACCCGTGATCCAGGCCTGTCCGCAGATCGACGGCACAATGGCCGGAACGCCACCCACACTGGTCTCTTGCTTGATTCGTCCGCGGAATTCCGAGCCGATGATGGAGCTGTGCGTCATCTCCTCGCCGACTGTCATCAGTCCCCGGGCATGCAGCACCGCCAGGCGCGCGCTCAACCCCGTCCCGGTGGGACTGCGATCGGACCGGCCAGGAGAGACGATGCAGGTATTACGGGTGACATTGCCGACGCCTTGGAACGGCTGGTGAAACTGCACGCAACTGACTCCATTGATGTCGGGATTGATCGGGTGCGTGACGTTCAGTTGCGACCGGCATGCGAGGCGGATTTGCTCTCCGAGTTCGGCGAGCCGGCGTGCCTCCGATGCCTCGATTTTGAAGCCGAGCACGCTCGCATCGACGAGAGCATAAATCATGCCGCCGTAAGCAACGTCGACCTTGATCTGGCCGAAACCCTCGACCACGACTTCGGCATCGAGCAGGCAAACGAAGCAAGGCACGTTATCGAATTCGACTGTTTCGCACTTGCCGTTACGGCAGGTTGCAATGGCCCTTACCACCCCGCCCGGCATGTCCAGTTTCACCACCGTGGTCGGCTCCCGCATCGGCAGGATGCCGGTCTCGAGGAGCACCGTGACGGCGGCGATAGTATTGGAGCCTGACATCGGCACGTACTCCGTCGGCTCCATGATGATGACACCCACGTCGCAATCCGCACGCGTCGATGGCAACAGAAGATTGACGTGCTTGGCAACACCGCCACGCGGCTCACATAACAGCATGCGTCGGATATCGTCGTGTTCCCGTTCCATGGTGCGCATCTTCTCGAACATCGTGGCACCGGCGGGCGGCAGCACGCCACCGATAATGACGTCACCCACCTCGCCGGCAGCGTGACATCCAACGACGGAAATCGATCTTTTGAACGGCATGAACTTATCCTTCCCGGTGACTATGTCATCTAATATATCTGCGGGTTATTGAAATATTGCCTAGTTTGCGCGGGTCTCCTTGCTGCCGCCACAAGCTGCTGGAGCAATGGCTATCCGAATTCAAAAGTGTGTTAAGCGCCGGCGTGTCGCTCAGCTCCGTGCGCCTAAACCTCAAGGACGTGGACTACATCGATGCCGCGGGCCTGGAGTTGCTCGGGACGCTGTGCCAGCAAGGGCCGCAGCTCGTCGCCTCCTCGGCGTTTGTCGCCAAGCTCCTCCATCAATCGAAGTCTTAAGGAACCTGCATGTCAAATAGTCAATCCGCGCAACCGTCAATCGCCTGGCCATGGCTGTCGAAGATCTTGCGCGTGAACTCAAGTTTCTTTCAGGCGCTGAAAATCGCCGCATGGCCGATTGTCGACTTAGGCATGCGTATTTGGCTGGGGCAAATATTTTTTGTCTCAGGCTTGATCAAGGCGACTCACTGGCAGACCGCGCTCAACCTTGCGGCCGGCGAATACCCGGTCTCCTGGATGAATCCCGTGGCCGCCGCGTACACAGGCGCAGCCATCGAATTGATCGCACCAGTATTTCTGATACTGGGCCTGCTGTCGCGTTATGCCGCGATCCCGATGATGATTCTATCGTTGGTGATTCAATTCAACTATTTGCCCTTCGACAATCAATTGTTCTGGACCGTGTTGTTCGGATGGTATGCCATTCACGGAGCAGGCTCCATTTCAATCGACAGCTTGCTGCGCCGGGGATTGGCCGACAGCGCCCTGCCGTTCGCACCGCGCATCGTTAAAATCTCCTCGTGGGTCCGGGTGCACATGAGCCGGGTCTACTTGAGTGCCGTGCGCATTTGGATGGCCTGCACGTTGCTGCGGGTGGCAGCGCCCGAGTCGGGGAATTTCCTACCGCTCGGCACTTCAGCCCATTTCGGCACCGCCACGCTGGCGCTGGTAAGTGGCGCGCTGCTCCTCGCGGGCCTCGCGACCCGCCAGTGCGCGCTGGCGTTGGTCATTGTTACCTTTGGCAACGCCATGATGGACCCGCGGCTCACCGACGATGTGTACCTGATTATGATCTTTGCCCTGCTGATTGTTCACGGCGGCGGGTGGTTGTCCCTCGATGCGGCCATCGACGCAGGGCTCAAGCGTCGATTTCCAGGCCTCGCCGGCAAAGCCGCGTTTGCACTCGACGGGCTGCCGCGCGTGGTCATAGTCGGCGCAGGCTTCGGCGGCATGAGCTGCGCAGCCGCACTGCGTAACAAACGCGTATCGGTCACGCTGGTGGACCGGGCCAATTATCACTTATTCCAACCGCTGCTGTACCAGGTGGCGACTGCCGCCATCAACCCCAGCGACATCGCAGCGCCAGTGCGCCCTCTATTTCGTGACTCGTTCAATACGCGTGTCTTGCTCGGTACCGTGACGGGCGTCGACGCGAAGCGCAAGACGGTGCAGCTTGGCGCGAAGGAACTGTCCTACGACTACTTGGTGCTGGCCACCGGCGCGGCGCACAGCTATTTTGGAAAAGACGAATGGTCGGTATTCGCCCCGGGTCTGAAGCGCATCGAGGATGCGACTGAAATACGCCGCAAGCTGCTCACTGCATTCGAACTGGCGGAGGCCACCGATGACGCGACCGAGCGCGACGCACTGCTGACATTCCTCATCGTCGGCGGCGGGCCCACCGGTGTTGAACTGGCCGGCGCCATCGCGGAGTTGGCGCGCTTCGGCATGGACAAGGAGTTTCGACGCTTCGATCCCGCCAATGCCCGAGTGGTGCTGGTACAATCGGCGCCGAGAATATTGCCCACCTTCGATGAGAAACTTTCCGTCGTCGCGCAGCGTTCGCTGGAGAAACTAGGCGTCGAAGTGTTAATCGGCAGCCGTGTGGAAAAAATTGATGCCGACGGCGTATTGGTCAGCGGCACACGCATCGCGGCGCGTACGGTGCTGTGGGCAGCCGGTGTGACGGCCTCGCCCGCCGCGCAGTGGCTCAAGTGCGAGGCGGACAACGCCGGCCGGGTCAAGGTGGGCGCAGATCTTGCGGTACCTGGAATGGACGGCATCTACGCGATCGGCGATACCGCGTTGAGTACCGGATGGAAGGGTCAGGCGGTGCCGGGGCTTGCGCCCGCCGCCAAGCAGGGCGGACGGTATGTTGCTCGTCGCATTTGCTCCTTGATCGATAATCAAAAGAATTGCGCCCCGTTCGAATACCGACATCTGGGAAGCCTCGCGACTATCGGCCGCAAGGCTGCGGTGGCGGACTTCGGGTTCGTCAAACTGTGGGGTGCCCCCGCCTGGTGGTTGTGGGGCCTGGTGCACGTGGGATTCTTGGTGGGCGTGCGCAACCGCGTCTCGACCATGATGAATTGGTTTTGGGCGTATCTCACTTTCGGCGGCGGCATCCGGCTCATCACCGGATCCGGCATGCCGCCATCACCGGCAAAGTCGACGCACAGCATCCCCGCGGTAGCTGCGGGAAGTTAGTGCCGTAGTGCACCCCGCAAGGCTAAGATGCCCGGTGCGTCTCCAATCGCAGGAGGGACCAACCGGAGCTAAGTGTTGTCGCAAGGCGTTTTGCAATTGGGAATCTTGTTGTTTGTCGCGGCACTGGTCGCGATCCTGACGCGCCGTCTGCGCATGCCCTACACGGTCGGGCTGGTGCTCGCCGGCATGGCGCTTTCCGTCGCGAATGTGCAATTACGGCTGCACTTATCAAAAGAGCTAATATTCTCGGTCTTTTTACCACCGCTGGTGTTCGAGGCGGCGCTATGCATCAAATGGCGGGATTTCAAAAGGGACCTCCCGGTGGTCGGCCTGCTGGCAACGATTGGCGTGCTGTTGGCCGCGGCCGTCACCGCCGCCGGCATGCACTTTGCGCTTAAGTGGGATTGGGGAAGTGCCACGGTGTTTGGCGTCTTGATCGCCGCCACCGACCCTGTATCGGTGATCGCCACTTTCAAGGAGGCGGGCGCTGGCGGCCGGCTGCGCTTGCTGCTGGAATCGGAAAGTCTCTTGAACGATGGTACCGCGGCCGTCGCCTTTGTCGCCGTGCTGGCTGTACTGGCCGGCGGCCATAGCGATGTGCTGTCGGTAAGCGGCGCATTGCTCATCACTATCGCCGGCGGCGCATTGGTAGGCGCGGTGATCGGATATGGCTTCATGCTGCTGGCGGGTCAGACGACAGATCATCTGGTCGAAATCACATTGACCACACTTTCCGCCTATGGCGCATTTTTTGTGGCCGAGCATTTGCAATGCTCAGGGGTTATGGCGTCGCTAACGGCCGGCTTGGTGGTCGGCAATATGCGCTCCAGCTCCACGATTAATGAGAGCGGCCGGCACGCCTTGGAAATTTTTTGGGAGTACGCAGCCTTCATCGCGAATTCGCTGATTTTCATCTTGATCGGCACGCAAGAGGCGCGCCAGCATTTTGCCGGCATGTGGGCCGTTGTGGGCGCCGCGATTGTCCTAGTCACATTGGCGCGGGCGGTCGCCATCTACCCGCTGTGCGCAGTTTTCTCCCGCACTGCGCTCAAGGTCGATCTTCGTCATCAGCATCTGTTGGTGTGGGGAGGACTGCGAGGCGCCCTGGCACTGGCCCTGGCGCTGGCCGTGCCTGAGGATCTGCCGCAGCACGATGCCATCATCACCGTTACCTTCGCCGTGGTCGCGTTCTCGGTCTTCGTGCAGGGACTGACGATCACGCCGCTGCTGCGCAAGTTGGGCCAGATTACATAGCCATGCATTTGCGATCCCCAGCATGAGTCCGACTGCCGTGGCACGACCGCGCTTCATCCGATTTCTTTTATCGATTCCACACTGGAAGCAGCGGCTTTTGTTGTGGGCGGCGGCGATCGGCGTCGGTGCAGCGGCGGTACTGTTTGCCAAGCTGGCCGACGTTGCTCAATGGGCGTTGCGCAGGATATTGGAATATTCGAACCTCGCCATATGGTTGCTCGCACCACTTGGGTTTTGCGGTATCGCTTGGTTAACGCGCCGCTTCTTTCGAGGTGCAGAAGGCAGCGGTATCCCGCAGACCATATTTGCCTTACGGCCGGATGCCGGCGAGGCTGGTCGCCTGTTACTGCGGCCGCGAGTCGTAATCGGCCGAATTTTCCTGGCAGCGGCCGGCCTGTTATGTGGCGCTTCGGTCGGTCGTGAGGGCCCGACGGTGCATGTCGGCGCGGCAATTGCGGCGAGCATCGCGCGCTTCATTCCTCATGGCGATTCGAGCGCCCAACGCCGCACGCTCATTCTCGCCGGTGGCGCTGCCGGGGTAGCGGCCGCCTTCAACACGCCGCTCGCGGGCATCGTGTTCGCCATCGAGGAATTGTCCAGATCCTTCGAGGAGCGTGCGAGCGGCGCTACCCTTACCGCCGTCGTGCTCGCAGGCGTCGTAGCCATCGCATTGACCGGCGACTACTCCTATTTCGGTCAGCCGCTGGTGTCCGCCGCAGGGCATGGCATATCGCTTGTGACCGTAGGAGCCGCGATCTTTTTTGGAGTAAGCGGCGGCCTTTTCAGCAGGTTGACTCTGTGGACGGTCTCAGGTCTACCTGGCGTGGTAGGCCGATGGCAAAAGGGATTTCCCGTGCTGTTTGCCCTGTGTTGCGGCTTGGCTGTGGCGGCGATTGGCCTGGCATCGCATCAACTAACGTTTGGCACGGGCTATGTCGAAGCCAAGTCCGTTCTCGAATTGCATGCACACCTTCCATGGTACTACGCGCCGGCGCGAGCCACTGCGACCCTGCTCGCCTACTTGGCTGGAATTCCCGCTGGACTGCTGGCACCGTCGCTATCGGTGGGCGCCGGATTGGGACAGTGGGTCGCCGATGTCTCTGGTGTTGCGAGTCCTGTCCCCCTCGCGATTCTCGGTATGTGTGGTTTCTTGGCTGGCGTGACACAGGCGCCGCTCACATCCCTCGTCATCGTAATGGAGATGACGGGTCAACATGCGATGGTCCTACCCCTCATGGTGACAGCGGCGTTGGCAACCACCGTATCCAAGTTCATCACAGCGCCCCTTTACCAGACCCTTGCGCTGCGGTACGCCCCGTAAATCGGATCACACTGCATTATTGCAGGACGAGATTATCGGCGTGTCCGTCCGGGTCCCACCAGAAGTGATGGCGTAGCCCACCATCTGTGGTGGGCTCTCGACGGCTAGGCGAATCGAATGTATTCGAAATCACCTTCCATTTTGTTGACGCCCTTCTGCGGCGGCGCAATCCAATTCGCAAATTTTCCCGGGTCGGTGACGCGACCCATCAGTGAACTCACATAGATTCGATCCTCATCGGTGGGCAGCCAATCGCGCGACTTGTCATGCCAATCGGCAGAACTGAGAATGCGCCCGTCGGGGGCGGCCTTGATCCCCGACAGGGCGCCAATCAGCCGGTTGAATCCCTTGTGCGGGACGGAGAGCCTGAATTCCAAACCGTGCTTTTGAATGACCTTGTTCCAGCGCCCCACCCCGGACACAGAATCTTTGATGTAATCGTCACGCAGTTTCTCGTTCAATGCATTCAAAGCCGGTGCCGCCTCTGTGACCAATTCACCATTGACGGCCTTGAGCACCGGATAGGTCTGATCTTTCAGCAAGTGATCGTCTTGAATCCGGTTCTCTTCAAAACGGCCCTTCAACCCCGTGCTGTAGAACGTCGCCGCGTTCGACGACACGTCGGCGCCGAACAAATCCAGCGTGACGCTGTAATGAAAATTCAGATATCGCTGTATCGTCGGTAGATCCACCACCCCAAGCTCGCGCAGTTTCTTCGTATCCTCTGTCCGATGCTCACGCATCACTTCGCAGGTACGCTGGATGACGCGCGCTACTCCCGACTCACCCACATACATGTGATGCGCCTCCTCCATCAGCATGAATCGCGTGGTCCGCGCCAAGGGATCAAACGCAGATTCGGTGAGGGCGCAGAGCTGAAACTTACCGTCCCGATCCGTGAAATAGGTAAACATGAAGAACGCAAGCCAATCCGGGGTCTGCTCATTGAACGCGCCCAATATGCGGGCATTATCTGCATCCCCTGAGCGCCGCTGCAGCAGGGCCTCCGCCTCCTCTCGGCCATCGCGACCGAAATGTTTGTGCAGCAAGTACACCATGGCCCACAGGTGACGCCCTTCCTCTACATTGACCTGAAAGAGATTTCGCAGGTCGTATTGCGAGGGGCAGGTCAGCCCCAGGTGCCGCTGCTGCTCGACGGATGCGGGCTCGGTGTCGCCCTGAGTAACGATGATGCGCCTCAGATTGGCGCGATACTCGCCCGGCACATCCTGCCAAACCGCCTCGCCCTTATGATCGCCAAAACCGATGGTGCGATCCTGCTGCGGGGGGTTCAAGAAAATGCCCCAGCGATAGTCAGGCATTTTTACATGATCGTAGTGCGTCCAGCCGCTGGGATGCACGCTCACGGCGGTACGCAAGTAGACGTCATAGCCCTGAGATCCCTCTGGACCCATTTCGCGCCACCAATTCAAGAACTCCGGCTGCCAATGTTCGAGCGCACGCTGCAGAGTCTTGTCTTGCGACAAATTTACATTGTTCGGAATTTTATCGCCGTAGTGAATGTTCATTAGACTCGTTCCCAATTGAATTTGGCCTTGCTGCCAGTACCGAAGGTCTTCAACGCGCCCTCCGTCCCGACCGCATTCGGGCGAATGAATATCCAGTTTTGCCAGGCCGACAGTCGACCGAATACCCTTGTCTCCATCGTCTCGGCTCCGCCGAAACGCAGGTTCGCCTCCATGCCGGTCAAGGCATCCGGCGACAGACTGGCGCGTTCCTCGAGCACCAGCCGAATTTCGTCGTGCCAGTCGATATCATCGAGCGCGGCAGTGATCAGGCCCAGTTCGAGCGCACGCTTC
>JBBRQO010000074.1:0-9536 GCA_038226325.1 Steroidobacterales bacterium | reverse complement strand
GCCGGTAAGCAAATACGGGTTCGTTGCATCCTCATAAACATAGCTCAGTTACAACAGCAGCGTTGACGTCGCTGACAATAGTTTCACATTGTCAAGCCGGTCGTTCCGACCCATAGCCACACCGATCGGTGCATTCTCATAAGTATAGTTGAGAGTCGTGCCGTCGGGCAGGCCAATCTGCGATATGGCCGGACCGCCGATTGTCACGATCGTGCCGTTAAACGTTGGCTCGAACCAGGTAAAGGTAAGCACGCGACCGAAGCTGTCGTGCATCTGATAGGGTACTTCCATACCTGACTTGGTCGTACCGTTATAATCGAAATACTGGGTGTAGCCACTGGCGGTGACCTGCTGGATCGGGACTGCTTCGGTTACGGAACCGCTGCCGATGCTTGTTCGTCGATACAGAGTATAATCGCCGTTTGAAAAAGTCAGCTTGAATTCGGCCGCCGTGCCGCTGATCGCGGAGGAAAAATAAGCTGTCCGTCCCTGTGGCGCGCTGGCAACGAATGAGAGTTTCAACCGCCCCTGACCATCCTGCTTGTAATTAAAGTCATTCTCGTCGCTCCAGTTCGAGATCGCGAACTGGGCCATCGAGCCGCTGTTTGGATAATATTCTGCCAAGTCCTTGTGAGAACCGCCAAACGCCAAGCGACCAGGGATCAGCCCGAGCCAATTGCCACCAAAGCCTTCCGGGCCGAAGCCCGACATTGTCGGCAGACCGCGCATCCGGCTGCGATATTGGCGTTCAACCACGAGCAGTCCGTCGGCCGACGCATAGTCACGATCATTCTGTATCTTGGCACCACTCTGCAGCGACATGGGATTGGCGACCGTTTGCTGCGCAGGTGCCGATTGCTCGGCAGCCTTTCGGCACTGTTCGCAGTCCGGCTCAACCTTGATTTCACCCATACAAATGCCCGGGTAGGCGATCTCGGCATAAGCGAAGTCACAGCCCAAAAGCACTGCTGTCGGCCTTGGCCCCCCATCCCCCCAATCACATTGGTAGGCAAACCAGGCCAACGGTATCGGGTTGTTAAGCGTTCCCCATGCCCCATAATTGGCTTTCATCGCAGTGCACGCCTGCATTGGATCGTCGTAGCCGTGACTGTTGGTAGATGCTGAAAAATTCCAGCGGGCGGGTCCAACCTGAGGCGGCGGTCCCACTTGTGCGATAGCGGATGACGTCGCGAAAACCAAGCTCAGCACTAAACATAGCAGCCGCGCTATACCTGACTTAGTTGACATCATCGCCCCCATTCCGCAATTTAACACTCAGTCTGTATTGCTCATGCCTGATCTATACAGACGAGGACGATTATCACATTTCAAAAGCCTCCAATCTGACTTTCATATTTATGTAATACACTTTGCGGGGGTAATATTGAGCGTCAACTAAACGGTGTTTGGTGACTGATCATGGCCGCTTCACTCTACAGGTGGCAGTGATGCGTGGAGAGCCCTGCGCCCACCGGCACCCCGTCTGCAGCACATGCACAATCCCGCTGATTACGCGTCGGTCATCGACACGCGGCACGCCCCTCGGCTTGTTCGGCAGCATCGGCTGCAACCGCGCCCACTGCCTGTCGTCCAATCAGAGCTCGCCCGCCATCCCACGCTCACAATACCTCGAAAGCTTGGATCAGAGATCAGCAGGCCTATGAATTCCCCCGTGGGTCCGCCCTAGTCGGCGTTAGGCAACGTCACGTCGAGATCGTCCGGCATCTGGAGCTGATAGAGCTCGCACGCGGTACGGATGATCCCCATTTTGGTCCTGTTGGCGATATTCAGTCCGACCGACCACCCGGGCGCAATCTCGACGGCGCGCGCGAGGTGCGGTTTGGCTGGATTGATCGCGGTTGGCGAGTTCGCGATGTGGTTGACCTTGGTTCCGCTGACCGCGCGCGCAAGGTCGGGAAGACGGGTGGGATCACGTCCGACGATCGCGCGCAGGATTTCGACAAGCGCCAGGCTGGCATTAGGCGCCGTATATTCTTGGCCCTCGAGCACGTAGCGGACCGACCTGTCGGCAGGCGTCGCAGGCCCTGTCTCGACGACGTCAGCCTTGTCCAAATGCGCAACGACTGGCGGGCTAGGTGGCGCACGCCGCACGGACGTGACCGGCTTTTCAGGCCGCGGTGATGGATCGGCGCCTGTAACCGACCCATGCGATTGCAAGGTGCGCAAGAATGCGATGACCTCGTCTTGTGCTGGCTTGTAACCGCACAGCGCCTCGGTTTTGTCAGTCAGGGCTTCAAGCAGCTGATCATGGGCTTCGGCGGTAAGCTCGCGCCAGGCGCGCGGTAATATTCCGGCTGCCTCGCGGCGTTGCGCGGCATTGCGATGATCGCGCTGGGCGTCTTCGAACGCGCTCTGGTCGCGAACCCGCTCGCGCGATAGATAGCGCACGAGCATCTGTTCGCATTTCGCCGGTTCCCGGTCGTCGAGCTGGAGACGATACACGCGGCGATCTTCATAGCTGCCTTGCCCGCTGGGAATATAGAAGCTCCACTCGCGCCCGTCGGTCAGGACACACAACGGCACACCCTGGTGGAAGCAATATTCAAAGAGCTGGCGATCGCCCGCTACCGCCCGCCCGACCTGCTTGACCTCGATGAATACCGCAGGCTTGTGGCCAAGCCCAAACAGCGCAAAATCGACGCGTCCGCCCGATATCGCAAACTCAGGCACGACTTGCTGCGGATCGGCGGTATCCCATCCGAGCGCATTGATGATCGGCATGACGACACCGTGGCTGATCGCCGCCTCGTTAACATAGGCGCTCCGCTGGAGCCGCTCGCGGATCTGTTCGATCAGTACCTGCACCGTCGCGCCCCTCCCGCTGTTCCGTTCGCTGTAGCTATCGGGCCCCACCGGAGATGTCACTTATCGTCTGTAGATTGATAGTGGACAGGCGGCTCTGGTCGGCGCGGTGGACGTCCAGCATCGCCTTGCCGCCAATGTGCGCCGCCTGCGCCTCGAGCAGGCGCTCAGCCAGGAGGCCTTCGCCGACGAGGCAGGCATCCACCGGACCTATGTCAGCGATATCGAGCGTTCGGCGCGTAACCCCACGATCAAAATAGTCGAGACGCTTGCGCAAGCGCTCGGCGTTACGGCGTCGGACTTGCTGCGCTGAGCGCGGCGGCAGCAGCGATGATCGCGCGGATAGCCTCTGAGGTTGTTTCAAGCCTGCGCACCGCTTCCCGCAGTGCAGCTGCATCAAGACCGGCCGCGGTCACCGCGGCAGCGCTGGCATCTTCCATCATCGCACCGGCCTGGCTGCACAGCCGGACAACCAGGTCGCGCGTATCATTGTCCATGTGAGCCTCCCGCGTCGCACAAGCCGCGTCCCTGCAGTGAAGTCCACCACCAGCTTTTTGACAGAAACGACCGTTCCTTTGGCGCGCCGCCGATATGCCACGAGGTGGCGTGGTCCGCTCGTTGGGGACGACATATCAAGTCGCGCGGCTGGGCCGCCGCTCGGGCTTGCTCGACTCCTGCTTGGGTCATGCCGCCGTCATGATCGGTACGGCCGGTGGCGCGGACGGGTAACCCACCGTCTCAAACGGGTTGGCGGGCTCAAAATTATTCACTATGCGGCATTCGTTGCTGATACGATAGACATCGATCACGACGTCGGCATCCACGTGTCGGATGCGCGCTTCGCAATAAACCTAGGCCCTATGCGAAGCCCACGCATTCCCGACGGCCAGGCCGTCATTACCGTCACTCACCCGGGACGCGCGATTTAGAAAAATCGCGATGCTGACCCGGGACAAATGGCGCAAGACTTCCTGCCTCGATTTGCGCAGGGCCGTGTCGACGCCTATCAATTCGCATGCTGAGCAGAGTCTTTGACGTCAGGCCTGGTCGTTCTGACGAAATTAGCCGGGCAGGACTGCTCGGATTCTGCCGATCAAAGACCTAACCGTTGGCGATCGCCGCTAACGTAGTCCGCGACGGCGAGAAGAAATAGGCAGCGCCAGTCGAAGTGACAAATTGCTTCGGTTGCGCCGGTGCAACGTTGCCCGAATGCCATTTGCCGTCTCGCACCTCAAGCCCTTGGCCAATGATCGGGTCGATCCCGGTCCGGGGTGGGACCTGCATGCCTGGAACGGCGACAGGGTTGGGGAAATGCGCGTTGTTTGCCCAGGCAATCTGGATGAACTCGAACTTGTCCACAATTGAGTTCTGGTAGCAGACGAAAAACAGCCCCTTGTCGGCATCCTCGTCGTCGCCGAAAGCGATGCCCGCGCGCAGGATGCGATGCCTCTCGGATTCTTGGCCAATATCGTCACGCGGATAAACGCGGCGGATATGCCCTTGGAATGGGCATTTCGCCTGATCCTTATCTGTGAGACCGAAATTGAAATCGTTGTTGGTCTGGGGATGGTTCTCGTCCTCAGCGGGGTTCGGGGCGCCAGGGTTGCGAACTAGGGGCGAGCCATCTTTCCAACGCCCTACCAGGCCGGCTGTGAACGCATCTTCGCTGGCCGCAACGCTGCGGAAAGCCTGCGACGCCCAACTGTAGAAGCCAGTGACATCCTGGCGTAGCCGCCGCACCACCATGTAAGAGCCGTTCATCATCCAGGCTGGCGCTGGTCCCGACGGTCCGGACTCCGTCTCAAGGCCTATCACGAACTCGCCGGGCTTAACCGGATCCTGGCCCGGAAAACCCTTATCGGGCGCAGCGCCGGGCTTGGTCATGCCGAGGACTCCAGGCTGCGACACGCCGTCGGCGAAGCCGAAATGTTCATGTCCGATTTGCTTCTGGCCACCGATCACACCTTCGCGCACGCGGTTCTCCTCTCGGCGGGCTTCGAGAATGCTCGAGCCGAACAGCCCCTTGATCGCGGTCACCTCGGCACGGGCCAACATTAGGGCCTTTTTCGGATCTTGATCCCACGCTGCCACGAGAAGGACACCGTCAAAGGTCTCCGTCGCATATTCGGGAAGCCAGTCGGTGTGCGGCTTGTCGCCCAGCGCATCTGCGCGGGCCTTGGCGCCAGCAACGAACGAAGGGTCGACGTTGATCGTGTCCGCCAGGCCAAGCAACTTGAGACCGGGATGGCTGAAGGCGATGTTGGATTTAACAACCTTGGCCTTGCCAGGCGTCCCAGGGGTCGCGCTTTCATAGGCTGCGGTTTCGCGGAGGAAGGCTATGCGACCCAACACGCTCTTCATAGCGGTGCGGAATATCACGATATCTTTTATCATGAAGAACAGGAAAATCTCAGACTTCTTCTGTAGGCCGATGAGCACGTCGCCCTGAATTTCGTCGATCGGGACAGTCATTTCGTCGACCGAAAGCAGTTGCTGACTACCCATCTGATTTCCCCTCTGTATCGACACTAAAATTCACAACATGCAAGACACGACTGCCTGCCTTACCTAAAGTGGCGCCACAACGCTCCGAATCAAACAGTCGTAGTAATAATAACAAATATTCGCTGCCATCAAAAGTAATGAATTAACTATTTAATGGTCCATTATGGAGGGACTCCGACTTTCAAATCGGATTGATAGCTATGCTAGCGTGGTACCTTTTAGCCGTCACCCGCTCAGACGCCGAGTTGCGGTGCATGAGCCGAAAAGAAGGGGATAGACGACCCATCACGTTGAATGCACGAAACCAACTTCAGGCACGCATTCATCTCCGGTCGACGGGTGCGCGATCGATAGCCAATCGCCCCGCCAGATCGATCATGTGATAAGCTGGCTGCGCCAGCACCGATTCGCGATTCAGCTTAGGAAAAGCTGTGTTCGCCCACCGCAGCTGCCAAAGGGGGAAGCGATGCGGGCCATTTATAATATGCTGGCTGCCTTGTTCTTGGTCGGGCTTACTATCGGTATTTTCTTCTGGGCCCGATCCTTGGAAGGCGGCGGTTCTAATTTCGACGAACGCACCGCCACCGATTGGGTGATGCCGATAGTCAGCGCGGTCCTGATGCTCTGCGGCGTGTTGTTTGGAGCGCTTTACACCGAGCTCCAACATGACGATCAGCCGCCGCTCACGGCCATGAGCAATGCCTTCAATCGCCCTGGCCTGTACCGCGCCCTGCTTGTTGCACCAATCGTCTTCGCCGGGGTCTATACATTCGCGAAGTCGAACAGCGACGGCATCATGGTCGCGATCTTCGCGTTCCAGAATGGCTTCTTCTGCGAAAGCATCTTTCGCAAGGTCAGTGTAAGTCCCACTGCGCTCGCGAAGTGAACAAGCTTGGGATCGGGATCATTGCCCTAGCGCTGCTGGCGTGCGTCTTCGGCATCATGCGGCGGGCAGAAGACCCGTTCGATGTGAGCGATCTCCTAGCGCATAAGAGCGCGCCCGCAGCCTGGAGCGATATTATGAGCGAAGCGCTTAAGCGCGTTACCCGGGGCACGCTTTTTGCGGCGCGCTGGCAGATCGACAAGCCGCCCCGCAAGGGTTGGCTGTCGGTGATCCTGGTCGATTCCGACGCGTTGCCGGCGAGCGCGTTGGGCCCAGCACTACGGCGCAACTGCACGTTCACGGGCAGCCTTGATCTCATCATCTGTGATGTCGCGCTCATTCGCCGCTTTCTTGCCGCGCGTGACCTCGACAAGATGGCGGTCGGGCCGCCCGGCGATCGGCCAGTCGGCGCCATGATGCAGATCGTTCCTCTCTCGGCTGACCAGCTTCGCCACGTTCAGTTCCAGATGATGGAATGGATTCTCGGCCACGAAATTGGTCATATCTTCAACGGCGATAGCCAGGCGCATTTCGGCGAAGACCGGCTCGATGCCAATGTCCAGCCCGCCACCCTAGTGCAGGCACGCGAACTTGCTGCCGACGGCTTCCTCGCCCGAGAGTTTCCGCAAGGCAATGGCGGCCCCGACATGGACTTCTATTTGTTCCTAATCGGCATCCTGCAACATGAGATAAATGGCAAAGCCTGTCCGGATCGCTCACCGCTTCAGGAATGCCCTAACATCCAGACTGGTGTCCTCATTTTCAGTCCCAATGACTATCTGCGCTTCTCGCGCAAGGGATCGCATCCCGAATATATCATCCGCATGATCCGACTGCTCAGCGAAGCCGATCAACAGCATGGCATTGGCATCGTCGGCCCGCTTGTTCGGGAAGTGAAAGCTAAGCTTCTTGCCGAGGATCAGCCACATTATTGATTTATGTTGAGGGTTGACCGGGATTTTCACTGAGAATTGACCCGGATTTAGGTGTGTCCCGCGTTGCGGGGTTAAGCGCGACTGGCGCGGTTTGCGTTTGTGGCATCTGCCGTTCCTGAAACTGAGTATCGAGCGCGCGCCGCCAGCCCTCGTCAGCGCCGATCGCGCCTTCGACTGAAGCGAGCGTCGAATCGTTCCGCGCAGCACGCATCCGCGCATAACCGACGCCAGCATAGGGGTTCCGCGTTCCATATTTTGGCATCGGACCGGATGCTACGAGCGATGCTAAGTCTCGCCCAGGCCGAGCAACAGTCGCCATTCAATCCCCCTACCGTCGACCGGTGATTCAGCTATGCGGACGCCCGAATCCGCCGCAGTGATGTCGCTTACGCTATGCAAGATGTAAATCACGGCCGCTCGCCGCGGCAGCTTTCGGAGAACCAAGGGCGGCAAGCGAACGCTCAGTCACCAAGCTGCGTCTTCCGAGAAGTTCAGGACCGGTCATTGGTTTGGCTTAGCCGTTCTCATGCTGGGACGATCGTTTAGCTTCGCCGGTCAGGCTTGGATCGGCCAGTTGGGGACAAACTGGCGACGCTCTTCTCAAACGACCGTTAACTTATCATTTTGCCACCCGCGTCAAAGTTCTTCATTGACCTTTCGAGCCGCTCAAAGGGACATCAACTATTTACGGTGTGCCGCGGGCTTATACTGAACTATCGGTCGGCAGCACCGATCAGGCACCAACGAGATGATTAACTTTGAAACGGATGGAGAGACCGCTTGAAACGGCTGATATTCTGCTTTGACGGTACTTGGAACCGGCTTGATGCACCCAACCCGACCAACGTCGTCACGCTGGCGGAGAGCATCACCCCGGTCGGGCGGAGCACCATCCCGCAGGTGATCCACTACGATCCGGGCGTCGGCACTGGCCACGACGACAAATGGAAGGGTGGCCTGTTCGGAGAGGGATTGATCGACAAGATCGTCGACGCATACACCTTCCTTATCTTCAACTACGACATCGGAGACGAGCTGTTTGTATTCGGCTTCTCACGCGGGGCATTCACCGCACGCGCCTTCATCGGTTTCATCCGCCAAGTTGGCATTATCCAGCGCAAGTCGGCCGCGAACATCACCAGAGCCGTCGAACTCTACAAGGAACGGTTGCCCGGAGAGAGCCACGATCGCGACACTCTCTTCGATTTCCGACAGCGCTTCTCACCCGAGATATGCATCGACGAGGAGGAGGATCGCTGGCGTGTCGACAACTGCGCCGGCTACAAGACGGGTAATGCCTCCGTAGTCAGGATCAAGTACCTCGGAGTTTGGGACACCGTCGCCGCGATTGGCGTGCCGAGCGACATCTTCTTCGCGCCATTCGCCAATCGGCACGAGCGCTACTTCGACGCCGACCTCACCCCGATGGTGGTGAGCGCACGGCACGCCGTCTCAATCGACGAGGACCGGACGACCTTTACCCCAACGCTTTGGCCTAACTTCTCGGACCTTAATGCCAGCCTTGGAGCGGAACCGTTCAGTCCACACGCGCCTTATCAGCAGAAGTGGTTCCCCGGTGACCACGGATCGGTCGGCGGCGGTGGCGATATCCGGGGCCTCTCCGACCGAGCACTTTCCTGGATTTTAGATGGAGCGCTCGCGATGGGGCTCGAGGTCGACCAGGATGCAGGCTCTCCGCTCTTCTCCCTCGCGCCCGACGACTTCGCGCCGCTCAAAAACATGAAGCCCTCGCCGACTTCGCTGCTCGCCCGGGTTGAAGGTGCGCTCTTAACCAGGCATCCGCGCGAACATGGTCCGACGCGGATCGAAGAGATAAGCGACAGCGCCATCCGCCGCTGGCGCGAGTCTGCCGAGCGCCTCCCCGAGCGTACGCCATACCGACCGCCGACGCTTGCCGGGGCGGTGGCCGCGCTGGATGCCGCTCCATCCGGCCATCAGACCAAGACCGCACCGCCCGAGACCAATCTGTCCGAAGCCGCCAAGCCGACGGCAGGGAGCCTTTACAAGGTTCTGTATGGCGACTCGCTCCGAGCCCTTGCGGTAAAGCTTTATGGACACGCCGACCTTGCAGGTGCGATCGTGAACGCGAACCCATCCATTACTGAGCCGGACAGGATTTACGTGGGGCAGGTGATTTTCCTTCCACACATTGATCAGGCGACGAGCGATCCGCCGACGGCAACGACCTGAGCGGCTCGAGCGGCCTGACCGACGTGCGGGGGAAAAGACCCAATGCACGAAGCCGCTGCGCGGCAGGGGTGCCAGCGGTGAGGTAGCGCGCCTGAGCTGAAGTTTGGCCCTGCGGTGACGATGGCGGACGATGGAGTTCCTTCAACGAGAGGAACTCATCATGGCTACTCAACCGATCG
>JBBRQO010000073.1:0-9631 GCA_038226325.1 Steroidobacterales bacterium | reverse complement strand
TTTCTCGCCGGCCGTGCCGCAGTATCCCGCATCCGAAGCAAACGAGGTGGTGGAGAACTACCGGCACCTGTCGAAGCCGGACAAGCAGGCGTTGCTCGATTTCCTTCGCTCGCTGTGAAGTAGGCGGCCGTTGCCGCAGCAGATGGCGAATCGAGATGGGGGGTGGAGATGCCATCGGCAAAGGTGTCGTGCCTGTCGGAAATGCTCGGGTACGTGCGCCTGCGCCTGGGAATCGCTAAAATCATGCATCGACGTCCGGCGCCGACGTTTGAGTCGGCGGCGTGGGGTCCGGCGCGTTGCGCCAGAAACCGCCGGCACCCATCGCCCGCCAAGCGATGTGCAGCCCCGCACCGAATACAACCAGCCACCGTGCCGACGACAGGAGACTCGTCCTGCGTGCAGCCATTCCTGGTAATCGCAAATCTGCCCCAGTAGGCGCTGGTCCTCGAGCCAACAGGGACCGCAAACGGGCCGATCGCCGAGGGGACTCGTGTGCCACCTAGCCGGAATGCTGGCCATATGAGCGAGCGATCCGTACTGCAGCCGAGCCAAAAAGGCAACGTGCCAGAGATCCTCCCGCTGCAGCGCATGTCCGGCACGTCGGGGATCTCGAGCCGTGACCCCGATAGACTGTAGAAACTTCAGCGGCGTGTAGCCGTATATAATCGCGACTCGTCGCAGGGCAGAATCCCCCGCTGGCCAGTGAGCGGATCCTCGATCGCGCATGTAGTATCAGTTTATGATATATTACGATAGTCGTCATTAGTTGAGAATTAGAGTCATGCCCTCAAGCTACACAATCGGTGACCACTTTGAGAGCTTCGTTAAGGAGCAAGTGGAGGGCGGGAGCTACGCTTCCGCTAGCGAGGTCATTCGGGATGGGTTGCGACTTCTGGAAGAAGATCAGCAGCGTCGCCAGGCGGTAATCGACGGTCTGCGTGGCGACATCGAAAAGGGTCGCCGCAGCGGCAAATCGAAACCCGCCGCCGAGGTGCTTGACCGCCTAGAACGCAAGTACACCAAAATAGCCAAAAAACGCGCGAAGTGAATGCGCGCGCGCTTCACACCACAAGCCGAAATTGACATGGAGTATAGGACTGCGAACACGTGCCTCAAAGCCACTTTAACGCCAAGATGCTTAGTAGCTTGGACGGGCCTTGGCTAGTATTGCGACAAATTGAGGGTCGTCGCGTACGCGGTCCCAACGTGGGTCGCGCCGTAGCCAGAGTATCCAACTGCACAGTCCATCAACCCCGTCGGTGTATCGGGCCAGCCATCGGAAGGTTTCCTCGCGATTGCCCAGCGCCTCGTAGACCGCGGCGATCTGATAAGAGACAACATGTTCGCCGCGTAAATCCCGGTCGAGCAGCAGCCGCAGAGTGGCTTCTCCCACTGCGCGTTGACCGGCAAGAACCTGCATCCTGGCAAAGTTGGCGACCGCACCGGCGTCACCGTCACTACCGGGGGGCAGCTTGTTGAGTTCGGCCAGCGCCTGCTGGTAATGCCCTTCCGCCGCAAACGCAAGGCTGCGGTAGAAATAGGCCAGCCAATTGCGAGTGTTCGTGGGATTGGCCTCTAACACGGCAGCGTAGTCATTGATCACTCGACGATAGTCTCGGGCCATAAAATAAAGGCGGCCGGAGTTGTACTGCAAGGCCAGACGCTTGGCTGGATCCGCATTGGCAATGGCGGTGGCGAGGTCCGCAAATGCAGTCTTGAATTCACCCCTGCTGCCCCGCAAGTTTGAGAGGCCAAAGTTGACGTCCGGATCGAGCGGCGATATTCGACGTGCACGCAGCAGGATGCGCTCGGCGCAATTCAGGTCCCGTGCCTCAGCCACCACCGAATGGGCAAGATTGTTGAGGACGATGACATTATCCGGATCGAGGACATACGCTCGTGTAGCTGCTGCCCAGCGCCTCGCCGAGGCAGTTGGCTGTGGCACATCAGCGTAGCGCTTGGAATCGCCGTGCGCGGCACTCAACCTGGCAAATGCCACCGCATTGCCTGGATCGGTTGTTGTGGCGCGACCTAACAGCTCGATAGCACCGGTCACCGATTTTCGCGATGGCTGGGCCACCAGGGTGGTGGCCTCGGCGACGAGCGTGTCGGATTCAGTGCGCGCCTTGGTTGACGCAACAGTCATTGGGTGTAAGGGAGCGGTCTCGGAGATCGCGGAGCAAATAGTGTGCGCATCGTAGCTTTCACCGAGCGGCTGCGCGGTCGCTGGGCCGACGCATTATGCGAGGAAAACGCTGGCCGCGATGGCCGCGCTCGAAACTGAAATACTCATCGGTAGCATTTCCCCAGCCCGCTGCCTAACGAAGGCATCATCGTAATGTATACCGTGCGTCGGACCCGCGGTGCACGGCCAACGGCGTTTCGTTGACGATGTAGCTACAAGTGGCTACAATATCTCCTATGAAAACCGTCGGCGTCCGCGACCTCAAGAATAAGCTCAGCGAATACCTTCGCCGCGTGCGGCTGGGGGAGAGCGTCTTAGTGACCGATCGGGGAGAAGTCGTGGCTGAGCTCCTTCCACCCGGGCAAGGGCAGGTCGATCCTTTGGTGCCGGCAGGACTTCAGTCGCTGGCTAAACGGGGCCTCCTGACCCTGGGTGCGGCTGCTGGAACGGACATGTATCCGGCGCTGACGCGCAAGCCGGGCGAACGTCGACGGAGCGTCGCCCAATTGCTCGACGAGGAGCGCGGCACTCGGTGAATCTCTACGCGGAGTCGAGTGCAGTGCTGGCATGGCTCCTTGATGAGCCAACCGCAGCTGCGGTGCGCCGCCTACTTCGCGAAGCCGAAGTCGTCGTCGCTTCTGACCTGACTCTGATCGAGTGCGATCGCGTATTGCTGCGGGCGGTGGCGCTCAAGGAACTGACGGAGGCGGAAGCCGCCGACCGTCGAGCGCACCTCTGCGCGGCTGCTGCCCATTGGCAAGTTCTGCGAATCGCGGCCGAGATCGTCGATCGCGCGCGTCAGCCGTTTCCCGGTGACCCAATTCGTACACTCGATGCCATACACCTCGCATCGCTTCTCGTCGCGCGTTCCGCGGTCGTCGGCCTGAGACTGCTGAGTCTCGACGAGCGCGTGCGCCAAGCCGCAAAAGGGCTGGGTATTGCCGTTGAGCCTGCCTGAGCGCGACTGCAGCGCTTGCCTTGCAAACTGGAGAAGGATCTCTTATCGGCGCGTTGTCGTAGTAACTATCGTGTCACCTCAATTGGGCTCAACCGCGATCACCGTATTCTTTGCGGCAGACGCCTGCCATACGGTCAACGACCAGACCGTCATTGGATTATTTGTGCCGCTGCCAAAAAGGAACGCAAGCTGCCGTACATCAAGAATATTGAACGCTGTGCCCGCGGGGTTCGCTCCCGTTCCCACAATCGGCGGTAGCGTCTCCATCGGATTGTAATCGACCCATTCAACTGGACTCCCAACTGCAGCACCGTTAAAAAACATATACCTTGTTTGTCGCCGGCACTAACCGCATGACGCCACTCCGTCCCATGTAGTACGATCACACCATAAGATCCAACTACTTGAAGGGACTTTATGCATGAACACCGCCATACCCGCTCCGCGCCCGCGTGACCCCCGCTTAAGACTAATCGTGATCCTCGGAGCGCTAGGTGCCGCGCTGCTGTGGTTCGTCGCGCAAAAGGCGCATTACTTCACCGCTTATTCGCTGGCGTCGTTCAGCGACTATTACTGGCCGCGCCGCGGCGGCCTGATCCTGCATCTCGCCGGCGGCTCGCTCGCCATCAGCACTGGCCTAGTGCAAATCTGGCTGGGACTTACCCATCGAACCAGCATGCTGCACCGTTCGCTCGGTAAGGTCTACGCCGCCGGTGTACTGCTCGGAAGTGCCGGCGGATTTTACATGGCGGTGACCATACCCGGTCACCTCGCCTATCGTAGCGGCTTGTTCGGCCTCGACGTGGCCTGGCTCATCACCACCGGCATGGCACTGTATGCGATCCATCTCCGCCGCTTCGAACAACATCGGGAATGGATGCTGCGCAGCTACACCGTGACCTTCGCCTTCGTCACCTTCCGCCTCGGCGAGCAAATCCTGCGCAACTGGATCACGCTGCCCGATGATCCGGTGGCGGACGATCTCGACACCGCGATGGCTTGGGCCTGTTGGACCCTACCGCTGCTGTTCGCGGAGCTGCTGATCCAGCTGCGCGCCATGGCGCGCGTCACTCGCTGAAGGGATACACCGCGAACTGCTCGATCAGCCCAGTCACGGGTTCTGCGCGCAGCCCATTCTTGCCGAATCGCTCGATCAGCTTCGGCTCGCCCAGGGGCGTGAGCCTGGTTTGATAATCCTTGAGCGCGGTGGCGGTGAAATAGAACTTGCCGTTTTCCGTGAACCGCGCGGCGTCCACGCGCCCGTTCCTGAATGACGTGTGCAACCCCACGCGGATCGCGGGGCAGGGCGTCTGGCATCCGGGCGACAGGTTGTTGAGGGTGGGACCGCGGGGTGAATCAGCCGGAAGATCCGTCTTGAGGCGGCCCGGGTGCATCGGGTGCGGCCAGCGCTGCCAGGCCCGGCAGATCGGCGAGCGGCTTCCCGCCGCGGCTGCTGCGATGCCACCACGTCGAGAATGACGCGCACCGGCCATCCACCTCGGCAAACAGGCGCTGCGGTGCGCGCTGCACCACCGGCGGCGGCACCAGCGCGTCGAGATGCAGGTCGGCCAGTGTCTGCACCGAGCGCGCGCCGGCCAGCACCTGCGCGAGATTCTGCCGGCTGCCGTGCCAACGCAGCGTTGTGATGGCCTCCATGCGTGTGCCCACGAAGGCCCAGCGTGCGGCACTCCAGGGCCATGTTGCGTGGTGTTCCGCTGGCCACCAGCCCACGCGCAGGCAGCCCGCGGGCAGGTCGGCCGGCGGCTCGCCCAGCGCCCAGGGGTGCACGAGCCAGACGTCGCGGCCGGCCACGTCGGGGGCCTGCGTAGCTGCCGCGGGCACGCCTTGGGGCGCGGACCACAACTCCGGCTCTTCGACGCCGTAGCCCTGCGGCGTAGCCGGGGTGGGCCGTGGGCTGCGCGCCAGCGCGTCCAGCGCTTCGTAGGACGTGTCGAGTATGCTGCCGACGCTGTGCCATGCCGGCGGTGCGTAGCGGGCCACGTTGTCGGCGTTGAAAAGGTAGGGTTTGTCGCTGCCGGTGCCCGCCACCCATTGCCAACTCAGGTGGTTGCTGGCCAGATCGCCGTCCAGCAGGTGGGCCACCAGCCAGTCGGCGCCGGCGCGCCAATGCACCTTGCGCAGATGTACCACGTAACTGGCCAGCCACAGGCGGGCGTGGTTGTGCACGTAGCCGGTGGCGTACAGCATGCGCACGGCCTGATCGATGACCGGCACGCCGGTACACGCTTGGCGGATATCGGCCGGCAGTTCTGGCGAATAGGCGCTTTCGGGTAGTGGGCCGGCGTGCAGCGATTGCAGGATGCCGCTGCGCCGGTGCTGCCACACGTGATGAAAGTATTCGCGCCAACCCAACTCGAAGACGAACTTGTGCTGCACGTCAAGCGGGTGCCGCGCCGCCACGCCGGCCAGCACCTCGGGCAGACTGACGAAGCCGTGAGTGATGTACGGCGACAGCCGCGTCACTGCGCCCTCGATGGCGTTGCGGCTGCGTGCATAGTCCGCCGGGCGCACGGCGGCGATGCGGGTTTGCGCCGCTTCGCGCGTCGGCGGGAAGTGCTGGAGCGGCGTCATGCGGCCGTGCCCACTTCGCCGCGGCGGATGGCCTCGGCGCGCTGCATCACGGCATGGCGTTGGGCGTCGCTCAGTCGCACCACGTTCTTCACCTGTAATGCCATGCGCGCGTTCTGCGCCAGCAGCGGCTGATGTCGCATCAGGAAGTCCCAGTACAGCGTGGTGTAGGGGCAGGCGCGATCGCCTTCCCGCTGTGCCGGGTCGTAGCGGCAGCTGGAGCAGGGGCCACCCATGCGCTGGATGTACTTGCCGGTGGCTACGTAGGGCTTGCTCGCCATCAAGCCGCCGTCGCCAAACTGGCTCATCCCTAAGGTGTTGGGTAGTTCCACCCATTCCACCGCGTCCACGTACACCGACAGGTACCACCGGTGCACCTGCTGCGGTTGCACGCCCAGCAGCAGTGCGTAGAGGCCCGTCACCATCAGGCGCTGGATGTGGTGCGCGTAGCCATGCTGCAGCGTCTGCGTGAGGGCGTCGTGCAGGCAGGCCATGTCGGTGCGGCCGGTCCAGTACCACGCTGGCAGCTCTTGCTGCGCGTGCAGCGCGTTGCGTTGGGCATAAGCGGGCATCTGCGTCCAGTAAATGCCGCGTACGTACTCGCGCCAGCCCAGGATCTGGCGAATGAAGCCTTCGGCGCTCTGCAAGGGCACGTGGTCTGCGTGATAGGCGGCTTCGGCCGCCTGCACTACCTCGCGAGCGGTCAGAAGCTTCAGGTTCAGCGCCGCCGAGAGTTGCGAATGGTACAGCCAGGGCTCGCCCGGCCACAGCGCGTCTTCATATCGGCCGAAGAGTGGCAGCCGCTGTTCGATGAATCGGTTCAGGCTCTGCAGCGCCTGCTCGCGCGTAACGGGCCAGGCGAAGCTCTCGAGCGAGCCCGGGTGCTGCGCGAAGCGTTCGTTGACCAGCGCGATGACTTCACGCGTGATCTCATCGGGCTCAAAGGTGGCGCGTGCCGGCAGCGTTCCGGGGCCATTGCGACCAAAGGCCTCGCGGTTGTCGGCGTCGAAGTTCCACTGGCCACCAATGGGCTGGCCGTCTTGCATCAGCACGCCATGCCGCTGGCGCAACTCGCGATAGAAGTACTCCAGCCGCAGCGACTTGCGCCCCATGGCATGCACGGAGAACTCGCGCGCCGTGGTATAGAAGTGGCGGTCTTCGCAGACCTCCAGTGTGAGCCCCGCGTCCTCCACCACCGCTTTGAGCGACTGCCAAACCCGCCAGTCGCCCGGTGTCGTCATCACCACCCGCTGTGGGACCATCGTCGCCAACGACGCCTGCAGTTCGGCCGCCAGGGAGCCGCGGTTGCCCGGCTCGTCCAGTCGCGTGTAGTGCAACGGCCGGCCGGCAGCGCGCAGGGCTTGCGCGAAGTGACGCATCGCCGACAAGAAGAGCGCGACGCGCTGCTTGCTCGACCAGACGTGGGTGGACTCCTCGTCGGCTTCGGCCATCCACACCGAATCCTGGGTCGGGTTGAAGCCATCGAAGGCCGCGGCATCCGGATCGAGCTGGTCTCCCAGTACGACGACGAGTGTGCGCAGTCGGGTCATGGTCGGTGGGTCGCACTGCCTGCCTTACGGCAGGCGTCTGAACAGAACTTCACGTCGTCCCAGGTGCGCGCGGTAAACATGGCAATAACCGGCTTGAATCGATTGTCAGGAAATACTCCCTGCGGGATGGTCATCGCCTCTGCGCCAGCCGAAAAAAAGGGGTTAGTCGTACTCGATCAAATCAGCACAGTGGACAAGGTGCGCTTTTTCAAGCGACTCGGTGCGGCTTCTGCAAAGACCCTCTCAGCAGTATTGATTGCATTGTAGGAAGTGTTCGCCGAG
Source organism: Steroidobacterales bacterium (assembly GCA_038226325.1). Classification (GTDB taxonomy): domain Bacteria; phylum Pseudomonadota; class Gammaproteobacteria; order Steroidobacterales; family Steroidobacteraceae; genus Bog-1198. The sequence continues at coordinate 2,067 of JBBRQO010000073.1, read as the reverse complement.
TAGCAACTGGGAGACCCTGGCGTCATCAGAGTTTCCGCCCTGACCGCGGGCTTTTTTGCCCCAGTCTGTCGGCCAACCACATCTTGATCAAGAACTGACGCGTCACGCCTAGGCGATTGGCAAATTTCTTGGCTTTCATAAATTTCGATTTCCTCATCTCGCGAGCGCCTCACAGATATCAATCTGATGTTCTCGGTCTGACGCGTGATGACGGCCGACCAGTGCATGCCGTCAATCCGCCCGATCATCAGCCAACGTGGTTCATCGACGACCCTTGCAAGTGATCTCAACCAATGCATCATCGCCCCAAAGGGCTCGTGCCTCCTCGAAGTCGATTCCATGCTGGCTTTGTACCACTACACAACGGTATTGAAAAATCTTATTTATAATACGTGGAAATCCGCCACGAAGCGGATTCACGCTTTTATCAGACAAGTCACAGGAGATATTATGAATGACATTGGTTTGCTTTTTAATCTGAGCGGGCGGGTTGCCGCCGTGACCGGAGGCAATCGAGGCATCGGTCGCGCTATGGCATTAGGCTTGGCACGCGCCGGCGCATCGGTGGCCGTACTTGCGCGCAATGCCGAACAAAATGACGTGGTGCTTGCCGAGCTTAAGGCGATCGGCAAGCCCGCGCTGGTGTTGCCTCTGGATGTGACCGATCGGCCCGCGTTGGCAGCTGCGGTTGCCGAAGTGGAACGAGTTCTCGGCGGCATCGACATTTTGGTCAACAACGCCGGTGTCGTTGCACTGACAGGCGGCGTGCTGAACGAAACTGCGGAGATATGGGATAAAACCATTGAAACCCATTTGAACGCTTCATTTTTACTGTCGCAGTTGGTTGGTAAATCAATGGTCGGGCGCAAGAGCGGCGGTAAGATCATCAATCTTGCGAGTATGTATTCAATCTTTGGATCGGGGCTCGTGCCCTCCTACAGCGCAGCCAAGGGAGCGATCGTGCAGCTGACCAAGTCGCTTGCGATCGAATTGGCGCCACACAACATCCAGGTCAATGCGATTGCGCCAGGCTGGATAGAAACGGAAATGACAGCTGCGGTGCGCAGCTCGCCGATGAACGACGAAATCGTTGCGCGCACGCCCGCGAAACGTTGGGGACAGCCCGATGAGATCGTTGGAGCCACCGTATTTTTGGCGTCTCGTGGAGCCGACTTCATCACGGGCGTCACGCTGCCGGTCGACGGCGGCTATTCAATTTACTGACGTGGTAGTCGGCGACAACTAAGTGGGAGTGAATATGCCAAATGCTCGTCGGTGCGATTTCAACCGATGAAGCCGTAGAAGGCTACGTCCAGACGTTCGGCCAGAGCGTGGAGCTTCTTGTCGATGGCCCACAGCACGGCGCCAGGTGTCAGCAGGACCGACGCGAGTAACGCCACATCGCCCAGAAGCAAACGCGCGTGAGCTGAGTACCTGTTAGTGTCCGCGCTAGATCGCGTCCTTCGAACCGCAACACAGTCACCTAGGAAATCGCTGCATGCAAGAGACGGGTCGCATCATCCCCGGATCGTCCGACACCGAACTGCGGCGCGTGGTCGTTGCGTCGGCGCTCGGCACTGTCTTCGAATGGTACGATTTCTTCATCTACGGACGGTCTACTTTCTGCACGACGTCCTGCACGTACCATCGGCGAGTGCGCGCCTGATCGTCCTCGCTGGCACCTTCACGGCGTTTCCGCCGTACTTTGCGGGCGCCTGGCTGTCGTACCGCTACGGGCGCAAGCGCGTGATCGTACGGCCTACGTGATCGCCGTTCTGACGTTCTTTCCGGCACTGCATCTGATGGCCGATCACGCGAACCCGGGCCTCTGGGCCTGGCTCGTGGAACTCTTTCCGTCCCGCACCCGCTACACCTCCGTGTCGATTCCCTATCACCTTGGCGTCGGCTACGCGGGCAGCTTCCTGGCGTTCATCAGCCAGTATATCGTCGCACGTACCGGTGATCCGTTCGCAGGGTTTTGGTACGCACTCAGCATCACGGTACTCGCGCTAATTGCGGCAGCATTTTTTCTACCCGAGACCTCGGGCCGCGACCTCGACTGACCTG
>JBBRQO010000072.1:0-9989 GCA_038226325.1 Steroidobacterales bacterium | reverse complement strand
CAATCCATCATGGGTGCGACAGATAGCCTTCGATCGAGCGCAGGCCTTGGCTGGTCGAGAACAGTGCCATTTTTATCAGTGTTTTCCATGCGGTGCGTTGATGCCGGATTCCTGCGGGTTTATGCTAAATTTGAGCTTGCCGATGCCATTAAAATGCTACCAGAATCCCTGGTGGCAACCGCAATCCTTTATCTCAGCGGCGAGTTGAGTCTTCATCGACGCGCCCGTGGCTACGGAGCTTGGCCTCTAAACGCGGCTACTGGCCTGAAACATAAAGAAAATTCTAGCAATGACGGCGTGCCAGACCTGCACAATCCGCGGCAGGCCCAACAGACTTTGCAAAAGCGCAAGATTGAGCGCGGAATATGTCCGATTTTACGCGTTTAGGGGATGACCCGGCATCGCAACTCGAAATAAGAGAGCGACCAGGTCGGTCAACTCGCAGGTCAACTCAGCTCAAAAAAAGGGGATCAGCAATGTTTACGTCTCACTCATTTCGCCCGGCGACGCTTTGGCTGGCCGGAGTCTTGGCGAGTTCCTTCTCGGCTGCCGCGTTCGCCGAGGATATGGTGTCCTTCGCCACCGGCGGTTACGCCAGCGGCCTGCGCAGCGAACAATTAATGAACAAGATGGACACCGACGGCGACGGCATGGTCTCGAAAGCGGAATGGATCGCCTTCCAGGAAAAAACCTTTGCGATGCTGGACAAGAACAAGACCGGCAAGGTCGATGCGCAACAATTCGTCAGCAAGGACGGCGGCGACATCGTGTCCCTGGCCACCGGCGGCTACGCTCGCGGTCTGCGCACCAGCGCCATGTTGAAAAAGATGGACACTGACGGCGACGGCAGCATATCTCACGACGAATTCATCGCTTACCAGACCAAGGTTTTCGACATGATGGATACGAGCAAAACTCACAAGGGTATGGTCGGCAAGGAAGAAGTCATGTTTGCCACGGGCGGCAACAACCGCTCCTGAAAAAACACCAGCACCGGCGGCAACGGCCGCCGGCTTCCCTAAAATCCCAGCGTCAGCTGCGATTGATCGGCTGCCGGCGGACGGAATAACGCGGTGGACAGTTCGTACCGGTCATGCGCGGAATCGAAGCCGCACTTGCGGCGCGCCAGCTCGAATCGGGTTCGCAATAAGTCGGCATAAGGGCCGGTACCGGACATGCGCTGGCCGAATTCGGCGTCATAGTCCTTACCCCCGCGGGTTTGATTGATCAGAGACATGACGTGCTTGGCGCGCTCGGGATAGTGCTCGGCCAGCCATTCGCGAAACAAGGTTTTCACTTCGTGCGGCAGCCGCAGCAACACATAGCCGGCCGAGCCCGCACCCGCTTGCTTGGCGGCCGCCAGAATATTCTCCATTTCGTGATCGGTAATGGCCGGAATCACCGGCGCCAGCAGTACGCCCACGGCAATCCCCGCCTCCGCTAATTGCCTGATGACTCTAAGGCGGGCTTGCGGCGATGCCGCACGGGGCTCTAGGGTGCGCTTGATGTCGTTGCTGAGTGAGGTCAGGCTCACCATCACTAGCGCCAATCGATCCTTGGCGAGATCCGCCAGCAGATCGATGTCGCGCACCACCAACGCGCTCTTGGTCACGATGGTAACCGGATGCCGGCAACGCGCCAGCACCGCCAGAATGCCGCGCGTAATTTCGAGGCGCTTCTCCAGCGGTTGATATCCATCGGTGTTGATGCCCAAGGCGATGGGTTTGCAAATGTATTTCGGCTTTGCGAGCTCGCCTTCGAGGATTTTGACCGCGTCGGCCTTGTAGAACAGCTTCGTTTCAAAGTCCAAGCCCGGCGACAGCCCCAGATAGGCATGCGTGGGCCGCGCAAAACAGTAAATACAACCGTGGCTGCAGCCGCGATAGGGGTTGATCGATTGATCGAATCCCACGTCGGGTGAATTGTTGGTGGTGATGAGGCTGCGGGCACGGTCGGGCAGCACCGTTTCGCTGGGGTGTTCAAGGATTTCCTCCTCATACCAGCCGTCATGCCAGATCTCGCGCGTGGTGGATTCGAATCGCACTGCGGGGTTGGAGGCGGCGCCACGTCCCTTGAAGTGCTGTTGACCGATGAAATTTCTAGGCATGGCGAAATTTTACGCGCCGTTCGGTCGAGGGTAAATCCAGTAGTCGCCGCCCTCCAACACTGTATGAGACCTTCTTAAGCTCACTACGGTGAGACCAAGCCTAATAGAGCTGCCTTTTGCAGCAGCTGCAACGCCGTATCGGCTCCCAGCTTCTGTTTTATGGCGGATTGATGGTTGGCAATGGTCTTCGGATGGAGCCCCATACATTCGGCAATATCCTTGATCGAGCGGCCTTGCACCAGCTGGCGCAGCACTTCGAACTCGCGTGGCGATAATGCGTCGGCGGCTGTCGAGTCCACTGCGAAATCGCGCAGGGCAAGTTTGCGCGCAATATCCGCGCTCAAATATTTCCTTCCCGACGCCACCGAATGCACGGCTTCGACCAGCACCCTCGGTGCGCTCGCCTTCGTGACATAGCCGAAAGCCCCGGCTTGCAGTGCGCGCTTGGCGAAGATGGCGTCCTCGTGCATGCTGAACATCAACACCCGGGTATCGGCTTTGTACGCAAGCATCCGCCGCATCGCTTCTATGCCGCTGGTCCCCGGCAAGGTGATGTCCATGACGACGAGCTGCGGATTCAAAGAACTGAACAAGGAATGGGCCGTGGCGGCATCGGCGGCCTCCCCTATCACCACGATATCGCCATGCCGTTCGAGTAAGCGACGATAGCCTTCCCGCACCACTGCGTGATCGTCCACCAGCAGCACGCTGACCATTTTTCTATTGTCATCTATCACTGCGCCCTCCCGTTGCCACAGAAATCTGACCGGGAGTAATTCCCGATATCGCCGGGAATTGCACTCTGGCCGGTCGAATGGCGTTCGTAGAGACTTAGCGCAACAAGACCCGTGCCCGTTGCCGTCGGCCACAGCGGGCAGTCTAACGAATCGCAGGGAGATATTGATGGCGCACTCGACGGTCGTGCTGGTTCTGTGTGCACCCTGGATCGCGGCATTGGGCGTGACAGGCGCCGCTGCGGCTGACGACCCCGACAGTCCTCAAGTTCCCGGCAATGCAGCCACCGCGCACGAATTGCCGCAAATTGTCGTCATCGGCACCACACCCCTATCGGGCCTCGGCCTGCCCCTGAATTATGTACCGTCCAATGTCCAGACCGCCGGCTCCAAAGATATGAAGCGGCAGCAGTCTCTGGAATTGTCGGACTATCTCGATGGGAATTTCAGCGGCATCCACATAACTCAGAGCGCGGATAATCCGTTCCAATCCGATGTTAATTATCACGGATTTACCGCATCGCCGCTGCTCGGCACGCCCCAAGGCTTGTCTGTCTATGTCGACGGTGTCCGGGTTAACGAGTCATTCGGCGACACCGTCAATTGGGATTTGATTCCAGAATCGGCAATTTCAACGGTCACGCTGATATCGGGCTCCAATCCGGTATTCGGACTCAACACCTTGGGCGGTGCGCTCGCCGTCCAAACCAAGAGCGGGCACGACAACCCAGGCACGGAGATCGAGGTCAGCGGCGGCTCTTTCGGCCGCCGCGCTTTTCAAGCAGAGACCGGCGGAGAGCTGGGGAATTTAGACTATTTCTTCACCGGGAACTATTTCGACGAGGACGGCTGGCGCGACTTGTCACCGACGCGTCTGTATCAGGCGTTCGGTAAGGTCGGCTGGCAAAACGAGAAGACCGACATCGATCTTAGTTACACCTATGCCGACACCCGCATGACCGGCAATGGCACCACTGCGGAAAGTATGTTGGCTTTTCGGCGCGAATCTGTTTTCAGTGCGCCAGACTTTACCCACAACCTCATGAATTTCGTCAACGTCAACGGCACTCAGTTCTTAAATGAACATTTATTGTTGTCGGGCAATGCGTACTTTCGCCAACTGCTCACCGCCGGCAACAACGGCGACGTCAACGGCGACAATTATCTATCGCAGGACTACACTGGTCCGGCCATCGATTGTTCGCTGCCCGCGACGAGTCGGGCGGACAATGCCTATTGCGCCAACGGCATCAATCGTGCATCACGCCTGACTCAACGAACCAGCGGCGTGGGCGTGCAGTTGACCGAATCGCACGACCTGTTCGGCGCGAAGAATCAGGCGGTTGTCGGCCTCAATTTCGACCATTCGACCGATCTATATTCGCAGACTTTCCAGTACGCGACACTGACGCCGCAGCGCACGGCGATCTCAGATGTAAATCCCTTCAACCCCGCGGAAACTGTCAACTCGCTGAGCGGCGGCAACAAGATCTTCGGCGTCTATTTCACCGATACTTATTCGCCCAACGAGACCCTGCATTTCACTGCGGCAGCCCGTTACAGCCGCAATACCGAGACCTTGAATGGAATCAGTGTCAACACTCATCTGGGCGATTTCGGCAATGGTTTCGATGCGGCCAATCAGTTGGTCGAAGATCACACCTACAGCCGGGCCAATCCGTCGTTTGGCTTCACGGTGACGCCATCCGACAAACTCACCCTCTACGCCGACTACAACGAGGCCAGTCGCGCGCCCACCGTCATCGAACTGGGCTGCTCAGATCCGCAGAACCCATGCGGCCTACCCAATGAATTCGCCGGCGACCCCAACCTGGAGCAGGTAGTCGCGCGTACGGTGGAAGCAGGCGCACGCGGCAATAACGAAGCCAAGACGCTAAACTGGAGTGTGGATGTATTCCACACGGTCAACAGTAACGATATTCAATTCATCGCGACCACCAGCAGCCAGGGCCATTTCAGCAATGTCGGGAAAACCCGCCGGCAGGGCGCGGACTTCGCAGCCGGCGGCAAGATTGCCGATTTATCCTGGCATGCCGTGTACAGCTTCGTCGCTGCCACCTATCAGTCGAACTTCGAGGTCAACGGCGAATCCAACAGCACCGCTGATGAGCAGGGCCATATTTCGGTGCGTGCCGGCGATCGGATTCCCCTCATTCCGCTGCACACGGGACGCCTGGTGCTCGATTATGCGCTGGCCAAGAACTGGGACGTGGGCGCCAATCTCAGCGTCACTTCCGGAGTATTCCTGCATGGCAATGAGAACAATGCCAATCGAGCCGGCGTGCGCAACAGCGCGGGCGATGATATCGCCGGCTCCGGGCGAATCAGCGGTTACACGGTGCTCGCTCTGCACAGCACCTACCGTCTGGGCAAATCCACCGATTTGTTCGTACGCATCGCCAATGTGTTCGACAAGAAATACGCCACGGCCGGGTTCTTGACCAGCAATTCGTTCGCTGCGAACGGCGCGTTTCGCGCCGACCCGCAAGCTTGGACCCACGAAAACGCCGTCTCACCCGCGCAACCTCGCGCAGTGTGGCTGGGAATGCGCTACCGTTGGTAGTGACCTCAAGGGACGCTACAGTTCGCAATACCGCTGCCGTCAGTTACGACGATTCACCGCTGCGTCCATTTCATATGCGCGTGGCGCTCGCCAGCTGCGGCGGCGTATTCAGCGATGGCTATGGTCTCGGCATCATCGGAATTTCACTGAGCCACGCCCCTGCGGCCTTAAGGTTAACTCCTCTGTGGATGGGACTGCTGGGCGGTGCATCGCTGTTCGGTTTGTTTGCCGGCGCATTGCTGACCGGTCCTGCGGCGGATCGTTTCGGCCGGCGGCCGATCTATGCCTACAACATGGCCTTTCTGGGCGCACTATCGCTGCTGCAGGGTCTCGCCAATTCCGCCGCGCAACTGCTGGCGTTGCGTTTGGCGATCGGTTTTCTTCTCGGCACCGATTATGTGGTGAGCAAGGCGCTGTTGACCGAATTCACTCCGCGGCGAATACGCGGCCGGATACTCGGGTTGCTCTCGGTGGCGTGGGCCGGAGGCTATGCATGCGCCTACTTCGTCGGTTTTTCGCTGGGCGGCGTGGGCGCGGAAGCTTGGCGCTGGATGCTGCTTACCAGCGCCCTGCCGTGTTTGCTGGTGCTGCCGCTCAGAATCACCATGCCCGAATCTCCCCGCTGGCTGACCCATCACGGCCGCGCCGAACAGGCTGCCGCCATTGTGCGTAAGAAACTCGGCGGCCATGTGCGCCCGCCGCCGCCGAGCGTCGCGCTGCCCACGATTCATGGGCCCTGGCGGCAGCTGCTGTCGCCGAGATGGCGTCGGCGAACTTTGGTCGCGTGCGTATTTTTTACCTGCCAAGTCATCCCCTATTTTGCCGTGGGGACTTTCGTATCGCAGGTCATGTCTGCGATGAACTTGAAGAGCGGCTATATCGGCGGACTCATATACAACCTATCGCTGCTGGGGGGCGCCATTGCTGGATTGATCGTCGTCGACAGGATTTCACGGCGAGTCTTTTTGATCGGCAGCTTCAGCATAGCGGCAACCACCATGCTGGTCCTGGCTCTGTGGAGCAATGTCCCGGCCGTCGTCATGATGCTGTTGTTCGCCGTATTCGCCGGCGTGCTATCCGCGGCGTCCAACCTCGTCTACGTTTATCTGCCGGAGCTGTTCCCTACCGATCTGCGCGCCTCAGGTATTGGGCTTGCAGTCGCTGCGAGCCGGATGGGCTCGGCAATGAGCACATTTTTGCTCCCCATCGTGGTAGCGTCATGCGGCGTGCGCACGGCGCTTGGCGCCTGCGTAGCCGTGCTTGCGATCGGCGCTGCGGTTTGCCGGCAATGGGCACCGGAGACGCGCAACGTTCCGTTGGAATTGCTTGATCGAGCCTCGTCTCCTCTGTAGGACGGCCGACGACAATCGCACGCGCAATTTGCTGCCGCCGATGCGGCTGCTCGGCGAACACCACGCCTCATTGGGTGGGAACTGAGGCCATCACTTGGAAACCTGCGCCCCGCTCGCTCGATAGCACTATCGATCCGCCGAGCGCTGACACGCGCTCGCGCATCCCGACCAGACCCAGCCCGGATCGAGGCGTCGTCATATCGGCGCCGCGGCCATTGTCGGCGATCAGAATCTCAGTTATTGCATTAGGGATGGCGCTGCACCCCGCTGTAATCCTAATATCAACCTTCGTCGCCTCTGAGTGGCGCGCAATGTTGGTGAGTGCCTCTTGCACCAGCCGATAGATGACCAAGCCACTGGTCTCGGCCATGTTCTCGAAATCGCCGCTGATCGTCATGGCGATCGCCGCCTGCGGCAGCCGTAGGCGCCACTCGTTGACACAGTGCTCGAGCGCCGCGGTGAGTCCCAGATCGTCTAGGCCCACGGGGCGAAGTTGCCGAATGAGTCCGGTCACCACACCGTACATGCGATCGATGTTGGCAATCATGGCCTGAGCAGTAGGGTCCACCACCGACGGCTCGGACGCCGCCTCGCGGATCGACACGGCGTCAAGTTTGATGGCGTTCAGATATTGACCCAGCTCGTCGTGCAAATCCCGCGCTAGCGCCTTGCGTTCGTTCTCCTGTATGTCTACGTATTGCTGCGCCAAACGTTGATTCTCAGCGGATGCCTCCGCCAGCCGCGCCTCGACGTGGCGGCGCAAGCGCAATTGTCGATTCGCCTCGAAGTAGCGGCGCGACGCGAACCAGACCAGGCAGATCGCGATTATCAGCAGCACCGCAGGCGCCTCGTCGAGTTGCAGGCGCTCCAATGGGCGGGTCCATTTGAGCAGCGCTTCGCTCAAGTTGTACTTTGCGCAGAGGCACGCCGCAATGATGGCGATCACGACGATCAAAAAAATATCGCGTCGCGCCGACATCTTGCGTCCTATTTCCCCTGGCTCCTTGAGATTCATGCCGGCGCTGGCCAGTCGACTGAATCGATCTTGTAGACGACATTTTGATGGCTCTGTTCCCCGTAGTAGCTCATAGCCACCTCGCCGATGAGCACGCCGCCCAGCTTGTCCATGGCCTTGCGCGAGCGCAGATTGCCGGCGCCGACGTGAAATATTACCCGCTCGACGAATCGAAACGCGTGCTCGAGCATGAGAGTTTTCAGCGCGCGATTGCACTGACCGCCCCAATGACTGCGGGCAATGAAGGTGTAGCCGATGGCGACGCTGCGTTGTGCCTCGTCCCAATCGTAGTAACGCGAGCTGCCAATCAACGCACCGCTGGCAGCGTCGAACACTCGAAGGGCGCCCCGCGACTCGATCGCACCTTGAAAATAGGTGGCAAAGACGTCGCGCTGATAGCGGTTCTTATTGGGGTGTTGCTCCCAGATCAAAGGATCCGATGCGACGGCATACAGCGAATCGAAGTCGTCCGCCAGCAGCGGCTCCAGCCTTACCCAGCGGTTCTCGATGCTCGGTTGTAGCTCAAATTGCACGGTTGTGTCCGTCCATTGACCTTCCTAATGATCAGAATGCGTACTTGGGGCCTTTTTCTACTGGTGCAATGAAGCGCCCTCTGGCATGGTTCGGTCCAAGACTATGCGAAAGCAGCCATATAGTGGTAGGCGTTCGGATGTGTTGGCGGTCGTTCTGCTGGCGGCGCTGCTGTTTCGAGCTTATATCCCGGTTGGATTCATGCCGGCGGGCGGCACTCCATTTCTGCTGGAGCTCTGTCCCGCCACCTATACGCGGGCGGCGCGTGAACCTCTATCACACCATCATCATTCACCGGCTCATACGGATTTTCAGAGTTGTCCGTTCGGCAGCGCACCTGCCACGGGGCCCATATCGCACCTGATTGTTTTTGAAGCGCCTGGTCGAATCGCCTCGTTCGAGAAGTCCTCGCCCGAAGCGGCTCGGCCGACTTCGCACCCGCTTCGTGCCTACCAACCTCGCGGACCCCCCTCCCTGATCTGAATGGAGTTCGTCGACGGATCGAGCATGGCGTGCCATGCACCTTCCGTCACCGTGAATTCAAGAGCGCTCGCGAATGAGCGCCGGGGAGAGATCCGTGAATTATTCAAAGAACCATGTGGCGTTCGCCGCCGCATGCCTGTCGATGCTGCCGTTGAACTCGTGGGGCTGCGCGGCCTGCGGCTGTAGCTTGAGCGCCGATGCGGCCATGGGCTATTCGGCGCTGCCCGGCTGGCGCCTCAGCTTCGAATATGACTATATCCCCCAAGATCAATTGCGCAACGGCCGGCATGCGGTAGCCACCGTGCCGGACGGCAGTGAATTCGAACGCGAGACTCTGAATCGCTATTTGACGCTGGGTATCGATTACAGTCCGGCCGCCGACTGGAACATCGGACTGCGAATGCCGTATGTGATACGCAGCCATTTAACCTACGGCGAATACGATTCCAGCGCACCTTTGCCACCGGCCAGCGCCTCGCGAAGCTCCAGCATCGGGGATTTGCGGCTCATTGGTGCGTACCAGGGATTTTTAGCGAACCACAACTTAGGCCTGCAATTGGGTATCAAGCTGCCCACCGGGCAGTACGACACGGTGAACTTCAGCAGCGGACCTGCCGCGGGAACGCCTCTGGACGCGAGCTTGCAGCCGGGTAGCGGCAGCACCGACATCATCATCGGCGCCTATTACTACCGTCCTGTCGGCCAATATTTCGAAGCCTTTATCAATATGCAATTTCAAAGCGCGCTCACCACCCAGCAGAATAAGCCGCAGAGAGATTTTCGTCCGGGCAACACCACGACTTTGAGCTTTGGGATGCGCTACGAAGGCAATCCAAAGTGGGCGCCGCAGCTGCAAATGAATCTGACCCACAAGGCGGTGGATCAAGGCGCGCTCGCCGATGTCACCAACACCGCCGGCGATGTGGCTTACTTAAGTCCTGGACTGACCGTGAATGTCGCCAACCGACTGAGCGTGTACGGTTTTGCTCAGCTTCCGCTATACAGCGATCTGGTGGGCTACCAAGTTTTTCCTCGCTACACATTCAGCGTAGGCGCGACCTACGCTTTCCAATGATCCGGGCAGCCTCGCCTGGCGCGAACTCACGCCGGTATTTGCCCGCTAGGCCTTTCTCGATGGCTCGCGCAGGTAGGGAAATTCCTTGGTGGAACGCGGCTCGGCAAT
>JBBRQO010000071.1:0-10021 GCA_038226325.1 Steroidobacterales bacterium | reverse complement strand
CGCCCAAGCCGTTGCACTGCTCGCGCCCATCTAGAAAACCGCACGCCCCAGAATGGTGCCGAGAGCGAACGCAGCCGCTGTAATGCGAGTCTCGGACACCTCAACGGAAACAGTGTCGGCCCCAAGCACGGCTATTTCTTACTTATAGCCTCGCGTGCCAGCAGCGCGCGTCGACGTTCAACACCCCACCGATAACCCGCCATCTCACCTGGGGTCTGCACCGCGCGGTGACAGGGAATGGCCACCGCCAAGTGATTGGCGGCGCAGGCTTGCGCAACCGCGCCCACGGCATCCGGTGCGCCCATCCCTGCGGCCAATGACGCGTAGCTTACTGTGGTGCCGGCCGGCACATTCCGCAGTGCATTCCAGACGCGTACCTGGAACTCGGTGCCGCGAATATCCAGCGGCAGTTCTGCCGCCTGCTCGGGATTATCGATCAGTCCAACAACCTGCGCGATGAGCCCCTCGTCTTTGTCGGCGACCTCAATGGCGTCATTCGGAAATTGATTTTGCAAGTCGCTCACCAGCATTTCAGGATCATCCCCAACCATAATCGAGCGGATCAGCTGCTCGGACACGGCGATGATGACGAAACCCAGTGAACAGGGTGTAACGGCAAAGCCGACGGTCGCCGCTGCCCGGATGAACGGGATGAGTACGTCAGACGCCTGAATTGAGCTACGAGATTGTTTGGCTGTGGATGTAAACATATGAATTCCTTGAATGATGGCCTCACGCGGTGCTCGCTCTATCGCGGCACAGTGGAAAAGTGGTTTAATTGTAAATGGAGGGAACCTCCGCTTAATATACGGAGGCATCCTCCGTTTTGCAAGAGCTATTTAAGGAGCAGTCAATTACAGCGAAACGCAAATCCGCCGCCACTACGCGCAAACCCCGCGCCGACGGCGCCCGCAATCGGCAATTGCTGATTGACGCGGCAAAGGTGGCGTTCGCCGAAGTCGGCATGAACGTGAGCTTGGAAGAAATCGGGCGCCGCGCGCAGGTCGGCATCGGCACCTTGTATCGACACTTCCCGAGCCGCGAGGCGGTGGTCGAGGCGGTGTACCGCCGCGAGGTTGAACAACTCGCCGAAGCCGTGCCGCAATTGTTGGAGCGTTGGGCTCCGGGAGAAGCGCTGCACAAATGGATGCATTTGTTCATAGACTACATCGCAACCAAACGCTTGATCGCTCCGTCATTAGGGCCCCTCAAGGGCCGATCTTCTGCCCTATACGCCACCTCGGCTGAACTCATTACCGATGCCATTTCCACATTGGTGAAACGCGCGATCGCGGGCGGCGATGTACGCAAGGACATCAACCCGTCCGATTTGATGCGCGCCATGATCGGCGTCAGCTATCAAAATCCGGATACCGCCTGGGAAGCGAGTGCGCGGCGGGTAATCGATTTGCTCATGGACGGGCTCAGACGCACCAGCGGTCGATGATCACCGGGCTGACCAATTAACTCGGCCGTGCCGCGCACGCGTGTCGCAGCACCATCCCGCTGTTAGCGTCCGTGTCTTTGCCCGTCTCGATGGCAAGCCGTCCATTGACAATCACCGTATCGATTTCGACCGGCGCCTCGCCGCTGGCGATTGCCTCAGCAGCGTCGCTGCCAGCGTCCAATTTCTCATGGAATCTGCGACTGAATAGCTTTACCACGTACGATGCGGACCATCCAGACGAGCATCAAGGGTGTGACATAGACGATGAGGAAGATAGCGGCAAGCGCGCGATAGCCCTTGGCAATCAGGGCGACCAAACCAAAGCGCTCAGCGAGCAACATACAAACCATGAGTATGCATAGCGCAACACTCAACCGCACGCAACGGCCAAGCGTAGTCCCACGCCGGGCACGTAGCGCGGCGTCAATCCTCTCATTGACCGCGTGCACGGAGCCGGTACCGCTCTCGAGCAAGGCCATGAATATCATCACTTGAAACAGCAGGTGGAATGCCGGGAGATTCAGTCGCTGCAACAGAAAATCGGAGGGCAGTGTCTCGTGCCCGATCTGCGGGTAATAGGCGATCATGCAACAGTAGAACATCAACGCCGGCAACATGGCTAAGGGTCCCGCAATCACCCCAGCAACCACCGCATCTCGATCACTGGTCAGATGGCGCAATACGGGCAGAATCACAACAGCGCCGATAATGTTGTAGCCGGCGTAGGTTAAACCGCCCAATGCCCATCCGTCAGAGGAGGCAGGCGTCGAGAACCCTGCGACGATACGGCCGCCGAAATGAAGCAGCGAAAGTAAGGCAAACAGTGCATAGACGCCGTACAAGAGGAACGAGACGTACTTGAACAGTCGCTCCACGGAGGTATTCCCGAAAGCGCTGAACAGCCCGATTGCTGCCATCAGGGTCAGCGTGCCGAGAAGCTTGGGAACGCCGAAGACTGCCTCGGCAATGGCGCCCGCAGCCGCGCCAAATACCGCCAATATCAGGACTACGAACAACACGTAGGCGGCCTCAAATACCACCCACCCGGGTCCGAGCAGAGTGCGCACAAAAGTCAGGTAGTCGAGGGCGTGCGCACGACGCGCGAATACGAATGTCGCCACGCAAACGACGCTCCAGATCACCATGGCGAGGATCATCCCCGCCAGTCCACCCCACGGACCGCTCGGCAGAAAGAACTCGGCCAACTCGCGACCAGTGGCGTAACCGCCGCCGATTACCACGGCCTTGAATGCAAACCCGGGCAGCAAAAATCGTTGAAACCGCGAGGCCATCCGCCTAGCCCGCGCCCCAGACCTCTTCGCCGCACCAGATCTTGCCATCGGAGTAGGTCGCACTCGGTGTGCGGTCTTGGGCAAGAAAGATCGGACCATCGAGATCCACCACATCGCAATGTTGGCCGAGTATGAAACCAGGGGCCATCGCAAGGCTCGAACCGACCATATTGCCTACCATGACGCCGAGGCCGAGCTTACGAGCTTCTCGGGCCATCGCAATGCCCGCAGTCAGCCCTCCGCATTTGTCGAGTTTGATATTGACGATATTAAAGCGACCCACCAGACCCGCAACGTCCGCCAGGGTAATCGCGCTTTCGTCAGCCGCAATCGGGATCGGCGATACGAATCCGTCGAGATCCGCCTCGCGGCCCCGCGCCAACGGCTGTTCGAGCAGTGCAACTTTGGCCGCACACAGCGTATCCATGAGTCGATCGAGTGCGCTGATCGTATAGCCCTGATTTGCATCCACTCCCAGCCAAACTTCCGGCCGCGCGGCCCGAACGGCTTGCACTCGAGCAATATCCAAATCGAGCTCGCCCGTGAGCTTCAATTTCAATGCCCGCGCCTGACTGTATTTGCGAGCGCCGTCCACCATTGCCCCCGGGGCGTCCGCACCCAAAGTAAACGTGGTAACCAAGGGTTTGAGCGCCGACAATTCCGCAAGCCTCCAAACGGGCCGCCCGGTACGGGCCGCATCGAGTTCCCACAGCGCGCAATCGAGCGCGTTACGCGCTCCGCCCGGGGGCAGAAGATGCTGCAACGAGTCGCGGTCGATGCCCCCTTCTATGGCGCTACGATTTGCTTCAATTGTGGCGACGATGTTGGCCGCGTCGTCTTGAAAATAGTAAACGCCCGACGCCTCGCCGCGACCGCGATGGTCGCCGTCGTTCAGCGTCACCAGCACGACATTCAGCTCCTGGAAAACGAAGCCAGAAATGCGAAATGGTGCCGCCAGCGGCAACTTGTCGACAGCGAGCGTCAGTTTCAAGGGGGCCTTAAGCAAGACACGCATCCACCAGCCGATGAAATTCCGCACCGCCCCGGATTGGATCGGCCACCGGTAGGCGCAGGCGCTGCGATTCGCCGGCCAGCAATTCCAGCGCCGCATCGACATCGAGCCGCGATGTATTCAAGCTGACACCGGCACAGCGAATGGCGGGATTTGTTCGCCTGCCGAGACGTAAGTTCAAGTCGATGGTTTCCTCGATCGACGGCAACAGATAGTCGCCCAGTCCCATCACTCGGTCGCGCCCTGCCTCGTGACAGACGACCAAAACATCGGGCTGGCTGCCGTGCAACAGGCCTAACGATACGGCGGCATAGGCCGGATGAAACAGCGACCCCTGTCCTTCGATTACATCCCAGTGTCCTTCCGCGGCGCTGGGACTCAATATTTCAGCTGCACCCGCCTCGAAGTCGGCAATGACAGCGTCCATCGGGATTCCGCCACCCGAGATGAGGATGCCGGTTTGACCGGTCGCACGGAAATCCGCGTGCAGGCCGCGCTCTTTGAACGCTCGCGCGATGGCCAAAGCGGTGTACTTCTTGCCCAGCGCACAATCCGTTCCGACGGTGAGCAGTCGCTTCCCGCTTCGCTTGCGGCCTGACGCGGTTGGAATATTTGGCGGCGGTACTCTGACGTCGATCAGGCTACGTCCAAGACGGCTTGCCGTCTCGCGTAATTGCCTGATATCGGCAAGCCTCGCGTGCATGCCGCTGATAATGTCGAGTCCCGACTCCAATGCTTCAAGGAGCAATGGAACCCAGCTCTCTGCAATCGCGCCCCCGGGATTCGCCGTGCCGATGACCAAGCCCCTGGCACCCCGCGCATACGCGTCCTTCGGCGTCAGCTTCGGCAAGCCCGTAGTGACCGTCGCATCCGCGCAGGACCACTCTCCGATACAGAGAGTGGGAGCCCAGTCGCGCAAGCCGAAGGCGGTCTTGGCATAGGCCATCTCCTTGGCATCACCCAAAAACAACAGGTACGGTTGCGGCAATTCTGTCGTCATGCGGTTATCTCTCTCAAAAGATCCCTGGAGCGGGAAGCCGCGGATGAGCGAGATCACGGCAGGCGGACATTTCTTATTTTTGTCTGAATTAGGATGATACAGTCCTGATTGAATAATTATCAACAGTATTTCTTACATCGATACAGAATACGCCGTGCTCAAGGCGTCGCTGCATGCCGTGCAACGTTTGGCCTGTATGCTGATAAAACTCAATCGAATTTTACGTCCCAAGCGTTGTCCCCATCGGAAAATTACACCACCCAGTGGAAATATAGGGATTAAGCGAGCATTGCTATGAACAAGAGAGAAAGTCTGCCGACGCTGGGTACGCTACTGCGGTCCCTCCGTACACGAAACGGGAAATGCCCGTGTCGACGCTATCGAAGGTTGAGCACGATCGGCTCACCCTGACCTACGACAAGCTGCTCCAAGTGAGTCAGCGGCTCAATATTCCGGTGTCGGATTTGTTTGCCGATCCGGCCGGCAAATCCGGCGCCGAACTTGCGGTTACGGCCCGCCGCAGTATCGGAAATTTGGCGAGCGCGGTTCGGGTTAACACCAAGAACTACTTCTACGTATGTCCGGAGCTGCGCCGGAAACGGATGATCCCAATAGTCGTCAAAATCCGGGCCAAAAGCCTGGAGGAATTCGGCGATCTCGTGCGTCACTCGGGCGAGGAATATGTGTTCGTACTCGAGGGTGGCATTGCCGTTCACACAGAATTTTACGATCCGGTTATGCTTAAGTCCGGCGGGTCGATCTATGTCGACAGCAACATGGGGCACGCCTACATCGCGGGAAAATGTGATGAAGCGACGGTGTTGGCAATTTGCTCAGGTACGGATGAACGCTTGATGGAATCGCTGATGTCGCTGCACGGGGATGCGACGATGGAGTCCAAGCCGGAGCCCAAGCGGCTCATCAAACCGGTCAAGCGCCAGAAGCGCTGAAGGCTTCACCGGCAGCCATTGAAATACTAGCTTTACGCTTTTTCCAGGAATCGACGATCACAGCGTCGTTAGCCATTGCAATAAAGCGTCCCGCTCACGCGGTCCGAGATTCATGAATCGACGATTGGCGCGGGCTGCCTCACCGAAGTGCCATAGAATTGCCTCCTCGATGGATCTGGCACGGCCGTCGTGCAGAAACGTGGGGTGGTCCTCAACTTCCAGACGATATCCCAAGCCCCATAGCGGCGCCGTTCTCCAGAGGCTGATGACTTTCTCACCCGATGCATTCTCATCGGCCATTTCCTTGCCCAAGTCGTGCAGCCGAAGATCGGTGAAGGGAGCAATGACGCCTAGTACTCTAGCTCCATTGGACCCGGGTAAATCGACCGGCAGTTGCGGTCGATGACATGCAGCGCAGCCGATGTTGATGAACAGCTCCGACCCCGGCGAGTCCGCAGCTACCTGCACTGGAGATTTTGGAACGGCAAGTGAGTCCACGAAGCCGACTACTGCATCGAGCAATTGCTCAGAAACTTCTGGCTTGCCGCCCTGAGCGAGTGCGGTACAGTCTGATTCCACCACCGTGCAGTCATCCATTGGGGAATCGAGAGTAGTCAGGCCCATTTCGTAGGCGAATGCACTCGCGATCTGATCTCGAATCGACACCTTATCGCCTTGCCACCCCAGCCTTCCGAGCATTCGTGAACCCTGTCGGGAATGCCAGGCGATAGCCCCCGGTATGCGATCATCCATTTGTGGCCACCTCGCGTTACTGATGGCTGCTTCCGGAACAGCGGCGAGTAGACCCACCCCAAACAGTGCGGGCGCCACACGCGGTTTGATGATGGTCTTAGCTGCCAATGTCCCGCGCTTCATCCCGATCAGTTGGTAATGAGGCTGGCGCATGCCCCATCGCCCACCAAAAGGATAATAGTAGCCGACGATTTCTCGATATTGGACGATCACGGCGCCCTCGGGCTGTACCCCGTTGGTTGCCAAGGTATTGAAAACGTGTCCGTAAATCGGATCGCCGGCAGATTGCTCCGTGAGTTGGGATGAGCGCGATTCGAGTTGAATCGACAAGGCAACCGGCACTGGTCCATCGTTCAACGGCGCTTGCCCTCTTTGCCCCTCCTTGTGACATTCGTTGCACGAAACGGCGTTGAACATCGGCCCGAGCCCTAACAGATCCGTCGTACCGGGAGTTCCCGCCGCCACCCATCGGGTCTCAAATACGGAATGGCCGAGCTTAAATCGCTGGTCTTCCGACGGATTGAGCATCCGATAGGGCGGCGGACTGTGAGCATCGGCAAATACTTCGCGCCCGATATCAGGGGCATCGGAACTCTGTGCCCGAGCGATCAGGCCCAGCAAAAGCGTCAGTCCAAGCCACTGGGGCCTATGGAAGAAATTACTGATTTTGAGCCCGCATAAGCCTGCGAAAGACTACCGATGCCCGCGCCCGCGAACTATCGACTGCGTCATTTCGTCGATACGCGGACTGGCCTGACAAGGCATTGAGTCTTTGCCTCCCCAACGTCGTTGCCTTTCGAGACTGGTGGGTCGCGGAGATGGCATCAAAGCGACCCGTTTAAACGACGACCTCAAGTAACGGCCATTGTCGAGGAAATCGGGTGCTATTTAATGTGCTTGCTGTGTGGAGCGTGTGGCTCGAACCTCGTTGTAGTGCGCAAGAAAATCTTGAATTGCCGCGCGTACGCCGGCTTTATCGAACAGGTAAAACAATTCGTTCGCGCGCGGCGCGCGCCGAAAATAATCCTCCTCGGGGCTGCGGGGATAATCCGGACGGTGCGCAATGGTTGCCGAACTACATGTAATCTGCTCATCCGGAGAGAGTCGCAAATCATGCATGGACTCCAAGGCAAACAATTTCCGGATTTGTAGGACGTGCCCGGTGGGGTGCGAATATATCTTCTGCATGCGGATGTGCTGTTCGCCGGGCGGCAGCGACACCACGGTGCCCGCGGGTCCATAAGGATAATGGTTGGAGTCGGTATGATTGGTGTAGAGCAGAAAGATGGGGTTACCTTGCCATTGCTCAAGTGCTTGGTCGAGGGCTACGCTGGTGAATTCATGATCCAGATGAGTGTCAAGTCGTGGATCGGGCATCACCACAATCCCCGGGTTCACCTTGCGCAGCACCTCCACCAAGTCCTCCACTAAATGTTGCCAGCTATTGCTGCGCGCAGCGCTCGACACCAATTTGCTCAAGTTGGCGCGCCGATACGGCGCCACTTGGGTATTTGCACTATAGACTTCGGGAAACGTTTGCTGGGGCGCGAGATACATCGCATCCAATTGCCCGTCGAAGTAACCGAGATTGGCGGTGCGCTCCGGAGGAATGTTGCCCTGCCACGGAATAGTTACACTATCGACCGCACGCAAATAGCCTTTAAGCGAGTAGTGCTCCGCTGGGTCGCTGACGCTGGCACGGTAGTTCATGTCGCCGGCATTGCCTGCGGTAACCGTGACCACGGTGGCCTGCCGATCGGCATACAGGCCAAACGCCGCGATTTCCGCATCGTCGGGATGAGGTGCAATCACCAAGATGCGTTGTTGCAAGTCGAGATGATTGTCGAATAATCGTAGCGTGGCCGCTTCGGCTTCGAGAGTCACCGCATGAGTGCGAATGATTACTTCGATACCAGCCGCCAGTTGCTCACGCAAGCCACCTAAGTTTAACCAACGGACGCCCACCGCATTCGGATCGAGATACTGTCGAATGCGGTACTCGCCGACTGACACTTCAACCCAGGCATCGTGTTCTGCGCCCCAGCTGCGGACTGAGAGCAAAGCGGTGTCCCATTGAGTGACTGTGCGTGGCCAGGTGAAGCGTACGCCGTCGGCAATTCTCGACAATAGAATGACATGGGCAACACTGTCTGCCGCCGCAAATTCATAAGGATCACTATCGTAGCGCGATACGGTTGCGGCACTTGCCGCCGGTGGTACATTGACTGAAGGTCCCGACGGCGTTTGAGCGTCGCCGATCCGAGCACTGGCCGCTAATATCGCCATAACCAAGCTTGCAGAGTATCTATGCATAAATAAGACTCAATCTGAGTTTTCGTTCGTGCCGCCCCTGGTTGCGTTGCGAATGAGCGGTCGCGCCCACACGCCAACGCTCAACACGAACCCGAAGGTGAGATACAGAAACAGCATTCCAAATCGGAGGCCGTACATATCCCCGAGCCAGCCAATAACAAAGGGCACGAGCGCACCACCCATGATCCCCGAGCACAGGATCCCGGCGAATGGGCCGTGGTGCTGGGGTACCGAGTTTAAGCCCAGCGACACCAGTGTGGGCCACATGATCGAGGCGAAGAAACCGATGCAGGGAAAGGCCACTCTAGATACTTCGGCGGAACCAAACAGGGCCGCCGACAGCATGCACAGCGCACCCAGTGAGAATCCGATCAATACGCGGCGACTGTCGAAGAGCTTCAGCAAGCCCATCCCTAGCAGACAGCCGGCCGTCATAAGTCCCCAGTAATAGGCCACCGCATCCGCGCCTCCCTTGTGGGGGTCGACATGGTGATAGTGCTCGAGAAATGGCGACATCCAGTCGGCCGTGCCCTGCTCGCAGCCCACGTAGGCAATTATCGCCAGAAAATACAGCCAGACGTAGGGATTACGCAGAAGCTGCCGGTACATGGCAAGCGTGCCCGCCGACTCCTCTGCGGTACGCTCCACCTTTGGTAGGCGCAGCAATGTGATCGCCACCACACAAACGGCGGATACCACGGCAAATATCCAATAAATCGATGACCACGGAAGCGTCGGAGTTGTAATGCTGCCCAGGACTGCGTAGAGGCCCTTAAGCTCGCCATGGGCGGGATCCAGGTGCCTCACGAGGTCGGAATAGACCAGAGGACTCACGAACGAAGCGGCGCCGAAGATGAGCTGCGCGAACGCTGAATTGAATGCAAAGTGCTCCTCGCCTCCGGCCACACGCAACAGGGGATTGATCGCAACCTGCAGCACTGCCATTCCCGCCCCGATCAAAAAAAGCGAAGTTACGGCCATTGAATAACTCGGGAAGGCCGCGAAACTGGTCGCGCCGACGGTCGCTGCAACGAAGGATGCGACCATCGGTTTTTTTTCTCCCCAGCGCTGCACCGCAAAACCCGCAGGAATCGACATCACACCGTACGCAATGAAAAACGCGAACGGTAAGATCGCGGCCATCGTGAGCGACACGTGGAAGTCCGCGATGATGTCTGGAATCAATGGACCGAGGATATTCGTCAGAAAGGAGATCACGAAAAACACGAAAAACACGACCGCAACCAAAAATCG
>JBBRQO010000070.1:0-10024 GCA_038226325.1 Steroidobacterales bacterium | reverse complement strand
TCTGCTCATGAATCGCCTTCGATGTTTAAATCGGCGCCGAAGCATGACTCCTCTACCGTCATATCAGAGACTTACCGTACCGATCGGGTGTCGAGACCCACGCGGATTAACGCCTCTCGCGGCTGTCGGATTGGGAATAGCTATTTGGCTAGAATATTATCAGAAAAACCGCTCTCAGTGCTTTGCCGTGTAAATTTCCAGTTTGTGGGTTTTGCCGTCGAGGGCGACACGGAGCGGTAGTTCCCCAAGCGGACTGATTGTGCCGTCGAGGACGACATTCGGAACACTCTGATCATAGATAAATTGCGTGGAAGAACGGATTTCGTAGCGCGTCGATTCCACTTTTACGATGACTTTAAATCCGGGCCATGCGGCTGGAATGCGGGGGTCGATGACAAGAAACTCGCCGTCGCGCCGAATGCCCAGAATGCCCTCGATTCCGGCACGATACATCCACGCGGCAGAACCGGTGTACCAGGTCCAACCCCCGCGCCCTACATGCGGCGCTACCGAATAGACATCGGCAGCGACAACGTAAGGTTCGACCTTGTAGCGTTCGACGTCGTCGGCGGTCTGGGCATGGTTGATCGGATTAAGCAGTGCAAAGAGATCATGTGCTTTGTCGCCGGCGTCCAGTTCCGCAAACGCAAAAATCGCCCACATCGCAGCGTGACTGTACTGCCCGCCATTTTCACGCAGGCCGGGTGGGTAGCCCTTGATGTAGCCGGGGTCGTGCGATGTGGTATCGAAAGGGGGTGAGAACAGGACAGCTAGACCGTCTTCGTGGCGAATAAGGTGTCTCTCCAGAGATGCCATCGCTTTCTCGGCACGCGCGGGGTCGGCAGCACGTGACAACACCGCCCACGACTGTGCTATTGAATCGATTTGGCACTCGTCGCTATTCTTGGAACCTAGCCATGTTCCGTCATCGTAGGTCGCGCGGCGATACCATTCGCCATCCCATGCGTCCCGCTCGATTGCCTTCCGCACCGATGCCGCTTGAGCGCGCCAGCGTCTGGCGCGGTCGGCGTCGCGGCTTTGCGCGAGCGGCGCGAACATTTCGATGGTGCGCAATAGGAGCCAGGCCAACCAAACGCTTTCGCCTTGACCGGCTTCGCCGACCCGGTTCATACCGTCGTTCCAGTCGCCGGTGCCCATGAGCGGCAAGCCGTGCTTGCCAATGCGTTCAAAACACTGATCGAGGCCTCGAGCACAGTGCTCAAACAAAGACGCTTTTTCATCCGCGATCATCGGCTGGAAAAAAGCGTCGTGTTCGCCAGGTTGGAGGTGCGGCCCTTCAAGAAACGGAATTATCTCATCCAGAACTGCCGAGTCGCCCGACGAGACAACGTAGGTCGCGGTTGCAAACGCAAGCCAAACACGGTCGTCTGAAATTCGTGTCCGTACCCCCTGCCCTGAATGCGGTAACCACCAGTGCTGCACGTCGCCTTCCGCGAATTGGCGCGCAGCGGCGCGCAAAAGATGGCGCCTTGTCTCATCCGGGCTGGCGAAGGTCAGCGCCATGCTATCCTGAAGCTGGTCGCGAAAGCCGAAGGCGCCACTTGCCTGGTAAAAGGCCGAGCGTGCCCAGATTCGACACGCAAGCGTTTGATAAAGCAGCCAGCCGTTCAACATGATATCCATCGCCCGATCTGGCGTCTTGACCTGGACCGCGCCAAGCAATTTTTCCCATTGATCGGTCACCTCTTTGAATACGGCGTCGAGATCGGCCTCGCGATAGCGGGTGATCAGCGCACGGGCCGCGTCAATCGTGGTACATTGTCCGAGAAAGGATACCACTTCGATGGTCGCGCCTGCGGCAAGCTCGACGCCGCATTGCAAGGCGGCGCAGGGATCGAGTCCGGCACCTGTTGTTCCGGAGAGAGGAACCCTTCCAATCAGCGCCGCGGGCGACTCAGGTCCGCCATTGCGACCAAGAAACTCGGTGCGATCGGCGGTCCACGATGTCTGCCGGCCCCTAAGATCGGTAAAAACGATGCGGCCGGGGAAGGCCATACCCCAGGGATTCCGGGCCAGCATCGCGCCGGTGGCCCCATCGATTTCTGTTGTGAGGAACGGACCCGACGCGCTGCGGGAGGTGCCGAGCACCCACTCCGCGTAGGCAGTGATCGACAGGCTGCGCGGCCGCCCGGAGAGGTTTCTTAGTGTCAGGCGTGAAATCTTGATCGGATCGGCAACCGGAACGTATTGCAGCAATTCCAGTGCAATACCGTTCGCCTTATGCTCGAAGCGGCTGTAGCCAAAGCCGTGGCGCGCAATGTAGGTCCCCCCGTCCTGGATCGGCTGTGCGGTTGGGCTCCAGAGATCAAAAGTCTCCTCATCACGAATGTAAATCGCTTCGCCCGGTGGGTCTCCGACCGGATCGTTCGACCATGGCGTGAGCTGGTTTTCGCGGCTGTTTTCAGCCCAGGTATAGCCGCTCCCCTCCACCGAGGACTGGAAGCCGAAGGTGGGATTTGCGATCACGTTGATCCAGGGTGCCGGCGTCGTCCGGCCTGCATCAAGGATGGTTACATATTCACGACCGTCTTTATCAAACCCCCCGAGGCCATTGAAGAACTCAAGGTCGGGCGGCGTCGAGGCGGACGCGGGCTCCGGCAACGACACGCCAGGTTTCGGGTGACGGATTGGCGACAAGCCGACTAGCTGCGGCAGGCGCGCGAGCTGACTGGCGACGGGCCCGCGGCGAGCCACCAGCACTACGCGGGCGATCGATTGAAGCAGCGACCTTGCATCAACGCTCATTAAGTCGGAGCGAAGTGTATAAACCAATCCTTTCGCAAGTCCCTCACTCAAAGGCGGCTGCGATTGACTGCTCCGCACCGCAGTCTCGATAGCGATCTGAAGATCCTGGATATAGGAAGAAGCACGCTCATTAACGATGACAAGATCGACGCTGAGACCTTTTAAGCGCCAATATTCGTGAGCGCGGAGTAGCTGTCGCACCTGGGCGATGTCCTCTATATCGTCAATACGCAGAAGCACGATCGGCAGGTCGCCTGAAATGCTCAGCGGCCATAGGCCCGACTGTGGCGCCGCTCCGCGAATGATCGCTTCTGATGGTGCGCGGAAGCGCGGGTCGGCGTAAAGGACGGGCGCAGCCAACCTTTGAAAATCTGCTGCCTCGTCAGCTTCGATGCCGAGATGACGGAGCTGAACCTGAGCTTGCGTCCATGCGAGAGTCTTCACCCGATCGAAAGCGCTGCGATCATGATGCTTATCGATTAGATCCAGAAGCTCGGCTCGCGTTGCAGCGACCACGGTCCAAAACGCGACCCGCGCGACCTTGCGAGGCGGGATACGAATCTTCAATCTGAGCGAAAAAATCGGATCCAGAACGGTCCCGACCGTGTTTGAAAGAGGGTGGTGGTGCTCGATTGCCGCAGCCGATTCGACGGTACGACATCGACCGATGAACCGGGCCCGATCAGACTCATATTGCAAATCGCCGAAGATTTCGCCTTCCACGACCGCGAAATGCGCGGCCCAGATTCGAGGTTCGCCAGGTGAGCGAGGACGGCGCGTCGCAATGAGCGCACCACATTCGGCCAGATATTCGGTCTGAACAAACATCTTTGCAAAAGCCGGATGCGCGTTATCCGCTGCAGGCGAGGTTAGAACCAACTCTGCATAGGATGTGATCTCAATCTCGCGCGGGCGCCGTCGGCTATTGTTCAAGGATATGCGGCGAACTTCACCGTCGTCCTCGCTCGAAACCATGACGTCCATGGTCGTTGTCAACGTACCATCGCGGCGCACGAATTGCGCATGATCCTCGCCGAAGAACACCTCTTCGTCATTGGTATCGCTGCGGATCGTCCGGGCCGCAAACCAGAAGCTTTCGGTCTGCATATCGCGCAGGAAAATGAAAGCGCCCTGGTTGTCTAGGGTTGTATCCTCGCGCCATCGAGTGACGGCCAACTCGCGCCATCGGCTATAACCTCCCCCCGTGGCGGTCAACATCACCGCGTAGCGCCCATTCGAAAGCAAATGAGTAACCGGCGGACCCATAAGCGAATCCTGCGTCAGCCGGCGTACGCCCGAGGCATCGACCGTGGCTTCGACTGCGGAAGCCTTCACCTCTTCGGCCCGCGGATGGGCAATAGCGACGTCGCGCGGCGTTCTTTCCTGTAACAGAAGCTCACACGCCTGAATGATGGGTTCGCGGTGGAAGCGGGCGCGCATCTGGCCGTCTTGCAAAGTGTTGGCGATGGCGACGATTGTCATGCCCTGATGATGGGCCATGAAACTGCGAATAATTGCCATATCCTCGTCGTCGGGTAGCCGCGAGCGGGTAAAATCCACGGCCTCGTAGAAGCCATGACGGCCGCGCAGACCTATCGCTACAAGACTCTCGAAATTCGACTGCGCGCCGTGCGGGTCTACCATGGCTGCAAGGGCCGTAGCATAAGGCGCTATCACGACATTTTCCGAGAGGCCGCGCTTCAAGCCGAGGCCGGGAACGCCGAAGTTAGAGTATTGATAGGTGAATTCGATGTCCCGGGCGTTGTAGGCAGATTCCGAGATGCCCCAGGGAACACCCAGCGAACGGCCGTAAGCTTCCTGACGCGCGACCACGCGACGATTGGTCTGCTCAAGCAGGCTGCCAGCGGGTGCCCGCATCACCAAAGACGGCATCAGATATTCGAACATCGACCCTGACCACGAAATCAGCGCCGAACCGCCGTCAAGCGGCGTCGCGGTCCGTCCAAGACGAAACCAGTGTTTCGTGGGAACGTCTCCTTTTGCTATCGCAAACAGACTGGCCAGACGAGCTTCCGAGGCCAGCAGATCATAGCAATTTGTGTCGAGGCTCATGTCAGCGACGGAATAGCCGATCGATAGAAGTTTACGCTCGGGATCGACCAGGAATTTGAAATCCATCGCAACCGCCAGGTCACGCGCGATATCGGCCAAAGCAAGCAGACGATCCTTGAGGACGTGCGGCGTACCGGCAATCTCCTTGTCTCTAACATGTTCGGCCGCCGAAGTTTCGAGCGCCTCGGTCCAGAAAACCAGATCTTGAGAGGCGTCATCCGCGAATTCTGCCATAATGTCGCGCGCCGCTTTCGTGGCAGCTTCGGCAACCCTATCCAATGCAGGGGATAACGCCTCGAACGCCTGTTCTTTGTCTAACTGGGCGGCGATTTCTGCGAGGACGCTTGCGAGCTGTGCGCCAGCGTCGCCGCTCCGAGCGTGAAATCTATCGAGCGCCTCACGCGCCAGCCGAAGATTGTCCATCATACCGCGCCGTGCATCCGGCGCGACTAAAGCATCGGTCCACTCTTCGCACGCATTGGCGACAACAATGAGATGACCCGCGAGATTGCCGCTATCGACGGACGAGACATAGGCTGGATTGAGAGTTTGCAGGTCCAGCGTCCCGTACCAGTTGAAGAAGTGGCCTTTAAAGCGCGGAAGCTTTTGCATGGTGTTGAGCGTCTTTTCGAGCCGCTCAACGGTCTGCGTCGTTCCGGCCCAACCAAAGTCGCGCGCAGCAATGGCGGAGAGCAAATAGAGGCCCATATTGGTGGGCGAGGTCCGATGTGCGATGACGGGTTTCGGATCTTCCTGGAAATTGTCTGGCGGCAGCATATTGTCCGAGGTCGTCACAAAGGTCTCGAAGAAGCGCCATGTACGACGCGCGGTGAGGCGAAGCTCCCGCGCGTCCAGTTCAGATACCGCAAGTTGCCGTGCTACGGAGGGCGATCCACTGGCCCATAACGCAAGTGCAGGCGCCGCCATCCATAGCAGCGCAAAGGGCAGCACGAGAGGCCAGGAAGAGGGTGCGAAAGCCACGGCGGCGACAGCCAGGACGATTGCCAGCGACGTGCCGCCCGCCATCTCGCTATAAAAGCCGCCAAGAGCGAGCCTCGGATTTCGCATCGACTGAGCAGCTGTGGTCCATTCCAGTAGGTGGCGTCGGGTCACCAACACTCGCACCAGTGTTCGCGCGATGGCATCGCCCATGCGCCAGGCTTGATCTGCAAGAAAGGCAACTGACAAACAGATTTGCGTCGCAGTAGTGCGGAAGTCATCGGCGATTCGGTCGATGTGGCTCCGAAAACGGATGCCCGCGCGACGGGGCAGCAGGGAGAGCAAGGGGGAGAGGAACGCCGGGATTGCTATGGTAGCGAGGACCATAAGGGTCGCAGGTATGGCTGAAGGCAACGGTAGCAACCAGCATGTGAACAAAGCGATCAACGTCAGCGGTCCAAGCAGCGACCGCCTCAAATTGTCTAACATTTTCCATCTGCCGACCGGCGGAACCAACCAGCGTCCGGAATGATGCCCGAATATCCAGGGAAGGAGCTGCCAGTCGCCTCGAGTCCAGCGGTGCTGACGTTTGGCGGCGACATCGTAGCGCGATGGAAATTCGTCGACAACTTCAACGTCGGAGGCAAGGCCGGCGCGGGCGAAAACGCCCTCAAACAGATCGTGGCTGAGCAAGGCATTTTCCGGAATGCGGCCGGACAGAGCAGCTTCGAACGCATCAACGTCGTAGATGCCTTTGCCGGTATAGGAACCCTCGCCAAAGAGATCCTGATATACGTCGGAGACCGCGGCCGCGTAGGGATCGATGCCGCCAGGGCCGGAGAAGATCCTTTGGTAAAGCGAGCCCTCGCGACCCACCGGCAACGAAGGCGTGACGCGGGGCTGGAGAATAGCATAGCCGTGAACGATACGCTGCTCGGTTACATTGAATTTCGGGCGGTTCAGAGGGTGCGCCATTTTGCCGATCAGCCGGACTGCGGCATCTCGCGGCAATCTCGTATCGGCATCAAGAGTAATGACATAGCGAACGTCGGGGGGAACCTGCGGCGCGGTGCCTTCGACGGATATAAATGTCGTATCGATGGCCCCGCGGAGTAGCCGGTTGAGTTCATGCAGCTTGCCTCTTTTGCGCTCCCAACCCATCCATTTGTTTTCGCCGGTGTTGAAGACGCGGCGACGATGCAACAGCAGGAAGCGTTTGCCGCCGGGACCCGGCGGATAACGGCGGTTCAGTTGCTCGATCGCCTCGGCGGCCACGGCGAGCAGACTCGCATCGCCCTCCACAATCTCTTGGTCCGCATCTAGCCCATCGGATAAAAGGGCAAAGGAGAGATCGCCGCCGGCCCCGGCGAGGTGGTGGACCTCCAACCGTTCGATCTGCTCCAGAAGGTCGGCTTCGCTGGTCAGCAATGTAGGTACCGCGACCAGCGTCCGCAGCGACTGCGGAACACCCGCTGTAAGCTCAAGCCCCGGCAAGGTGACGGCGCCAAAACTCCACGTGATTGCACGATTGATGAATGCGGTCGCAACCTCGGATGCCGGCAGCAAGCCGACCAGCGCCAAGAGAATGAGCCATCCGGTAGCGAGCTCGGGAATAGCCAGCGCCCAAAGTGCGAGCGACAGCAGAAGCGCGGTCGCGATCAGGATTGATCCGACATAGCTGCCAATTCCGAGGCGAAGGTTGAAGCGGTTGATCCACAGCCCAAGCGATGGCCGAAACCCGATCATCTCCTCGAATGCCTGCCGACCCTCCGCAATCAGATGATATCCGGGGTCTCCGGTGCGTTCGGCTTCCTCGGCTGTTACTGCCGTCGCCTGCGCGGCGCGCGCTGCGTTTAGCGCAAGGCCGGCGACGTCAAGTTCAGATGACGTCGATCGCCAGGCCAACTGCTCAATGGCGCTCCGGTACAAATTGCGTGTCGAAAAATCCATCCCAGCAAAGGCGCTCGTCCCGCGTAGCCGCTCGTCGACCAGGCTCACGCTCTCGAATAGCTCGGCCCAATCGACGTCCGAGATCAAGCGCATGCTGGTGATGACATTGCGTACGGTGACGTTAGAAGCGGCCAACCTTTGCAAGGCGTGCTGGACAACCTCATCCATTGATGAACCCTGAAGTCGCAGTTTTTCCTCTAACCATCCCAATGCGGGCGTCGTTTTCGGGTCCTGATCCCTCAGTTGCTTGGCAAGCTGCGCTGCAAAAACCTCCGACAGGGGCTCTGCGGGGCTGGAGGCGACTTCGCCCTCGAGCGCGGACTTAAAACTACCCGACGCAAGAAGGCGGTTGGCCAGCGCGTCGGCATCGGCGCGGGAGCGTTGTCCGGCCGTAATCTGGTCGGCCAACCGCCGCAGGTTCTCGATCAGCACGATACGCAAGGTGATCGCGACCGCCCACAACTCGCCAATCAGGAGTGGCTGAATCTGCTGATAGGCCGCAATAAACCGGCGCAAGGTCTGGGGATCGAAGTGGCTATCGGTGTGAGCCACGAAGGCCCAAGCCAAGCCGAACACCCTTGGATAACCGGCAAACGGTCCTTCGGCTAACTTCGGAAGTTGGCGGTAGTAGCCAGGCGGAAGATCGATCCAGATCTCGCGTATCTGCTCCTCCACAAGATGATAATTATCGAGCAACCATTCCGCGGCCGGAACCACACCGCGACCACTCTCCAGTTCCGCAGCGCTCGCCCGATAGGCGTTCAGCAAAACCGCTGCGTTGTCGCTAAGTCTCGTGGACAAAGGCAAAACGCGGGGCGGTCTTGTCGTGACCAGCTGTGCGGCAGCCAGGCTTTTCGCATGTTGCTCGAGTCGTTCGACACCGAAGAGCTCTTCCCTTACCGGCGACGGATCATTCCAAGGCGGTAATCGTGAACCGCGTTTCCGAACACTTTGGAAGATAAATTTCATACCAAGATTTCCGGTCATCGTTCGCTTATTTTCGTTGCGACAGAGGCTCAACAGCACTTCGGGGCGGGGCACCGCCGGTAGCATTATTGTCAACA
The DNA here is from genome assembly GCA_038226325.1 of Steroidobacterales bacterium. Lineage (GTDB taxonomy): Bacteria > Pseudomonadota > Gammaproteobacteria > Steroidobacterales > Steroidobacteraceae > Bog-1198. The sequence goes on along the minus strand of JBBRQO010000070.1, from coordinate 1,232 downwards.
AAACGGCCCCAGCGGGGGGGACCACCGAGGCCGTTGACGTTATCTATTTTCGTCGTCCGACGGGATTGAGCAACGCCTGACGACGGAATTATAAAGCCGTCTAAGCGAAAAAGTTCCTCGACAAACCAGTTTTTGTAATTGATCGCCGTAAAGTCGTAAGCCAGCGTCTTACTGTAAGTGAGCAAAATTGCTTACTCCTCAACTCTCAACTCTCCGTCCATGGAGTTTTCGGGCTGCCGAATAGAGGTAAAACACGAACACTGTCCCGCGCGCCGGCGCAACGACCGATGCACAGCAACTCCTTTGAACATGCCAGAATGAAGTTCTATTTTTTCAGCGAATTTCGTGGTGGCATCTGCGGGGAAGCGGTAGCTGAGGTCCGCACGGACGCTTCGTCCGACTTCGGCGGCAGTTGGTGGCTTGCAATCATGAACTGAGAACCCAATACGAAAGACATGATTACGACGTACACCCACCACGGACGTGAATTCATCATCGCACCGAGACTCTGTGGCGGCTCATGCGACCCAACAAGCTGACGCGGTAGCAGTGCGATCAAGCGCGTGGCCACCGAAGCGGCGTCCGGATACGCCCAACCCTTGTCCGGCATTTTCCCGATCAGCAACGCCAGTCTCTCAATCGCGGTTTTCCCTGGCAGCTGAGCGAGTACGGCGGCCTCTTCCCAGGGATCTAAATCTGATTGCGCCAACCCGGAAAGCACGCTGACCTGCATGCCGTTGCTGTTATTTCCAATCGGCGCGAACAGAAAGGCATTGAACTCACTCCTGAGCGATGAAATTGCGACAGAACGTGTCATGGCAATTACCGTTCTTTCCTGACCGCTTCCAAACCAGCGGCCGCAGGCTATTTCCGTTCTATATGGATGGCGCGCCAAACCGTAGGGTCGGAAAATACCTAGGCCGGTCCGCTGCAAACGGTGGACGTCTCGATGACTGTTAATCGGCGTATGGGGTCCCGACGCCGATGGGCGGTAAGTCTCTCATCCACTTGGCATTGGAGCGGTCAACACCCGACTAGATTCCGGCCCATGAAATCCTGTGGCAGCAAGGGTTTGGTCAAAGCGCGTTATGCCAAGAACGTGCTTGAGCCCCAACCGATGTCAGCCATGCCGCATGGCTCCGCCCGCTTCATTTCTGCGACTTGTTAAAGCTTCCGACCTGACGCCGAGGTCGTACTCTGCGCGGTTACAGTCGCGTTCTCGCGCGGCGGTA
>JBBRQO010000069.1:0-10744 GCA_038226325.1 Steroidobacterales bacterium | reverse complement strand
GGGTGTCGACGCGTGCCAGCAGAGTCGCTCCGATCAAGATTTTGCGACGAGTGTCGTCCTTGCGAGCGCGGCTGCTGCTAAGGGCGCGCGCCCGGGCGTCGATGCGTTGCTGCCTGACTTTAAGGGCTTTTAGTTTCGCTTCGAGGGATTCGATGCGTTCTTTGACTTTGGGCATGTCGCGACTCCGTTAATTGTTGGCCAGTCCTTGGGTGCTCGCGTCGATTGAGGCGCGCGCTTCGGTATCGCATCACACGTTGGGGGACTTCGCCAGCCTAGACGCGCAGTTGAGGTTGCTTGAGAGCGGTGTGCTGCTGTCATCCCCCTTGCCGAACCTGCCTTGGGTGCGATGGTAGCGAACGAAGACGTGCTTTTAGGCCTTGTGCGCCGGTGGAGCGAAGCGTATCTTTGACCCGCAATGGAACGAAGGGCGCACTTACGAAAAGTTCCGCCACAAAGCCGGCGAAACTTTTCAGTGCGCACAGGGGTTACGGCTTGCGCCTCCACCCCTGGACCCCGGGAGGGAGAAGAGAAGATCTCGCGCTCACACCGGTCGGCCTCGTTGGGCCGTTCGGTGGCGCTCGAGGATGCGCAGCTTGGCGCCGATCGCGCTCGTCGAAGCTGCGCAGGATGAAGATGCACCCCCCTTCGCACGCTTCGGTGCCGGAGTCGGGGGTGCAAGACGAAGAGGCGGCGAGTGCGCCGCCGGAGTGCAGAGCATGCAGCGATCGAGGAGTGCGTAGTCTGTGGCGATCTATCACCTGTCGGTGAAGCCGATCAGCCGCTCTGCGGGGCGATCGGCGACCGCGGCGGCGGCGTATCGCTCAGGCGAGCTCGTACACGATTTGACCTCCGATGAGGTGTTCGACTACACGCGAAAACGCGGCGTCGAACACACCGAGATCGTGCTGCCGAGTAGGTGCGCGAAACTCGATATCAACTGGGCGCGCGATCGGCAGGCGCTGTGGAATGCGGCGGAGCGGTGCGAGAATCGATCGAATTCCCGGGTCGCTCGAGAGTATGAATTAGCCCTCCCGCACGAGATGACCAAGGCGCAGCGGGTGGAGCTCGTGCAAGCGTTCAGTCAGCGCCTGGCGGATCGTTATGGGGTGGCAATTGATATCGCGATTCATGCGCCGCATCGGAACGGCGATACGCGAAATCATCACGCGCATTTACTCACCACCACCCGGGTGATCGAGACGGGGGGCCTGGGTGAGAAAAGTGAAATTGAATGGTCGGATACTAACCGGCGGAAGGCGGGACTTGAGCCGGCGAAGGAAGAAATTAAGGTCATCCGGGCGGACTGGGAAGCGCTCACCAATGAGCGCTTCCAGGCGCTCAAGATCGAGGCGCGGATCGATCATCGAAGCTTGGAAGCCCAAGGGATCGAGCGGGAGCCGACGAGCCATTTAGGGCCGGCGGTTAATGGTATGGAACGGCGCGGGATGGAGACCGAGGTCGGCAAGCGCATCGCCTGGGAGGCGCAGCTCGCCGCCCAACAACGGCTCGAACGGGCGGCAGAATTGGGCAAGGTCGAGCGTGAAAGGAACGAGGTTAAGCAATCGATTTTGGACCTGTCCGGGGATCTGAATGCGGCTCGGCAGGAGCGAGTGTCGGCGCTCGATCGGACGCAGAAACCCATCGAAAAGGAACCTCAGAAGCGGGGCCGGTTCGAGGGATTGAAGCTCGATTCCGGTCCCTTAAGGGCCTCGGAACGGGTTCGGGAATCCGCCTCAGAACCCCCCGATCTCGACCGCGATCGAGCCCTCGAGGTGCTGCAGCGATCGGTCGATCGGTATGCGCGGGCGTGGATGGACGCGTTGCAAACGCAGGCGAAGAAGCTGCCCGCTTTGGAGCACCAAAAAATCGAGCTTAAAAAGGCCGGCGAGGCGCTGGATCAGCTGCGCCCCGGGATGAGCCGCGACATCAACAACTCGATTCGGTATGAGCCGAAAGTGCGCCACGCGATGACGCAGCTCGAGGGGACGGAGCGGATCGTCGGGCTCATCGCCGGCGCCGTGCATGAGGGGCGAATTAGGCGTGACCCCAATCTTCGAGCCGAGCGCCTGGTGAAAGAATGGAATGGGCTCGAGGCGCGGCGCAAGGAACTTAACGGGTCCGAGCACGCGAAGGAGCGAGAGCGGGTTGTGGGACGCGTGCGAGAGCTTGCGATCGAACTCAAAAAGAGTCCCGAGCTTGAAATGACTTTAAAGCGCCGCGGACAAGAATTGGGGATCGAGCCGACATCACGGCTTGGGCGAGTGATCGAGGAACGGGATCTCGGCCGAGCGTTATCGATCAGCGAACGCGAGCTCAGTCGGAGCCTGGGGTTAGAGTTGGGGAGATAGGCATGGACAACGAGGATCAGGAGGTCGGGGGCCCAAGCGGTGCGGAGGAGGCCTTCGAGGCGTTACGGGAGGAGCTGGCGAACGTCAAGCGCGTGGTCGAAGCGCTGCCCGGCATCTGGCGAGCGAACCGGCCGCCGGACACGACGCCGACGCTGGTCAAGATGGCTCAAGCGCTCAAGGAAGTGCGGCAGCACCTGAGCGTCATCGAGGAACATCCGGCACTCCGGCTCACGCCGCAGCAACACACCCAAGCGATCGCCAATGCGGGCCGCGGGGTCATGGATACGGCGGTGCGTGCGCTCGAGAGTGCCGCGGCAGATTCGAGGCAGGTGCGCCAGGAACTCGCCGGCATGATCGGCACGGCGCGTAGGCAGGACCGGCAGTTCAAGCGGGTGTTCGGCGCCGGCGTAGCGGCGTTCGTGATCGCACTCCTCATCTCCCCAGTGCTTGCGCGGCTCCTCCCCTTCGGGCTCGACGGTGAGGTGGCGGCGTTCATCATGCGCGCCGATCGGTGGCATGCCGGGCAAGACTTGATGCAAGCGGAGAGCCCTGCGGACTGGGCTCAGTTTGCAGCGGCCGTCGATCTTTCGAAAGCGAACAAAGCGGTGCTCGAGGCCTGCAGGGACGCGGCGGTGAAGACGAAGAAAGAGCAACACTGCACGGTGGTCGTGGCGGCGCCGACGATTCGTTAATCAATCGCCTCACACACAGAAATTCTGATACGTCCAGAATTTCTGACAGTCCCAGTCAATCCCGATGACCGAGCGGCAGAGATACCCAGACCTCGCCTGTTTCCGGCCCAATGCCGCAATCGCCTTCATGGTCTCGGGCAACCTGGCGCACAATGCAGAGTCCCAAGCCGGCGCCCTCAGAATTAGAAACGAGTTTGACGAAGCGCTCAAACACACGCTCTGTTTGATCTGGTGGAATACCGGGCCCTTCGTCGCTGACGCTCAACCGCGCCATCCCCCCGTGGGCTTGAAGTCGTACCAAGATGCGGCCGCGCCCATGCGCTAAAGCGTTATCAAGCAAATTTCGGATTAAATCTTGCAAATCTCCGGAACGACCACGCACAAGAATGGCGTCCTCGGCTTCGACCTCAATCTGTCTGCCCTTGCGCTGCGTCAGCGGTTGCAGCATCGCTGACACTTCTCTCGAGACGCGCGTCAAGTTAATTAAGGTTTTTTCACTCGCTTGGTGGCCGACGCCTTCCTTGCGCGAGAGATCGAGGATCTGCCCAACGAGCCGTTCGAGGTGCGCAAGATCGCGCTGGACGAGGGGCCAGTCGAGCGGCTGTGACCGGCCGCTTTCCAGGCGCAGGCGCAGCACCGCCAACGGCGTGCGCAGCTCGTGAGCACAATCGGCCGTTAGCCGGCGTTCGGCTGTATAGGCGAGCGCCAAGCGCTCGAGACCCCCGTTCACAGCATCCACCAACGGGTGTAGTTCCATCGGCAGCCCGCTCTGAGTGAGCCGTTGACCGTGCTTGCCGGGCCGCATGTCGGCGGCTTCTTTTGAGGCTCGCGACAATCCGCTCAAGCTCCAGCGCAACACCATCCAAATCATGATCGCGCCGAGCAGGGATACTGGCGCAAAGACGATACTCAGGAAGTCAATATCTTCATCGTTCACTGGCCCCAGGAGTCTGCGAGTCTCGGCGGCGCTCTTCGGGGGCTGGCTCTCAAACGCCTCACGGATGATTCGAAAATCATTTCGCATTTGAATCCGGTAGAACGTGAACGTGGCAGCCACGCCCACCAGAAACACGAGCACCAGCGCGGCCAGCACCCGGCGCCGCAGGCTAAAGGTTTTCATGCCGTGGCGTCGAATATCAGCGAGTAGCCGATGCCGCGGTGAGTTTCCAGACGGCAAATGGAACCGGCCGCCGCAAGTTTTTTGCGCAATCGAGAGACGCAGGCCTCCAGGGCGTTGGCCGTCACCGTCTCATCGGCCGAGTAAAGGGTTTCATCCAACATCTCCTTGACGACCACGCGCTGACGAGCACGGAGCAGTGTCTCCAACAGCGCCGCCTCGCGTCGGGCCAGATCGAGCGCAGTGCCGGCGACTGTAACGCTGCGCGTCGCCGCCTCGAATTCCAGATCGCCGAGGACTAACTGTACGCCGGCGCGCGCTCCGGGTCGCCGCAGGATCGCGCGCAACCGCGCGTCGAGTTCGACAAACTCAAACGGCTTGACCAGGTAGTCGTCAGCTCCCGCATCCAATCCGGCAACGCGGTTGTCGACGGCGTCGCGCGCCGTGAGGATCAGGACCGGAGGTGCCGCCGCGGGGCTGCGCCGCAGCGCAGTCAGCAAATCCATGCCGTCCCCGTCGGGGAGCCCCAGATCAAGCAACACCGCCTGATAAGCGGCGCCCTGCGCCAAGGCCGTAAGGCCCTCGCTCATGCCCGAGGCGGTATCCACAGCATAGCCGCCGCGAGACAGATGCTCTGCCACCAGCGCACGCAGTTCGGGATGGTCTTCAATCAAAAGGACTCGCACGGCTGAGACTGTAGTGGATTCGCGTTGGTTAGGCACGTCAGCCAATGGTCAGCTTGCAGGTACATCCTAGGGCGAAAGCTCTGCGCGGAAACTTCGATGTCCCGATTCACTGTCTTATCGTGCGATCCCTCCTCCTGTGGGGGGCGAGGCATGAGACCGCGTTGTGCGCTCGCCCTCGTCGGCTTGACCTTGAGCGCTTGCGTGCATTATCAACCTCGCCCAATTGCGCCGGCTGAGACTATCGCCTCCCTCGACAATCGTGCTCTAGATGATCCGGGTCTGCGGACGTTTGTGTTGCAGAATCATGCCCGAGAGGCGGCCGTGTGGCCTCCAACGACCTGGGATTTGCGGTCCTTGACCTGGGCAGCGATTTACTTTCAGCCGGATCTCGATGTCGGCCGCGCCGAGTGGCGTGTCGCCAAAGCAGGCATCATGACCGCGGGCGCTCGACCCAACCCGAGTTTGGATTTCCTCACGCAGTACAACGTCGATTCCAAAGCCTTTGGCGGCACCTCGCCCTGGACTGTAGGTCCCACCTTGAGCATCCCGATCGAGACGGCCGGGAAGCGCGATTATCGCATCGAGCAGGCACGGCATCTGGCGCAGGCCGCCCATTTTAATCTCGTGGATACTGCCTGGCGGGTGCGCAGCCGCGTTCGCGCGCGCTTACTCGGGCTGTATCCGATCGAGCCCCTGCTGCGCCTGCAACAAGACAATCAGATGAATACGGTGCGGCTTTTGCAAAGGCGTTTGGGCTTGGGCGCGGCTTCGCAACCTGAGGTGACACAGGCGATCATCGCTCAAAATCAGCTCACGCTGAAGCTCGCCGAAACCAGAAAACAATTAGCCGAAAACCGCGTCCTGTTCGCCGCAGCTCTTGGCGTGCCGGTTGCTGCCTTAGACGGCATCAAACTCTCGCTGACGGCATTCGACCAGGTTCCCGCCCCAGATTCTCTGCCGCCACGCGAGGTTCAGCGGCGCGCCCTTCTTAACCGGCCTGACGTTCTCGCCCAACTAGCCGACTACGAGGCCAGCCAGTCCGCGCTGCAACTCGAAGTGGCCAAGCAATATCCAGACCTCAACGTAGGGCCCGGCTACGTCTTTGATGCCGGGGAGTCGAAGTGGTCGCTGGGTCTATCCCTCGTGCTTCCGGTGCGCAACCGCAACCAGGGGCCAATTGCCGAAGCCGAGGCGCGGCGGCGGCTCGCCGCTGACCAATTTGTCGGCCTTCAGGCGCGCGCCATCAGTGAGGTGGATCAGGCGCTCGCCGGCTACCGCGCTGCCTTCCAGCAACTCGCCGATGCGAATGCTGTTGTCGCCGCTCAGGAAAACAATGAGCGATCCGCTGAAGTGCTTTTCAAAGCGGGAGAGTCCGATCGGCTGACGTTACTAGCCGCGCAGGCGGAGCGCATCGCCGCCGAACTGGGCCGCCTCAATACTCTCATTCAAGCGCAGCAGGCGCTGGGCGCGCTGCAAGATGCGGTTCATCAATCACTCGGTGATGAGGCGTCGCGAGAGCCGGCAATCGACAGCAACCCACGCGATCAGGACCCTCAGCCATGAAGACTCCATCGGTGATTGTGATCGCAATCGGCACCGTGGTGCTGGCAGTAGCGGTCTGGGGCGTGGTACGAAGCCACAGCGAGAGTGGCACCGAAACGGAACGCGAGAAGCCGGTCAGCGCGCCTTCGCGGGTATCTCAGGTCGACGGTTTGGCTGCCATCACGCTGGATGCCGCTGCCCAAAAAACGAGTGGCGTTGTGGTAGCAGCACAGCAAGCAACTTCCCACCGCCGCGAAATGCAGGCACTCGGCACGGTCTTGTCGATTGAAGATTTCAGTGGCCTGCGCACCGCGTACATAGCCGCCGAATCTCAACAAGAAACCGCCGCGGCTGCGGCCGCGGCCGCGCGCGCCGAATATCAGCGACTGCGTGAATTGCACGATGGGAATCAGGACATTTCCACCAAAGCGCTGCAGGCGGCCGAAGCGACGTGGCGTGCCGACGAGGCGGCCTTGCGCATAGCGCAGGCCGGCTTGGCCACAGCGCAACACACGGCGAATCAGCAATGGGGGTCGGTGCTCGCGCAAGCGGCCGCTGCAGACTCCCCGTTGTACGCGCGACTGGTGACCCAGCAAGAGGTTCTATTACAGGTGGTTGTACCCGCCGGCGTCGAGATCGTGCCACCGACCCGGGCGCGCGTGCAGCTGCGCCGCGAAGCGTTCGTTTCGGCGCAATTAATCTCCGAAGTCCCTCGAACGGACCCGCGCTTACAGGGCTTGAGCTTCTTGTATCGGGCGCCAGCGACGGGATTGCTGCCGGGCACGAGCCTCACGGTGTACTTGCCGGCCGGAGACGCAGCACCCGGGTCAATGATCCCAGCATCCGCCATCATTTGGTGGCAGGGCAGAGCCTGGGTCTACACTCAGGATCGCCCGGATCGCTTTGTGCGGCGTGCATTGCCCCCCGACCAATCGATGGAGGGCGGCTGGTTTGTCCCGACCGGATTCGCTCACGGCGAGAAGGTGGTTGTTTCCGGAGCTCAGATGCTCTTCTCCGAAGAGCAGCGCACCCAGAGCACGGCCGGTGGAGACACCGACGGATGAGCGCGCCGGCGACGGGTGTGTTGGCCGCGATCGTCCGATTCTCATTGCGCTTTCGCGGGGTCGTCATCGCGCTCGCGTGCGTGGTCGCGGCGTATGGAGCGGTCACCCTGGCGCACAGCCAGTACGACGTGTTTCCCGAGTTTGCCCCACCACAGGTCTCGATCCAGACCGAAGCGATCGGCCTGTCACCCGAACAGGTCGAGACATTGGTCACGCAACCGATCGAGAACGCGATCAACGCTCTGCCGGGCCTGCAGCGGTTGCGATCGCAATCGATTCAAGGGCTCTCGGTCATCACTGCGAGCTTCGATCCACGCAGCAACATTTATCGCGACCGCCAGAACATGAGCGAACGCTTGGGGGCGCTCGCCTCTCAGCTACCGCAAGGCGTGCACGTACCGGTACTGTCGCCGCTGACCTCCTCGACCAGCGTGGTGCTGATGATCGGGCTGACTTCGACCGAGCGCTCGCTGATGGAGCTGCGCACGCTCGCCGACTGGACCTTGAAGCCAGCACTTCTGGCGGTGCCGGGTGTTGCCAAGATTACCGTGTTCGGGGGCGAGGTCCGCGAGCTGCAGATCCAAATCCAGCCGCAACGGTTGATCAAGTACGATCTGTCGATCGACGAGGTACTCGCCGCGGCACGGAATGCGACCGGCGTGCGGGGTGCGGGCTTCCTCGACACACCCAACCAGCGTCTGGTGCTGCAAAGTGAAGGCCAGTCACTCAGTGCACAGCAGCTCGCGAGAACTGTGCTGCGGCATGTACAGGGCGGCAATGTCACTTTGGGCGATGTCGCGCACGTGATCGATGCCCCAGAGCCACCGATCGGTGCTTCCGCGATCATGGGCCAAGCCGCCGTGCAACTGGTGATTTCCGATCAGTACCACGCCAACACGCTCGAGGTGACCCAAGGTATCGAAAAAGCCTTGGACGGGTTGCGGTCGGCACTCAAGGCCCAACAGGTCGAATTGCATGCCGATTTGTTTCGGCCGGCCAACTTCATCTTGACCGCCACCGGCAACGTGCGCTCCTCGCTCATGATCGGCGGCGTGCTGGTGGTGATCGTCCTCGCGCTATTTTTATTCAACTTGCGCACCGCGGCGATTTCGCTCATCGCGATTCCCTTGTCGCTGCTGGCGGCCACGACGGTGATGAACACCTTTGGGTTAAGCCTCAACACCATGACCTTGGGAGGCCTCGCCATTTCGGTCGGCCTGCTGGTGGACGATGCGGTGATTGTGGTGGAGAACATTTACCGGCGCTTGCGCGAGAGCGGGCACGCCGGAAATCCGCATGCGGTATTTAACGTGGTGCTCAATGCCGCACTCGAGGTGCGCAGTGCGGTGGTCTACGCGACACTCGCGATCACCCTCGTATTCATCCCGGTGCTGACCCTGTCGGGGGTTTCAGGGCGTTTATTCGCACCATTGGGAGTCGCTTATGTTCTGGCGACGTTAGCCTCTTTGGTGGTCGCCGTGACGGTGACGCCGGCGCTGTGTTATCTGCTGCTCGGCGGCCGCTTGTTGCCCGAGCAGGAAGCACCGCTGGTGCGTTGGACCAAGCGCGGCTATGGCCAACTGCTCACGCGTGTTGAAGGCCACCACCGCATCGTGATAGCGATCGTGATTGGGCTATCGTTCGCGGCGCTCGCGGCATTACCGTTCCTGGGTGGCGGTTTCCTGCCTGAGTTACACGAAGGTCACTACATCGTGCATATGACCATGCTCCCGGGTACGTCTCTCGACGAATCGATGCGCCTGGGCGGCCGGGTGACAGAAGCCCTGCGCACTCTTCCGTTCGTGCGCCAGGTGTCTCAGAACGCTGGGCGCGGGGAACAGGGGGACGACACCACCGGTCCTCAATACAGTGAGCTCAATGTAGACCTTAAACCAATGAGTGCGGATGCCGCGGAATCGGCGACCGGCGACATCCGCAAAGTCCTCGCGCAGTTCCCCGGCGCCAATTTTGCGGTCAACACATTTCTCACCGAGCGCATCGAGGAGACGCTGTCCGGATTCACCGCGGCGGTGGCGGTCAACGTGTACGGCAACGACCTCGATGTACTCGATGAGAAGGCGGCGCAGATTGCCGGCATTCTCGCGCAAGTACCGGGCGCCGCGGATGTGCAGGTTCAATCCCCGCCGGGAGCCCCGCAGCTGATCGTGCGCCTGCGCGAACACGCGTTGTCACGCTGGGGCTTACCGCCGGTGACGGTGCTCGATGCCATTCGCACCGCTTACGCGGGTGACACGGTCGGCCAGATTTACGACGGCAATCGGGTGGTTAACGTCACGGTGATTCTCGATCCCAAGTTACGGGGCGACGTTGCGGACGTCGGCGCCTTACCGGTGCGTAACTCGACCGGTACCTATGTGCCGCTGCGGGAACTGACGGACATTTATCAGAGCGCTGGCCGCTATGTTGTCCTGCATACGGGCGCCCGCCGGGTGCAGACGATCACCTGCAACGTCGCCGGCAATGATGTGACGTCCTTCGTGGCCGAGGCGAAGCAGCGGATTGCCAAGATTTTGCTGCCGCCGGGTAGCTACGTGGAGTTCGGCGGCTCGGCCGCCGCCCAGGCGCAGTCCTCTCATGATTTGATGTTGAATTCGGCAGTGGCGGGTGTCGCGATCGTACTGCTGCTCTCGATGGTATTGGGTAGCATGCGTAGTCTGCTGTTGGTGCTCGTCAACATCCCGTTCGCCCTGGTGGGCGGCGTGCTTGCCGTGTTCGCGGCGGGTGGCGGGGTCTCGATCGGGGCGCTGGTGGGGTTCGTCACGCTGTTCGGTATTACCTTGCGCAATTCGATCATGATGCTGTCTCACTACGAGAGTCTGGTGAATGACGAAGGGATGACGTGGGGGCCGGAGGCGGCGATGCGCGGCGCGCAGGAGCGCTTGGCGCCGATCCTGATGACCGCGTTGGTGACCGCGTTGGGACTGCTGCCGCTCGCGATCGGCAGCGGCGCGCCGGGGCGCGAGATCGAGGGCCCGATGGCGCTGGTGATTCTCGGTGGCCTGCTGACGAGTACTTTGTTGAACCTGCTGGTGTTGCCCACTCTGGCGCTGCGCTATGGCCGCTTTCAGGCGCCAGTCGATGGGGCCGACGAGCTTCCGGATGCGCAGAGACACGATTCGTGATGGGCATTTGGATTCTGCCGTATATGAATGTTGATGGGGTCTGCAAAGGTTAATAAAGCAGCATGCAATGAGCTCGGACAAAGCAACCTTAAGACGGACGGTCATTATTGTGGCCGCGTTGAATCTTGCTTATTTTGGCGTCGAGTTCGCCG
>JBBRQO010000068.1:0-11461 GCA_038226325.1 Steroidobacterales bacterium | reverse complement strand
CGAGTTGAAGCGCGCGACGTGCTTCGCAGTTTGTTTGTAATGGGATTGGCGGACTAACTGCAAGCGCGCCCGCACTCATCGAAACCGGCGAGTACGCCCGGTGAAGTCGAATCTGCGTCTGCGACCGACGGTGACCCGGCACCGTCGACACGATCGCGGATCTGGCATAGTTCGGTCTGGATTGCGGCTGAAGCTGAGTTCCGCGGCTGTTGAAACAGTAAGCGCTTCGCGAGGCCGCGCAACGTCCTGAACTACCCATTTCGACCACGGCCGACCAATTTCACCGCTTACTGCGGCTTAGAGAAACGTGTTGCCCGCAGGAGTCGGTTTGGAGTTAGAGTCGGGAACTATGGTTTAGGCTCCTTTAATTCAATAATTAGGCCCCGCATTTCCGTGGCGCCGGTATTTTCGCCGATATGAGAGGTTGCCGATATCCACCGCACATCCCCCAGCTTGCTGTGGCGCTCTGTGGGAGGTTGGCCGGGGATGATGTTGCGTACGCTGTAGTCACTTAGGGAGACGGCGACACTGTCGGGATGCGAATGCACCGGCCACTTCTGCCCTGGCTCGGTGACGAACCCAAGTACTCGAACGCGCTCATTCTCAAACACAACTTTGTAAACGTTCGGCGCTACTTGTAGTGCGTCCATCTTATTATCGGCCGTTGCGGCACGCAGAACGCCGCACATAACTAAAAGTCCTAGACCCACATAGCGCATAAGATATTCCTCCGCGAGAATTACTCGGATTTGATTCCAATGCATTCTATCTCACGCCGTAAGCCTACTTTGGTCGACCAACGTGGCGGCCTTATCCAACCACAGCCCAACCCCAAGTACCGCGAATACAGCCAACTCTCCCCAATATAATATTACCGGGCCGATGCTGCGGCCTGCCGCGAACGGCACCCAGCGCTGGCTCACGCGAAACGTCCAGACTTCATAAATTGTAAATATGCGCGTATGTGTATAACCCCTGCTATCACTGGGAAGGCGCTGCCCTTGCATCGCCAATCCGCGCGTATATACTGAACCGAATGGTTCAGTATTCTATCGCCCGCCTCGATGCCTCGTTCGCCGCTCTCTCGGATGCCACCCGACGCGGCGTTATGGAGCAGCTCGGATATGCAGACGCTTCGATCACGGACCTTGCCGAGAAGTTTCATATGACCCTCACGGGCATGAAGAAGCACGTCGGCGTCTTGGAGCAGGCGGGACTCGTCACCACGGAGAAGGTCGGGCGCGTGCGGACCTGCAAGCTCGGGCTGCGCCAACTGGAGGCAGAGGCAGTATGGATCCAGAGGTACCGCCAGCTCTGGGACGCACGCTTCGACGCATTGGATCAGGTTGTCGAGGAATTGACACGCAAGGAGAAGGTCGATGGACGCAAAAAAAGAAAGTGAGCCCGCCCCCATGAATAATCGCACGTTGGTTCAGCGCAAGTCCGAGTGTGAGCTTGTCGTTACGCGCACGTTCAACGGCCCGCCGCGCATCGTGTTCGAGGCCTGGACTAGACCTGAGCTGTTCAAGCAGTGGTGGGTGCCGAAGTCCATGGGCATGTTCCTGCGTTCCTGCGAGATGGATGTTCGTGTCGGGGGCGGCTACCGTCTCGAGTTCGCCCACGATGCCTCACAGCCCATGGCGTTCTTCGGTAGGTACATCGAAGTGATACCGCACTCGCGCCTCGTCTGGACCAATGATGAAGGGGGTGACAGTGGACCCGTCACCACGGTGACCTTCGAGGAAAAAGGTGGCAAGACGCAGCTGGTCTTGCACGAACTCTATTCCTCGAAGGAAGCTCTCGACGCTGCCGGCACCGGGGCGGCGGATGCGATGGGCGAGACGTTCGAGCAACTGGACGAGCTCCTCGTCACCCTGGCCGCGAGCGTGGGACGGTGATGCATTCGTCGATCCGGAAACTCATGTCGGCGCAGCGCCGCGCACCGCCGCTCGATCTTGGCGACGTCGATCTTGTGCATCTCCATCATCGCCTCGAACGCGCGGCGTGGTTTGGTCGTCGGTGGCGATCCGTATATAGATAAGACATTGGAGAAGCTGCAATATCGACAACCGCGGGAAAAGTTCGTGCGCTGCTCGGTTTCAGCGCAGATCCAGCGCTCACTATGCCGGCTCAGGGGTCCGACGCAGGGCCTGCCCGGCGGCCCACGCGGCCCCGATGAGACCTGCGCGATCGCCAAGCTGACTGGGTGCGATGGTAATGGGCCGGGAGAAGAGGGCGGGAAGAGCGAGTCGGACCCGCTCATACAGCTCGGGACGCACGCCGATGCTTCCCCCGAACACGATCAGATCTAGATCGAGGAGCGATTGCAGTGTCACTACCGCAAGCGCCACCCAACGCGCCGTGGTGTCGAGGACCGACGCCGCCACTTCGTCGCCTTGCTCGAGAAGCCTGAAAATGTCACGTACCGTTGCGGCCGCGGTGCCACCCTGTCGCCGGTATCGATCCACGATGGCGAGTGAGCCCACCTCGAGTTCGAATGTGCCGGTGGCAAAAGAGATCTGCGAAGTGGGGTCGCGCCCGATCGGCAGGTCCGCGATTTCGCCCGCCGAGCCACGCGCGCCCCGAAACAGCTTGTCATCGATGAGCAGGCCGAGTCCTGCACCGGTTCCGAGCGATAAGAACGCCGCGTTGCGGCAGCCACTGGCGCACCCCAGCGCACGCTCGCCCAGCATCGCGAGATTCACGTCGTTCTCGATCGCGACATCCGCTCCGAAGCGGCCGCGCAGATAGCCGAGGATATCGAAGTCCTCCAGTCCCTCGATGTTTGGAGTGAGTGAAACACGGCCTGTGCGAGGATCGATCGCTCCAGGAATTCCCACCATGACATGACGCGCCCGAGTGACTTCGATCCCGACGGTTTTCGCCAGCTTGTCGGCGCAGGCGGTGATCTGGACGGCCACGTAGGCTGCGCCGCGCCGGTCGGTGGGCTCGGTCAATTCAGCGACGATACGACCATGCGCATCAGAAATCGCTGCCGCGAGCTTCGTGCCGCCCAGGTCCGCCGCAAAACAATAGTCAGTTTCGCCCCTCATTGACGTGCGCTCCTTTGCGCGGGCGGCGGAAGAGGAAGAATCGCCGCGAGTTCCGCGACTCCGAAGAATTCATCGTGCAGACGGCGCAAGGCGACGGACAAGGCCCCCACCACGCCTGCTCGTCTGCCAAGAGTGCTGGTGCGAATCTCCACCGGCCGCGCCGAGAGCTGCAACAGCACGCGCGCGACCTTGTCCGCAAAATCCGGGCGCGCTCCGACCGAGCCTCCCAGAACGAGCACTTGCGGATCCACTGTGGCGATGACCGCCGCGGCCGCAAGAGCAGTCAGACGCGCCGTCTCATCGACCACGTACGCGGCAATCGGATCGCCCGACAGCGCTCGCTCAAAGACCTGTCTCTCCGACTCAACCTCGGAACCGCCTGCCTCCCGGTAGCGTCGCACGACACCCGTTGCGCCAACCTGGTACTCGAGGCAGCCCTGCAAGCGGCACTCGGCTTGCAGCGGGTCGCCACCGATCGGTAGATAGCCGATCTCACCGGCGGCGCCGTTCTCGCCGCGAACCAGCCGTCCGTTGACATACAGCCCCAGTCCAACGCCGCTGCCGAGCGCGAGGAAAGCGACGTTATCAACGTTTTGCGCGCAGCCATGCCATATTTCCCCGAGCAGCGCGAGATTGATGTCATTTTCAAGGACTACGGGACTGCCGAGTTTTTCACTCAGCAGGCCCACCACATTGAGATGATCCAGGCCGGAGATGTTGGGAGCCATCTCGATGGCACCGGTCCTGGGATTTACCACCCCCGGGGTGGCCATCACGATGGAGCGAATGCGGCTGGGGTGGGTGTGATTGTCACGCGCCAGACGGTCAGACAGCCGGCCAATCTGGTCGAGCGTCCAGGCTCCGCCGCGCTCGTCGGTGGATTCGTCGGCCTCAGCGAGGACTCTGCCTGCAATATCGGCGAGTGCGACTGTCAATCGTCGGGCTCCCAGGTCGATGCCGAGTACATGGCCGCCTTCTGGACTCAATTCATATAGCACGGCGGTGCGTCCGACATTGCCGCTGGTTCGTCCTACCTGGCGAACCAGTCCCTGCTGCGCGAACGCGTCGACGACCTCAGACATCGTCTGTTTCGACAGGCCGGTCACCTTGGCAAGGTCGGCCCGCGAGATGGGGCTGCGGTGCAGAAGGGCTTCGAAAACGCTCCTTCGCGATAGCTGGCGAGTCACGCTGGTTATCGGTGGGGAAAGCATGGGAGTACTCATTTGATTCGTCACCTCTCCGAACAATCATAACCGGAATGGCGGCCAAAGCCACCTATGCTTGACGTAAACCGCTTGTCATGCGAGATTGATTCGTCAGGCGACCGAATAAATAAAGCTGGGAAGGGAACAGATGAGTGGGGCAATCCGTCACCGGGGGCGGCACGAGGGGGTCTCGACGACGCCATCGTTGGCGCCGCAAGGGTTCCAGAGATTTGGAAAATATCTAACCTAGAGGCAAAGCTCGTGTCAAACGTACATCGCAAGCACCCCCTGTCAGTGGCGATATCCATGGCGTTGCTCGCTGCCGCGGCGACGGCAGCCATGGCATCAGAGAACACTAGTTCCCTTGCGGAGGACGCGCGGGCGGCGGACCCTGCGCAACAGAACGCACCGACGACAGCATCGCCCGGCGCCAAGAATGCCAAGGTCGGGACCGGCAGCAGCGGGCCGGATGCGGGAGCCTCGGAAGCGGATGAGTTGAAAGAGGTCACCGTCGTCGGCGTACGTCAGTCGCAGATACGCGCCATCGAACTCAAGCGCCTGGCTCCAAATATCCAGGACAGCATTTCGGCGGAGAGCATCGGCCAGCTGCCCGACGTGACCATCACGGACGCGCTGCAGCGCATCACGGGCGTGCAAATCAACCGCGATGCGGGCGTTGGAACCTCGGTGGATGTGCGCGGCCTGCCGCAAGTCGGCACCATGCTGAACGGCGAAGTATTCATCACGCCGGATCAGATCGAC
The DNA here is from genome assembly GCA_038226325.1 of Steroidobacterales bacterium. GTDB lineage: Bacteria > Pseudomonadota > Gammaproteobacteria > Steroidobacterales > Steroidobacteraceae > Bog-1198. The sequence continues at coordinate 6,441 of JBBRQO010000068.1, read as the reverse complement.
TCACAACAACCCGACTTCACCACACTGCCTGCGACGCTGTTCAATCAGGTGGATGTCATCAAGTCGTCCACCGCGAGCCAGACCTCGACCGGCATCAGTGGTGCACTCAATCTCCACACCTATCGGCCCTGGGATCTGCCGCATGGATTCACCTATAGCTATGCCGCGGACGGGGAACGGGGAAGCACCTCTCGCAAAACCGGCCCGGAAGCAAGCGGCCTCATTGCATACAACGCAGATGGCCGTTGGGGGCTGCAGGTTTCCGGGGATTTCTCCGACACCACGCGGGCGAATTCAAACGAAGGCCTCGACCAGTACGGCGTTATTCTCCATGGCGAGAACGCGGCAAGCGCGGGCGCCTACAACGGCTTTCTCGGGTCGTGGAACGGTGCGCCGATTCCTTCCCGGATCGCGCAGAATCCCGACGGTAGTGTCGATGTGAACGGTGACGGGAAGGCCAACGGCGTGTTTCTGGGCAGCCAGAACATCGGCCTTTACAACATCACTACTCAACGCAAGCGACAGGCTGCGAATGCGTCGTTCCAGGCGGACCTCGACCATGGGCTGACGTTGACCAGCGATTACTTTTACGCGCACCAGAATCAGTTCGACCGCGCCTACGGCATCCAAATCAATTCCACCAATTGGCAAGGCGCGACCTACGTGCCATTGCAGTCGAGAGACACCGGCAGTCCCGCTTTGAGTCAGTACGGTACACCTCCCCCCGGTACACCCCCCGATCCGGCCTGGGCCGGTTCGCATATCTACACTACCCAGGTGTACCAAAAATGGCCGGGCGATGTTGAATCGTACTCGAGGGTCGAGCGCCGGCAGTCCACCGCGCAGAACTTCAACCTCCAGCTGGATTTCGACAATGGCGGTCCCTTCAAGGCGAGTGTGCGCGGCATCCGCGAGACGGCGACGCAGTCGTACATAGAGACCGACGTCAACATTTCCAATTCCGACGGCTGCCTGTGGGCGGACCCTAACAGTGCTTTACCTTGCGGGACTTTCGTTTATCCAGCTCAACTGGGCGGAAATCGGGTATTTAACGCCAATGGCATTCCCCAGAATACGGTGCCTATCACTGCGGACTTCCGCGGCCGAAATCTCCAGATCGGCATGCCTGCATCCCTTGCCAACGCATTCGCCAATCAAAACGGCTGGACGATGAAGACACTGGAATCCGCGGACGATTACGACCGCAAAACCGGAATCACCGCGCTGCGCTTCGATGGACACTACAAATTCAACGAAGGCTTCCACCTCAATTTCGGTGTGCGCAACAGCATTCGCAGCGCCAGCAACGACGGGTATACCTTAGTCACTCCCGTGTACGGCGGCATAGGCGCCACGAATCCGGACGGCACGCCCAACGCGAACGGATGCTTGGTGCGTTATGTCGGTTCCGATGTGATCCTGGGTGGCAATGCGACTGCCACTACGCCTAACACTTGGTGTACCGCGGGCAACGCAGACGGGGCCTTCCGTGCCGGCCCGTTGTCCTCGCAGCAGCTGTCGAAAACACCGGGCCCGCTCGCCAACAACTTCCAGCAATACAACAATCTGCTCGGGTCGGGAATCAACTTCTGGGCGATTAATCCAAGCGCCATGGACAATCCCCTGGCGTTTTGGAAGTCGCTCTATCCCAAGACCACGACACAGGCGGCGCCTGGAATTACCTGGGCCGTATGGATGAAGGAAACGTCAAGCTATCTGCAGGCCGATTTCAGCGGCGGGTTGGGGAGCATGTCGTACAGCGGTAACGCCGGAGTGCGCGTGATCCACACCGACCTCAGCATCACTCAAGATTTGACCGGTGCGGCGGGTGAAAATATCACGGAGCCCGCCGTTGCCGGTAGCCAGAACACCCGGCGCAGTTATAACGACGTCCTGCCGGCGATGAACTTCTCGCTGAATATGACCAATAAGCTGACGATGCGCCTGTCCTACTCCAAGAACATGATGCCGCTCGATCTAAGCCAGTGGGGCGGAGGCCTGCAGCTGAACTACTCGCTGTTGGAAAGAAAGCCGCCGCTGGGTCCGATTTACCAGATCGCGACCGGCTCCTCGACGGGCAATCCCAGCCTCAACCCGTGGCGTTCCGCGAATTTCGGTGCGTCGTTCGAGTACTACATCAACCCCACGAGCATGCTCGGCCTCGAGCTGTTCCGCATCAACGTACAAAGCTTCATCAAGTCTGGCAGCGTGACCAATTGCACTTTGGCGGACGCGGACGGTGTGGTCCGCAACCATTGCATCGCGATCACCGAGCCACTGCAGGGCTCGGGCAACAGCATCCAGGGCGCTGAATTCGACTATCGCCAGGGATTCACGTTCCTTCCGGGGTTTCTCTCCAACACCGGCATGGAGTTCAATGCGACATACGCGCCGAGCAAGACGGGAGAGACCGATCTGGCCGGCAACAAGATTCCATTCCAGGACAACTCGACCGAGTCGGGAAACTTCATTCTGTGGTACCAGGACAGGCACTTCCAGACCCGTCTTGCGTACAACTACCGCTCGAAGCGAGCAGTGCTGGATAGCGTGGGCGGCATCACCGGCATGGAAGAGTACGAGGCACCTCAGAGGTACCTCGACGCATCGGTCTCATACAAGTTCGCCAAGTACCTCGAAGTGTTCGTGAATGGCACCAACCTCACCAACGAGTACCAGCGCTACTACCTAGTATGGACCGACCAGCCGGGGCACTCGACCTTCTCCGAACGCATGTTCACCTTCGGCGTCCGCGGTCAGTGGTGATCAGCGTCTTGAGAGCGGCTGACGCGAAACGAATCTGGGCCCTGTCCACAATCCGGGTGATGGCGGCACTCACGGCGCTGGCGGTCACGTCGCTCGCTTGGGCCGAAAACGCCTTCATCCCCACTCAGGTGGGTGGCGCGGCTGGGTCCGCAACTGCCATAGCCCATTGGCAGATGCAGTCGAGCGCCAAAGCGCAGCAAAGCGGCGCCGAAGTCTCCTCCGAAGGTTATTCCACCCTCGACTGGTACCCGGTGAGCGCGCGCGCGACGGTGATGGCGGGACTGCTGGAGAATGGCACGTACAAGAACGTGTTCTACAGCGACAACCTGCGTGCGGCGGCGGAGCCCGACTCCAGCGGCAGCGTGTTCGTGGTTCCTTGGTGGTATCGCAGCGAATTTACCTTGGTCGAAGCAGGTCGGGAAACACATACGCTGCTGCGTATCAACGGCATCATCGCGAGCGCAGATGTTTGGCTTAACGGCAAACTGGTCGCCGAACAGGCGGCCGTTGCCGGAGCCTATCCTGTGCATGAGATCGACGTCACACGCTGGGTACACGCAGGCATCAATACCCTGGCATTGCGCGTGCATCCGGCCGATTCGAGGTCGAGCCTGTCGATTGGCTGGGTCGACTGGAACCCGACGCCACCGGATAACAACATGGGCCCTTGGCGGGGCGTGGATATCGTAAGGACGGGGCCGGTCGAGATACGTTTTCCGCAGGTGACATCGACGCTGTCGCTTCCCGATCTCTCGCGCGCCGCGCTCACCGTGAACGTGGAGGCGCGAAATCTCGATGCGTCGGCACATGATGCAACTATCACGGGCGTCGTCGCCGGCGTTTCGCTGCGCCGAACCATCCACCTCGATCCCGGTCAGACGCAGACCTTGTCATTTTCTCCCAACAGCGATCCGGGCCTTGTTCTCAACCATCCACAAGTCTGGTGGCCGGTGGGCATGGGTGCGCATCCGCTCTACGGTTTGGAGATGACTGCTGTTGTTGATGGTGCGATTTCCAACCGGGCCAGCGCGACGTTCGGCGTACGCAGTGTCAGCTCCCACCTTACCCAGCAGGGTTACGTACAGTTCGTCATCAACGGCAAGCCCGTCCTGATTCGCGGCGCGGGCTGGGCGCCGGACATGTTCCTGCGTGACGATCCCAAGCGCATGGAGGCCGAGTTCAGTTACGTCGTGAACCTCGGGCTCAACACCATCCGCAGCGAGGGCAAGCTGGAGGATTCACGATTCTACGACCTCGCCGACCGCGACGGCATCATGATCCTCGCCGGCTGGGAGTGCTGCGACAAATGGGAATCGTGGGCCAAGACGGGCGGCGAGCAGTGGGACGCTTCTGATGAGAAGGTGGCAGCAGCTTCTATGGCGAGCGAGGCGCGACTGCTGCGAAACCACCCGTCCGTGATCGGATTTCTGATCGGCAGTGACAACGCGCCGCCGGCAGCGATTGCAAAGCTGTATGTCGACACCTTGCATGCCGCTGACTGGTCGCTACCGATCATCGCGGCAGCAGTGCCCCAGGCTACCGCCGAGACCGGACCATCCGGCATGAAGATGGACGGGCCCTACTCGTGGGTCCCGCCGGCGTATTGGTACGCCGACAAATTGGGCGGCGCCTTCGGATTCGACTCCGAAGTCAGCGCAGGCGCCTCTATTCCGCGTCTGGAGGACTTGACCCGCATGCTCGCGCCGCAGGAGCTGGAGGCGCTGTGGAAATCCCCAGAGGCGCGGCAGTATCACGCCTCGGCCGCCTGGTCGATATTCGCGACGATCGAGCCCTTCGATACCGCGCTGTCCAGACGCTATGGCCCACCCAAGAGTCTGGCGGACTACGTTGCCAAGTCCCAGCTCGAAAACTACGACGATGTCCGCGCGCAATTCGAGGCGTTCAATGCGCGAATGGGTGCAGCCAAACCCTCAACCGGCGTCATCTACTGGATGCTCAACAACGCCTGGCCCTCGCTGCATTGGCACCTGTACGATTATTTCCTGAATCCGGCCGGCGCCTACTTCGGCGCCAAGATGGCCAATGAGCCGGTGCACATCCAGTACTCATACGATACGCGCGCCATCATGTTGGTCAATCACACGCTTACCCGTGAGCACGGATTGCGGGCGGTCATCCGCGTACGCAACTTGGACGGCAGAGTGGCCTACGAGCGGCGCCTGCAGGAGATCGATCTTGCGGGAAACGTTGCGCGGCAATTGACGATGCTGCCGGCGCTGGAGGGCCTGTCGCGTACCTATTTCATTGAGCTCGAGCTCGCTTCCGCAGACGGCAAATCGATAAGCCGCAACGTCTATTGGCTCTCCACCCAAACCGACGAGCTCGACTGGGCACATTCGAACTGGTACCTAACGCCCGTGACGCGATACGCGGATCTGACACCATTGCAGTCCTTGCCCACCGCTACAGCCACGGTCCGGGCAACGATGCGGCACGAGGGAGCCGAGGACATCGCCACGGTGACGCTGACGGTACCTCCATCCTCCAAAGCCGTAGCGCTGTTCCAGCACGTGTCGATCAAGCGACGCGAGGGCGGCGAGCTTATGCTGCCAATCCTGTGGAGCGACAACGATGTGACACTGTGGCCGGGTGAATCGCTTACCTTGACCGCACATTTCTCGGCGCCGGGCGCAGAGACGCCGGTCGTTGAAGTGAGTGGATGGAACGTTCCAATGCAGAGCGTCCCGGTCCCCGTCGAGAGCCGGACGGCCGCTTCGCAGGAAATGATTCATTGAATGTTTGTCGGGCTATGCAGTGCCGCCGGGGGGGCTTTTATATAAACTACAAGCCACATCACCGATTACAGGAAGGGGCCTAAATGCCTGCCGCACCCCACGTCGCGAAGTCAATCCGGAAGTTTCACTTCATTTCCGGGCTGCCGCGCTCAGGTAGCACGCTTCTGGCTGCCATCCTCAACCAGAACCCGCGTTTTCGCGCAGGCATGACCAGCCCGCTTGCCGACATCATGGGAGTGGTGATAGCGGAGGCGAGCAGCAAGAACGACTTTTCGTTCGACGTCTCAGACGAACAGCGCGTTGCAATGCTGCGCGGCTTGGTCGAGAACTTCTATGCGGGGCAGGCGGATTCCAGCATTGTGTTCGACACCAGCCGGCTGTGGTGCAGCCGCATGCAGTTGCTCGACAAGCTGTTTCCGGAGGCTAAGGTCATCGCATGCGTTCGCCCGTTGTCCTGGGTGCTGGACAGCATGGAAAGGCTGGTGCGCAGGCAACCGGCCGGCGTCAGCAAGGTGTTCCGATTCGATACAAATACGACGGTGTACTCTCGCGTCGAGGCGCTGACCGATCCGCGCGGCATGGTAGGGTTCTCTTTCCAGGCCACCAAGGATGCGTTCTATGGCCAATATGCCCCGGGGCACCTGCTGCTGTTGACCTACGAAAGCCTAGCGCGCAACCCGTCGGCGGCCATGCGCGCAGTTTACCAGTTCATCGGCGAACCCTGGTTCGAACATGACTTCGAGCACATTTCCTACAACGCAGACGAGTTCGACGCACGGGTCGGCATGCCCGGCCTGCATACCGTGCGCCCGAAGGTGGAGCCCATCGAACGCGCAGCCATCCTGCCGCGCGAAATCTTCGGCCGCTTCGTGAACGAATCGTTCTGGATGGATCCGAAGAACAACATCAGCCAAGTGCCGGT
>JBBRQO010000067.1:0-11638 GCA_038226325.1 Steroidobacterales bacterium | reverse complement strand
TGCAATATTCCCTGCGCCGCCTCGCGCCCTTCAAATACCGCGGTGACCACCAGATCCGAGCCGCGCACCATATCTCCGCCGGCGAACACCTTGGGATTGGTGGTCTGGAAGCGCTGCAGAGGCGCGCCCGACACGCGCACCCGGCCGTTGGCATGCAGCGCAATTTGCTGCTGCGCAAACCAATCCGCGGGGCTGGGCAAAAATCCGAATGCAATGATCACGGCATCGGCGTCGATGGTTTCTTCTGTGTCTGGCACTACTTCCGGGATGCGGCGGCCTCGCGGTCCGGGCGGTCCCAAACGAGTCTCCACCAGTTTCACTCCCTGCACGCGATCCGAGCCCACAATCTCAATGGGTTGTTTATTGAACAAGAAGGTAACCCCCTCCTCCTTGCTGTTCTTGTAGTCGCGGCGCGAGCCAGGCATGTTGTTCTCATCGCGCCGGTAGGTGCAGGTGACACTGCTTGCGCCCTGGCGAATGGCGGTGCGGTTGCAATCCATACCTGTATCGCCGCCGCCCAGCACCACCACGCGCTTGCCGCGCATATCGACGAAAGGCGAGGCCTCGTCATCGATGCCGAGTTCCCTGTTGATGTTGGAAATAAGATAGGGCAGCGCCTCGTGCACCCCGGGCAAGTCCTCACCGGCGAACCCGCCCTTCACGTAATTGTAGGTGCCCATGCCAAGAAACACGGCGTCGAATTCCTGCGCCAAAGCATCGAAGCCGATGTCGCGGCCCACATCGACGCTCAGGCGAAATTCCACGCCCATGCCTTCCATGATCTCGCGGCGCTTCTCGACGACGTCTTTTTCGAGCTTGAACGGCGGGATGCCGAAGGTCAGCAGCCCGCCGATTTTCGAGTAGCGATCGAACACCACCGGCGTCACGCCGTTGCGCACCAGGACATCGGCGCAGGCCAGTCCGGCCGGGCCGGCCCCTACGACGGCCACCCGCCTTCCGGTGCTGACCACATTCGACATGTCGGGCTTCCAGCCCTGCTTGAATGCCTCGTCGGTGATGTATTTTTCGATGGCGCCGATGCTGACCGCGCCGATGCCGTCATTCAGCGTACATGCACCCTCGCACAACCTATCCTGCGGGCAGATTCGTCCGCACATTTCCGGCAGCGAATTGGTTTGATGCGACAGCTCCGCCGCTTCGAACAGCTTGCCGTCCTTCACCAGATTGAGCCAATTGGGAATGTAATTGTGGACCGGGCATTTCCACTCGCAGAACGGGTTGCCGCAGGAAATACAGCGCCCCGCCTGGCTGCCGGCCTGGTCCGCGCTGTACTGCGAATAGATCTCGCGAAATACCTTGGTGCGCACCTCAACCGCCAACTTGTCCGGATCCTTGCGCGGAATGTCGAGAAACTGCAGGTGGTTATCGGCCATGAAGATTTCGCATGTGGCCTAGGAGCCCGCCGGGGCGCCTGTGGAGGGGATCAGCGCGCTCAAGCGGCGCGCCGCAGATTTTCCAGCAGTGAATTGATCTCGGCCGCTTTGGGTTTCACCACCCAGAACCGGCCGATGTAGCTGCGAAAATCGTTGAGCAATTGCGCGCCCCAGACGCTGCCCGTGGCTTCGACATGTTGCTCGATCAGACCGCGCAGATGCTGCACGTGAATGCCCATCCCTTCGGGCGACACGCGGTGGATATCGATCAAGTCATGGTTGTAGCGGTCGACGAAATCACGCTCCATATCGAGCACGTAGGCAAAGCCGCCGGTGAAACCCGCGCCGAAATTCACACCCGTGCGGCCGAGCACGCACACCACGCCGCCGGTCATGTATTCGCAGCAATGATCACCCGCCCCTTCCAGCACGGCTAGAGCTCCGGAATTGCGCACGGCAAAGCGCTCTCCGGCAATTCCGGCGGCATACAGTTCGCCGCCAGTGGCACCATACAGACAGGTGTTGCCCATGATGATGGTGTCGCGCGCCGTGAAACTTGAATCCGCGTGCGGCTTCAACACGATCTTGCCCGCCGCCATGCCCTTGCCCACATAGTCGTTGGCCTCGCCCTCGAGATGCAGGTGCAGTCCGCCGGCGTTCCATACACCAAAGCTCTGCCCTACTGAACCCTTCAAGTTCACCACCAACGGCGCCGCACTCATGCCGGTGTTACCCCAATGCTTGGCAATCTCTCCAGAGATACGCGCGCCGATGGAGCGGTTGTAGTTGCTCACCGAATAGTAGAACTGCCCCCCCGACTTGGCGTCGATGGCGCTCTGCATATCCGCCAGCATCTTCTCGGCCAGCACTCCCTTGTCGTAGGGCTCATTGTGCGGGTCGATGCAATACTGCGGCTTGTTCGACAGCAGCGCGGAATTGGCCAGCACCGGCGACAAGTCCAGCTTGCGCTGCTTCGAAGTTTCGCCCGGCAGAATCTCCAAAAGCTCGGTGTGCCCGATGAGCTCAGCGAGGCTGCGCGCGCCCATGGAAGCCATGATTTCGCGGCATTCCTGCGCCACGAATTTGAAATAGTTGATCACCATTTCCGGCAGGCCGATGAAGTACTTGCTGCGCAACACCTTGTGCTGCGTGGCGACCCCGGTCGCGCAATTATTGAGATGGCAGATGCGCAGATACTTGCAGCCCAGCGCCACCATGGGCGCGGTACCGAAACCAAAGCTCTCGGCGCCGATCAACGCCGCCTTGATCACATCCAGACCGGTTTTCAGTCCGCCGTCAGTCTGTAAGCGCACCCGATGCCGCAGCTCGTTGGCGCGCAGTGTCTGATGTGTCTCGGCCAGGCCCAATTCCCAGGGTGTGCCCGCATACTTGATCGACGACAGGGGACTGGCGCCCGTGCCGCCGTCATAGCCGCTGATGGTGATCAAATCCGCATAGGCCTTGGCTACGCCCGCAGCCACCGTACCCACGCCGGGCTCCGCCACCAGCTTCACTGAGACCAAGGCGCGTGGGTTGACCTGCTTCAGGTCGAAAATCAGCTGCGCCAAATCTTCAATGGAATAAATATCGTGATGCGGCGGCGGCGAAATCAGCCCGACTCCGGGGCGCGCAAATCTTAGCCGCGCAATCATGTCGTTCACCTTGTGCCCCGGCAACTGCCCGCCCTCGCCCGGCTTCGCGCCTTGCGCGATTTTGATCTGCAGCACCTCGGCGTTGATCAGATATTCAGGCGTGACGCCGAAACGGCCCGAGGCCACCTGCTTGATCTTGGAGTTCTTCTCCGTGCCGTAGCGCACCGGATCCTCGCCGCCTTCGCCCGAATTGGAGCGGGCGCCCAGTCGATTCATGGCGATCGCCAGGGCCTCGTGCGCCTCGGGAGACAGCGCGCCCAAGGACATTCCGGCGCTGTCGAAGCGCTTGAGAATAGCGGAGATCGGTTCCACTTCCTCGATCGGAATGGCGGCCGAGTGAGGACTCAGTTTCAATAAATCCCGAATACACGACACCGGCCGTTCGTTGACCAGCGCGGCGAACTCAAGGTACTGCGCATAGTCGCCGGTCATCACCGCCGACTGCAGCGTCGCGATAACGTCCGGGTTGTACATGTGGTACTCGCCATTGTGCATGTACTTGAGCAGGCCGCCCTGTTCGACATTTTCGCTGCGGTCCCAGGCACGCTGCGCCAGGTAACCGGCATCGGCTTTGAGGTCCTCGAAGTCGGCCCCCTGGATGCGGCTGTCGGAGCCCTCGAAACACAGGCTCACCACCTCATCGCCTAGGCCCACGATTTCGAACAGCTGCGCGCTGCGATAGCTCGCGATGGTGGAAATGCCCATCTTGGACATGATCTTGAACAGGCCCTTGCGGATGCCGCGGCGATAACTTCGCCCCAGTTCCTGGCGCATGGCCGCTTCCAATTTCAGCGCACCCTTGCGCATGAGATCGAACAGCGTCTGGTACGCCAGGTACGGGTAAACCGCCGTGGCGCCGTAGCCGATCAGGCAGGCAAAATGATGCGCATCGCGCGCCGTGCCGGTCTCCACCAAAATATTGCACTTGCAGCGCAGGCCGGTCTTGACCAAGCGATGATGCACGGCGCCGGTGGCGAGCAGGGCGTGCACCGGCACCTTGCCCTTGAGCAGATACCGGTCGGACAAGAGCAGCACGATCTTGCCGTTGCGCACGGCCGCTTCCGCCTGATCGCAAATCTGTGTTAGCGCGGCCTTGAGGTCGACCTGCTCGCCGTACTGCAGATCGATGAACTCGTTCGGTACTCCCGAATCCGCCAGCGCCACGATCTGCCGCAGCTTGCGCTGCGACAGCACCGGCGAGGAAAGCACGATTTGTTCGGCATGCTGCTGCGCCGGCACGAAGACATTGCACTCCGGTCCGATCTGGGTCTGCAGCGACATCACAATGCCTTCGCGCAATGAATCGATGGGCGGATTCGTGACTTGCGCGAACTGTTGGCGAAAATAGTCATAGAGCGAGCGTACTTTCTTCGACAGCACGGGCATGGGGGTGTCATCGCCCATGGAGCCGACGGCTTCGCTCTCGTCTTCGGCCAGCACGCGGATGATGTCGTCGCGCTCCTCGGCCGACACGTTGTACATTTTTTGGAACAGCGCCAGGGTATCGCGATCGAAGGGTTCGGCGGCCAGGCGCGGATCGATAAGATCGGTTTGCAGATACCGCACGCCCTTTTTCAGCCACACCTTGTAGGGATGCCGGCTCTTCAAAAGATCGTCCACCCGCTTGGTATCCATGAGCTCAGAAGTCTGCAAGTCGAGCGCCAGCATTTCGCCCGGCCCCAACTTGCCCTTCTTCACCACATCTTCAGGCAGGTAGTCCCACACACCGGCTTCGGAGGCGACGGTGATATGGCGATTCTTGGTGATCACCCAGCGCGCCGGGCGCAGGCCATTACGATCCAGAGTGCAGACGGCATAGCGGCCGTCGGTGAGCACGATGCCGGCCGGTCCATCCCACGGCTCCATGTGCGTGGCGTAGTACTCGTAGAATGCCTTCAGGTCTGGTTCGATCATATCCACCGACTGCCATGCCGGCGGCACCAGTATGCGCATGGCGTGCATGGGATCGAGGCCGCCCACCAACAGCAGCTCCAACATATTGTCGAGCGACTGTGAATCCGAGCCCGTCAGCGACACTACCGGCAAAACGTCCGTCAAATCCGGCAACAGCGGCGAACGAAACAAGGGTCCGCGCGCCACCGCCCAGCTGCGGTTGCCCTGCACGGTGTTGATTTCACCGTTATGCGCGAGATAACGGTAAGGATGCGCCAACCGCCATTGCGGCATGGTGTTGGTGGAGAAGCGCTGATGGAAAACCACCACCGAGGCCTCCATCCGCGGATCCTTGAGATCCGGATAAAACTGTGCCAGGTACTGCGGCATCACCATGCCCTTGTAGACGATGGTGCTGGCCGAGAGCGAAGGGATGTAAAAAATCGGGTCGCCGCTCTCCAGGCTCTTTTCCGCGCGCCGGCGCGCCAAATACAGCTTCCGGTTGAACGTAGCCTCGTCGAGATCGGCGCCTGCGTTGACGAATACCTGCTCGATGGTAGGCACGGTCTTCAGTGCCTGCGAGCCGCAGGCACCCGGGTCCACCGGCATGATCCGAAAGCCGGCCACTTTGAGTTTCTCGAGCTGCAGTTGCTGGGTGAGAACTCGCCGCGCATGCGCCGCCTTGGTCGCGTCTCGGTCCAGAAACACCAGACCGGCCGCGAACAGCGGCGCCAAGCTCAATCCCGACTCCTGCGCCACGGCCCGCAGAAACGCGGTGGGCTGCTTGATCAGCAGGCCGCAGCCGTCGCCGGTCTTGCCGTCCGCAGCAATCGCGCCGCGATGGGTCAGGCGATTCAGCGAGCTGATGGCGGTCTGCAGCACCCAGTGGCTGGCCTGATCGTCGAGGCTCGCGATCAGGCCGAATCCGCAGGAGTCCTTCTCGTAGGCGGCGCGGCACAGCCCCCAGTCGCCAACGCGCGGATCCGCGCCGTCGAGGCTGGTCTGAAATTCCGTGGTGTCCCGATTAGTCATTTCTCGCGCCCATGATTAAAAAAGCCCTGCGGTACACCGCAGAGCCTTTTAAAACAACAACTTAAATCGGTTCTAGACGCTCAATTCCAGCGTCAGGTTGGGGCAATCGCCGCTGAGCGCGCCTTCAGTATGCGACTCATGATACCTAGGTCGTAATCACCGTCAATCGCGATCGCGCGTCGTCCCACTCTCAACCGGCGATATACCGCTCCAGCTGCTCGATGTGCTCGGATTGCTCCTGAATCACGGCCTTGACCAGATCGCCGATGGACAGCATTCCCGCAACGCGGCCGCCCTTCAACACTGGCAGGTGCCGAAATCGGCCCTCGGTCATGAGCCTCATGCAGTGATGAACAGTGTCTTCCGGCGTGACGCTCACCGCCGGCGAGGTCATGATGTCGCTCACCGGGGTGTCATGCGAGGAACGGTTTTTCAGAATCACCTTCCGCGCGTAATCGCGCTCGGAAATAATGCCGATCAACTTGGCCTCGCTCATGACCAACAGCGCACCCACATGCCGGGTTGCCATGATCTCGATGGCACGCAACACCGAATCCTGGGGCGTTACGGAGAAAACTTCCGTGCCCTTCAATTTGAGCAATTGATCCACGGTCTGCATATTCCTCCCCAGGAGCCTTTGTTGCGGTCTTGCTGCAGCTGCCGCGCATCTGACTATACTCCCGCCGGAACCTAGGACAAGTAGCCCGCAACCCCCATGAAAGCGACCGACAATCTCCCTCCCTCTGCCGTAATTCGACCCCACGCCGTGGCGTCGCCGCACGGGGTGAGAAATGACCCCTATTACTGGCTGCGGGACGACGAGCGCGCCAATCCACAGGTGCTGGCCTATCTTCAAGCGGAGAACGCTTACCGCGAACGCTACATGAGCGCGGCCAAGCCCTTCGAAAACGCCCTGTACGACGAAATCGTCGCCCGCATCAAGCAAGACGATTCCTCCGTGCCCTATCGTAAACAGGGTTACTGGTACTACAGCCGCTTCGAGCCCGGCAAGGAACACCCAATTTTCGCGCGACGCAAAGACTCCCGCGAGGCGCCCGAAGAAATCCTGCTCGACGCCAATGTGCTGGCCGTGGGCCATGACTACTATCGCATCGATTCCCTGGAAGTCTCGCCGGACAACACCTGGCTGGCGTTCTGCGAGGACACGGTGGGCCGGCGCCAATACACCCTGCGCTTCAAGAGCCTGGCCACCGGCGAGATGGCCGCCGAGACTATTCCCGATGTCGAGGCCGACCTCGCCTGGGCTGCCAACAACCGCACGCTGCTCTACGTCGAAAAAGATGCGGAGACTCTGCTCGGCATCTACGTCAAAAAGCATGTGCTCGGTACCGACCCGCGGCAAGACGCACTGGCATTCGAGCAAACCGACAAGAGCTTCTACACCGGCGTCTCCAAATCGAAGTCCGATCGATTCATTTTCATCCACATGGAAAGCACCGTGTCCTCGGAGTGGCGATACGCCGAGGCCGATGATCCGGGGCTGATCTTCAAGATCTTTCTGCCGCACGAGCCCGATCACGAATACCAGATGGAACATCTCGGCGATCACTTCATCATCCGTACCAATTGGCGCGCACGAAATTTCCGGCTGATGCGCGCGCCCATCCGCTGCGAGTCCAACCGCGCACACTGGCAGGACGTGGTCGCACATCGCGACGACACCTTCATCGAGGACTTCGACGTGTTCAGCGGATTTTTGGCACTGTCGGTGCGCAGCGGCGGCCTCGCCAAAATCAGCATTGCGCCCTGGGCCCGCGACGCGCAACCCGCGGCCGGCGGCCTGTCATCATCCACGCCAGCCTCGCCGCAGTTCTTCATTGCCAGCGACGAGCCGGCCTACGCCGCTTCGCTCTCGATGAACCCGGAGCTCGATACCGACCTCGTGCGTTACACCTATTCGTCGCTCACCACGCCGGCCACGGTCTACGACTACAACACGCGTACCCGGGAGCAGACTCTGCTGAAGCGCGACCCAGTTGTCGGCAGCTACAACCCTGCCGACTATCGCACTGAATTTTTGTTCGCGACGGCACGCGACGGCACGCGCATTCCCGTGTCCTTGGTGTACCGCGCTGGAATCGAGCGCGACGGCTCCGCACCCTTGCTGCAATACGCGTATGGCGCCTACGGCCTGTCAACCAATCCGAGCTTTAGTTCCGCGCGCCTAAGCTTGCTCGACCGCGGCTTCGTCTATGCCATAGCGCATGTGCGTGGCGGGCAGGAGATGGGCCGCGCTTGGTACGACGATGGACGCACGCTCAACAAGATGCATTCCTTCACGGACTTCATCGACGTCACTCGCCACCTCGTGATCGAGCGCTACGCTGCCAGGGACAAGGTGTTCGCCATGGGCGGCAGCGCCGGGGGATTGCTGATGGGCGCGGTGGCCAACTTAAGTCCCGGCGACTATCGCGGCATTGTCGCCTTGGTACCCTTCGTCGATGTGGTCACCACCATGTTGGACGACACCATTCCTCTGACCACCAACGAATACGATGAATGGGGCAATCCCAATAGACTCAAGGACTATGAGTACATGCTGACGTACTCGCCCTACGACAATGTGCGCGCACAGGCCTATCCGGCCATGTTCATCACCACCGGATTATGGGACAGCCAGGTGCAGTACTACGAGCCCGCCAAATGGCTCGCCAAACTGCGCGCCCTCAACACCGGCCGGCATGCGCTGCTGCTGCGCATCGACATGGAATCCGGCCACGGCGGCAAGTCAGGGCGGTTCCAACGCTATCGCGAGATCGCGATGGAGTACGCCTTCATCTTGGATCAAGCGGGTATTCGCGAGTAAAAAAAAGCGCCGCGAGCGGGGGAAGCAACTCGCGGCGCGAAGACTGACACAAGGGAGGGAAAACAGAAAACTTGAGCTCTATAACGCAGGCACCTCCATCACTCGTAGCCGACGACCGGGGCGGTGGTCGGGTCTACGATCGGCGGGCCTTGGCGAAACCAGTTGGCGGCCACTCGGGTGGCCGAGGCCACGCGAGCATCGATTCCTTCGAGCGCAAACTGTCCGTCACCACGGCGCACTAACAAGGTCGCCTGGCGGCATCCGTCGGGGACCAATAAGGCGATGATTTGTGACTGCATCTCAAATCCTACCGTGGCAAAGAGCTCACGCTAGGGATAAAGCAAGCCGCGTGCCAAGCGGCAATTTCAATTAATTCAAACAGTTATGCACTGCGCGAAAGCCCGGCACCTGACAAGAATTGTCACTGGTGACACACCTCGACCGCAGGCAGCCCAATCGGCGTCGCGGCCGCCTAGCGGTGTATCACCACACAAGCCTGTGCTTTGGCCTTCATGGAAGCGCAAATCGCGCGCGCATGTTTCTCGGTGAGTCCCACCGACTGCAGGCGATACAGTGTTCCCGAGCCGCTCTTCTTAGGCGACACCGTCGGCGACAGCCCTGCCAAGGCCTTGGGATATTCCTTTTCGAGGTGCGCCCAGCGTTTATTGGCGGCATCGGCGCTCGCTTTGAAGGCACCCAGCTGTATGCCGTAGGACCCCTCGCCTGGAGCCTTGGCGGCAGCTGCCGGTGCAGGTTTTACGGGCTTCGCCGTCATCATCATCGTCGACGCCGCCGCCGCCGGCATCGCGGCAACAGGGGCCGCGGGAGTTGCTTCGCCGCCGGGGGGATTCCCCGGCGTATTGCCGTTCTCTGCGGCGACAGGTGTGCCGTTCGGCGGTGCCTGGGCCAACGTGAAATTCTCCACGCGAATGCGCGCCTCTTCCGTCCATTTCCCTTCGGGGTACTGCTTCAGAAACGATTGGTAGGCCTCCTGCGTATCGGTGTCGCGCGCCTTTTGCCAGTCGCGTTCCTCGTACAGCTCCTTGACGCGGGCTTGTGCCTGCGCTGTGAACTCGCCGCTCGGATACTTCTTCAGGAATTGCTCATAGGAGTCCGTGGTGTTCGCCGCCCGGGTTTTTTCCCAGTCGCTTTGTTGGCGGCTACAGCCTGCCAGCCCCAGTAATAACGCCAAACACACACCGACCAGCATTTTATTCATGACCATGTTCACACTCGGGAGAAGTTTCCGACACCGGCACATTCTACTGCGATTCGCCAAGTCGCGGCGACGCCAAGCTCGTCACATCACCGTGCGCCCCGGATAGGATAATAAGGATCCATGAGCGCACAAAAACGGCGGTTCCTCGAGAGCAGTTCAGGCACCCCCACCTTCATCGGCGCCGAATCCGTGATTGTGGGCAATATACGCGGCGCAGGGCATTTCGTGGTTTCCGGCGAGGTGCACGGCGACGGCGAGATAGACGGGGGCCTTAATCTGTCCGCCACCGGGACCTGGAACGGCTTCATTCAGGCCGAACGAGCTGTCGTCGCCGGCAAGATCACCGGCGCGCTTATCATCAAGGATAGACTGGAAATCGGCTATACCGCCGTCATTCACGGCAAGGTCAGCGCTCGCACCATCGCCATCGCCAAAGGCGCTATTGTCGACGGCGAAATCGAAGTCACGTCAGGCGCGCCGGTCACCGAATTCGACGAAAAGCGCGACGGCCGGGCGTAGCTCAAGGGCTTGTTCGCGAATGGCGACAAGTGGCTAAAAGTGGAGTGTTCCTGTGGATTCCCGCATCCTAGCGATCCACAGCGGCCTTCGCCCCCAATTTTATGGCAATGAAACAATACGATGTAGTCGTCGTCGGCGGCGGCATTCACGGCGCGGGAGTTTTGCAGGCAGCGGCGGCGGCGGGCCACAGCGCTCTGCTCATCGAACGCCTCGGGCTGGCCAGCGGCACTTCCAGCCGCTCCAGCAAGTTGATTCACGGCGGACTGCGTTACTTGGAATCGGGCCAGTTCGCGTTGGTGCGCGAAAGCCTGCGCGAGCGCGCCATTCACCTGCGCATCGCCGCGGAAATGGTCGAGCTCAAGCCGTTCTTCATTCCCGTGTACCGCGATACGCGGCGCCGGCCTTGGCAATTGAAACTGGGGCTTTGGATGTATGCGCTGCTTGGAGGGTTCGACGCCAGCACCCGCTTCGGCGCCGTACCCAAGCGCGAATGGTCCGCGCTTGACGGCCTCGACACCCAAGGGCTCGACGCCGTGATTCGCTATTACGATGCTCAAACGGATGATGCCATGTTGACCCGCGCGGTGGTGCAGTCGGCGCTGTCGCTGGGGGCGGAGCTGGCCATGCCGGCGAGTTTCAGCGCCGCGACCCTCTCCGACGACGGCGTGAATCTCAGCTACGTGAGCGGCGCCCAGAGTACCGAGTGCACGGCCCGGGTGCTGGTCAACGCGGCCGGCCCTTGGGCGCCACACGTCGCGGGTTCAGTGCAACCGCCCATCGCCATTCCGGAGGTGGATCTGGTACAGGGCACGCACATCGTACTGCCACTGGCGGTGACCGCCGGGATTTACTATGTGGAAAGCCCACTGGACGGTCGCGCCGTTTTTGTAATGCCATGGCATGGCGCGACATTGATCGGCACGACGGAAACCCCCTACCATGGCGCGCCGGACGATGTGCACCCACTGCCTGAAGAAGAGGAATACCTGCTGGCGGTGGCGCGCCATTATTTTCCGGCTTTCAGACAGCTGACCCGCGAACACATCACGCAGCGCTTTGCCGGCTTGCGTGTTCTGCCCGCAGCCAGCCAAGCGGCTTTCGA
>JBBRQO010000066.1:0-12190 GCA_038226325.1 Steroidobacterales bacterium | reverse complement strand
CCCTTGGCGGTCTTCATGGCCGTCGACAGAGTCAGCACCTTGCCGGCCCCCGAAATCGTGCGGGTCGTAGTACCGACGTTCTTTCCATCCTTTTTCAGCTGTCCTTTGACGGTGCCGCCATTGACCTTCTTCACCGAAATCGTATCGAATTCGGACGATCCCGTGACTGGAACGTCCTTGCCATCGTAGGTCAACGTCGCGCTTTGCGACACTGCAGTGCCGCCGGCCGCTACGCCGGTTACCTTCATCTCCGTGCCGCCCGCCACCGCGGAATAGGTTCGGGTCATCGATTTCGGTGCTCGATCACCGTGAAACTTCGATTTCTCCAAATTAAGCGTCCAAGTGCCGATGACCGGGTCCACGCTGCTGGCCGCTGATGCCGTTGCGCTCGCGCCGAGTGCGAAAACGGCGCCGATGGTCAGCAATTTAATAAATTTGTTCATGACTCGCTCCCTGGTTAGATGCTGTTTATCAGATTGTGGGACAATACAATAGAAGCATAAGTATGCGCTGGATTGCGCATCAAAACGACACGTGCCCGCCGCGATTCAGTACGGGCAAAAATGTCAGCCCGGAACGAGCAGTGAATCCAGACCCTTTAGACCTCTATTCTCGCAATCAATTGCCCCTGCCGAACTGGATTCTCGGCTTCGAGGAGAATCGTCAACCGTCCAGCGGCAGGGGAGATGACTTCCATACTCGCTTTTTCGTACATGATTTCGGCTAGAACGGCGCCCACGGATACCCATTCTCCGCTCTTGAATAGCCAAGTGGCGATCACGGCATCGGCATCCTCGCCCCACAAGTCGCTTGCAATCATCACATCCATTATGCGACCTTGCCGCGGCATAGGCGTCTAGCGGCGTCGACGATCTTGGCAGCGCTCGGTAGCAGCGGATGCTCGAGGGCAGGTGAATACGGAATCGGAACGTCCGGATGAGTGATCCGCGCCGGCGCAGACAGCCAATCAACGCCGACTTCGCTGGCGCCGGCTATGATCTCGGCGCTCACACCGAAACTGCGGTAGTCATCATCCACGGCAATGAGTCGCCGGGTCTTGGCCACCGAAATGGCAATAGCCTCGTGATCCAGTGGTGCAATGCTGCGTAAATCGATCACCTCCGCCTCGATGCCCTCTGCGGCCAAGGTAGCGGCCGCTTGCAGCGCAAGATGTAGCGTGAGGCCTAGACCTACCAGCGTAATATCGCGGCCCAGCCGTACCGTTGCCGCCTTGCCAAGGGGTACCTCGTACATCTCCGGCGGTACGTGAACGATGGAACCCGGCACCGTGCCCAGCCACCCCATACCCTGCAAGGCCTTGTGAAACATGAACACCACCGGATTCGCATCGGCGATGGCACTTTGCATCAGGCCCTTGGCGTCATAAGCGTTCGATGGCATTACTACCTTTAATCCGGGCAGATGCGCAAAGGTCGCGTACAGGCATTGAGAGTGCTGCCCGGCATCGCCATAGCCGCCGCCCACGGAAGTCATGAGCACCATGGGGCAGCGCACCTGGCCGCCGGAGAAATAACTCTGCTTCGCGGCCAGGTTGTAGATGGCATCCATACAGACACCGAAGAAATCCACGAACATCAGTTCTACGACAGGACGCATTCCTGCTGCGGCAAGACCTACCGCGGCGCCGATGAATGCCGTTTCGGAGATCGGCGTGTCGCGCACCCGCGCAGCACCAAAGCGCTCGAGCAAACCTTGCGTCGTGCCAAACACTCCGCCAAGCGCACCTATGTCCTCGCCGAGCACGATGACCTTAGGATCGGCACTCATCGACAGTCCGATTGCTTCGCTCATGGCTTTCGCGATGGTTAAGCGGCGCGGGGTGGCTGCGGTAGTGGCAGTCATAGTCTCTCTCCCAATATCAGCTGAAGACGGCTTCGAACGCAGATTCGGCGGCGGGGTAGTCCGAATTGCGCGCGAATTCCAACGCGTCCGTGACCACTCGCAGCTCAACACCTTCAATCGACTCGAGGTCTGTCGCTGAAATGCCGGCCTCTACAAGTCGTTGGCGGTACGTTATTAGGGGGTCGCGCGTGCGCAATTCAGCCACCTCGCCACTGGGACGATAGCCTTCCGCATCGCCCATGAAATGGCCTTCCAATCGCCAGGTTTCAATCTCGATCAGCGTAGGTCCGCCGCCGGTGCGCGCGCGCTGTACCGCTTCGCCGGCTGCTTCGTAAATCGCGTCAACGTCATTGGCCGCCACGAAGTTTCCCGGCATGCCGTAGGCTGCCGCACGATCCGAGTTCCGCGCGATGGCAGTAGAGGCTTGCTTCGCTACGGATATGCCCCAGGCGTTGTCTTCGATGACGAATATCACCGGCACTTTCCATACTGATGCGAGATTTAGGGATTCATGAAACGCGCCTTGGTTGGCGGCACCTTCGCCGATGAAACTCACCGCCACCGCATCGCTGCCCGAGAGCTTCGCGGCCAGCGCTGCGCCGACGGCCGGTCCCATGCCTTGCGCCACGATACCCGAGCAGCAGAAATTGACTGCGGGGTCGAACAAATGCATGTGACCGCCGCGCCCGCCGGACAATCCATCCCGCTTGCCGAAAATCTCTGCTGTCATGGCAGCGAGCGCGACTCCCTTCGCAATGGCGATGTGATGCGCGCGATGCGTCGCGGTCACGGTATCGTCGGGACGCAGATGTGCACATACCCCTACCGCACAAGGCTCCTGGCCGCTCGACAAGTGCATCTCCCCCGGGATAGGCCCCTTCGCCATATTGAACAGCGGCTGTTTGCCCTCGAGATATGCCACCTTGATGGCCTGCTCGAAGCAGCGACTCCTGACCATCTGCCCGTACATCCGAAGTCGCACATCACGTTCCGCTGGCACGATTCACCTCTGTCTGGTTGTAGCCCACCGCACGCAGCGCGTCGCACACGCCAACGAGAGCCTGCGGATCTTCAATAGTTGGGGGAGTGTCGAAGGACTCGCCGTCGGCGATGCAGCGGATCACGGAGCGCAAAATTTTGCCCGAGCGGGTCTTGGGCAACTTGTCCACGACCACGATTGCCTTGCAAGCCGCGATGGCGCCGATCTCATCGCGAATCTTGCGGGCGACTTCGGCGATGACTTCCGCGGAAGCTCGCGTTACACCGGACTTCAGTACCAGCAAGCCCACCGGCACCATGCCTTTGATGACATCAGCAGCGCCGATGACAGCGCATTCTGCCACCGCGGCATGTTCGGCCATCACTTGCTCGATGCTGCCGCTGGAGAGGCGATGGCCTGCCACATTGATGATGTCGTCGATACGACTCATGACGTGCACGAAGCCTTCGCCGTCGATAAAGCCAGAATCGCCGGTGAGATAAAATCCGGGGTGCGTTGCGAGGTAGCTCGCGGCAAGCCCCGAGTCATTGTTCCACAATGTCGTGAAACATCCCGGGGGTAGGGGCAATCGAATGCAAATGTCGCCGATAAGGCTCGGCGGCTGAGACTCATTGTGGGAATTCAATATTGAAAATTCATAGCCGGGCACGGCGTGTCCCGCACTGCCATGCCGCACCGCTCTTTCGCCCAACCCCAGGCAAGTGGCCACTGCAGGCCAACCCAGTTCGGTCTGCCACCAATTGTCGATCACGGGCACCCGGCAATGGCATTCAGCCCAGCGCACGGTTTCCGGATCGGCGCGTTCACCGGCCAAGAACAGGGCGCGCAGGCGGCCCAGGCCGGATTTGAGCTGCAACCCTTGGGGATCCTCGCGCTTGATGGCGCGCAGCGCAGTCGGCGAAGTAAATAATACCTGCACCCGATGTTCGCGAATTACTCGCCAAAATGCGCCCGCATCCGGTGTGCCTACCGGTTTGCCTTCGTAAAGAATCGTCGTGCAACCGGCGATAAGAGGGGCATACACCATGTAGCTGTGCCCTACCACCCAACCAATGTCCGAGGCTGCCCAAAAGACCTCGCCCGGCTCCATGTTAAACACATGGCGCAGGCTCCACGCCATCGCCACCGCATGCCCGCCATTATCGCGCACCACGCCCTTCGGAATTCCCGTGGTGCCGGAGGTATACAGAATGTATAAAGGATCGCTCGCACCGATGGGCACGCAATCGGCAGGCTGCGCCTGGGCTATTGCCTCGTGCCAATCGAGGTCGCGGGGGTGGGACATCTCAGCGCGTAGTTCATGTCGCTGCAGGATCAAGACGTTCTTTACCTGATGTGTCGACTTTTCAAGCGCAGCATCCAACAAGGGCTTATAAGCCAGGACGCCCTTGGGTTCGATGCCGCACGATGCAGCTATCACCACGCGAGGCTTGGCATCATCGATTCGCTTGGCCAGTTCCGGTGAGGCGAACCCGCCGAATACCACGCAATGGACTGCACCGATGCGAGCGCAGGCAAGCATGGCGATTGCCGCCTCAGGGATCATGGGCAGATAGGCGACCACGCGATCGCCGCGGCACACGCCCAAGTCACGCAGTGCACCAGCCAGTTGTGCAACAGCGTGCTGCAATTCCCGGTAGGTAAGGCGCCTTACGGCGCCGATGAGCGGGCTATCGTAGATCAACGCCGCTTGGTCACCCCGTCCCGCCGCCACATGCCGATCGACGGCGTTGAAGCAGGTGTTTAAGCTCGCGCCCGGAAACCAGTCGGCGAGACCGCACGCCTTGAGCTCAAAGGTCCGCGTAGGTGCCTCAAACCAGCTGACGGCACCCGCTGCCTCGGCCCAAAACCGAGCAGGGTTGTCGACGCTGGCTCGATACGCAGTGGCGAAGGCGCTCATAGACGGGATTCAGGCCGCACTCGCCAGCTTGTCCACCAGTTCATAGTCAAGCACTGAGGCGATGCTGTCGTCGGCATTCAGGAATAGCACGGGCCCGAAATTGGTGAACAGCAACTCCGTATATTCGGGAAAGCGGGTCATGTCGTGTACGGCCCCAATCGGCTCGTAACCGTACACGCCGGCAAGCGCGGTACCCATGCGATAGTCCATGCGGCCCTTCAACACAAAATACTCTCCCGCGCCCAAATGTCTGTGGCGCGGAATGAAGCTGCCCGCCTGGCAGCGGAACAATACCGTCCATCGCCCGGTTTCGGGGCTGGTGAACAAACGCTTGAAATCGATGCCAGGGACGACAGCGGCCCACTTGAGATCCGCGCCGTCGCACATTATTTCCGGCATGTTGAGGTCAGTCATGGAGGTCTCCGTATGTTTATCGGTCACGCGCTCGCTGGAACGCCGGTGGTGAAGCCACCGTCGACGATGTAGCCGGCGCCGGTGACATAACTGGCCTCATCGCCGCTCAAGAAAGCGATGACTTGCGCGATTTCATGCGGCTCGGCATAGCGGCGTAGCGGCACAAAGGCACTGAATTGCGCACGCGCCGCCTCGATGCTGGGCGCGCCCACCTGCTCTTCGACCTGTTGCATCATGGCCGTGTTGACCAATCCCGGATGCACGGAATTAACCCGAATGCCATGCCGCGCTAAGTCAATGGCTGCCGTTTTGGCCAGCCCCATTACTGCGTGCTTGCTGGCGGCGTAGGCGGCGAAGGTGCCGAAACCACGAACGCCGTTGATTGACGAGACCAGCACGATGGAGCCTGAACCCGTGGCCTTCATCAGCGTGGTCACTGCTTGGATGCCGTGCCATGGCCCATGTACGTTGACTCGCATCACCTCATCGAAGACGTCGATGGGATAGTCTTTCAAGGGGGCAGATACGCCCGCGATGCCGGCATTGAATATCGCCGTATCGAGTCGACCGAAGCGCGCGTCAATCGCGCGCACCGCGTCCGCCAATTGCCCAGTATCTGCGGCATCGCCGACGAAATTCACGACGTCTTCCCTCGCCCCACTTGCCACGTGGTCAGTAAGTGCCACAGCGTCCCGGTCCATGGCCGCCACTGCATAGCCTGCCTCGAGCAGGCGTACGACAACTGCTTTACCGATACCGTTTGCCGCGCCCGTAACCAACGCGACTCGCCGTGCTGGTTTACTCACGTGGCAAATCCACCGTCGATGGTATATACGCCGCCGGCACAAAAAGACGCCTCGTCGCTCAACAGAAACCCCACGACCTTGGCGATCTCCAAGGGCTGCGCGTAGCGATGCAGTGGGGTTCTGCTCACGGCCGCATCGTGCGCGGCCTGTGGATTGTCCGGACTTAGGTGGCGTTCAAGGTCACGTGTCATGCGCGTCGAAACGAAACCCGGCGCAACCACGTTCACGCGTACGCCGACGGGTGCTAATTCCAGTGCCACCGAACGCATCATGCCGATCACTGCATGTTTGCTCGCGGTATAGGCCGACACTCCGGCGAATCCCATCACTCCGGAAATGGATGAGACAATGACCGCGCTGCCGCGGCTCTTCTCCAACTCCGGTATGCAAGCCTGCAGACCGCACCAGACGCCGCGCACATTGACATTCATCACCTTGGCGAAAATCTCGCAAGGGTACTCATCGATCGGCGCTACCGTACCCTCGATGCCGGCATTCAATACGGCGCAGTCTACCGCACCGAAGGCCGCCAAGGCGGACGCCACCGCACCGCGCATCGCCAAAAGATCGGCAACGTCTGCCTGCACCGAACACAGAGGCCTGCCTCGTGCAAAGCGCAATTTGAGCTCCGCCAGCGATTCCACGTCGCTATCGACGGCAACAACGTGCATGTCTCTGGACAACAAACGCTCGACGATGGCGGATCCGATTCCGCCCGCCGCCCCGGTGACCAAGGCGACCTTCGGCCGTTGCGGGCTGCTGCCTTCAATAGCGGACATTGAACTCGACACCGAATGTACGGGGCGGCGCCAAGCTGCCGACTACTGTTGAGCCGATAATGTCGCCATTGAAGATCTTGTTGGTGGCTACACGTTGGTTGGTGGCATTGTCGATATACGTTGCCACATTCCACTTGCCCGATGTCCCGGTATAGGTGGCACGGCCCTTGAGCCAACCGTAGCCGCGCTCGGATAGATCCGCCACATTGAAAGCCGAGAAATAAATCTTGTCCTGCCAGGCGTAGTCGACTCGCAAGGTGAAGTCGCTGTGTTCGCGTATATCAAATCGATACTGTGCGCCCAGGGTTGCCTTCAACTCAGGCGCCCGTGGCAGCTTCTTTCCGCTCAGCTGCTGTACACCGAGTGCGGGGTACTTGGGATCCAGCAAGGCTCCATCGGTAAATTTAGCGTCCAACCAGGTGAGGTTGGCGTCGATGCGAAATCCCCCCGCGGCGAGCCACGAGGATTCGAGTTCGAGGCCTTCGACCTTGGCCTTGGCGGCATTTCGAATAATGACGTTGTTGTTCTGTACGTCCTGCACCTGCAGGTCGGTGTAGTCGTAATAAAATACAGCCGTATTCAAGCGCAGCCGCCGATCGAACAGGGTCAGCTTGGCTCCCGCTTCGTAGTCCCAGATCTGCTCCGGCTTGTAGGGATCGTTCTGATAGCTGCCCGGATTGAAGCCGCCGGACTTGAATCCCTTGGACGCTGACGCATACAGAAAGGTGTTCGGGTTGACTTCATAGTTCAGGCCCAACTTGGGGGTGAACGAGTTGAATCGTGTGGCAGCGAATGTCGCCACGTTGTCGAACGCAGTTATCGGCGCATTCACGAACACCACATTGTTGCTGCCGCCGCGTAGCTCGCTGCTATAGCGGCCACCTACCACGAGTTGCAGCTTATCGGTGAAGTAGATCGTGCCCTCACCAAATCCGGCGTAGGCTTGGGTGGTCGTCTTGCCGTTGAGCTTCAGGAGGCAGCAATCGGGGGTATTGGGCAGCCCGAACAGCGCATTGGTAAAGGGCAGAAAGTATTCATTGCGAATGGGATTCGCTTCGTCAAAGTAGTAGGCACCCAGAATCCATTGGAGGAAGCCGCTATTGGGTGAACTGAGCTGAAACTCCTGCGAGAACTGGTGTTGGTCTTCCTCGCGCGTTTGGTCGACGCCGAATGCAGGCGATACATCGAGATCGTCGCGGTTGTAGGGGCGGGTCTTCCGGTACGCGCTCAAGGAGGTCAAGGCATAATCGCCGATATTCCAGACCAGTTTCCCGGATATCCCTTCGCTGTAGGGTTTATTGAAGCCCTGGATGTCCGAACCGTAGCTCCGTGCATAGGGCGCGGATCGAATCGAAGGTGGCACCAGGGCCTGATACACAGGGTCGGTTGAGGTGCCCGGCCCAAAATAATGCCACACCACTGCATCGTCGTTCGCTTCGTAGTAGTCCACCTTGATGGTGGCGTTCAAGGTGTCGAGGATTTTTGCGGTCAGCGTAATGCGTGCCATCCACGCATCCTGGTCCTCGGCGCCACTTTTGACGGAACCCAATCCCACGGGGTCCGCGATCGGCCGGTACAGTGTGGTATAGCCTGCGTGCGAATCGTGCTCCACGGCGATACGCAATCCGATGCGATCGTTCAACGGCCCGCCGATGGCGCCCATTACCCGATAGGCATTGTAGTTTCCGATATCGAGCCGCCCTTCCGCCTCCAAATCGTTGGTCGGTGCTTTGGAAATCACATTCACCGAGCCCCCGGTGGCGTTACGGCCGTACAAGGTGCCCTGCGGACCCCGCAGCACTTCAACACGCTCGACGTCGAGGAACGCGGGCACCGCGCCCGCGCTACGAGAGATGTAAACACCATCCGAGTGAAACGCGGTCGAACTGTCCGAGCCGCCGATCACCGAAGAGTAGCCGATACCTCGGATATAGATTTGCGCCTCGCCCTGAAACAGGCTGACCAGCAGGCTGGCATTCGCGGTGGCCATGTCGCCGATGCCAACGATGTTTCGCTCGGTCAGGTCCTCGCCGGAATACCCGGTCACCGCGGCCGCCGTTCTTTGCACATCGGTGGTACGTCGTTCCGCCGTTACGAGTATGGTTTCAAGGCCCAAAGGCTCCTCCACAGCCACCTGAGCCAGAACTTCCGGTGCGCCGCCCAGTAGGCCCACAGCCAATACGCAGCAAAACATGCTCAAGTCAGCCTTAGACATAGTCATCCCCCTTCACAGCCAGTGATCAATTTGTTGTTTTGGCTAGCCTAGGCGTCGTATTCGGGCGAATCCTGGTAGCGGGCGCATGTCGACCGGTCTCAGAGGGAACTCAAGGTTGACGGGGAGTCGACCTGGTGTAGTCTTAGTGGACGTGATTACAACCACAGTGAAGCTTTAGGGCATGCTTGAACATCCGCGCCCTGGGGAACTACGGGCACCTGTAAAGGCGTGGTCTGCCGCTCAATTCCCGGCGAACCAGCGCTACGATGCATGGGCGAGCACGCTCAGCCAGTACTTTCTGCCGTGGTCGATCACCTCGCGTAGCCAGCCAATCTGTGCGGCAGCGGTTCGTCAGTACGACTTCGGTAGCTGCAAGCTCATTCACTGCAATAGCGATCCATTGAGCGGCATTCGGACTATCGGCGACATCGGCCGCACCGACGGACACTTCTTCAACGTGCTGTACGTGGTATCGGGTGTCGAGTATCTTCGCTTTCACGATCGCGACGTCACGCTGCGCGCCGGTGAGTATGTATTGTGGGATTCGCAGCGCCGGATCGAATTTACATTGTTGGATTCGCTCGAGAAGCTAACCTTCATGGTCCCCGCATCTCTCATGCGCTCCCTCATGCCGAACGCTGAGGACTATGTTGGCGTAGCGCTGTCCTGCACTTCCGGAATCGGCGGATTGTTCGCCAATCATTTGCGGGCTTTAGGTCATGAGCTGTGGAACATGCACGAGTACGATGCGGCGCAGATCGTGAACCCTACGCTCGATCTTCTGGCAAGAGCGCTGGCCTCGGTGCCCTGTCGCAAGCGTCCGAACATGCGTCACGCGACGCTGCGCCGCTTGCGCGAGTACATCATAGAAAATCTAGCGGACCCGAACCTTACGCCGACCCGAATCGCCGGTGCTAATCATGTTTCGGTGCGATACCTGCACATGCTGTTCGGCGAAGTTGGCAGCACGGTGTCGGACTGGATTAGAGCGCGGCGCCTCGAGCGTTGTCGTGCCGATCTTTCCAATCTGCAACTCGATCATCAAACTATTACCGAGATTGCATACAAGTGGGGATTCGCTGATTCCGGCAACTTCGGCAAAGTATTCCGCAAAGCATATGGTCAATCGCCGCGCGCTTATCGTCAGACTCGGTCACAACGCGGCCAAGGCAGCCACTCCTAGCGCAGCGTCGACGTTGTTAATTCAGGCCGAGTAGCCTCGACACCAGTTGCGTGCGGCTGTTGATACCGACCTTCGCGTACACGGAGCGCAGATGATTTTCGACCGTGCGCAGCGCGATCCCCAAGCTGCGGGAAATCTGTCCATTGCTCTGCCCGGCGCATATCAGCCGGGCGACGTCGATCTCGCGGTCGGAAAGAGCGAAGGACGCGCAGGCATCGTCGAGAACCTTGCGGTCACTGCATTCGGACATAACGAGAACATAGTAAATTCTCGCGTCGATGTCGCGAAAGGCGCGCACCTCGATATCCAATTGACACGACATTCCGTGGTTCGCCCGCGGCATTGCGACGGTGAACCGGCCGCGAGATCCCGCCGCCGGCGCAAGATATACAAGCCGCTGCCGTATTTCGCCAAATACGCTCGCCGACTGGGCGCTGCGGCACGCCGCTTTCTCATACAGTCCGAGCTGCGTGAGGCCGTGACGATTCGCATGCCGGACGAGCAGGTCCTCGTCGAGCACAACGAACCCCATCCCTGCGTCACTATCCGCAACGGCGTCAAGTACGGCGCCCGACAAGGCAGCTGAGTCCTGAAGCGCAAGGTTCGAGATGACCGATTGAATCACTGGCACCAAATCCTGCAGCCTGCCCACCTCCTCGGTCGAGAACGGCTGCGCTTCGTGGGCGCGATGAAACCCTAAGCACATCATCTCCGATCCAAGGGTCGAGCGTACGGGAAAGACCACGCCGAGGACATGCCGGATATCGTACTCAAAGAGAAACTCACGGTAATAGGCCTGATCCCGCCAGCCTGGAATTCCCGACAACAGTGACACGGAGGCGCGCTGACCGCTCGCTCCGGAGCGCAACCATTGCAGACCGGGCTTGAGGACTGGATCCAGGTTGTAGACGCCTTCCGCGTACACTTCGACGCTACGCGGATGATGCCCGACGTACGATCGCCGTCCCACCAGCTGTCCATTGGTGGGCAGATCAAAGAACTGCAGGAACACACTACTGGTCGCATTCAACGCGTCTGCCA
Source organism: Steroidobacterales bacterium (assembly GCA_038226325.1). Lineage (GTDB taxonomy): Bacteria > Pseudomonadota > Gammaproteobacteria > Steroidobacterales > Steroidobacteraceae > Bog-1198. The sequence continues at coordinate 989 of JBBRQO010000066.1, read as the reverse complement.
CCGGCGTCAGCAGGCGCTCACCCATCTGGTCGTATGATGTGCACGAAAGCACGCGCACGAATAATTCGGCGGACACCGCGCTCCGCGACGCCGAAATTTCGGCCATGATTGTGCTGTCCCCTCCGAGCCGGCCTATAACACCGTCAGCGCCCACCGACCCGCGTTTCTTCGTTTTTCTTCAACGGCGACACTGTGCCTTTGGTCAATATGCAACAGTTCGGGGACCTTCGCAATCCGAACCGACGACGCCTCACACGGCGGGGCGTCCAGGCGTGCGGATCGCAGCGGATCCGTCCCAGCCCACGCTAGCCTGATGTATATGGTTAAAAAGTCCCTCCACGGCCGGGGTGACCTCAATGACCTCGATCATGCCCCCGAGCTCCGCGGAGGTGTCGACGTACGCGGCGCGGGCGCCGATCGACACCATGGCCTCGAGTCCAAGTGCGAATCCTTGCTGTTGATACCGCGCCAGCACGGCCTCGTAGTTCTCCGGCTGCGCCGCCACCGCCCAATGGTGAAAACCATAGCCGCGTCTATCGAGAATCTCACGATAGACGCTGGGTTGGGCATCATTCTGCTGAATCAACTCAAACATCATATGGCCCGAATTCGCCAGCGCAACCGTCAAGTCGAGCTCACAGAGCTGACCGCGGTACTTGATCCATTGAAACTCGAAGTGTTCGAACAGGAACCACGGGCCGAGATTGAGGCGGCTGCCGAAATTCTTCATTGCGGCCTGAATGTCCTCAACGATGTAGGCCACCTGGATGATCCCGTCTAGCGGCTGTCCCCAATTCCATGTCGGCATTCGATCCTCTCTTTTTTCGATTCGGTGTGAGCAGTTCTAACCAGCAATCAATTCGCAAGCGTAAAGCCACCGTCGACCGCCAAGGCCTGCCCGGTTATGTAACGTGACTCGTCGGAAACGAGAAATAGCACCGCATGGGCGATGTCGCTTGGCTCCTGAAAGGCGCCCAGTGGAATGGTTT
>JBBRQO010000065.1:0-12825 GCA_038226325.1 Steroidobacterales bacterium | reverse complement strand
ATGCGCAGCGCCGCGCCGTCGGCCGGCAAGAAGAGGCCCAGTGCATGCCGATTGAACAATAGGATGATGGCGATCAAGGAACCGCCGATCAACAGATTGAACATGACCCCGGTGATCGCCACTTTGTCGACGCGATCCCATGCGGAGATCACGAAGAATTGCAGTCCCATGGGAATACCTTTCGTCACCAACAATCGCAGCAGCGACCAATCGACCTCGAACAGGCGCAACTCATCGCGATGAATACACAGGAAATGCCGGGTTCTATATAAATGTGCGACCAACGCCAAGAAGCTCAGCGCCTGGGCGCTCAGCGTGGCCATCGCAGACCCCGCTATCCCGAAGCGCGGGACGGGACCCCAGCCGAAAATGAACAGGGGGTTCAACGCGATATTGAGCACCACCGACATGAACAGGTACACGAAGGGAGTCCTCGAATCGCCGGCGCCACGCAATACCGCCATGAGAAAGAACAATCCGCCCATGAAGGGCAGCGCCAGGAAAATGATCCGCATGTAAGTCAGGGCCAGCGGCAATGCATCCGGTGGCGTGCGCAGCCAAGCGACCAACGAGTGCGCCAGCGCAAACCCCATCAGACTCATGGTGAGCGACAGACCCAAGAAGAACACCGCACTGGTGCCCACCACGCGCTTGGCCTCCCGGATGTTCTTCGCACCCACGCACTGCGCGACCAGAATGGTCGATGCCATCGAAAAGCCGAACATGACCCCGAACAACAGGAACATGATGACGTTGGAGTTGCCGACGGCGGCCAGGGCCGCCTCGCCCAAGAATTTACCCACCCAAACAGCGTTGACCGAACCATTGATCGATTGCAGGACATTGCCGAAAAGAATAGGCAAGGAAAAAGCCAATAGCGCCGGCGCGATCGATCCTTCCGTCAGCGAATGCTTTGGCGGCACGAATTCTCCGAACTGCGGGATAGCGTCCCGGCAGTATAATGGATTCATATGCATACGCAGACCGCGACAGCTGTTGAGGATATCGCCGCGGCGGTCAGGGGGTTGCTGGCGTCATTGCAGCATCCGGCAGTTGCGCCCTTTCTTGAGGACTGGCCGCGCGCCTACGTGAGACGCGAGATCACCGCTGCGGATTTGCCGGTGTTGCGCTGGCTCCCGGATCTGGGCCGCGACACCGCAGCGTTCGGGGCTGATCTGGTTGTGGATTTGTGCCGTACGGCGCCGTCTCTGGATTGGCGGCAAACATACACGGCAAAGGATCTCGATCCTGCGTTTCTCGACAACTACGGTTGGAGTGAACTGGTCGGCGCGGTCGGCCCTATCGAGAGCGAGCGAATCGCCTGCGGCTTGCTGGTCCTTGGACCAGCCACTCACTATCCGCGCCACCGTCACGCGGCCGAGGAATTATATGTACCGCTCCGCGGTACGGCGGCCTGGCAGCAGGGCGACGCGGTGTGGCGTGAACACCCCCCTGGAACCCCGATACATCACCGCAGCGAGGAATCCCACGCCATGCGCACCGCCGATCAGCCGCTGCTCGCACTGTATGTGTGGCGCGGGGCCAATCTCGCACAGAAATCCCGGCTCGATGCTGACGGAGCGCCGCAAGCCTCAGCACTGCCATTGGAGCTCGTGCAGCTTGCTCATGGCACAATAGATCCGGGCAAATCAGTGGAAGCCTTCGATGAATCATCAGCGCCGATCCGCGTCTACGTGGGCAATGTATCTCCTGCTGTTCGCCGGCTTGATGCATAACGAGGGATATGGCGCAGACTTCTCCGCGGCGCGCGGCGACCGCGCGAGTGGCTGGCTGCCGCAGTCCCGCTCCGAGGTTCTGGCCCGCAACGGCATGGTGGCGACCAGCCAGCCGCTGGCGGCTCAGGCTGGGCTGCAGGTGTTGAAAAGCGGTGGTAACGCCATCGATGCCGCCGTCGCAACCGCTGCCGTGATGAATGTGGTCGAACCCGGCAGTGCGGGGATCGGCGGCGACGTCTTCGTCATCGCCTGGCTCGCCAAGGAACACAAGCTGGTGGCGTTGAACGGCAGCGGTCGAGCTCCATCGGGCGCGACGCCCCGGCACCTGGCCGAGCGCGGCGCCGGGAAACAGATGCCCCAGCATGGAATCGACTCGGCCACCGCGCCGGGGGCAGTGGATGCCTGGGATGTTTTACTGAAGCGCGCGGGCAGCCGTACGTTCAAGGAACTGCTGCAGCCCGCGATAGATCTCGCCGAGCAGGGATTCGCGGTCAGCGAGCGCATCCATAACGATTGGATTTACGGCGCCGAAATATTGCAGGCGGACGCCGATTCGGTGAAGACCTACCTGATCGACGGCATGCCGCCGGCCACTTACAGCGTGTTTCGCAATCCCGATCTGGCGCATGCGTTTCGCGTCCTCCAGGCTCAGGGCCGCGATGCCTTCTACCAAGGGGAGATCGCCTCGGCCATCCTCGCCAAATCCCGCATGCTCGGCGGCAGCTTCACAGCGGCGGACCTGGCCGCCACTCGTGCAGAGTGGGTGACGCCGATCGGCACGAATTATCACGGCTATGACGTGTTTGAATTTCCGCCCAATACGCAAGGCTTCGCGGTGTTGGAAATGTTGAACATTATTGAGGTGTGTGCCCCCACGCTCGGGGTGAATCTGGCCTCGCTCGGCCCGCAATCGCCGTTGTATTGGCATCTGCTGGTCGAAGCCAAGAAGCTTGCCTATGCCGACTTGTACGCCTATAACGCCGATCCGCATTTCGCGCAAATTCCCGTCGAGAAACTCATTTCCAAATCCTACGCCGCTGAACAATGCAGGCGAATCGACCTGCGGAAGGCGGCCGTGCCCGATGCCAAGGGTGATCCGGTGGGCGGTACGGTGTATCTGGTCACCGCCGATCGCTGGGGCAATATGGTGTCGTTCATCTACAGCATTTACGACACCTTCGGTTCCGGGATCACGGTGCCGGGTTACGGCTTCGTGCTGAATGATCGCGGCGCGCTTTTTTCACTGGATCCGCGCAGCCCCAATATAGTGGCTCCCGGCAAGCGGCCGTTCCACACTCTGCTGCCCGGATTTGTGATGAAGGATGGGCTGCCGCTCACGGCATTCGGTCTTATGGGAGGTTCCCAGCAGGCTCAGGGACACGTGCAGGCGCTGATTAACATGATCGACCTTGGCGCCAACTTGCAGGCCGCTAGCGATGCAGCGCGCTTCTCCCATGCCCAAGCAACGAACACCTTGCAGCTAGAATCGAGTCTCTACGACTTAATGGGTGCGCAGTTGAAAGCCCTCGGGCACACGGTGACCTCCGCGAACGGCGATGACATGGGCGGTTACCAGGCCATCTCATTCACGCCCTTCGCCGCCGGTGCGGCGCGCCCAGGCGATAAACTTGCGCCGCCAGGCAGCGCCCCGAAGCCCATCGAGGGCGTCTATCACGGCGCTTCGGACCACCGCAAGGATGGACAAGCGGTGGGCTGGTAGTCTTAAGCCCCGCATCGAGGAACCCGGCCATGAGATCATGCACTCGTTCAACAACCTCTGCCCCGTCTGCGCTGTCATTCGTGTGCGCTCGGCCATTCATGTTCGCGTTGCTGTTCGGGATCGCTGCGCTCGCGGCGCTGCCGGTTTGCGCCTACGCCGCCGGATCACAATCGCCGCTCGGCCTGTGGAAGACCTTCGATGACAAGACAGGAATGCCGCGGGCCTTGGTGCGGATCTACCTGCAAGACGAAAAATATTTCGGCCGAATCGAGCAAAGCTTCACACCGGGCGTCGAAACACGCGTGTGTTCGGTGTGCAAGGACGATCGCAAGAATCAGCCCGTCATCGGACTTCTGATCATACGCAATGTCACACTGCGGGACGGCGAGTACGGCGGCGGCGATATTCTAGATCCCGAAAGCGGCTCCGTGTACCGCTGCAAATTTCACTTGGAGGACGACGGCGGCGTACTGGTGGTGCGCGGCTTTATCGGCATTTCTCTGCTCGGCCGTTCGCAGACCTGGCGGCGCCAAAACGAGACGGCGAATCATCCGCTAGCTGATCTTCAGTCCTATTCGATGCCAATCCGGCCAGCCGGGTAGTTGCCAATTCATCCATATCCGCACGGCGTGGCCCACTAGATTCTGTTCGGGAACCAGTCCAACCAAAGGAAATCGGCTATCCGAGCTGTCGTTGCGATTGTCGCCCATGAAGAAATAATTCCCGGCCGGCACGACAGTCTCGAAGTCTGTGGCACCACGATTCGCCGCAAACATAATGACATGCTGCTCCGCGCCGAATTGCTCCAGAGCAAGATCCGCCCCCGTGAAGCCGAAACCTCCCGCATAGTTGCCGTCGCGTCGCATCGGTATCAATGTCCCGTTGATGGTGATTTGGTTGTCGCGCACCATCACATGATCCCCCGGCAACCCAATCAGGCGCTTGATGAAGTGAATGGACGGATCCGACGGCAGCCGAAACACGATGACATCTCCGCGCCGCGGCTCGCCAACGGGCATTATTTTGGTGTTGATTACCGGAAGGCGTAGTCCATACGAGAATTTGTTGACGAAAATGAAGTCACCGTCGACCAGCCCCGGCATCATCGACGCTGACGGTATTCGGAACGGTTCGAATACGAACGCACGAACCAGCAGCACAACCAAGATAACCGGGAAAAATGAGCGCGCGTACTGCACCAACATGGGGTCGGGGAGCACTCGGCCCGGCACACGGCGTAGTCGCCGTGGCTTGAAGACCACGCGGTCGGTCACCACGACGATGCCGGAGACGGCGAGCAGCAAGGTAAAAATGCCCGAAAGATCCATGATTAGCAGCCTAGGGCGCGGTCAATGCCCAAGTTAGGGTTCCAACACCGAGTGCAATCACGCCGAATGCCAGCAGCAATGCCTTGATCGCAGCGCGCCGCGGCAGGGTAGTGATGAACCGTAGCCGCGCGTGCAAAATTGCCGCGATGACTTCCCGCCAGCACCACGCCAGGCTTTGGCGTTGCTGGTATTGCTCGATGAGATCTCCGGTGAGCGATTCGCCGTGATACGGCGACCCGAGCCACTGTAACAACCACAAAGCGAATTTCGGCGGCGCTCGCCCTGTCATACGGTTTCCCCGTGCAGCGGGGACAGGCCGCCGGCGAGGCGCAACAGCGTCTCATGGGCGTCGCGCGCCTCCCGCAACCCCTCTGGGGTTGGCGTGAAGTAGGTGCGCGCCCTGCCGCCGCGTGCGGCCGTGGGTTCCCCAAGTGCCGATACCACAAAGCCCTTTTTCTCAAGTCGCTCCAGCGCCGCATAAACGCTCGCGAGTGCGACATCACGACCGCTTTTTTCCGCAATTTCATGCGTAATCAGTACGCCGTAGGCGTCCTTGGCCGGCCGGATTACGGCGAGCAGAACCATGAGTTCCAGTTGACCGAGATACTCGCGCTTCCTCATATCTTCCACAATAATGAAGTTATGGGGAAAAGACAATGGGCGCGGCTCTCTGCGCTCCGGGCGAGCGCTCAACGCGCTCCTGCGGCGAATGGCGAAGCCACGGCATCGACCCAAATCGGATCCGTGTAGGCCTTGTGGCCCTGGGCATCTTCGACAGTTAAGGCATACCAGGCCGCGCGTTCGGTGGCTAGCGGAAAGTCCACATGAACTTCGTGCGGCATGCCCGAGAAGCTCTCGGTCTTCAGTACCCGCCCACCGCTTATCAATTGAGCGTGCGTGAGCCCGTCCACGGACTTCAAGTCGAAACCCAACACAAACGGCTCGCCGGGTTTCACCTGCAACTCATCGCCGAACATCACCGATGGAAACACCAGCGGCCCGAAGCTTACGTAGCCGTGGCCTGCTTTCAGCGACTGCGCAAATGCCTCGGCGCTCACGACACCGTCGATGTGGGCAAAGACCCGCACCGATCCCGACTCGTACTGCCACACATCGTGAGTATCGGTTCCCGCCGAAAGATAGTAATGATGCCCAGCGTTCCAGAAATTCCACAGCGCTTGCAGCACCTTCACATCGTCCGCCGGCGCTCCCGCATTGATTTCCACCAAATCGAATGTCGGATTGAAGCCGCCCGGTGCCACTGCCGCCGCGACGCTGGTGAAATACCCATAGGGAATGAACGGGTGATTCACCTGCACCACGGTCGCGCCCTGGCGGCGCCCTTCTTTGATGATCTCATCGATGGTCGCGGTGCCGGTGTCTATCGCCAATTTCTGGCCCAGCCGCAGCGGATACGCGTTGAAATGGCCCCAGGATGCCGACAGCTCTATGCCGGGAATAAAGGCTATTCCACGTCGCTCGGCGAGCGCCTGCAAGGTGCGATGATTCACCGTCGAGTCGTGATCGCTGACGAACAACAGATCCAGCCCCGCCGCCAGTTGCGAGCGGGCCAGGTCCAGCGGTGGAGTCACTGCCTCCGCTTGATCGGCGTGATGATGCAAGTCCGCCGAATACCAATGTTGCGCCGGCGGATTGAACAGCGGGGTTACTGCAACGTTCGCCGCTTGAGCCGGGCCCGGCGGGACCGTCAGCCTAACTTGCTGTCGGGCAGCAAGGAATCCGCCGCCCGCCGAGACGGTGAACAGATAATTGCCCGGCGCGATCGGTACATCGATTTCGCCCTTGTGCTCGAGCTCAGTGAAGAACGTCTTGCGACCGAGAAACTCCACGAGCGGCTTCTGGCCCTCGGTGATCGTAATCCGCGCATCCATGGGTTTTCCATCGCGCGAATCTCTCACGCTAAAATGGACACCGCCCGGCACCTGCAAATCGCGAAAGTCGCGTACGGCCGCCGCCCCTGATGCTACTTGCACGGCAGCAGCGGCACTTTGCGAGTAGTTCTTAGCCGTGGCGTACATTCCGTACTCCCCCACGGGAAGTGTAAGCTCGTACTCGCCGTGATGCCCAAGCACCCAAGCATAGGGCTTGCCTTGCTTTTCGATTACGACGATGGGTGTTTCCACCGGCCTGCCGTCGCCTCCTGTGACGATCCCGCGAACGCTTCCCGATGCTAGTTTTTTGCGCGCAATTTCCATGGCGACGACCGGCTTCAAATCGCCGCTCGAGCCGACTTGCAACCACGCATCGAACGACTGGGCGTCGCCGGTTGCCAGCGTATGCAAGTGGTACATGTCCATCGACCCGTCACTGATGTGGTCAGCGTAGGGAGCATGCAGCGCCACGGTCCAGTGCTCATCGTAGGCCACCACTCGATCGGCGAGCGCGCCCTCGGTCGCGCCGCGCCCAACCCCGGCCAATCCCGGAACGGCGAAAAGATAGCCACCCTTCGGCCAAAGGGTGAGTCCCGACAGCAAACCGGATAGCATTGGGCCGCCATTGCTCATCTTGGTTCGTATCTGAACCGCGTCCGAGTTCGACTTGAGCGTGTACAAGGTGGTGATCAACACCTTGCCCCAGTCGCGCTCGGTGCGGACCACTACTCGTTCGGGACCGCGCTCAAGAATCTTGATGCGCTGGAATGTGTTGGGCCAGGCCGACCAGTTATCGGGAATGAAGTCAGCGAATACCACGCAGTCCCGACCAATCTTGCCGTTCACCACCGGCGCCATGTCGACGATGGCGCCGCGCGGCACCCCGTAGGGAACCGGCGATCCCACCGCGAGCGCAAACGCCAACTTCTCGTTCACCACGGTGATATCGCCGGCCGATCTGGCCTCGCCATCCTGGATTGGCGTCGGCCCCTCGATCACTTGCACCGCCGCTTGCACCGCCGTCGGCAGCACCAGGGCAAGAACGCAAATCGACGGCCACAATCTCAGCAAGCCCATGATCCCCTGTGCGCCAATCGCATACCGCGGTATGCGCCGACTATCGCACGACCTCTTGATACAAACTTAAGAATTCATCGGCAGCCTTGTGAACGTTGCTCTGCCAATCATCCGCCGCCGCGTGATCGGCGCCATCAGTCACATACTTGGCGCAGGCGAATTGCGCCTGATGGCTCCAGCAGGTCTTGGCGAGTGCATACGCTTCCATATCGACCACCGCGCAATCCATCCCGACATTCCCGGTGGCAAACGAATCGCCGCTGCCACAGACGGCGGCCGTCAATTGCGTGAATCTAGGCTCGAAGCGCAAGCAGGGCGGTGCCTCATCATAGGGCGTGACGCCCAGCGCAAACCCTAGGCCACTGACGTCCATGTCGCGTTGTACGAACTCATGGCATCCCACTAAAGCTCCGGCGGCGTGTCGCCGACTGCCTGCCGATCCGAAATTCAACACCAGAGGCATGGCGTGATCCTGCAGCACGTAGCGGCTCAGCTCACGGGTAAGCGCCATGGTCGCATTGACCTTGCCGACCCCGCAGTACAGAACGGGCACACCCGCAGCCTCGAATGCCCCGGCAGATTCGACCCGCAGCGCCATCACCACCAGCGTGTTCGGTAGCGTCATCGCGAATGAACGTGGCAGCCGGTGTGAGTATCCAAACAGGCTCCTAGTAGCGGATGGCGGCGCGCAGGCGCAAATCCCGCCACGCATAATTGCTGACAATGTTGAGGTCAATCAGAGCAGCCAGAGCCTGCAACCGATAACCGGCGCGTTGACATAATTCGGCGGCCGCGCTCATGGTGCCGCCGGTAGCGAGCACGTCGTCGACCAACAACAGGCGCCCTGCGCCGCGCTGCATCTCCAGTACCCCGGAGCCGTACTCGAGTTGATAAGCCACGTCGACCACCGGTGGCGGCAGTTTTCCTTGTTTGCGCACCAGCACGAAACCCTTGCCGCGGCGGGTGGCTAGAGCGGCGCCCAAGATGAATCCGCGCGACTCGATTCCCGCCAGCGCGTCAACTTCACTCCACTCAGCATCGGTCAACAACGCATCCAAGGCTCGCACCGTGGCGTCAAAATGATCGCGCAGCAACGGCGAAATGTCGCGGAATAATATGCCGGGGCGCGGGAAATCCGGCACATTCGAAATCGCTTGCTTCAACTCAAACATTCATCGCACCCCTCTCCAAGTCCACCACCGGCACGCGCCAGTCTAGCGTTACCCGGCGGCTGTGACGATCAGGCTTCGGCATAACCCGGAGGGACACGGTGTGTGGTAGCGTCCTTGGCTACGTAAAACGGGTATTTAAGTTCATGTCGACGCCAAACCCTTACCGCTTGGTCCTTGGAACGGCACTCACGCTTTACTTAGGCGTGGCGGCCGCCGGTGTACCGGCGGCCCCTCACCCCCCCATGAGCAGTGCGGACATTATCCAGATGCTGGATCAAACCGTTGACTGGTATCGCACGCTCGGTATTCAGCAACAGGCGGCCAGCGAGCCTAGTGATGTGTTGATTCTCTACGACAATCGCCAAACGGCCAATCAAGTCATCGGTCTGGCCTTTGAAATCGCGCGGTCCAATGCCGATATTCTCGCCAAGCAGCCCCGGGCCAAAGAGGCCGGCGGCGACCCATCGTCACCTACGCTGAGTCAGCTGCAGGATAAATTTGCCGCGCTGGGGACCACAGTGCAGACCGAGATCGCTTCCAACCAGCAGCTGCTGGCGAATGCGCGGCCGGCACAAAAAAGTCAGCTGCAGGCGAAAATTTCCGAGCTGCAAGGGGAGCTTGATCTGATCAACGCGAGGAAGACGCTGCTGGGCACCCTGTCGTCATTCGCCAATCAGAGCGACCCGAACGGTTCCGGCGGGAATGCGCTCAAGGCGCAAATCGAAGCCATGGCGGTAACTATGCCCACTGCCGCGAATGCCACGGGCGCGCCGCCTAATGCAGCCGCTGCGGGCTTAGGCGCCCCCGGGGTAGGCGCCCCCGGCAATTCCGGGGCCGCGAACAGCAACTCCGCCGCGGCGGCGCTATCCTCGCTGACCGGCGCGAGCGGCCCTGCCGTCGCGCGCTTCGGCATATGGGACTTGGCTGCAAACGCCGTGCGGCTCTCGGAGAAAATCGCCACCATCGATATCATCGACGCCCGCACCGCGGCGCTGCAAGCATTGTTCTCGCAGACCAGCGCGCCGCTCATCAGCCAATTGAAGGCGTTGTCTGCGCGCGGCGATACCTTGGCAAACCAGGCGGATTCCGCAGGCAGCGCCACGCTCAACCAAGTTCGCGACCAGCTGGACGTCTTGTCGGGGCAGTTCACGCAGACCTCCGCCATGCTCATCCCCTTGGGTAAGGAAGGTGTGCTGCTCAATCAGTATCGCCGCGCCATCGGCAATTGGCGCGATGCCGTCAAAGTCCAGTACGTCAATGCACTGAAAACGCTCGGCGTGCGCATCGGCGTGCTCGCTGCGCTTTTGGCCATCGTGTTCGCGGCCGCCGAAGTTTGGCGGCGCGCGGTGCTGCGCTACATCCTGGACTCGCGGCGCCGCTATCAATTCCTGTTGCTGCGCAGGATTGCGCTGTGGTGCCTGGTCGTCATCATCATCGGCTTTACATTTGCCAGCGAGTTAGGCTCGATCGTGACTTTCGCGGGGCTCATCACGGCAGGTCTCGCAGTGGCGATGCAAAGTGTGCTTGTTTCCATCGTCGGCTATTTTTTCTTGATCGGAAAATACGGCATCCGCATCGGCGACCGGGTGCAAATCGGCGAAGTCACGGGGGAAGTAATCGAACTGGGATTGGTTAGGCTATACCTGATGGAACTCGGCAACCGAGGACTATCGGGTCCGACCGGACGAGTGGTTGCATTTGCAAATTCCATCGTCTTTCAAGTGTCGAGCGGGCTGTTCAAGCAGATCCACGGTGTGAATTTCATTTGGCGCGAAATCATCTTGAATCTGCCGCCCGGCATCGACTACGCCGCCGCCAAGCAGAAACTCATGGCAGCGGCAACCGATGCAGTCAAGGACTACCGCGACGAGATACTGCGCCAGACCAAGGAAATCCAACGCGCTACCGCATCGGATTTCGCCGACGACGGGCGGCCTCGGGTGCAGTTGACTTTCTCTGCGGCTGGAGCCCAGGCGCATATCCAATATCCGGTGCATTTACAAAATGTGGCTGAAACTGACGAACGGGTGTCGCAGGCCGTGTTTGGCGCAGTACCCGGCACGGAACCGGGCCCAAACCCTGCCCACTCCGCATAAGCCACCGGCGATGCTATCCTTGCGCGCTTGCGCAATCGACGGCGCATTTAGGGCAACAATCACCGCATGATTTTGGTCATCGACGTGGGTAATACCCGCCTTAAGTGGGCTTGGCTCACGAGTACCGGACTGTCCGATCAGCAGGCCGTCGTGCATCGCAATGCGAAACCGGGTATCTGGACCACGGCGCTGTTCGAGTCTGGATCAAGGCCAAACCGGATATTGGTCTCCAACGTGGCTGGTCCGCACATGGCGAAAACGCTGAGCCGACTCGCCAAGAAAGTGTTCAAGGTCAATGTCGAGTTCGTGACCGCCGCCCCGGAGTTTCACGGACTCACCAATGGATATCTCGACCCCACTTTGCTGGGCGCGGATCGCTGGCTCGCACTGATCGGGGCCTGGACCAAGGCGCGCTCCGCGCTCTGCGTGGTGGATGCCGGCACTGCGGTCAAGCTCGACAGCGTGGATGCCGCCGGCCGGCATCTCGGTGGGTTGATCGTGCCCGGCATCCACATGATGCGCGAGGCCTTGATGAACAAGACCAGCGATATCGCCAACGCCGTACAGCACAGCACTCCATCGCTCGCGGGAGTGCTGGCCAACAATACCATCGGCGCTCTGTCCCGCGGCGCGGTCTTCGCCTTGGCCGGCATGGCCGACCGAGCTGCCGAATTGATCGAGCATAGTACCGGCGTAAAACCTCGCTTGTTCATCACCGGCGGTGATGCCGGAATGATTACGGGCACGATGCGATTGCAAGGCGAGATCGTGCCGGACCTGGTGCTGCAAGGATTGGCCGTGATTGCGGCGCAGCCGCGTTAACACCATGTTTCGGCCTGGACCTAATAACCTGATTACGGATGTCGTAGGTCTCACTGTAGGACACGCAACCGACGAGAAGGTCCGGTCTGGAGTAACGGCGGTGCTATGTGGCGCGGCGTGGCCGGCCAGTGTGGACGTGCGGGGAGGTGGACCCGGCGGACGCGAGACCGATGCGCTGTCTGCGGAAAATCTGGTCGGGCGTGCGCATGCGGTGGTGCTCGCCGGCGGCTCGGTATTTGGTCTGGCTGCGGCCGACGGTGTCGCAGCCGCGCTCTCGGCCCGGGGCATCGGATTGCAATTGCGGCCTGGATCACCGCGCATTCCCATCGTGCCGGCAGCCGTGCTGCACGATCTCGGCAATGAGGGCGACAAGCAATGGGGACTCGCGCCACCCTACCGTGACTTGGGGTTGCGCGCGCTTTACGCCGCCGCCGCCGATTTCGCGCTAGGTTCCGTCGGCGCGGGACGCGGCGCGATGGCAGGCCTAATCAAGGGCGGCATCGGCTCCGCCTCTTTGGATCTGGGCGAGGGACTTATAGTTGGTGCGTTGGTGGCATTGAACTCGGTCGGTTCGGCGCTGATGCCCGACGGTAAGACCCTTTGGGCCTGGGCCTTCGAACTCGATCGGGAATTCGGCGGCGGCGGACCCCCGCTGTCCATGGACTTGGGCGATCCCGCGCCCGACCAGTCGCGGCTGATGGCCCTCGGCCGTTTGCAAGCCGGCGCGAACACCACGCTGGGCGTGGTTGCCTGTAACGCCGACCTGAGCACGGTGGAGTGCAAACGCGTGGCGATGATGGCGCAGGATGGGATTGCGCGCGCGGTGCGCCCGGCGCACACGCCCTATGACGGCGACACGATTTTCGCCTTGGCGAGCGGTGGGGTGCGACTGGATCCGAAGCATCAGCGCGCCACGCACATCGGCCGTTTGGGATCCGCGGCGGCGGATTGCCTGGCGCGCGCCATCGGCCGCGCTGTGTAT
>JBBRQO010000064.1:0-12886 GCA_038226325.1 Steroidobacterales bacterium | reverse complement strand
TGGTGGCCAGGGAGGGAATTGAACCCCCGACACGCGGATTTTCAGTCCGCTGCTCTACCAACTGAGCTACCTGGCCATTTGGGAAGCGGCGTATTAAACAGGCCCAAGAGCCCAACGTCAACTACTGCTTAGAAATCAATTGATTACACTCAAAGACGGCTCGTTTCAGCGCGGTGAGCATTCGTCCTCTGCCTGCTTACGACCGGACCAAGGAAGGCGACTCCGGGCTAAGTGCCACCAGATTGATGCTGCGGCAGGTGAATACGGTCTCGTCCCGCTGATTGAGCAGCGTATAGCGGTACTCGACGATTCCGCGCGTCGGATCCTGGCCGCTCAGCCGCTTGGCCAGCGGCTCGGCCCGCGCGCGTAGCGTATCGCCGGCGCGCACGGGATGCGGCCAGCGCACGTCTTCCCAGGCCACGCCACAAATCCAGTGGATGTCGCCGCTGATTTCATGATCGAGTGCGCGCCACATGGCGGCACTGTGAATGCCCGAGGCAATCACCTCGCCGAAGATCGAGCCCTTGGCGGCGGCGGGATCGGCGTGAAAATACTGCGGATCGTAGCGCGTGGCGAATTCCAACAGCTCCGCGAGCGAAACGGTGCGGGCGCTTGACTCCAGCACTTCGCCGAGGACCAGGTCATCGTAGTAGCGGCCTGGGGCGGCATTCATGGGGGCATTTCGCGAATGAAGATCTCGCTACAGCGACTCGGGCTTCTCGAGCAGTGCGCGCAGCGTGCTCAAGAAGGCCGCGCCCACCGCTCCGTCCACCACGCGATGATCCGCTGACAGGGTCAGCGTGACGACCTCGGCGACGGCAAGCGCGCCGGCACGTACCACGGGACGCTGCGAAATTGCGCCGACCGCCAGTATGGCCACCTGCGGGGCGTTGATGATGGCGTCAAAGCGAGTCACGCCATACATGCCGAGGTTGGAAATGGTGAACGACCCCCCGCTGATTTCCTGGCGCAGCAAGGAGCCACGGCGCGCACGATCAATGAGGTCGCGGCTCTCGGCGGCTATCGCCGCCACCGACTTGAGGTTCGCGCTGCGCAGAATGGGAGTCACCAGCCCGGCCTCGGCGGCCACGGCAATAGCAATGTCGGCATGCTCGAACTGCAGAATCTCCTCGCCCTCCAGCTGCGCATTCACCATCGGATGCTGAACCAGAGCGAGTGCCGCGGCACGCAGCAATAGGTCGTTGACGGTAATCCGCAGGTTCGCGAGCGGTGTCTGCGCACGCCTGTGCAGCTGCAGCGGGCCCAAGTCCACATCCATATCAAGACGGTAGTGCGGAATCGATTGCTTGGACTCGAGCAGGCGCCGCGCGATGGTACTGCGTCGAGCGCTCATTCGAACTCGGCGCACGGGATTAGTTGCGGCGGAGTCCACGCTGGAGTTGCCGGCCTCAACCGGCGCGGCCGTCGTCGTCGGCGGCGCCGACGCACCAGCCTGCGCTGCGAATGCCTCCACATCCTCCTTCGAGATTCGCCCATTGCGCCCGGTGCCGGCCACCTTGGACAGGTCCACTCCCAAGCGTTCCGCGACGCGTCGGGCAATGGGGCTCACTCGCGCTTCTTCGGAGGCGCCTGCAGTCTCACCGCCCGCCGCAGCCGCCGTAGGGACGGCAGGCGGCGGGTCTGCCTGGGCGGCGGGCGCGTCCGAATCGAAGGACACCACCGCCGCCACAAAGGAGTCGATGAATCGCTTGATGTCGTCCTCACTCACGTTGGGCTCGGCGATTACACCGATGAGCGCGCCCACCGCCACAGTATCGCCGTCTTTCGTGAGAATACGCCGCAGCACGCCGCCCGCCGGCGCTTCGACGGCGTTGACGATCTTCTCCGTCTCGACGTCGAGAATTTCCGCGCCGCGCTCGATGCGCGCGCCCTCGCCCACTCGCCAACCGGTGACATTGCCTTCCGTCATCTCGATGCCCCACTTGGGCATGGTGATTGCGCTGATGCCGACGGCCACTATTCGTCCCTCAGCGCTTGGCGGATGGCCGCCTCGATCCGCGGCGGTCCCGGTACGTACAGGCGCTCGAGCGCCGGCGCGAAAGGAATGGGCGTGTGCGGCGGCGTCACCTGGATGATCGGCCTTTTGAGCGAGCGGAAAGCCTTCTGCGCCACGATGGCGGCGATGTCGCTGGCCATTCCGCAGCGCGGCGGCGACTCATCGACGATGACCAATCGTCCCGTTCCCTCCACGCTCTCAATGATGGTCTCCTCATCGAGCGGCGACGTGGTGCGCGGATCGATTAGGTCACAGCTGATGCCCTCCTTGCTGAGCGCGTCGATGACGCGCTCAGCAAAGGGCACCATGCGCGCGATGGCGACCACCGTCACATGCTCGCCTTCGCGCACCAAGCTCGCCTCGCCGAACGGTATGGTATAGGCGTTCTCCGGCACCTCACCCTTGCGCGGGTAGAGTGCCTTGTGCTCGAAGAAGATCACCGGATCGTCGTCACGGATGGCCTGTATCAACAGCCCCTTGGCGTCATAGGCATTGGAAGGGATGACCACCTTGAGGCCGGGCACCGCCGTCAACATCGAATAGATGGCCTGAGAATGTTGCGGTCCCATGTTCATGCCGGCGCCCATGGCCATGCGAATCACCACCGGACAGGTGCTTTTGCCGCCGAACATGTAGCGGAACTTCGCGATTTGATTGTAAATCTGGTCCATGCACACACCGACGAAGTCGGCGAACATGATTTCGGCCACCGGCCGTAGCCCGGCAAGCGCAGCGCCCGCCGCCGCGCCGACGATAGCCGACTCGGAGATCGGTGTATCAATGACCCTACCCTCCCCGAACTTGGGGAGTAGGCCCTTAGTGACGCCGAAGATGCCGCCGGACGCTTCCCGTTCGCCGGACGTGCCGCCCGCGCCGCCCGAGACGTCCTCGCCGAGCACGATAACGCGTTCGTCGCGCGCCATTTCTTGATGGAGTGCCTGGTTGAGCGCGTCGCGCATGGTCAGCTGCGGCATGTTGGATGCGTCCCTTGAGAATCAGTACTGAATGTAAACGTCGGAGTACAAGTCGGCTTCGACCGGCGGCGCAGCGGCCTTCGCATCCCTGACGGCGGCATCGATGAGCGCAATGGCTTCGGCGTCGATCACATCGAGTTCGGCCGGGGTGACCGTACGATCCGCCGCGGCCCGCTCTCGAAAGCGCTTCAGGCAGTCCATGGTCACGCGCAGCCTCGCGACTTCGTCCTTGGCCCGATAATTCTGCGGGTCGCCCTCGAAGTGGCCGTAGTAGCGGGTGATGGTGGCCTCGATGGTACTGGGACCCTCGCCGTTTTTGGCGCGCGCCACTGCACGGCCCATGGCGTCATACACGGCGTGGAAATCGGCGCCGTCGATGCATTCGGCGGGCATGCCGAAACCCCGGGCGCGTCCGGCAAGGTCGCCCGAACCCACGGCATACGCGGCCCCGGTGTGTTCGCTGTAGCCGTTATTCTCCAGCACGAAAATGGCGGGCACACGCAGCACCACGGCCATGTTCATGGCCTCAAAAACCGTGCCCTGATTGGCGCTGCCGTCACCGCCGAATGCCACGCTGACGCAACGATTGCCGCGCAGCTTGCAGGCAATCGCTGCACCGACGGCGATCGGTGGTCCGCCGCCGACAATGGCGTTGGCGCCCAACATGCCCTTGGTCATGTCGGCGATATGCATCGAGCCGCCCTTGCCGTGGCACAGACCGTCCTTGCGCCCGTAGATTTCCTTCATCATGCCGCCCACATCGCAGCCCTTGGCGATGCAGTGGCCATGTCCGCGATGCGTGCTGACAATATAATCAGCGTCGGTCAATTGCTCGCACACCCCCACCGCGATGGCCTCTTGGCCCGCATACAGATGGGTAAAGCCGGGAATTTCGCCGGTTGCAATCTCGACGTGCAAGCGCTCCTCGAACTCGCGGATGACCTTCATCTGTCGGTACGCGTGCAACAGCCGCTCATTGCCCAAATTCACGCTGAAAGTCATGTGCTGCCCCGTGTTTTCCAATCATCACGATCGGCGCCCGCCGCAAACAAATAGTCGTCGATCACTTTATGAAAATGGCGAATACGCAATTCCTGCCGCCCCAGCCAAAGGCCACGAAAGCCGCGCGAGTGCATGCCGGCCTGTACATTCGGCAGATTGGCGGCATCTTGGTCGAGCACCAGCCCGATCGACTTCTCACCGTGCTTCCAGGTCTGGTGCTTGGCGCGCTGCGGCCATTCCTGTCCCTGCGGCACCAGTTCGTAAGTCCAGATGTCGTAGTACATCTTATTCGGGTCAGTGGCGTGCGGGCGCTGTCGAAACACCCAGAAATCGTCCGCGTGCAGGTTCAGCGATAGATTCGGAAAAATCGTGTAGTGATAGTCATCCGTAAGCTGATCGTCATTCAACTCCGAATAATCCTTGCCCAACTGTGCGCCCGTGGCGCGCTTATGCTTCTGCACATCCCGCCTAATATTCGCGATGGGCTCATCATAGTCGACCGGATCCATGCCGGCGGCCTTCATGATGGACTTGATCGAGTCGGGAATCGTGTTTGGCTTGCGCACCCGCGGCGACAGCGTGCCGAAGGGGATGAGATAGCGATTGTGCCGCTCGTAGCAATCGATCTGAATATCCAGATCGTGCAGGTACCACAGCAGCTGCGGATGAATGCCTTGCACGTGATAGCTCTCATTGAAGGCGTCCACCGACGCCTTCCAGTTGCAGTCCCACTCCACCGTAATGTCGCGGGTCTGCACCATGCGCTCGAAGTGATACGGGTCCAAATGTTGCGGGATGGGCGCCAGGTAATCCGCCAGCGGCGCGGCCTGCGGATCCATTGAGAACCATACAAAGCTGCCCCACTCCTCGCACTTGATTTCGGTCAGCCCGTAAGGCGGCGCCCCCTGCTCGAAGGTGTCGACATCGGGAATGCGGCGGTAAGAACCATCTAAATTGTATTCCCAGTGGTGATATAGGCATTTGAATGACTGCGACGTGCCGGCCGAACCGCGTCCACAGGGCCTGAGCCGATTGCCCCGATGTTGGCAGACATTATAGAAGGCGCGCACCCCGCCGTCGGCTTGACGCACCACCATGATGGATTCCGAGCCCACCTCAGTGGCAATGTAATCGCCGGGGTTCGGCATATCGAGTGCGCGGCCCGCAAGCAGCCAAACCTTCGTCCACAGGCGCTCCCACTCCAGCCGCATGAACTCGGGCGAGGTATAGCGGCGCGGATCGATGATGCGGTCGCCGAGTTCCGGATCCGCTTCCTTGGTATGCGGTGTACCCGGCAACGCAGCGGTACGGCCGTCGGCTCCCGGCTTGACCCGAGGAACCGGTGTGAACGCCGGAGACTTCGAACGTGCGCGCAGTTCGTCGCCGGCATTGGCGGCAGCGGCGGCAGCGGCGGCAGCGGCGGCGTGAGTATTCTCAATGGGAGTATCGCTCGGCATGGATTTCCTCTAGTTGGCCAGACCGGCCGCCCAACGTATGCCTCGGCGCAGCAGTTCGTGATACACGGGCAGTTTCCAGCTACCCCGCTCGACGGTGGGATATTCAGCCATCATCGGACGCATATCGTACTTGCCACGGCAGTGCCCCAGCGTGCAGTACAGCACCTCACCCCCCGCATGGGGGTGCAGATACATCACCAGCTGCCGGTCGCTGGCTGCGTCCTCGCTCTTCACCTCTGCACTCGTCCCGCCCGGCCAGAACCGGCCCACGAACCCGGGCGCTTCGCCGCGATAATGGGTGTGCAGCAATGCCTGGCAGTCACCGTGATGCTCAGACAGATACAATTCATCGTCGGCCTCGAAAGCATCGATGCCGGCGACCAGGGGATGCGAGGCATCGCTTACCTCGACCCAGTATGGCTTGATCGGTGGATGTGCAATGAACTGACTCCCCAGCATCGACATGAATTCCGGTGTGTCCCGCGGTGCATCCCAACCTCGGCCTTTGAGAAATTTCAGCACCGAATTCGTGCCATGCAGGGCAAACCAGCGCCGGCCGCCCGACAAGAATGACTGCAGGGACTGCAGTTGTACCGCATCGGGTATGACGTCGCAGGTATAGGTCACCAGGAAATCCGCCGCCGCAATCGCACTCGTGTCGCGATAGTCCTCGCCCACCCGGACTCGAATGCGCTCGTCCTCGCCCAGCAGTTTGAGCAGTTCGAGACGTGCGTAGTCCATGTCGTGGTACAAGCCGCCGCAGACCAGATAGGCGTTGATGGGCGCAGCTGCCATCGGACTTAGCGTCGATGCGCTGCCCATGGCGGCTTCATCACAGCTGCACGCGCTTCGTGAAGCCATTGTCGGCAATCACGTTCGCACCGGTGATGAGACTGGCAGCGGGACTGGCAACGAACACGATGACGCGCGCGATCTCCTCCACCGTACCCAATTTCCCGCAAGGGACCTGCTTGATTGCCCAATCGTAGAACTTAGGCTGGGTGCCCTTGATCATCTCCCAGGCACCGCCTTCGAAATAGATGGGGCCCGGAGACACCGCGTTGACTCTGACCGACTTCTTACCGACATACTGCGACAGCTGCTTGGCGTAGGTGATCAATCCCGCCTTGATGGCGTTGTAGGCCATCGGCGCGGCAAAGGTCTCCACGGCGTTGGTGGAACCAATGATGAGGATGGAGCCGGTGCCGGATTTCTCCAAATGAGGCATCAAAGCCTCACAGCCGCGCACCGTATGCAGCATGTCGATTTCGAAATTCCGTACCCAGTTCTTTTCGCTGTCCATTGCAGCGCCGCCGCTCACGCCGGGTATGAAAATATCGCAGCCGCCGAGCGCCGTGACGGCCCGATCCAGCCACGCCTTGTAGGCCTCGCCGTCGCGGACATTCACCGCCTCGCCGAACACATTGACATCCGGCCGTTTGATCGCCGCAACGGCATCCGCGACTTCATCCGCGGTCCGCGCGCAGAAGGCTACATCGGCACCCTCCGCCACCAACAACTCAACCACGGCGCGCCCGATGCCCTTGGTCGCACCCGTGACGATAGCCTTCTTGCCGCGCAATCCAAGATCCATTCGCCCGCTCCTTCAACATTGAAATACCGGCGTCGCCGCCCTATCCCCCAAGTATAAGTGCCCTACTCCTGCAAAACAAACATTCATGATTGTTTGTTTTTAGCCACTCATGCACGGCCCCGCTGGTCGAAACGGCGGCCGACCATGGCCGCGGCAATATTGACTTTCTGTATATCGATGGCGCCGCCGGCAATGCCCCAGCCCCATGCGTCTCGCAGCCGGCGCTCCATGGGGTACTCGCGCGAATAGCCATATCCGCCCATCAACTGCACCGCATGGCCGGTCACTTCGCGCGCAATTTCGTTGGCAAAGCACTTCGCCACGGAAGACTCCAGAATGCTCGGCAAGCCGGCCTGCGCATTGCAGGCCGCGCGCCAAATCAATAGCCTGGCGGCATCCACCTTGATGCGCATCTCCGCGAGCCGCAGTTGCACGGCCTGAAATTCCACGATGGCGCGGCCGAACTGCTGCCGCTCCTGCACATAGCGAACCACTTCCTCGAGTGCGCCGCTGGCTTGCGCCAGCGCCATGGTGGCGTTGCCGCAGCGCTCCAAGTCGAATGCCTCCATCAGGCGTTTGAAGCCGCCGGCGGGTACGATGATATTGGCGGCCGGAACGCTGCAATTGTCGAAATACAGGTCCGATGACGGCACGCCGCGGAAGCCCATCAAGCTTTCCTGCTTACCGAAGGTGAGCCCCGGCGCCTCCTTCTCGACGTACACGGCGCCGATGCCCTTGGCCCCCAAGTCCTCGGACATACGGCAGTACACCACATAGCCGTCGGCGTGGCCGCCGCCGGAGCACCAGCGCTTGGTGCCGTTCAGTACGACGCGATCGCCTCGCAATTCGGCACGCGTCGTTAAATCCGTGAGCGCCGAACCCGCGGCCGGTTCGGACATCGAAATGGCGACCACCTTGTCGCCGCTGCAAACCAAGGGCACCACCCGCGATTTCAACTCGGCATTGGCGAATTGTTCAATGGCCCGAACCGGTCCCACGCAGGACTCGAACACCGGGAATGCGACGGCGGAGGAGATCTTGCCGAATTCCTCGAGCACGATCAGCGCTTCGAGATTTCCCAGTCCCAATCCGCCCAGCGCCTCGGGAATATTGATGCCGAGAAAACCGTGACTGGCATACTCCTTGATGAGAGCATGCGAAGGCGGCTCGCCGCTATCCTCGATTTCTCGCGCCAAAGGCGGCAGGCGCTTCTGCGCATATTCCCTTGCGGCCGCTTGCAGCGCGCGCTGTTCATCGCTCAGTGAGAAATCCAATTGCCGCCCCCTTTGCTTAAGCTTCGAAAGCTACGCGCCGTACCAAAAAAAAACAAGCATGAATGTTTGTTTCGAGAGTGCCATAATCCTTGCGCGCGTGGCTGCGCATCAATAAATGGGGGATCGGGTGCGTAAATCCTTACTGTTCCTGTTGCTTTGCAGCGTGGCGGTCACCGCCGGCGCAGTGACACCGCCGGCCGGCGCTGCCACGGACGATCTTGACGCTCTCAAGCAGAAAATGGACCCCACCAAAGCCGGGGTCGACCGGGAGAAATTGCCGGGCGCGGCCATCTACCACCAGCGTTGCCAGCATTGCCATGAAGGGCAGATTGCCAAGGCACCCTCGCGAACCTTCGTCGAGTTAATGACCCCCGAAGCCATTCATCGCGCTCTGTCGGTGGGCATCATGCGCACCCAGACGGCGGGATTGAGCGATGCGGACCAGCGGCATGTCGCGGAGTATCTTTCCGGCCTGCCTTTCGGCGCTCCCAAACCACCGACCGCAGCGAGCTGTGTCGGAGCGGCCATGCGCTTCGATCTCGGGCGCGAGCCGGATATCGTCGGTTGGGGCTTCGGGCCCGGCAATACTCATTTTGTGCCCAAATCGGCCGCCGGCCTCGCGCCGTCGGACATCTCGCGTTTAAAGGTTAAATGGGCATTTTCCTACCCCACCTCAGTGCGGGCGCGCTCGCAACCATCGCTTGCCTTTGGCGCCCTTTACGTGGGCAGTCAGAGCGGCACGGTCTACGCCCTGGACGCCAAAAGCGGCTGTATCCGCTGGTCATTCGAGACCACGGCCGAGGTGCGCACGCCCATCGTGATACCCGCACATCAAGGCGAACGCAAGCGCGCATTTTTCGGCGATTTGATTGGCCGGGTGTACGCGCTGGATGCGGCGACGGGCCGTGAATTGTGGCGACAGCGCGTCGATGATCATCCCAGTGCCACGGTCACCGGGTCGCCGGCTTATTACAACGGAACGCTGTATGTGGCGGTGTCCTCGCTCGAAGAAGCCACGGTGGATCCCACCTATCCCTGCTGCACTTTTCGCGGCAGCGTGGTCGCCTTCGATGCCGCCACGGGTCGACGGCTGTGGCAGCGTTACATGATCGACGAGATACCGCAGCAACGGGGGGTGACCCACGCCGGCACGAAGATCTTCTCGCCCTCGGGCGCGGCCATCTGGAATTCTCCGACGGTGGATGAAAAGCGCGGACTGCTGTACGTCGGCACCGGCAACAATTACACCGGGCCTGCCGACGATCGCAGCAACTCGGTGGTGGCGCTCGACTTGAAGACCGGGCAGATCAAGTGGACCTGGCAGGTCCTCGGCGGCGATGCCTGGAATGTGGGCTGCATGGTGGGCCTCGACAGCTGCCCGGCAAACTCCGGACCGGATGCGGATTTGGGATCCGGCACTATGCTGGCAACCCTTGCCGACGGCAGCGAGCGCCTGTTCTTCGGCTTGAAGAGTGGTTTGGTCGTGGCCATAGATCCGGCGCAGCACGATCGCGCCCTGTGGTCGAATCGCGTCGGGCGCGGTTCCATTCAGGGGGGTGTTCAGTTTGGGATGGCCTATGACGGCGCCCATTTGTATGTCCCCATCTCGGACATGGCGGACTCGATGGATGCGTCCAACAAGCAGCGTGACGCCGGCGCCGGAGCGCCGCGTCCCGGCCTCTACGCGCTCGATCCGCTGTCCGGAAAAATGTTGTGGAGCAATCCCGCGGACGACATCTGTCATGGCCGGCCGTCTTGCGACCCGGGAATTCTTTCATCGATCGCGGCAATTCCCGGCGCGGTCTTTGCCGGCCATATGGACGGACGGTTGCGCGCCTATGACGCCGAGTCCGGCCGCGTTTTGTGGCAGTACGACACGACTCAGATTCAGACCGCACTCGGCGGGGCCGCTGCGCATGGCGGAACCATCGGCGGCGGTGGCCCGGTGATTTATGACGCCATGGTGTACACGAACTCCGGCTACGGCATGTACTTCCACATGCCGGGAAATGTCTTGCTGGCCTTTTCGGTCGACGGCAAGTAGACCGACGCCATGCCTTGCTGCAACATGGCGTTCCCATGGAACGCAATCTAAAGAGTGCACAAACCCGCGCGCGATTGGTCGACGCAACCATCCGCTGCATCGTCAAGTTCGGTTATGCCAACACCATAACTTCGAAGATTGCCGCGGAGGCTGGAATGTCGCGGGGCGCGATGCTGCATCACTTCGAATTCGGGTCCGCGCTGATCAAGGCGACCCTCGTCGAACTGCATGAACGGCGCATCCGGGCTTTTCGGCGCGCCTCCCATACGGTGAGCCACGACCCGGCAACGATGGTTCGCGAGTATTGGCGCCAGTTGCAGAAACCGGCATTCGTCGCCTTCCATGAACTCGCACTCGCGGCGCGCAGCAGCAAGGATCTCGCGCGGATTTTGCATCCGCTCGAAATCGATTACCGCGAACGCTTCATGAAAGAAGCCGTGGAGTTGTTTCCGGAGTGGCACGCCGATCGCAAGTCTTTGCAGGTCGCAATGACTTTGTCGCAAACCCTGCTCGAAGGCATGGCGATAAAAGTGCACACCGGTTCCATGGATGCAAAGATGATCCAGCCCATGCTGCGGCTGGTCGAGCGTGAACTCTACGCAATGAATCCCATTCTCAAGAAACGGCATGACGCCGCAGCGAAGTTGCGCAAGCGCGCCGTCAAAGGCCGCGCGGCCAAAACGCGGGCAAGTAGTTGAGCGAACGTTATCGGGCGCTCACAATGGCGCCATCACTATTGGGCGATCAGTCCATTATCGATCATGATCTCCGCGGCATTGACGAAGCGAGATTCATCCGAGGCCAGATAGACGACGAGATTCGCGACGTCTTCAGGCCTGCCTAGGCCGACCGGCGTCTGTTCGTACATGGACATTTGCATGCCGAGCTCCTGGGTCGCTTTGACTACCATCGGCGTCTCTATCGCGCCGGCGTGTATGGAGTTGCAGCGCACATTGTAGTGATTCATCTGGCAATGCACGGCGATCGCCTTGGTCATGGAACGCACCGCGCCTTTCGCGGCCGCATAGGCGTAGAACACCGGGTATCCCAGGTGGGTTGCCGTGGAACACATATTGATGATCGAACCGCCGCCGGACTCCTTCATCACGGGAATTCCGTACTTGCACGCCAGGAACACACTGTCCGTCATGATCCGCAGATGCGCATGGAATTGCGCCAGGGTGGCGGATTCCGGCGTGCCCAAAAGCACCATTCCGGCATTGTTGACCAGAATATGTAGTCCGCCGAAACGGCGGCTGATTTCGGCGAAAACTTCCTGCCAACGGCTCTCGCTCGATACATCCTGCACCATGAAATAGGCGCAGTCCGCCCGGCTCTCATTTAGCTGGTCTTGCAGTTCGCGTCCCGCCTTCTCGTTGATGTCGGTGATGACCACGGTGGCGCCCTCCCTCACCAACGCCGCCGCATCCGCCTTGCCCAGGCCTGAGGCGGCCCCCGTAACCAGAGCGATCTTGCCAGTGACTCGTCCCATAGCTGCACCAATCCAATGCCGGTTGTTGTATGGTGACGCTATCAGTCAACTCATCCTGTTACAAGCAGATCTGACTTTTTCAAGCAGGCGATACGACTTTGGCTTATAAAGGTTTTTTGAGAAATTCGCGCTCATAGGGAAGACTTACCGCATGGCAGCAAATGCAGAGGGAACGGGCGGAGGTCCAGGGCAGGCAGCGGTGCCCGTGGGATGGCAAGCGCAGAAAAGCGCGTCCACCCGCACGCAAATTATCGAATCCGCCATCAAGTGCCTGGTCGAATTAGGCTACGCGCGTACCACCACCGCCGTCATTGCCGACAAGGCCGGCCTGTCGCGCGGCGCCATGCTGCATCACTTCCCATCCAAAATGGACATCGTCAGAGCCGCGGTCGACTATCTGCACGCCAAGCGCCTGCGCGCCATTCGCAAGGCCATGGCCAAGGAGCCGATCGACGGCGATCACGTCAAGCTCGGCGTGCAAAGCTATTGGGCGCACGTCAAGCATCCCTGGTTCGTCGCCTTCTTCGAACTCGCGGTCGCGGCGCGTACCGACAAGGAACTCGCCGCAATATTGTTTCCCGCGCAAGAGGCTTTCGAGCGGGAGTTCTACACCACCAGCCTGGATTTGTTTCCCGAATGGAAGCGCAAGGGCGAGAAGTTCCTGCTGGGCTTCGATCTGTCCCGCTACGTGATGGAAGGCATGGCGATCAGCTTCCTGACACACAAGGAAACCGAACGCGACCAACGGGTTCTGCGCTATCTCGAGGAGAAGCTCAAGGAACTCGTCGGCGAGGACCGCTAGCGCCGCCTTCGACGTCGACCCGCCGCGGGGCTCAGCTCTTCCAATCCAGCATACTCAGGTCCATATCCCCTTCGACACAGGCCATGATCGGCGGCACCAGCCGGTCGTGGAATGGGCTCACCTGATGGGCTTGGAATGCCGCCTCGTCCTTGAAGCGCGCGTACACCACATAGGTACGCGGCTTGTCGCGGCTCTTGATCACGTCATAAACCAGAGTGCCCGGCTCGTGC
>JBBRQO010000063.1:0-12914 GCA_038226325.1 Steroidobacterales bacterium | reverse complement strand
CCGAATACCTGGGGCTCGATCAGCACCACGCCGGCGATCGGAGTGTTGGTGAACTTCATACAGCAGCGTGATTCAAAATTGCGAATGTTCGTTGACGATGCGCAGCAGATACTCGCCGTAACCGCTTTTCTCCAGCGGCTTGGCCAATGCCACGAGTTGCTCGGCAGTAATGAACCCCGAGCGCCAGGCGATCTCCTCGACACAGGCCACCTTCAAGCCCTGTCTCTCCTCGATGATGCGCACGAACATCCCGGCATCGAGCAAGGACTTGTGCGTGCCGGTATCCAGCCAAGCCGTGCCGCGGCCCAGTCGTTCCACGTGCAGCTCGCCGATCTTCAGATAGGCGCGATTCAGGTCGGTGATTTCGAGCTCGCCGCGCGGCGACGGCGCCAGCGCCTTGGCAAAAGCCGAGGCTCGTCCGTCGTAAAAATAAATGCCGGTGACGGCGTAATTCGACGGCGGTGATGCGGGCTTTTCCAACAGATCCGTTACTCGGCCCTCGGAGTCGAATTCCACGACGCCGTAGCGCTCCGGATCCTGGACGTAGTAGCCGAACACCGTGGCGCCGGATTCTCGCTGCGAGGCAGATATGAGCAAAGCGGTGAGATTCGCGCCATAGAAAATATTGTCGCCCAAAATCAGCGCCGACGGCGCCCCGCCCAAGAATGTCTCGCCGAGTATTAACGCCTGAGCAATGCCATTCGGGGTTTCTTGAATCAAATAGTCGAAGGACAATCCCCATTGCGCTCCCGAACCCAGCAGATCGCGGAATGCGACCTGATCGCGCGGCGTCGTAATGATCAGATACTCGCGAATGCCGGCGGACATGAGCGCCGCCAGCGGGTAGTAGATCATTGGCTTGTCATACACCGGCAGCAATTGCTTGGACAAGGAGGTGGTGATTGGATGCAGCCGAGTGCCGGCGCCGCCCGCTAGAATGATTCCCTTACGATTCATGGTCAAAACGTCTCAACTCAACGGTGACCGGCCACGTACGCAATCAGCCCCTTCAACCCCTCAGCCCCCGGGCCTACGGGCGCTTTCAAACCCTGCATGTCGATTCCCACGGCGAGCTTCTTGCCCAACTCCACCCCGAACTGATCGAAGGAATTCACACCCCAAATCGTGCCCTGCACGAACACGCTGTGTTCATATAGCGCCAGTATTGCGCCCAAGCTACGCGCCGTGGTTTGCGGATACATGAGCAGGGAGCTCGGCCGATTGCCCTCGTGCACGCGATGTGGGGTCAATCGCTGAATGTCGGCTGCCGCGGCGCCGGCCTTCTGCATACCCGCCTCGGCCTCTGCGGCCGTGTAGCCGAAGGCGAAGGCCTGCGATTGAGCAAGGCAGTTTTGCAGCGCCAGATCTTGGGCCTCGGTGCCGCCCCACGAGCCCTTCAGCGGTGCAATGAAATCCAAGGCAGCAGTCGGCGTGCCCTGATGCAACATTTGAAAGAAGGAATGTTGAGCGTTCGATCCCGGCTCGCCCCACACCACCGGCGCCGTGGCGAAATCGACGCGCTCGCCGGCGAGCGACACTGACTTACCGTTGCTTTCCATTTCCAACTGCTGCAGATACGCTGGCAGCCGCGCCAGGCGTTGGTCGTAGGGAAGCACCGCCAAGGTCGGCAGCCTCAAAAAAGTTCTATTCCACACCCCGATCACGCCCATTAGCACCGGCAAGTTCTTCTCGAAAGGCGCCGTCGTAAAATGCCTATCGATGTCGCTCGCGCCTTGCAAGAATTGTTGAAAGCGCTCGCTGCCGATGGTCAATTCCGCCACCAACCCTACCGCCGACCACACCGAATAGCGTCCACCCACCCAATCCCACATGGTGAAGCGATGCTCGGCGGCAATGCCGAAGGCATCCATAGCGGCTGCATTGGTCGAGACGGCGACAAAGTGATTTGCGGCAGCCTTCTCCCCCAAAGCACCGACGATCCAGGCGCGGGCCGCATTGGCGTTGGCCTGGGTTTCCTGCGTGATGAAGGTCTTGGAACACACAATGACCAGCGTCTCGGCGGGATCGATGCTGCGCATCAAGTCCTCGAGCTGCGTGCGGTCTACGTTCGAGACGAAGTGCGGAGTAATGTCACCGCTCCACTCATGACGCAGCGCATCGCACACTAACAGCGGGCCCAAGTCCGAGCCGCCGATACCGATATTCACCACATGCCTGAATTTCTTGCCCGTCAGCCCGAGTTTCTTGCCGGAGCGCACCGCCGCCACGAAAGCCACGAGCTGCTTGCGGGTCTCAGCTACCTCCGCCTGCACGGCCTTCGGTGCGGCGAAGTCCGAGCGCAATGCCGTGTGCAGCACCGCACGCTGTTCAGTGCTGTTGATCGGATCGCCGCGAAACATAGCGGCCATGCGCGCCGGCAGGTCCGCGGCGCGCGCCAGATCGAACAGTAATTCGAGCGTCTTGGCCGTGATGCGCTGACGCGAAATATCGAGCAGCCAGGTGTCATGTTCAATGTGAAAATTCTGCCAGCGCCTAGGATCGGCGGCGGTCAAATCGCGCAGATGCGTTTGGCTTAATTCCTTGGCATGCGCAGCAACGGCGCCCCATTCGCTCAGAGAAGAATTCAGTGCGGTCATGACGAGGGGATCAACTTTGGGAAGAAGGATGGTAGTAGGAAAGATACCATTCGACGAATTGCTTCACACCGGATTCAAACTCAGTCGCAGGGCGGTAGCCCACATCCCGTGCGAGTGCGCCGGCATCCGCCCAGGTGTCCGGCACATCGCCGGGCTGCATCGGCAGCAAGTTCTTCTGCGCCTGCCTGCCGAGACTCTGTTCGAGCACCTCGATATAGCGCAGCAACGCCACGGGCCGCTGATTGCCGATGTTGTAAATCCGGTACGGCGCGCTGCTGGCCGCCGCATTGGGCGCATCGGAATCCCAAGCCGGATCCGGCGCCGCGGGTTTATCCACCGCGGCAATCACACCCTGCACGATGTCGTCGATGTAGGTGAAATCTCGTTGATGATGGCCGCCGTTGAACACGTCTATGGGCGTGCCGGCCAGTATGTTCTTGGTGAATAGGAACAGCGCCATATCGGGCCGGCCCCAGGGGCCATACACCGTGAAAAAGCGCAAGCCCGTAGTCGGCAATCCGTACAGCGAGGAATAGCTGTGCGCCATCAGCTCATTGGACTTCTTGGTGGCGGCGTACAGCGTGAGCGGGTGATCGACATTCTGTTGTTCCGAGAACGGCATATGCGTATTTGCGCCGTACACCGAACTCGTGGAGGCGTACACCAGATGTTCCACGGCGTTGTGCCGGCAACCCTCGATCACATGCAGGAACCCCGTGACATTGCTTTGCACATAGGCATGCGGGTTGACGATGGAGTAGCGCACCCCGGCCTGTGCCGCCAAATGCACCACGCGCTGAAATTTCTCAGCCTGAAAAAGAATCTCCATCGACTCCCGGTCCGCGAGGTCTACTTTCACGAAACGAAATGCCGAATAGCGGCGAAGAATTTCCAGGCGTGCCGTTTTCAATCCCGGGTCGTAGTAGGCATTGAGATTGTCGAGCCCGACCACTTCATCGCCGCGTTCGAGCAAGCGCTGCGCGGTGTGAAATCCGATAAATCCGGCAGCGCCGGTGACCAGCAGCTTCACATTTTCCTCCACACGGTTTGTCCGCCCGACGACTTGTCGAGCAATGCGAGCACCAGATTGTGCTCGGCCATCTCATCCTCGCTGGCCCGGACCACCGTAATGCGCAAGCCGCCCTCGCGTATCGGCGCCGCCTGGCGCGCGCGGCTGCGCGCCGTGTCCGATTCGGCGCTCAGGGTAAGCTTGGCCTGGCCGCCGGTCATGGCCAGATACACCTCGGCGAGAATCCGCGCATCCAGCAGGGCGCCGTGGAAGTCGCGATGCGAGTTGTCCACCGAGTAGCGCTTGCACAGCGCGTCGAGGTTATTGCGCTGCCCCGGATGCATCTGCCGAGCGAGGGCCAAGGTGTCGAGCACGCGGCATAAATCGCTGAGCCGCTGCGCACCCTCGACCCGCGCCAATTCGGCATTCAAGAAGGCCACGTCGAAGGGTGCGTTGTGAATGATGAGCTCGGCATCGTGCACGAACTCCAGAAACTGCGGATGCACCTGCGAAAACGTCGGCTCTTTCGCCAAAGTCTCGCGGCTCAGTCCGTGCACCTGCTGGGCGCCCTCATCGATGTCGCGCTCGGGATTCAAGTACTGATGATAGGTGCGGCCGGTGAGGCGCCGATTGACGAGCTCAATGCACCCGATTTCGATGACCCGGTGCTGCTGTTCGACTTCGAGGCCCGTGGTCTCGGTGTCAAGGACAACCTGCCTCATTGACTAACCCGCCAGCATGCGATCGATGGCGACATTCGCCAGTTGATCCACGTATTCATTGCCTGCATGTCCCGAATGTCCCTTCACCCAATGCCATTCTATGTCTTGTTCCTGGACCGCAGCGTCCAACAACTGCCACAGATCCTGATTCTTCACCGGTTCACGCGCCGCAGTGCGCCAGCCGCGCGCCTTCCAATTCGGCAGCCATTCGGTGATGCCCTGAAGCACGTATTTGGAATCGGTATAGAGCTTGACCGCACAGCGGCGCTTCAGCGCTCCCAGGCCGCCGATGGCGCCCATCAACTCCATGCGATTGTTGGTGGTCGCAGCGTCCGCGCCCGAGACCTCCTTGCGCTCCTTGCCCGCCACCAGCAGTGCCGCCCAGCCGCCGGGACCGGGATTGCCGCGGCAGGCGCCGTCGGTGTAGATATCGACTTGGATCATGGACCCACTTTGGAAGTGGGCTCGGCCGCGCCGACCAACACTCGCTGGCGCGCCCGCCGCCGCGGCCGCACCGCAGTCAACGTCGAGACGCGCTTGCGCGCCTTCAGCAAGTAGGCGCCCGCAGTCAATGCGGCGCGCGGTCGCACCTCGGTATTGCGCCCCTTGGTGGGCAGCAGCCCAAGATAGCCGTACACGCTATCGACATCGAAGCCCAGCACCGCCACCCAATCGCGCAGCCGCCGCTCCGACAGTAAGCGCCGCGTCTGCGGCGGGAATACCGGCCGGCCAAAATACTGCGCGAAGGCACGGCGTACGCCCCAACCACTGAGAGGATTGAAGCCGCAAATCATCAGGCAGCCCTCCGCCACCAGCACGCGCTCGGCCTCGCGCAGCACCGCGTAGGGATCCTCCATGAGCTCGAGCGTATGCGGCAGAAAAATCCCGTCGATGGAATCGGACCTGAAGGGCAGCGAATCCAAGGGCGCACACAAGGTGACCCCCGGGCCCCTCTGAGGCGCCACCAAGGTGGTGTGTTGGGTGCGTGCCCCATCGAGCAGGTGCCGTGCAGCGCCCCACGCGCCCACCTGCAGCAGTTCGAAGCCGAACACATCATCGAGGGCGAGAGGCGCCAATGCGGCCTCCTCACGCAGCACGCGGGCCCCCAATGGCCCCTCGAACCAATCGACCGAAGCTGTGTCGCG
Source organism: Steroidobacterales bacterium (assembly GCA_038226325.1). Taxonomy (GTDB): domain Bacteria; phylum Pseudomonadota; class Gammaproteobacteria; order Steroidobacterales; family Steroidobacteraceae; genus Bog-1198. Next base: position 7,441 of record JBBRQO010000063.1, on the reverse strand, counting down.
CGATGCTTCCAACTAAAGGCCCCTCCAACAAAAACACTAGCGAAGTTCGGATGTTACAGGTTAAATACGCCCGCAAAATGTCAAATCACAGCACGCATCTTAACGTGCGCCCGGTGCGCGCATTTGCCGATAACTACATCTGGCTCATCGAATCACCTCAAGCCCCTCACCAATGGGTGGCGGTGGATCCCGGTGATGCCGCTCCGGTGATCGCCGAGTTGCAGCGCAGCGGCGCAAGCTTAGCCGCGATTCTACTCACCCACCATCATCCCGATCATATCGGCGGCGTCGCAGACCTGTTGCGCCTGCAGCAGGTTCCCGTGATCGGACCGGACGATGCAAGAATCGCCCAGCGCACGCGCACCGTGCACGATGGCGAGCGCTGCGAATTGCCGAACTTGGGACTTTCCTTCGAGATTTTGCAAGTGCCTGGGCATACGTTAAGCCACATCGCCTTCTGGGGGCATGGGGCGCTGTTCTGCGGCGACACGCTGTTCAGCGCGGGCTGCGGCCGAATGTTCGAGGGTACGTCTGTGCAAATGAATGCATCGTTGAATAAATTGCGCGACTTGCCGCCGGCTACCCGGATGTTTTGCGGCCACGAATACACTGCGGCCAACCTGCGCTTCGCCTTGACGGTCGAACCCGGCAACGCTGCCGCCCTCGAATACCAGGCCAACGTGGCGCGGCTGCGTGCCGCGGGTGACCCGTCGCTACCCTCGACTTTAGGCCTGGAGATTCGCGTCAATCCCTTCCTGCGCTGCGATAATCCGCTGGTGAAAGCCGCCGCCGAGGCGCATGCCGCCCAGTCCTTGAGCGATGCCGCTCAAGTGTTCGGCGTATTGCGCGCCTGGAAGGATCAGTTTCGCTAACGGGCTTCACAATGGCACTGCACGTACGACATTTTTTATTGACGGGAGCGGTATTGCTGCTCGGCGCCTGCTCGCTGCGGCCGGCCAAGGCGCCCGAGCGCCAGCCCATCGTGGTCCCCGCCGAGACCACCGCGCCGGCTGCCAACCCCATGCATGCCGATGCCGCCAGCGCCGTGCCTCCGCCCGCACTCACCATGCCGAGCGAGTGGCAGCATCACAATGGCGAGGACTACGACGATTTATTCGACCGCATGCGGGCGGGCTTCGCCCTCGATGAGGTGCAGGAACCGGCCATCGATACCCAACTCGCCTGGTTCGAGCGCAATCCGGAGTATCTCGAACGGGTTTTCCAGCGCGCTCAGCGCTACATGTACCACATCGTCACCGAGGTCGAAGCGCGCGGCATGCCGTTGGAGTTCGCGCTGCTGCCGGTGGTGGAGAGCGCGTATGAGCCCTTCGCCTATTCGACCAGCCGGGCCGCGGGCCTGTGGCAATTCATTCCCAGCACCGGCGTGCGTTTCGGCTTGAAACAGAACTGGTGGTACGACGGCCGGCGCGACGTCATCGAATCGACCCGCGCGGCGCTCGACTACCTGCAGGCGTTGCACGATCAATTCGACGGCGACTGGCTGCTGGCGATTGCCGCCTACAACGTCGGCGAGAACAGCGTGCAGCGCGAACTGGACTACAACCGCGCGCACGGCAAACCCACCGATTTCTGGCATTTGAAACTGCCCTCCGAAACCCGCGCCTATGTGCCGAAGCTGCTGGCAATGAAGCGCCTGATGGCGGAGCCGGAGCGCTACGGCTTGGAATTCGCGGTGATTCCGAATGAACCCTACTTCGCCGTGATCGACACCGCTTCGCAGATCGACCTGAAAATCGCCGCGCAGCTGGCGGGCGCCAGCCACGATGAGCTGGTGGCCTTGAATCCGGGCTACAACCGTTGGGCCACCGACCCTGACGGTCCGCACCGCATGCTGGTGCCCATCGACAACGCCGATAGCTTTGAGACGGCGCTCAAGTCCTTAGCGCCCGACGATCGGGTGCGCTTCGCCATGCACGAAGTGACGCGCCGTGAAACGCTCGCCAGCATCGCCAAGCAGTCCGGCACGTCGGCCAACGTCATCGCCAAAATCAATGATTTGAAAGCCGGCAAGGTCACCGTCGGCGAAACGCTGAAGATCCCCGAGATCAGCGGCGAATTACCGGACAAGGTATTGCTCGCCGCATCGCGTGTGGATCGTCCGGCTGATTTCGGCGGACGCAAGCAGCGGCAAATCGTCTATCGCGTGCGCGCGGGTGAAACTCTCTCCAGTATCGCGCGCCGCCATGGCATGCCGGTGAGCACACTGGCGCGCTTGAATAACATCGGCACCGCGGATTCCCTGGTGAAAGGCCAGCGCCTGGTCATCAAGGCGAGCTCGCGCCGGTTTCGCGGCGAAGGCACGGTGTCCGGCCGGCGGGTGCAGTACACCGTGCGCCGCGGCGACACGGTCTACAGCATTTCCAAGCAATTTCAAGTATCGGTGCCGCAGCTCAAGAGTTGGAACGGTCTTAATCAACATCATCAAATCAAAGCTGGACAGCGTCTCGTCATGTACGTCGACGCGAATCGGCAACAGGGGTAGGCAGCATGGGGTTTTTGCAGGGTAAGCGCGCGCTCATTGTCGGGCTCGCCACGGATCGCTCCATTGCCTGGGGCATTGCACAGGCCATGCACGCGCAAGGCGCCGAACTCGCCTTTGCGCATATCGAACGCATGACGGATCGCGTCGTGCCGCTCGCCAAGCAATTGGGTTCAGACATCACCTTCGTCATGGACGTCGCCGACGATGCGCAGATCGCGAAGGGATTCGCGCATCTTAAATCCCGTTGGGATGCATTCGATATCCTGGTGCATGCCGTGGCCTTTGCGCCGCGCGAGGCGCTCACCGGCAATTTCATCGACGCCACCAGCCGCGAAGGCTTCCGCCTGGCCCACGACATCTCGAGCTACAGCTTGACGGCACTGGCGCGCGCGTCGCTGCCTTTCATGCACGGGCGGGCGGGCTCGATGGTGACCTTAAGCTACTTGGGCGCTGTACGCTCCATCCCAGGCTACAATGTCATGGGACTCGCCAAGGCCAGCCTTGAGGCCAATGTGCGATTCCTCGCTGCCGACCTAGGCGCCAACGGCGTGCGGGTCAACGCCATTTCCGCCGGCCCCATCAAAACCTTGTCGGCGGCGGGCATTCCCGGCCTTCGCAAAATGCTGTCTCACGTGGCGGCGACTGCCCCCATCAAGCGCAATGTGACCATCGAGGATGTGGGCAATACGGCCGCCTTTCTGTGTTCGGATCTCGCTGCCGGGATCAGCGGCGAAGTGCTGTACGTCGATGGCGGCTACCACACCGTGGGTATGAGCTTTCCCGCCGACGGCGACGGCAACTAGACGTCAACCGATCGCGAGATAGAACGTTTAATGTAAAATGCGCCCCCGCTGCGGTCACTGGCCTGTTGAAGAGGTTTATTATGTTAAATCGTCATCTGTCTCACATTGCGGTTGCCGGAACCTTGGGTTTCAGCTTGGCCGCCTGCACCACTCTGCCGGTCACCACCGATTCCAATCCGGGCATGTCGGTGGCGAACTGCCATAGCTACGCTTTTGCCAATGAGCACGTGGCCAATGCCGACCAGCCGGCCGCCTATGGCAATCCCTTGAATGCCGAGCGCCTCAAGCTGTCGATTGCCGCCAACCTCGCGGCCAAAGGCATACAGCCCGTCGATCGCGGCAACGCCGAATGTATCGTCGGCTACGCCATGGGCACCCGCCAGGTGTTCAATGATTACTACGCGGGCTGGGCGGGCTGGGGCGGCTGGGGCCGTCGTGGCGGCTACTACGGCGGCTGGGGTTGGGACGGCCCGTCCGTGAGCAATGAGACCCGCATCGCCGTCGACCTGTTCGACGCCAAGTCGCGCACACCCATTTGGCATGCATCGGTGAACCAGAACGGTTCCGAATTGACCGGCCCGAACGCCGAAGCCAGGATTAGCGCCGGGGTCGCCGCGATCTTTGCCAAGTTCCCGATTGCGGTGCCGCTGCCGGCGGGTCGGACGACTTAGCTGCCTCCAGGCGATTCGCGTCGGCCGCTTACCAGGCGGTCAGCAAACCCAGAGATTGATAATCGCCACGATTTTGATCACGGGTAATGAATGTCCACCGGCGTTGTAGGCACAGCCACACCAACATGCGCTCAAATGGATCCTTGTGCTGGGCTCTGGGCAATCGATGGAAACTGGCCGACTCCTCCGCTGTTGGGGCGGAAATTGTCAACCCCATCTGTCGGCCGATACCGACCAAATCCTCCGGCAAACAGCCGCTCATTTGCAGCTTGCCCAACGAGAATTTGAGCGCAATCTCCCAGAAACTGATCGTGCTCACGTGAATTTCGTTGGTTGGGTCTGCCACGACCGCACGCATCTTGGCGGAGAGTTTTTCCGGAGCCATGACGGCCCATAAAAAACTATGCGTATCTAAGAGCCCGATCACGCCTTGAGGAACTCTTCGTCCGTCATTTCGAAATCCTTCCCAAACTCGACGCGCGCCTTCGACTTGAGCAGGCCGAGAGGCCGCTGTTGAGGCGGTGTTAGGTTCGAATACGGCACCATCGCAGCAACCTTCCGATGGTTGCGGCCATACGAAACGATTATGGTCTCGCCCTCGCAAACGGCGTCCAAAGCCTCTGAAAAACGGCTCTTGAATTCGCCTACAGTCATGATTTTCATAGGGGTGCCTTTAGTCCAAACTCTGCAGCCACGACCCGTATTTGTCAACTTGACAAATTCGTGACGCCCAACCCGCGCCTAGCGCCGCCCGGTCGTCCGCCGCACGAATACGTAGTACAGAACCGCCAAAATCGCCGCCACCGCCACTACCAGGGCAAAGAAACGATGCAGGGACCCCGCCAGCAGCTCCGGGTGCTGTCCCACAGCCGTACCCAGCCACGCCAGCACCGAACACCACAGCAGCGACCCCAAGACCGTGGCGAGCGCGTACCAACGAAAGTCCATGCGCAGAATTCCGGTGGGGATACCAATCAGGTGGCGGATCACCGGCAACATTCGGGAAAAGAACACGCCGAGTGGGCCATAGTGAGTGCACCAGCGCTCCGCCAATTCAATCTTGGCCTGCCCCATTCCCACATACCGCCCGAAGCGCATGATGAGCGGCCGGCCTAAGAGGCGCGCCCCCCAATACATCAAGGATGCACCCACCCAAGAACCTGCCGTACCCGCCAGCACTACGCCGGTGAAGGATAATTCTCCCTGGGTGTGGGCGAGATAGGCGGCGGGTGGAATGATCACTTCGCTGGGGATGGGGACGAAGGTGCTTTCCAGCGCCATCAAGACGGCAATCAGCCAATAGCCGCCCTGGCTCAAAGTCGCCAGGTACCAAGCCGAAAAATGCTGCAGTAATTCAGTCAATTAATCGATTGCCTTTGGGTTCAATACCACCTTGGCGGCGGCGCGGGCACCAGCCGCGTAGCTCTGTGCCTCCGTGGAGGCAATCTGTGCGGCAAACTGGCGCCACATGTCCAGGTCCTGAACCTTGGGATCACCCGGTTCTTCGCGCACCGCGCTCAACGCAATGACGGCGGCATCACCATTGGCCAGCTGCGCATCGCCGTACAGAGGCTTGCCTGCGGGCCGTGCCTGACCGAACACCTGGGTGCGGACTTCCAGCGGTACGTCTTGGTCGGCGCGCGCCACGAACTTAGGCGGCTGCGGCTGCGCGACGACATTAGCCGCCACGCTCTTAACCACGGCGTCCCAGGATTCGCCCCCATCCAATCGCTTGACGGCGTCCACGGCCGCCGCCGCGGCGAGCTCGACGCCACGCTGCTTCTTCCAGGCCGCGACCAACTCCGCGCGTACCGCCTCCAGCGGCTTCTGCTGCGGCAGCTTATGATCCGTGGCACGCAGCACCACGCCGCGGCCCTTCTCTACTTCGATCATGGAGCTCAAGCGCCCATCCAGGACGTCTTGGCTAAACGCCGCCTCCATTACCGCGGGTACCTTGCCCAATGCGCCGCCGCCGTCGATGCGGCTGAACGTTGGCACCTCGAGCACGGTGAGGCCGGCCTTGCGTGCCACCACGTCGATGTCGGTGGCATTCTGCAAAGCAGCGTCCGCCAGCTGATCCTGCGCATTGTTGAACAGCTTCTCCGCTTCGGCGCGCCGGTACTCGGTTTCCAATTCGGCCTTGCTCTGCTCGAAGGTCTTGAGCGTAGTCGGCTGAACGCCCACCAGCTTCAAGATGTGATAACCGAACTGGGTCTTCACCGGCCCCGTGATCTCATCGACCTTCATGCCGTAGGCGGCGTCGGCGAATGGGGTGACCCATACCTTGCGCTCCGACCAACCCAGATCACCGCCCTGTTGTGCGGATCCCGGATCCTGGGAGAACTCCTTGGCCAGTTTCGCAAAATCCTCGCCGCCCTGGGCGCGCTTCAAGATTCCCGCGGCTTTGCTCTTGACCGCGGCATCCTCGGCGGGATTCGCGACCGCCAATAAAATATGGCTCACCCGGCGCTGCTCCGGCTGAATGAAGCGCTCCGGCGTCTTCACTTTCTGTTCGTCGTAGAACGCCTTCAGTTGCGCATCGTCGACCACCACTTTCGAGGCCAGCGCGCTCAAGCTGATTTCAACGTAGCGCAGCGTCACCGTTTCCGGCGTCATGTATTGCACTTTATGCGCGTCGTAATAAGCCTTCAGTGCTGCGTCGTCGGGGGTTGCGGCCGCGGCATATTTTTCCGCCGACAGCGCCAGCCAGGCGATTTCGCGCTGCTGCTTGGTGAGTGCGCGGATTTGCTTCATTTCCGTTGCCGTAGCGAAGCTGGATGAGTTCAAAGCCGCGTCGAGCTGCTGTAATTTCGCATCGCGCCGAAACAGCGCTTCGATCTCGAGCGGCGAGCGGCCCTGCGCCCGCAGCACCGCAACCGCATGCCCCTTGTCGAACTTGCCGTCCACTTGAAACAGCGGCACCTTCGACATGCTGGCGAGCAATTCCTCATCGCTCACCCGGTAGCCGAGTTCATCGGCGCGCGTGATCAACGCCTCACTGTTCACGTAATCATTGAGAACACGCTCCTTGATCGCGGTGCGTTGCGCGTCGCTGAGAGAGCCGTTGGCTTGCCGCTCCATCTGTGCCAGCTGCTGTTGGTAGGACTGCCGGACGTCGTTGACCGACACCTCGCTGCCGTTTACTTTGGCCGCGTAATTGGGGGCGGTCATGGTCCAGTTGATGCCCCAGAACACGAACACCAAGCCGATGATGCCCAGCACCACCCCGGCCAACCAACCCTTCAATTTATCGTGAATTGTCTGCAGCATGATCCCACCCTATTCATACCCTTTGGCGCGGCCCGATGGCTCGCGCGACTATCAAGGAAATGGCGGAGTGGACGGGACTCGAACCCGCGACCCCCGGCGTGACAGGCCGGTATTCTAACCAGCTGAACTACCACTCCGCTGTTGGTGGGTGCTGAGGGGATCGAACCCCCGACCCTCGCCGTGTAAAGGCGATG
>JBBRQO010000062.1:0-13403 GCA_038226325.1 Steroidobacterales bacterium | reverse complement strand
ATGCCGTAAGATATTTCATCGTCGGATTTTCCTTTCAAGACGTTTAAGAAACTTGTCGGTACCAGGCCGGCGGCCAGCCGCGTATTTCGCGCTATAGATTTGCGCACCACGCATAGAGCGCGTCGTACATCACCAGATATGCCCGATGGTAGTACGGATTACATGACGTCGAAAGCCGCGGCATGGGTCGCTCACTACGAAGCGCGGCGACAATGTCAAGCTCTCCGTCGAAGGAAATGGATTGCAGAGGTCGAGGTTAACTTCGTCTTTCGCGGTACCATATTGCCGGTCACGCATCGGCCACTCATGTCGATCGCGCACCACGTTTCTGCCGATTGTCCGCCGCATATTGCGCTGGCGAAGTTCCACTTCCCTACCAAGCAAACCCACGTAACCTTGCGGGGCGGCTATCGCAATTGTTCGAACTAGAGTCGTGACAGTCGATCGCCGATCTCTTTCGCCACAAATTCCACGAAGGCGCGTACCGCCGGCGACACGCCCTTTCGCGAGGGGTAGCAGGCGTGAATCTCATGCGGCGGCATCGACCAGTCCGGTAACACAATCTCAAGACGCCCATCGCTCACTGCCTCGCGGCAGATGGTCTTGGGCAGCCGCGCCACGCCAACGCCTCCCAATGCCGCATCTTTGAGGATGAGCAGATTCTCGGCGATGAAACGCGGCTCTGCGATAACGGCAGTGTACGACTCGGTGCCTCTAAATAGACTCCAGTCGTCCGTAGGGAACCCATAGTTCATCGACAACGTCGGGACGCCCTTCAGATCTTCCGGTGAACGCGGACGAGGCACGTCGTCGAACAGCCTTGGGCTTGCCACCAACACCTGGGGGCTGGTGCCGATCGCTCGGACGATGAGCGATGAGTCCTGCAGCGGGGTGCGATGGATGAACAAGGCCACGTCAAACCCCTCCTCCACCAAATTGACCGCCCGGTTGGTCGACACCAGACTGACGTTGACTTCGGGATTTTGCTTCAGGAAAGCCGGCAGGATGGGACCGAGAATTGATTGTGCCATCGAGATCGTGCAGCTCACGCGCACCAGTCCACGTGGCCTCGCCTGCGTCTGAGCCACGGCCAGCTCAGCCGCATCCGCCGCGGCGATCATGGCCAGACAGTGCTGAAGAAAGAGCTGCCCGGCAGCGGTTACCGCAAACGTTCTGGATGAGCGCTGTACCAGACGGGAACCCAGCCGCTCTTCCAACGCGGCAATCCGCCGGCTCAAACGGGATTTCGGCACCCCGAGCGTCCGACTTGCCGAGGAATAGCCGTTATGAATCACGACCTGCGCAAACAGGAACAAGTCATTAAAATCGCGCCCCTGCGGCATTCTTGTCGCACTCGAGGCCTCGACTCTGTCGCTTGCCGCCAATCTACGCCCCATTGTGCTACCGCCACCTTGTAGCCAACCGTTGCCGGTGCCTAGAGTACGCCAAGGAGTCTCATAAAAGGGCGCGCAGCGATGGCGCCAGCGCCAAAGTCTATTTAACTCATGTCGATGACGATTTTTCCCTGTGCCTCGCCGCTTTCGCAGTACTCATGAGCCAACGCGATCTGTTCCAGTGGGAATACCTTGTCGAGCAGCGGGCGAATTTGGCCTGATTCGATCCGCTGGGTTACCTTGGCGAGCGCCGCCCCATCTGGTTTCATGAAGCCCCAATAATAGTGACGCCCCAGCAGGGATTGCGCGCGCACCTTCTCAGCCAATTGCTCATCGGCGCGCCGCACCCCCTCCTCAAGTCCGAATTCATCGATCAACCGCATTTTCGGGGACACAATGGTGATGTAACTGGCGCCGGCATGGGTCTTGAGAGTCGAGAGCACTGCCTCCTGCGCATCGAAGGAGCTATCCAGAGCCACGTCGATATTGCTCACCGCCTCGGGGATCGGGGTTTGTGTGTAGTCGACGATGTGATCGGGGCGTAGCTGCCGCAGGTAATCGACGTGGCGCGATCGGCAGGTCGTCGCCACATAAGCCCCCCAGGCCTTCATCAGTTGAATGGCAAAGCTACCCACCCCCCCGGCGCCGCGCGTGATCAAGATCCGCTTGCGCCGCGCCGAAGCTTCATCGAGGCCCGCCTGCCCCGCCAAGGCGCTCCACGCGGTGAGGGCGACAAAGGGGAGAGACGCGGCTTCGAGAAAGGATAGTCCCGCCGGCATATGCGCCACTTCGGATGCGTCAACGGCAATGAAGTCCGCTTGACACGCTTTGGTGGGTGCGCAATAGACGCGCTCTCCCGCTTGAAATCCTGTGACGTTGGCGCCCACTGCCTGCACGATGCCCGCCGCATCGCGGCCGAGTCGCTGCGGAAAAGGCTTGGGACCTACTTGGCCCTTGAGCCGAAACACATCCTTGCCGTAGCCGTTGCGGATGGCGCAGTCGACTGGATTGACGGACGCCGCAAGCACTCGTATCAAGACCTCTGAAGCACCGGGGACCGGGAGCACCGCGTCCTCTACGACGCGCAGCACCTTGCTCGCAGGACCGTAGGCGCAAAATTCAACCGCTCGCATGTCAGAATTGAAAATGCGCAGTGAGCCCATAGGTACGCGGATCAGCAACCAATCCCACTCTCACCACATCTGTGTTGTATTTGGACACGGGGCCGCCTCCCTCGTAGTAAAGCTCGTTGGTAATGTTCTGGCACCACAATGCCAGGGTCCAATGGTTGCTGAGCGGGGTCCAAACAACGCGCAGGTCTCCTTTGGTGTACGCCGGGGACCAGAGCGATCCAAACTCGGTGATGGTGCGGCCGATGGACACCAGGTCCGGCTGAATATTCAAGGCCCCCGCGGCCCCCACTGGTATCCGGTAATCGAATGTGGCGTTAAATTGATGTTTCGGAACTTCACCGATGGTCTGGCCGGACCGGTCAAACGTGGTGCCTACAGCCGGCAGCACGCTGATATAATTCTTATAAGTGGGATCGGTCAGTGACAAGCCCAGGTTGGCGCTGAGATTGGCGGTGACATGGGCGGCCACCTCGAGTTCAATGCCCTGGCTACGGGCGTCCGCGGTTCCCGTCGTGGGGGCGCCGTTGGCATCAAACGTTTGCAATTGCAGATTGGAATAATCGCTGTAGAACGCCGAGAGATTGACCCTCACTCGCTCAAGGAATTCCATCTTCACGCCTACTTCGTAGTTCTTCACTTCCTCAGGCTGAAACTCGACGTTAGGCGGTGCGGAGGGCTCGCCGGCGAACCCGCCGCTCTTGAATCCTTCGGAATACGACGCATATGCAAAGACATCCTTCTCGAACTGATAATCGAGTACGAATCGCGGCGACACCTTATTCCAGCGTTTGGAGGACGCCGTCATGAAGTTACCATTGTCCAGAAACGGCGTTGAGCCGTCGGATCCGGCCTCTTGGGGCACGGCAATGGAATACGCATTCACGTCGAAGGACTTCGTCTCCGTCGTGTAACGCAGGCCGGCCGTGGCGCTCAATCGATCCAGAATTCGATAGCGCACGTCCGCAAAGGCCGCCAAGGAGTTTGTGCGCAACGACTGGTCGAAGTAAGCAATGCCGCTGAATGGCACCACGTCGTAGAGAATGCCGGCTAATTTGCTGCCTTGCTCGTGAAAGTAATAAAGACCGGTGGTCCATGAGAGGCGGTTGGCGGAGCCCGGGCCGTTGGATGTGCTGCTCACGAGTTTGAGTTCCTCGCTCGCCGACCACGTGTGCTCATTGCTGGTCGAATAGGCACTAATCTCAGGCGTGCGGCCATCGTCTTCCACGCTGTAGTCGGTCTCGTGCCGGTAGCCCGTGATGGAAACAAAATCGAAGCCCTGCATGCGATAACGCACGTTCAGCATGGCGCCATAAGTCTCGAGGCCCTGACCACCGTTGGCCCCGGCGGTGACATCGAAGGGATTCGACCCCTGAGTCTGAGGGGTGATGCCCGGACGTGGATTGCCGGTAAAAGGATTGTGCGCAAAGAATTCGTACAAGGTCCCCGGTACGTCGGTGAATATGGACTTTAAGTTGCCATGCTGCACGCCGCGCTGCCAATCGAGCGCCGCGGTGATCGAGAGCGCGTCCGACGGCACAAATGCCAAGGTACCACGCACGCCCTGACGATCGATGTTGTTGGCCGTGTCGCCGGTGGTGATATTATGGTACAGGGCGTCACGATTCTCTGAATCGAAAGCAAACCGCCCCAGGACCCCCTCGGTTATTTTGCCGCTGATCGCGCCGTCCACGTTGACTCTTCCGTAATTGCCAAAGGTCACGTCCGCGTAGCCCGACAAGTTTTCCGTCGGTGCACGCGTTGCAATACTGATGGCCCCCGCCGTCGCGTTTTTGCCGTATAGGGTCCCTTGCGGTCCGCGCAGTACTTCCACGCGGTCGACGTCGAATAGCCCGAGGTTCGCCTCTGCCTGGCGCGGCAAATAGATATCGTTGAGAAACACCGCGACGCCGGGATCCGCGCTCAAATCCTCGCTGGTGCGGCCGATACCGCGGATGGTATAGAACTCCGACCCAATGGTTTCCGCGTAGATGTGCAAGCTCGGCGTGAACTGCGCCAGGGCGGACGTAGTGCTAATTTGCAGACGCTCGAGCTCTGCACCTTGAATGACGCTGACCGAGATAGGCACGGTCTGCAGATTTTCGGCGCGGCGCTGCGCGGTGATGATCACTTCTGGCAGGGTGTCCTCCGCATCAGCCGCAAAGCCGCTGGTGGCGGTGAGCTCCGTAATCACGATAACGGCTAGCACTGGCAAGCCACTGATAATTTTTTTCATACTCTCCCCCGTCGGCCATTTCGTTCTTCAAAAGTCGCTGTGTACTGAAAGCCGTGCCCCACGCGCCTCGCCGGGCGCGGTTGCGGTATCCCCCGCGGCTGCGGTGGCCACGACCAGGATCGAGAAGCTGTCAGGCACGATTTGCGGGTAGGCGCCGGCACGGAGCGGCGCGGAGAACTGCGCGCTCGGCAAGTACACGATCCCGGTCTTGGGATCCAAGGCGCCGGTACGACTGCCGGGGCGGGTTTTGAGCGTCTGCACCAGGTGAATATCCACGCCACTCAGCACGGCGATCACGCTCAAGATCCCGGGGTCGCCGCAGGGAATCAAAACGAGGCGATGCGCCGCATCGAACAGCACCGCATCGGGTACGTTGCCAATCTTTATCGTCGCTTGAACGTGGCCCGAACCGCTGTCGAGGAACACGGCGACTCCGTTGTGACACACAGAGATCAAGAGTTCATCCTCGCGATCATAGGCAAGGCCGGTGGGGCGATCGCAGCCCGGCAGAGCCAGAGTCCGCACCACATGACGTTTCGCCACATCGACTTGCGCAATCTCATTGCGGCTTTCAATGTTGTCGTAAATCGATCCGCGGCCGTCTGCCGCGGGGTATTCGGGCTTCCCCGGGAGTACGATCTCACCCACGGCCTTGAGCGCGATGGGATCGATCAAGGTTAGAGACTGACTCTCTTCGTTGGTGGTGATCACCAAGCCTGTGCGGGGTTCGAAGATGATGGCATCCGGTTCGCGGCCGGTGGCGATGGTTGCGATCACGCGACCCGTAGTGCCGTTGAACACCGTGACCGTATTATCCTCGCCATTGGTGCTCATCACGCGTTCCATATCCGGGATTGGCAACACCCCGTGGACCAACGCGCTCGGTGCCAGCATGGACGTGATTCCTGACTGCAAATCGACGGCGAGCACACCCCCCACCCGGCCGACATAGAGCCTCTGGGCGGCCGAGTCGACCGCGGCATAGTCCCAGCGCGCAGTCGTCGCCGCCATCTGCCGCACCACCCGGTAGGCGGCCGGGCCCGAGGCGGCGTGAACCTGGAGCGCCGCCAGGGCAGCACCGGCGAGCGCACCCATGATGCGTGCGGTCAGGCTCACGGGCGATGCATGTCCCACGGCGTCATACCCGCCGGCAGAGCAGGCCGCCGGTACAGATCCTCGAGCGGCACCCCCCGCTCATAGTCACGAATCATCTGTTCGGGATCGAAGATGATACCCATGAAATTTTCTGGGTAGTAACGATCGAGGAAGGCGTTGACCGCCTCGATGGTGGCAAAGACGTCGACCTGCAACTCCACTTTGTTGGCATCGGGATCGCGGTAGTACATTGAAACCGTGGGGCCATGATTGATGCTCCAGAAGGGTTCGATGCCGGAGGCTTTCAGGCGCCGATAGGTCGAGAGCAACGCGCCCAAGTCCCTAAAGGTGAACGACAAATGCTCGAGCCCCGTGGCCGACTCGCCGGTGGCAACGCTTCCAGGCAATTGCACGATGCCGACGCGGTGATGCTCGTCATCGTAGGTGAGAAAGCTCACCAACTCGTTTTGGTAGGACACTCGCGCGTTCAGCACATGCAGGTACCAGTCGCGCAGCCGCGGCATGCTGGTTGTCCGCAGCACCACATGGCCGAATTTGATCGGAGTAATGGCTCCTTGAAGCGCCGGACCTCCCAGACTGCGCGCAGTCATCACGGCTCCGGCACCACTCGATTTTCAATATAACCGATGCCCTCGATCGCAACCCGAACCACATCGCCGCTTTTCAGATACAGCGGCGGCTGTTGCGCACCGCCGACCCCCGCCGGGGAACCGGTGGTGAGGATATCGCCGGGTTCCAAGGTGAATACCGTGCTCAGTTCCTCGATCATCTCGCCGAAGCGATAGATGAGATCGTTGGTGTTGCCGTCCTGGCGCAATTCGCCGTTGACCCATGTCCGCAGCGACGTATCGTGAACCTTCGGAAGCTCATCCGGGGTCACGATCCAGGGACCGATCGGGCCATGCGTATCAAAGGACTTACCGAGCGTCGCCGTGAAAGCACGCAATTGCCATTCGCGCACGCTCACATCGTTGCACACCGTGAATCCCGCGATCATCTGCCGCACGGCGGGGCCCCGCACATGGCGGCCGCGAGCACCGATGATGATCGCGAGTTCGCCTTCGAAGTCGAGAGTATCGGATACTTTCGGCAGGTGGATATCGTCGTAGGGACCGTTGACACAAGTGACTTGCTTGTTGAACCAAGTCTGATGCTTGGGCGGCGCCATGATGTGGGCCACTTCCTTGAGGTGGGATCGGTAGCTGCCGCCCAGCCCGAGAAACTTGCGCGGCCGCAGTACCGGCGCTTCGAGCCGCACGCTAAAGAGCGGTAACCGTCGCGCTTGGTGCGCCACCTTTCGCGCCGCATCGAGCCCGTTGGGACCGGATTCAAGCAACGCAATCATGTCGATGGGAAGACCAGAAACCGAGGACAAATCGACGATCTCCTCGCCTTCAACGATTCCCACCCGGGTGCGTCCGCCTTCACTGAACGTCGCCAGCTTCATTGGTCCATTACCATGAATGATCTCCCCCCTTGAGTGCCGGCAAGCCTGCAACGCCCGGGTCGATGTGTCTATGCAAGTCGGTAGAACGCTGTGTTCTAAGGAGGCCGATTGCGCCTGCCGGCCGGTGACGTAACCTCGCGTCATGACTCGACTCTCTCGCTCGGATGTCATGAAGCGAGGACTCTCGCGCGCGCCGCATCGAGCGTTCCTGCGCGCGACCGGTTTGAGCGACGCCGACATTGAGAAGCCGTTCGTGGCCGTCATGGGTCCGCGCAGCGACATCACGCCGTGCAATTTGCCTATCGGCGCGCTGATGGACTCGGTGAAAACCGGCATCGCAGCGGCCGGCGGTGTGGGGCGAGAATCGGGCGTCGCCATGGTCGCCGACAGCCTATCGATGGGCCATCAAGGCATGAAATTCTCGCTCATTTCACGCGAACTCATCGCCGATAGCGTCGAAGCGGTGGTGCGGGGTCATTCCTTCGACGGTCTGGTCGGCATTGCCGGATGCGACAAGAGCCTGCCGGGCTTGTTGATGGGCATGGTTCGATGCAACGTGCCCTCGGTGTTTCTGTACGGCGGCAGTGCGCTGCCGGGACATTTTCGCGGCGTCGACGTGACCATATTGGACGTCTACGAAGGTGTGGGGTCGGTGATGCGCAATGCGCTCGGAGCGGACGATTTAGCACAGCTTGAGCGCTGCGCCATTCCAACGATGGGATCCTGCCCAGGGCAATTCACCGCCAATACCATGGCGATGGTGGCCGAAACTTTTGGGATTTGCACTACCGGGAGGCGCCACCATGCCAGCGGTTCATGCCGCGCGCGTCGCTTTGGCACGCGAGTCCGGCCACGCCGTCATCCGAATCCTCAGCGCCGGATCGCCGTTACCGCGCGATCTGGTTTGCCGAGAGAGTCTCGAAAACGCATGTGCCGTGGTGGCCGCCACCGGCGGCTCGACCAACGCGGTATTGCACATTCCGGCGATTGCTCATGAAGCGGGGATTCGTTTCGACACCGATGACGTCGCCCGCGTAATGGCACGTGTGCCGCTGCTTGCCGACATGAAGCCCGGCGGGCAATACCTGGCGAAGGATTTACATGCGGTCGGCGGGGTCGCCGTGGTGCTGCGGGAACTGCTGGACGGCGGTCATTTGCACGGCCACACTTTGCACGTGAGCGGCCAAACTCTGCGCGAGCATTTGGCGGAGGCGCGGCGTCCCGAGGGACGCGTGGTCCATGCGTGCGATGCGCCGCTGGCGTCGACCGGGGGACTCACGGTACTCAAAGGCAACCTGTGCCCCGAAGGAGCGTGGCTGAAGGTCGCAGGGCTGAAAACTCTGAGCTTTTCGGGTCCTGCCCACGTGTTCGACAGCGAGGAGTCGTGCTCGCGCGCCGTTCGCGCGCGCGAGATTCAGCGGGGGTCGGTGGTCGTGATCCGAAATGAGGGTCCGCGCGGCGGCCCCGGCATGCGCGAGATGCTCGGTGTCACCGCGTTGATCTATGGGCAGGGATTGGGAGAGGCGGTGGCGTTGATTACCGATGGTCGCTTTTCCGGTGCGACTCGCGGAATATGCATTGGACACGCAAGCCCAGAAGCCGCAGCCGGCGGTGCGCTTGCATTGGTTCGAGACCAAGACGTGATCGATATTGATGTCCGCGCCGGGACGATACAAGTTCGCTTATCGGATGTTGAATTGGACGATCGCCGCAAGCAATGGCGGGCGCCGCAAAGTTCTCTCGGCGGCCTATTAGAGAAATACGCAAATGCCGTTCAGTCAGCGAGCCTAGGAGCGGTTACTCACAGTGGCGCCGTGGCGTGGCCGCAGGACCTCCTCGATGACCCATGAGGTGATTAAAACAGTCGGCTTTCTGGGTACCGGAGTGATGGGCACGCCCATGGTGAGGCGCCTGCTTGCGGCGGGATTTACCGTGAGAGTCTGGAATCGCACACCAGCGAAGGCGGAATCGTTGCAGACGCTGGGGGCGGTGTATTCAAAGTCTCCTGCGGAGGCGGCCGACGGCGTGGATGCGCTGCTGATCTGCTTATCGGACGCCGCAGCCATGGAGGCCACGCTATTTGGGAGTCTGGGTGTGGTTGAAACGGCAGTGGCTCCCCCTCTCTTGGTCGATTTTTCGACGATAGGGCCCGTCGCCACCCTCGCGCTCGCGCAGCGCCTGCAGACCGCACGCCAAACCGCATGGGTGGACGCGCCGGTCTCTGGGGGCGTTACAGGAGCTGAACAAGGGAAGCTGGTTATTTTCTGCGGCGGGTCGGAAACAGATGTCGCACGCGCAGCAGCCATTTTCTCTGTACTGTCGCAGCGATTCACCAGAATGGGAGCCCTAGGTGCCGGCCAAACGTTGAAGCTGTGCAACCAATTGATCGTTTCTGCCAATCTTGTGGCAATCGCCGAATCCTTGGCACTCGCACGAGCAAGCGGACTGAATATAGAAACACTACCAGAGGCAATGGCAGGCGGATTTGCCGACTCATTGCCGCTACAAGTGTTTGGGACGCGAATGGCAACGAACGTTTCCGAGCCAGTCCTGGGAGAGCTTGGGCTGATGTTAAAGGACGTGCGTGCCGTGAACGCTCTTGCCGAGGCGACACACATTCAACTCCCCATGTTGGCGGCCACATTGGAGGTGTATCTTCATTCAGAACACTGCGGGTTGCTGCGCAAGGACCTGTCAGCATTATTTTCGCTGTACGATCCGCCAACCAGGCTCGCTAAGACGCCTCCCCGTGTGTGAGTATTCCCAAATTGCACTCCGAAAATACGGGACAGTAACAAGCGGCAACGCTCGATGAGAAATCTGGTGCTTCGGTTCGAATCAGTGATTTGATAAACATCAATTCCATGGGAACAGCAATATTTCATGGAAAATTTTCATTTCATGCGTAACTCATTGATTTTATTTATATTCAGGGGTGAAATGAACCTCGACACGCGGATTTTCAGGCACAAAAGCGGGTGTACAGAGTCTTATAAATCAATCTCTTGCAGCGCTTGCTATACCGCAAACGCTGCATAACCAGACACAATCTGACCACACCCAATCTCAGCTCGTCACGTTTCCGCCACAAGACCTTTTTATGTAATATATCCCACCCCGGTAGTATAATGGTGAGATGAAAGCCAAAACATCGCTGACGTTATCGGAAGACCTGGTGAAGAGCTTAGACAAGCTCGCAGGGGCCAAGGTATCGCGATCAGCATTCGTAGAAAACATACTTCGAGAGTTCGTCGATCGGCGTGCCGCTGCACGCCGCGACGCACAAGCAGTGGCCGCCATCAATAGGCATGCGGCCGAGCTAAATGCTGAAATGAGCGACACGCTTTCGTTCCAATCATCCTTAGAGGATGAATGAGGCGCGGTGAGCTGTACCGGGTCCGCCGTCCACCAGGCGACCCGAAATCCGCGCGCGTTTTCGTCGTCGTCAGCCGTCAGGCGCTCATCGACTCGACCTATTCCACCGTCATTTGCGCGCCAGTGTTTACGCAATACCATGGGCTGCCGACCCAAGTAGGCGTTGGAACATCTGAAGGTCTTAAGCACGAGAGTGCTATTCAATGCGACGGGCTGGTTAGCCTCGAGAAGTCGCGGTTGACCGACTATGTCGGCGAATTGGCGGCCGATAAACTTACGGAACTCGATACAGCGCTTTCCGCGGCATTGGCACTTGCAGGCGGCGTTCGTTGACTTCTGGCATCGCTCATCACGCTGCGGCCACTAAGATGCCCGTAGCCCACGAGTCCCCAGGCGCCAGAGCGCGGCGAAAGCCCCCTTTTTAGGTGCCACTCGAAACCCGCGTCTGTGGCCGAATCGGTGGCGCGACACTGTACCGGTCTTACGGCTTACGCGGCTCCAGCGCCAACAAGACGGAGCCGTGCGGCGGAACCGTAACGTTGAGCGCGTTCATCTCGCCCAAACCCGACCGCTTCCATACGTCGCGAACCTTGTAGGAATTGGCCGGAAGATTATAGAAGGTCAGGCCATGGCTGACGCTTGCCGGACGATCGTCCATATTGAATAGGGCCAGATACGATGTGCCGTTGCGGCCTTCGCTGCGCCAGACGCAGGTAAAGCCTTCGCGGGATTCCTGATGAGCATTTTGGCCATGCTGGTCGACGTCGATGACCTCGGGATTGGTCAGCAAGGCGAGCGTCGGCCCGTCCAGGCGCGTCAGGTTGGCGCCGAGGATCAGCGGTGAGCGCATCATCGCCCATAGCGTAATCATGGTCTGGGTTTCAGTTTCGCTAAGGCGGGTCTGGCGCGCATCGCCGAAGCCCGGAGTGGGTCCCAGATAGCCAATCGGCAGCATGTCGGCGTCGGGCCACGCGCCGGGCTTGGCCAGGGGCGCCCAGCCCGAGACGAGATCGAAATGATCCTTCAGGCTGCGCGGCCAGGCCTGGTCGTTCTTCCAGTAGTCCCAGACGTCATCCGAGATACGCCACAGCTGTGCATATTGCTTGATCTGATCGTAGACCCCGGGCGACGTCGGCCCCGGCGACAGGCTAAGCACGATCGGGCGATGCGACTTTGCGATGGCGCGATGGATCATGCGGATTTCGGCCAGCTTGAATGGGTGGTCCGAAATGCAGTCGACCTTGAGGTAATCCACTCCCCAAGCCGCGTATTGCGCCACCAGGGAATCGTACCAGGCTTGGCCGGCCGGCGTGTCCTTGACCCCCCACGTCGTGGGGTCCCATGGACAGGCGTCGCTTTGGTTTGCAACGTCCTGGGCATGGAAGCGCGAACCGGCGACCGGGAGATTCTTGGTCACCGACTCGCGCGGAATGCCGCGTACGATGTGGATGCCGAACTTCAGCCCCCTGGCGTGAAGCGAGGCGCCCAACGCGGCAAATCCCGTGTTTTCGCCATCTTGCAGCGCCGACGCAAAGCGAGCCGGATCAGGAATGTAGCGGCCGTTGGCGTCAATCACATAGACCAATTTTTCGGGCGTGCTGCGGTCTTGCGGGTTCTTCAGGAACCAGCCTTCGTCGATGACCGCATAATTCCATCCCGAAGCCTTGAGCGACTTGTCGAGCACATCGACATTGGAACGGAATTGCTCTTCGGTGATTGTCAGTCCATAGGCGTCCCAGCTATTCCACCCCATGGGCGGCGTCTGGGCGAGTTGACCCTCATTTGCCATTTGCGGATGCGGAAGGTGCGCCGATTTGGCCAGCGTTGAGCTTGCGCCGCACACCACGCCCAAGACCATAAGACACCCAAGCGTTTTGCGCATCTTCCCACCCTCTCCTGTTCGATTTATTGCTCTAGGCCTTCGGTTTCAACAGGCCGTGCATGTCCAACCAGCGTGCAAACGCATCGAACCATCCGGTGCTGGTGGTTTCCTTCTTGTACATACCAAAGCCGTGGCCGCCCTGCTCATAGAGATGGAACTCCACCGGACGTTTCGCCGATCGCCAACTATCGATCAGGCCGAAACCGGAATTGCCGAAGAACGGGTCGTCGGCGGCAAGGGCGATAAAAAGCGGTGGCGCGTCGGCGGGCACGGCAACGGGCGCCAGCGGGCCATAAATCTCGCCGATGAAGGCCGGCTTGGCGTCCTGGCCGTACAGCGTGGTCGATAGGGTCAGCATAGCGCCGGCCGAGAAGCCGACCATACCGATACGGTCGGGATCGACATGCCACTCTTTCGACCGCGACCGTACCAACGCAAAGGCGGCGCGGGCGTCTGCGATCTGCGGGGCATATTGGACGGCAGGTTTCTTCTCCATCGGCGGTCGGGCGGCGCCGGAGGAGAACATTGCGGTCATCGCGCGCTCGAATCCGGCCATGTCCGGCGGCGTCTGCACCAAGCGGTACTTCAGCACGAAGGCCGCAACACCCTTGTCGGCAAGCGCCCGCGCGACATCCCAGCCTTCGTTTTCCATCGACAGCGTGCGGAAGCCGCCGCCGGGCGCGACAATGACCGCGGCGCCGGTCGCCTTGGCCGGGTCCGGCAGGAAGGCGGTCAGCGTGGCCACCGTAACGTTGCGTGCGAACACCCGGCCATATTGACTGTGCCACGACTCAGGCGTCGTGGCGCCCGGTAAGGTGCCGGT
>JBBRQO010000061.1:0-15408 GCA_038226325.1 Steroidobacterales bacterium | reverse complement strand
GACTGGATTGAGTTCTCTGCTGGCCGCCGCCTGGACGCGGCCGGAAGATCGCGCACGGGCGGACCAATGGGTAGCGGAGTACGGCGCCGCACTGCGCCCATGGGCGCGCCGAGCCTATGTGAATTACATCGCGCCCAGCCCGCCGGCGCGGATTCGCGAAATCTACGGGGTGAACTATCCGCGGCTGGCGCAGATAAAGGCGCAGTTCGACCC
The DNA here is from genome assembly GCA_038226325.1 of Steroidobacterales bacterium. Taxonomy (GTDB): domain Bacteria; phylum Pseudomonadota; class Gammaproteobacteria; order Steroidobacterales; family Steroidobacteraceae; genus Bog-1198. Next base: position 15,195 of record JBBRQO010000061.1, on the reverse strand, counting down.
AGCGAACCTGTTTCGGTCGAACCAGAATATTCTGCCCGCCGCCCCCAATGTGGATATCACCTAATTTTGTAGCCGATTGCACTCGCACCTGATCCGTCTGCTATGAATTAGCGGCCTCCGTAAATGGCTGAGGACGGTGTTGCGATAGACAGTTGCGGCACGATCCAACAAGCAACCCTGTTGGGCCGCGGACCGCCTCACTGCGTTAGCGCAGGCGACCATTGACAATTTCCGCAGGATTGTTTGTGTCTGGCCAGCAAATCGCGCAATCGCAAACCGCCGCAATTCTCGCGGTTGGAGGCTCGACACCTGCGTCGAGCTCCCGCACAAACCGTACCGTCGCGCCGACCTGGCGAGACCGGTGCGGGGCGACGTTCTGGCGGCGCAATGACAGCACGTCGCGCCCGTCCTCAGCGCAGGACCGTGTAGTTCACCGGCAGCCAGTCGTACCCCTTCCCCTGACGGATCACGTGACCCACGCCCGGAAACGCCAGGTGCGCACCGGCGGCCAGGTAGCCGCCCCGGGCGGCATCGGCAAACGCCTTCTCGCGCTCGACGAGCGCCTGTTTCGAGTCGGTGTCGAACTGGATTGTCACCCGCGGATTGTTGAACTGAACCGCCGCGACGTGAATCAGGTCGCCCCAGATCAGGAGCTTTTGACCCTGGCTCTCGATGACATAGCTGGTGTGACCCGCCGTGTGACCGAAGGTGGCCAATGAACGGATGCCCGGAACCAGCTCGCCGTCGGTCGCGAAGGGCTTGAACTGACCGGACTTCACATAAGGATTCAAGGATGCCATGGCGCCCTGGAAAAAGCCCTTCGCGTCCTGAGGCGCCCGGGCCAGGTTCTGGTCGTTCAGCCAATAGTCCGCATCGTGCTGGGCGGCGCGCACTACGGCGTTGGGGAACACGATCTTGCCGTCGGCAACCAGCCCGCCCACGTGGTCGGGGTGCATGTGGGTGATGTAAATCTCGTCGACCTGTTCCGGCTGATACCCCGCCGCCTTCAGGTTAGCCGCGAGTTTTCCCAGCGTCGGTCCGAACAGGTTGCCCGCCCCGGTGTCGATCAGCACCAGCTTGGGGCCGGTGTTGACCAGATACGCATTCACCGACGACTCGAGCGGCGACTTCAAGAAAGACTTGGCGAGCTTCGCGTCGACCTTGGCCGCCGTCGTGTTTGTCAGCAGCTTGTCGACGGGCAGATCCACGGTGCCGTCCGATAAGGCCGTGACCTCGAAATTGCCGAGCATCATCCGGAAGTACCCCGGGGCGGAGGTTTTCACCATGGCAGCGGCGGCGTGGGCCTGGGGCGCGAGGGCAAACGCGGTTGCTGTGGCCAGCCCCGCGACCAGGGTCAATGTGCGAAAAGCATGAGTCGGCATGTTCGGTCAAATTCCTGTGGAGAATGGTGGGACGCCTCGATCGGAGGCGAAGAAAACGACGTTCAATCCTGGGTGTGGGCGGATGCCGTAAGGCCGGCTCGCCGCGCGTTTATTATGGACAATGGCGCCCAAATATCAACCAGGATACTTCAGCCCCTGTTGGCGTCTGACCGCCATTGGTGTCAGAACTGACGGTCCCGCTTCAAGACGCGACCGCTGAACTTTTCAAACGACGATCCGCCCTCTCGAAAGTTTTGGGGTGGACCCTCTAAAACGTTAACCTGGTTCGGCCTCGGACCGCCTCAGTGCGTCAGCGCGGGTGGCGACCTCAGATGGCAATTACCGCAGGTCTGCTTATGTCTGGCCAGCAAATCGCGCAACCGCAAGCCGCCGCAATCCTCGCAGCGGGCCAAACCCAACTCGTCGCGTCGCGCGAGCGCCAATAGCAGAAACCATGCGTGCTCGAAATAAATGCTCACTGGTGCGTGTACCTTGAGATAAGCCTCGTACGCTTGGCAAAGCAGGGTGCCCGACTCCAGAGAGCCGACACGATAGCGGGACTCCAATCCGCCGCCGGCTGTACCCACCAAGTCATAAATCAGGAACAGACTCGCCAATTGCGCGGCGACTTGCCGCAATGTCGCGTCACGACGGCAGCCGCACCGTCCTGGCAATAACTTCGGTACAGCTTGCTGTTCTGTTCAGGTTGCACAGGTTTCAGAAGTGCACCCCGCTCTACCCGGGCAATTTCGAGGAGTCCCTAGGAGTTTACTGGCTGCTCCACTACCACGTGCTCGGTGCGCAATACAGTTATAGGTCTACCGAGGGTCAAATGGCGGGTCTCAGGGAGACCCGCCACCTGTCCATTCAATCCCGCTTAAGTCAGCTCAGCGGCTTAAATGCCCTCAACCCATCATTCACTGAATTCAAGGCCAGGAAGTACTTTTGTGCCTTCCTTCTTAACGGCATCCAACAAGGACGGGTTGAGTCCAAGCGCTTTGATAATGGTAGGAGCCACTTGAGCGGTACCAACCTGAGTGCTGACCGTTTTTTTATACATGCCCGGGTGGGAGACAAGCAAAGCGACGTGGCCGTCATCGGGAGCAAACCCACCATGCTCCATATCCTTTGCCTTGCTCTTGGTGTAAATAACGCCGGGGTTCGGCTGCACCAAAATGTCCGGCGTACGTCCTGTTGACGGATCACCAAACTTACTCTGCATGACGTTCAAATCGAACACTGTTCCACCGTTATCGGTGCAGATGCCTGAGCCGTTCACAACTATTTTAGTGACCGGGTCGACAGTGGGGCAAGTGCTGTTGGCATTGAGCATGGCAACTGCCTCGGAGCGCTTCGTTTGATCCTTGAGCCAAATGAAGGCCACGTCATCGGTGGTTACCGAGCTGCCCAGATTGTTGCCGGTGATCGGATCCGACGTAGCTGCGACGAGATTACCCAAAACGCCCGATACCGTGTTACCAATCTTCTTCAGCTTGGAGTAATCGGCCGGCGACTGCCCGTGCTTGGCCGATAAAATGACGAGTGTCGTGTGTGTCAGGTGCTTCGCTTCCAGTGCTTCGGCCATCTGTCCGATCGCGTTGTCGATGTAGGTAATCGCCGCCGCAACATGTTTGTTCGGCGTGAACACCGTATCTGCGTATCCGCCACCCTCAACGTTCAGAGCTTTCTGAGCGACACTCAGCGTTTGGAAGTTAGTGCCGAAGATCGTGGGTACCGGTACCAGGTTCGTACCTGTCGAGTCCCTGCCATTGATCTGGTTGACCACGTTTTTCAAATGTACATTATCAAAAGTCTCGGTATGCAGATAAGCCGGATCGTTTGCAGTGTTGCCGCTTAAGGATTGGGTATAGTCGCTGCCTGCGGGGGACGCCGGGTCGATGGAATTGATTTCAGTACGAGCCATGTCATCCACACCCAAACCCGACGGTCCGTTGATCCAATCCGTGCCCCAGGCATGCTTGTCGGACCAGGCCGTATGCGATCCTTTGAGATTCTGCTTGACCACTTCAAAAATTGTGTTGGTTTGGATAAAGTTGTGCGGATAAACAGGAACGCAATCCGTGCCAACTTTGCGACGCGGAATTTGTTGCGGATTGAAGCTGCCACCGCCATCCAAATGCGAGAGTGGGCCGCCGTTGAGGTTGTCGACGCCAAGGAGCTCTTGCAAGAAAACTTCTACGCCTGGATGCGTGCTGCAGGTCGGATCAGTGCCCGGGTAGAGGGTGCGGTCGTACACGTCGTCGTAAAACAGACCCGTGGAAAGAGGTGAACCACCGGTTACCAGAGCCGCTAGCCCCGGGACAGAGTCGGACAGGCCAGGCGTAAATGCCCTGGTGTAGATGACGCCGTGCTCTGCAAGCTCAGCGATATTCGGACAGGTGCCGTGCGCCATGCAGCGAGCAAGGTCTTGTTGATGCATGCCGTCGACGCTCACCATCAACACATGCCGGATCTTGTCATCATTGTCTTCTGAGTGAGCTAATCCCGCGCAGAGCAGGGAGACAGCTAGCGCCAAGGGCTTGATCAGGTGTTTATTTTGCATCTACAGATCTCCTCGAAGTACCTTTGTTAAAAACGAATTCGCGAACCGCATGGGTAGCCACCCGCAAATAAGTATTGGTCAGCCCTGTTGCCGGCATGTTACAGCTGGCTACGAACCGCTTCGAACACCGCTTGCCGAGAAGAAAATCCCGTCTTACCGCAACGAAATTACCGCAATTGCGACGGTCGCTTACCACCGCCGACGTTCAATTCGACGGTGCGTGTAGTTCGAGGTAAGACTCGTACGCCTGGCATAGCAGGGTGCCCGACTCCAGGGACCCGACACGATAGCGTGACTCCAATCCGCCACCGGTCGCCCGCACCAATCCGAAAATCGGGTACAGACTCGCCAATTGCGCGGCGTGAAATGTTACTTCCGGATTTCTGAAGAAGAACGCCGCCTGGCGCGGAGACTTGCCGCGATGTCGCGTCACGATGGCAGCCGCACCGTCCTGGCAATAACTTCTCTACGCCTTGGCAATGTGTTCAGGTTGCACAGAATGTTACAGTGCACCCGGAGCTGCCCGGCCAATCCCCGCTTAATTCGGGAACTTCAATTCGTGCATTACCGTTTGGAAGCGTGACTCGTCGCGCAATGTATCCATGAGGGGATCGGTCTTCAAATAGATCAGACCGGGATCACCTAGGCGTCGGGCCTTCTCGAGCCATTCGAGTGCAGCCGCGCGCTCGCCCCATTGCGCGTAAATCTCGACATACTGATACGCGGAGGAGTCCCCGCCCAGACGAACAAGCCGCGCCAGCGCTGCTGCGGCCGCGTCATGACGACCGAGCCGGTGATAAATGACCGCCTGGCACACCCAACTCTCATAGTAGTCTGGCTTCGCTTCGCACGAGGACTGCGCTTGCGTGAGATCGCCGGCCAAAAAATACGACAGGCCACGCCGCGCGTAGGCTTCTGCCGAGTGCTCGGGATCCATGGCGATCGAGTCCTGATAGGCTGCTATTGCCTCCTGGTAACGATGCGCGGCGCGCAGCGTGTCGCCGAGCGCGCGATGACTGAGTCGATTGAGGGGGTCAAGTGCCACGCCGCGCCGTGCGGCGGAGATGCTCGCATCGACATGACCCAGCCAGCCCGCCAGGCGGCTGCATTCGTAGAGCGCCTGATCGTTGTTCGGGGCCTCGGCGAGTGCGCGCGCGCAGGCAGCATCAGCGGCGCTCAACTTCAGAAGACCCGCCTCAAGCGAGCTCAAAGCGACGTGTCCCTCGGCCAGGGTGGGAGCTAATGCAATGGCACGCTGTGCGTCTGTGCGGACTCCTGCGTCGATTCCTTGCTGAATCCAGTCTCCACTGTAGTGACTTGCGCATTCCCAGACGATCCAGGAGCGGCTGGCGTATGCCAGAGCATAATCGGAGTCGAGTCGTATCGCCTCGGTCAAGGCATCGACGGGCGCGCGGCATTCCTCCCTCGTGGTAACCGTGCGCGACAGTTTCAGCCCGCGAAGGTAGGCATCAAAGGCGGCCGGATTTCGCGTGCCGCCAAGTTCGATTTTTGCGGAAACATCGCCAAGCAGAGTGACCTTCAGCGCCTCGGCGACCGCCGTGGCGATCTCGGTCTGCAGCGCGAGCACATCGCCTAAGTCCCGGTCGTAGGCCTTCGACCACAAGTGAAAGCCTGTGACGGCGTTGATGAGCTGGGCAGTGATGCGGACCGTGTGGCCGGAGCGGCGTACGCTGCCTTCGAGGATGGCTCCGACGTTGAGCTTGTGTGCGATCGTGCCCAGATCAGCGTCTTTTCCCTGGAAGGAGAAAGCCGACGTACGGGCTGCGACCTGCAGCCCGCTAATCTCAGCGAGCGAATTGAGGAGCTCTTCAGTAAGCCCTTCGGAGAAGTACTCCTGCTCCTGGTCCCCACTCATGTTGATGAACGGCAGCACCGCAACCGAGTGCGGAGGAGGGCTGAAAGCAGCGCCGCCGGCTGCAACCGTTGGGGATGCGGTTGCAGGCTTCCGGATCCAGACCCTGTAGATTGCGAAATACGCTGCTGCCGCCAAGATCAACATGGCGAGTGTCAAGAGCAACTTCCTGGTCAGCGACCAGGAGGCGGCCCGCATCGACCTCCGGTTGTTTCCATCGGACCCAGCCTGGGGCTTCGCGAACGGTCGCATCGCCGTCGATACTTCGGGCGACAACAGACGCTTGACGCGATCGACGAACGCGGGGGTCGTCTCGCCTGCCGGCAGGCGCGTCCACTGGACCGCCCGGAAGAGGTCCGGGACGATCGCGTCTCTGTCACCCGTGCTGTCGATGACGATAGGCATCAGAAAGTGCTTCTGCTCGGCCATATCGAGGGTTCGCTCGATGGCGAGCTTCCACTCGCGCCGAAAATAGCCTTCGAGCCGCTCTTGCGTATGTTGGGAGATTATTGGAATGAACAGAGCGCAATCGCGGATCTCGCGGCGGATCTTCTGATCCCATATATCCCCGCCGCGCAACTCGCTCTGATCGAACCAGACTTCTATACCGGACACCCGCAGAGCCTCGCAAATCCGTAGCGCCGGTTCCGCGTCCTGCGACGCATAACTCAAGAAAACCGCCCGTGACAGCTCCGCCATTGATCCCTAGCTCCCTAAATCCCCTCTGCACCACTTAGAGAAGGGGTTGCGACGGTTGGAAACGGCAGCTTACTGGATTTTGAATGGCTGCTCACAAGGCGGCGCGAACTCCCGCTTCGGCACTCAGCGAGCTATGCAACCTCAGTGCGTCAGCGCGGGTGGCGACTCCAGATGGCAATTACCGCAGGTCTGCTTATGTCTGGCCAGCAAATCGCGCAACCGCAAGCCGCCGCAATCCTCGCAGCGGGCTAAACCCAACTCGTCGCGTCGCGCGAGCGCCAATAGCAGAAACCATGCGTGCTCGAAGGAAATGCTCACCCGTGCGTGTAGTTCGAGATAAGCCTCGTACGCTTGACATAGCAGGGTGCCTGACTGCAGCGAGCCGACACGATAGCGTGACTCCAATCCGCCGCCGGCAGGGCCCACCAAACCGTAAATCAGGAACAGACTCGCCAACTGCGCGGCGTGAAACGTCACGTCCGGATTTCTGAAGAAAAATGCTGCCTGGCGCGGCGACTTGCCGCGATGTCGCGTCACGACGGCAGCCGCACCGTCCTGGCAATAACTTCTGTAAAGCTTGCGAATGCGGTCATCGCTCAAGCCTGTCCATTGTCGAATGGTGAAGGTGCGGGCTTCGTGGCGGATCAATCGCAGCGCCAAATCCAGTCGCTGGCGATCCCTCGTATAACGGTCATCGGACACTCTCATGGTCGGCTCCCTCCGTGGCAATTCCCGTGGTTTTAACATCAAAAAGAATTTGACAGAAATTAATCACAAAGTTAGCTTGACTGCCAAGTGGTTTCGGCGCCCGATTGCCGCTGTCTTTGCGGTGAAATGCGCGATAGCCGCTCAATTCCCCGTTTGAAACTCATTAGGAGACGGTCATGCAGGATGCAATCATAGGTTGTTGGGCGCAGGAGTCGCATTTGTCGGTCGAAGCCTTGGGGTCGCTGCACGACCTGAACCATCGGTTCTTGGATTTGGCCGCGGCGCACGCCCAGGGATGGGCGGCGCCGGCTAGCCCTGGCCTTTCTAACAGTCTGGCCACGCGGCTGGCGCCCCTATCCCGGGCGCAGCGGCAGGCGGCGGCGGAGTGTCCGTATTCGTTGTTCGACCTGCGCTTCCAGGACGAGGCACACTGGCGATCGCGCCTACAAGATCCGCGGGCCTGGGGAGTTGCAGATGAAGCGGTGAGCGACGACGAAACGGTCAACTTCGTGCGCCTGGCGCTGTTCTACGCCTGGCATGTGGCCGCCGGTACCGGCCTGCCCGCCCAGTTGCTGCTGGGGATGCATGGCGAAACCGCAGCCGCGTTTCGGCGCATCACCGTGAACCGATTGCCGGCGCTGGTGGCGACTGAGGCTGCCCATCTTTCTGCACGCTGGATCGAGTGTACCGTCTTCTGGAGCGCCCTTACCCGTGCGGCGATGCGCGCCGACCCGGCTGGCTTACGTCGGGTTCAGCTGTACGGGCTGCAGCTTGCGGCCGCCTCGCGCTTGCCGCAGCACTAAAGGACCACGGTGCATTGGCGTTGCGGGCGAGGCCCCGCGAGGTTTACGCTACGCGGCTACTATGTATGCCCTAGTCCTTCGCCAGCTCACCAAGACCTATAAGAACGGCATCAAAGCGCTTAAAGCCATCGACCTGAACGTCGATGAGGGCGACTTCTTCGCTTTGCTGGGTCCGAATGGCGCCGGTAAGACCACGGCGATCGGCATCGTGACGTCGCTGGTCAACAAGACCGGCGGCGTCGTCGAGGTGTTCGGGCACGATATTGATCGCGAACTGGAAGCGGCCAAATCCTGTATCGGGCTGGTGCCTCAGGAAATCAATTTCAACATGTTCGAAACCTGCTTCACCATCGTCGTGAATCAGGCCGGCTTCTATGGGATACCGCGGCCGCTGGCCAAGCAGCGCGCCGAAAAGTACCTCAAGCAACTGCAGCTCTGGGACCGCCGCAATACGATTGCACGTTCGCTTTCCGGCGGCATGAAGCGTCGCCTGATGATCGCGCGTGCCTTGATGCACGAACCGAAGCTGCTGATCTTGGATGAGCCCACCGCCGGCGTCGACATTGAGATCCGGCGCTCCATGTGGGAATTTCTGCGCAACATCAACGATGCGGGCACCACTATCATTTTGACTACGCACTATCTGGAAGAAGCAGAGAATCTGTGCCGCAATGTCGCCATTATCGAGGGCGGCAATATCATCGAGCGCGACACTATGGCCAATGTGCTGCGTAAATTGCAGACCGAAGTGTTCGTGTTCAATTTGCGCGACTCGCGACAGGTGGTGCCACTATTGTCCGGATTCACTGCGGCGCTCTCCGATGATCACACTCTGGAAATAGAAATGTCGAAGATACAGAGCCTCAACGACATATTCGCCCAGCTGACGGCGCAAGGAATCGTCATTAACAGCATGCGCAACAAGGTCAACCGTCTGGAAGAATTGTTCATCCGCCTGGTCGACGGCAGCGCCTCAGCCGGCCGCGCCGCCGCCGGCGATGCCGCTGCCGGCGGCGCAGCGGCCGCCACGCCGTTGGCTTCCTGATTATGGCAGCATCACGCGCCGCCACCGAATGGGTGGGCTTTAAAACGATTATCATTCGGGAGTTCAGCCGCATCGTGCGCATCTGGGGCCAGACCATCGTGCCGCCGGCAGTCACAGCCACGTTGTACTTCATCATTTTCGGCAGCTTGATCGGGCGGCGCGTCGGCCAGGTCGGCGGCTATGACTACATGCAGTTCATTGCTCCCGGCCTGATCATGATGACCGTGATCACAAATTCCTACGGCAATGTCGTGTCCTCGTTCTTCGGCGCAAAATTCGGCAAGCATCTCGAGGAATTGCTGGTGTCGCCGCTGCCGAATTGGCTGATCGTGGCGGGCTACATGGGCGGCGGCATTCTGCGCGGCTTTCTGGTCGGATCGGTGGTCACCATCGTGTCGCTGTTCTTCACGCGCCTGGCGCTGGTGCATGTATTCGCCGTCATCTCCGCGGTGTTGCTCACCAGCATGGTGTTTGCGTTGGGCGGCTTCATCAATGCCCTGTTCGCCAAGAATTTCGATCAGATTTCCTGGTTCCCGACCTTCGTGCTGACGCCGCTCACTTACCTCGGAGGCGTGTTCTATTCGATCACCATGCTGCCCGGCTGGGCGCATATCGTGTCGCATGCCAATCCCATTCTGTACATGGTCAGCGCTTTCCGTTACGGCTTTCTCGGCACCTCGGATGTCGATCTGCGCCTCGCCTATGCGATCATGGTAATTGCGGCCGGCGGAATGTTCGCCTTGGCCGTGACATTGATGAACCGGGGCACCGGCATTCGAGACTAGGAGAGTGGGTATGTTGGCCGCGACAAGCAGATCAGCCGCGTCATGGCGCCGTGGTGGCGCGATATTGTCAGGGGCGCTTTGTGCTTTCATCCTAGGGGCAGCGGCGACAGTGCCGGCGCGTTCGGCACAAAGTGCAACTGCAGGCTCCACCGCCGCTGCGACAACGGGCGCGGTCATGTTGGGGTTTTCCGCGAGCGGCGCGGCGACCGAGGCCGCGCTCGAACAGCGCTTCGATGCAGATCTGTCGGCGGCGGAACTGAGATCGTGGATGGAGCAGATGGCCTCCGAACCGAATCACGTCGGTTCGGCGCATGACAAAGCCAATGCAGAATTTCAGCTGAAGAAGTTTCGCGAATGGGGCTGGGACGCCTCCATTGAAACTTTTTCCGTGCTATATCCGACGCCTCGACAAGTCTCGCTGGAACTGGTGGCGCCGACGCATTTCACCGCGCGCTTGACCGAACCGCCGATTGCCGGCGACAGCACCTCCTCGAAAACCAAGGATCAGCTGCCGGCTTACAACGTGTACGGAGCGGACGGCGACGTGACCGCGGAACTGGTGTACGTCAATCAGGGAATGCCGGACGATTACAAGGAACTCGAACGCCAGGGAGTGAGCGTGAAGGGCCGGATCGTGCTGGCCCGTTACGGCGGCGGCTGGCGCGGGCTGAAGCCGAAGCTTGCCTACGAACACGGCGCCGTGGGTTGTTTGATCTATTCGGATCCACGCGACGATGGCTATGGCGCAGGCGACATTTATCCGAAAGGTGGCTACCGTCCGCGCGATGCCGTGCAGCGCGGCTCTGTCCAGGACTTGGTGCTGTACAGCGGCGATCCTCTGACGCCGGGCGTGGGCGCAACGGCCGGTGCCAAGCGGCTCGCCATCCAAGATGCGAAGACCATCTTAAAGATCCCGGTATTGCCGATTTCATATGCGGCTGCCGAACCCTTGCTCGCCGCACTCGGGGGCCGGGTGGCGCCCGAAGGCTGGCGCGGCGGCCTGCCGCTTGCCTATCACGTAGGACCCGGTCCTGCGAAAGTGCATATGAAGGTGCTGTCGGATTGGAGCCAAAAGACACTGTACGACGTGATCGCAAAGATCCACGGTGCCCAGGAACCGGATCGATGGGTCGTGCGCGGTAATCATCACGATGGCTGGGTATTCGGCGCTACCGACCCGTTGGCCGGTCAAGTTGCCATGATGGCCGAGGCCAAATCCATCGGCAAGTTGCTGAAAGAGGGGTGGCGGCCGCGCCGCACACTGGTGTACGCGAGCTGGGACGGCGAAGAGCCGGGACTGCTCGGGTCAACCGAGTGGGCGGAAGAGCATGCCGCGGAACTGCAGAGCAAGGCTGCTCTGTACGTCAATTCCGACACCAATGGCCGCGGTTATCTGGACGTAGAAGGCAGTCATGAATTGCAGCACTTTGCCAGCGAGGTGGCGCGCGATGTGACGGATCCGGAAACCGGCGGCAGCGTGCTGGCGCGGGCAGGCGCCAAACAACGGGTGTCCCGATACGAAGGCGCCGTTCACGGCACGTCGGGCGCTCACCCCGGCGCGGATCTCGATCTGGGCGCACTCGGTTCCGGATCGGATTTCACACCGTTCCTGCAGCACCTGGGGATCAATTCGCTCAATGTGGGCTTCGACGGTGAAACCGATTACGGCGTGTATCACTCCGCTTATGATTCATTCGATCATTACCGGCGTTTCGTCGACCCTGATTTCCAGTACGGCGTGGCGCTCGCCAAGGTCGCCGGCCGTCTGATGCTGCGCGCCTCGCAGGCGCAATTGCTGCCGGCGCAACAAAGTGATTTTGCCGCTTCGGTCGCTGGCTACGACGAAGAATTGCATAAGCTCGCCGACGGCATGCGGGTGAAGTCACGAGAATTGTCCATGATGCTGGACGGCGATGACTACAAGCTGGTTGCTGATCCGCAGCTACCGCGCACGCCGCCGCCGCGCGACCAGGACGTGCCGTATCTGAATTTTGCCGAGCTCGATAACGCCGTCGCGAATCTCGAGCGTAGCGCGAAAGCCTTCGACCAGGAATATGCGCGCCTCGCAGCCAGCGAGACTCCTGGCGCCGATGCGACTTTGGAGCGACTGAATGCAATACTCACCGAACTCGAACAAAGTCTGACCGACCCGAAGGGACTACCCGGCCGCGCGTGGTATAGACATATGCTGTATGCACCGGGCTTCCATACCGGGTACGGGGTGAAGACGCTGCCCGGTATTCGCGAGGCAATCGAAGAGCGCCGCTGGGACGAAGCGAATCAATATGTTGGGGTAGTCGCGCATGCGATCAACGCCTACAGTGCGAGTTTGGACCGTGCCAAGGTTCCTTAACGAAGCCTTAGTCGTGTATCGTGCTTGAGTTAAGTCCAGACTTCTTTAAGGAGACGAACGATGACCGAAGAAAAGCAGCAAAAGTTCACGGCCAAGGTACGCCGCGGTCTGGTGTGGGTACACACGGTCGCAGCGGCCGAACTCGCCAAGAAAAAGGCAGAGGCGACCGGTGTAAGAATTGAAGGATTTACCGCGAGCGAACTCGCCGACGTCGAGTCCGCGCTGACGTGGATCGCGCAGAACAAGGAAACGACAAGCGCTGAACCCGCCGCCTAAGCTTGCGGCCGGACGAACGCCGTGGTCTCGTGTCCCTCGAGGGTGCTCGGCCTAAGGTGTGGCGGCGGCGCTTTAAATGCGCCGCCGCGAACCTGTCTGCGATGGACGACAATTCCCGGCACCCCATCTGGCATCGAATGGTCTGCGATACACTATTGACATGGCTCGTAAACGCGCATTAGTCGTCGACGATTCGAAGTCGGCTCGCGTCATCTTGAGCCGTATGCTCGAGAAGTACGACATTGAAGTCGACATGGCGGAAGCCGCCGAGCAAGCCATTGAATACTTGAAGAACAATCGCCCGGACGCGATTTTCATGGACCATCTCATGCCCGGTATGGACGGGCTGCAGGCAGTGCAGACCATCAAGGGCAATCCGCAGACGGCCATGATTCCCATCATGATGTACACCTCGCAAGAGGGCGAATTGTATGTAGGTCAGGCGCGTGCCTTAGGCGCCATGGGTGTTCTGCCAAAGCAGGTACGCCCCGTCGATGTCTCAAAAGTTTTGTACGAATTACATTTGCTCCCGGACCGGCGGGACATGACTGAGCCGGTCTTGGCGCCGGTGGAATTAGTCGGTGGGTCGGCGGTTGAAAGATTGCCTGACAGAAGAACGACCGTACCTCCGGAAACTGCCGGCATCGATTGGGGGCGCAGGATCGAGACCGCGGTGAAGGACCAGGCAGTCGATGTGCGGCGCTTTATCGTTGCGACTCTCGACAGTTTCGCCTCACGCATCGTCAGCGATGTGCGCGATTCCCTGCCGGCCGCTCCGGTGGAGGTTGCTGCCCCGCTGCTGCGCGTCGCTCCGCCGACCGGGCATTGGGCCGCCGCGGCCGCCGCCGCCGGCGTAGTTGCCGTGGCGTTCGCTGCGGTTTGGTTGGTTGCGCGCGAGGACCTGGCGAAGTCGCGGACCGAAGTGTCGGCGCTCACGGCGGCGAATGCCGAACTGCAGCGGGCGCGTCAGGAGCAGTCGGCAACCGTCAAGGACTTGACCGCTGCACTCGCGACCGCATCGACGGTTGCCGGAGCATCGGCGGGTCTGCCCGGCGCCGCGGGCGGGACGACGCGAATCGAACAGGTGCCCTACGGCGAGATCCCCTTTGACCGAGGCCGCCTGGATGTGCTGCGCGAGCTGCTTGCAAAACTTCAGGCGCAGGGGTTCCGCGGAGTAGTGAAGATTACCAGCTTGCCGGGGGTTTTTTGCCTTAGCGGCAACGCCAACGACGGGTTCGCGCCGGCGGCCGCGAGTCTATTGGTCAACAAATGCGATTTGATCGGTAATCCTTTCGAGGAGTCCTTATCCGGGCAGCAGCGGCAATCGCTGGCATTCGCGAATTTGATCGCGGGCGTTCGCCAACGTACCGCAGGCGCCATCACGGTGGCCATCGAAAACGGCGGTAGCGCACGGCCGAGCACCCCCTATCCGGCACGCATCGAATCGCTCACGGCGGGCGAGTGGAATCGCGCCGCCGCCGCCAACAACCGGGTGGAGTTCGCGGCGGAGAGCACTGCCGGGGCAATGGCCGCCGGGCAGTGAGCGACGCGCGACGCGGGCTGGATTCCAATCAGGCTTAGAAGGCGATTCTGACGAAGAACTCAGGGCCTTTGGTGCTGAAATCGAAGAATCCCGAATCCTTGGTCTGCCGTGACGTGAGATCCGCTTTCACCGAGTTGTAGCCCAAAGCGAAGGCGATGTTGGGACGCAGCCGGTACAGCGCCGCTACTTCGTAGAAAGTCAGCGTACCGTTAAGGTGATCAACCGCCAATTTGAAGTACTGCGCGCGAGCATCGAAATAAAATCGCTTGCTGAGCACATACGTGGCATCCAGGCCGATGGTGGGGAAGGGGCCTGCCTGGTCCTCTCGCTGATCGACGTGCCGGTTTTGCGTGGACACGCGCGCACGCGTGGAAATATCCGTATCGTTGATGCCGATGGTCGCGGCAACTTCGAATTTCTCGCGATGCAGGAAGGAATATTCATAATTGATGCCGAGTGTACGCAGGCTTAAATTGGTGTCGACGGGGTCGCCGGTCTGCAGCACCACATCGCGAAATATCAGGGGCGCGGCGAGCGTCGTGTTGCCGGTTCGATCCAGGGTGAAGTAATCAAAGCGCAGTCGGTGCCGCTCGCCGACCCGCACCATGGCCTGAAATTTGGGTTCGAAGTCGGATTTATCGAGGCCGAAGATCTGCTCCGCGTCGACCGGCGTACCCGGCACGCCCTGACTGCTGTCGAGGCGCATCGAGGTGTTCGACGAGACCCGCATGACGCCCAGCGACACTCGGACCCGCTCGTTGGTGGGGCTCAAGTAATCGTCAGCGTGCGCGAAGGCGGTGACCAGCATTAAGGGCAGTACTGCCATGCCATTCTTGATCATGTCGGTTTCCTCAAAATCAATTGGTCCGTTGCAGCCCGCCGTTGCGATGCGGGGAGGGAGGGGCTTATGCGCTGTAAGACGTGCGCGGCCGCGGCGCGCCATCCGGTGAGCTTGCCGCCGTAGATGCCGAGCAGGCGCGGCTTGGGTTCACGGTCGGTACTGAAAATGGTTTCGCGCGAGCGATCGAAAGCCGCTTGGCTGGCTGCGGGCAGAACACGCAAGCCGGCAAAGCGCTGCGTGATGTGTTCGCGGGTCAGCTGTCTGAAAGCCGGAAAATAATGGCGCGCCACCGCCAGCAGGTATTCCTCTTCTTCAGGCAGTGGG
>JBBRQO010000060.1:0-15824 GCA_038226325.1 Steroidobacterales bacterium | reverse complement strand
TCGAACCCGCGACCCCCGGCGTGACAGGCCGGTATTCTAACCAGCTGAACTACCACTCCGCTGTTGGTGGGTGCTGAGGGGATCGAACCCCCGACCCTCGCCGTGTAAAGGCGATGCTCTACCAGCTGAGCTAAGCACCCTCTGGTAAGAGGCGCGGAAGTCTACGCGAGGGAATAAGGATTGGCTAGTTGTACTTGCTGAGGGCGGTACGCATCGCCCGGCGCTATCGACACGGTGAAGCTCACAGGCCCAGAGTTCGGCCCGGCGGGAGCGCAGAGGTCGAGGCGACTGCGCCTTTCCTTGCCTCGACTCTTCCGTTCCCGCCGGGTCGGCGCTGTGCCTAGTGCGCCCTCACCTGCGACTTAACGCGCGCCGGCTTGCGTCGGCGCTTCTCGCCGGCAATGGCCTCCGGGGCCTTGACCTCCGGCGCGGCCAGGGGCACGGGCATATGAGTCAACGCCACCTGCAGCACCTCATCAATCCATTTAACCGGACGAATATCGAGCTTCTCCTTGATATTCTCCGGAATCTCGGCGAGGTCTTTGGTGTTCTCATCCGGGATGAGCACCACGGTGATGCCGCCGCGATGCGCCGCCAATAGCTTCTCTTTCAAGCCGCCGATGGGCAGCACTTCGCCGCGCAGGGTGATTTCACCCGTCATGGCCACATCCGAGCGCACCGGGATCTTGGTGAGCGCGGATATCAGCGCGGTGCACATGCCGACGCCCGCACTCGGTCCATCCTTCGGCGTCGCGCCCTCGGGCACGTGAATGTGCACGTCCGCCTTCTGATAGAAATCCACGTCCAAGCCCAGCATGGCGGAGCGGCTACGCACCACGGTCATGGCGGCCTGGATGGATTCCTGCATCACCTCGCCCAATTGGCCGGTGTGTGTGAGCTTGCCCTTGCCGGCCACCACCGCGGCCTCGATGGTCAGCAGTTCGCCGCCCACTTCGGTCCAGGCGAGTCCGGTCACTTGACCGATGCGATTGCTCTCCTCGGCCTTGCCGTAGCGGAAACGGCGTACGCCTAAGTACTTGTCGAGATTCTTCGAATCGATGGTCACGGTCTTTTCCGCGGGCGCCAGCAATAATTGCTTCACCGACTTGCGGCCGATCTTCGACAGCTCGCGTTCCAGATTACGCACCCCGGCTTCGCGGGTGTAGTAGCGGATCATGTCGTGAATGGCCTCGTCCGCCACCACCAACTCATCGGGCTTCAGGCCGTTCTGCTTCACTTGCTTCGGCAGCAGGTAACGGCGCGCAATATTGCTCTTTTCATCCTCGGTGTAGCCGGGGAGACGGATCACTTCCATGCGGTCGAGCAGCGGCGCCGGAATGTTCAGGCTATTCGCCGTGCACACGAACATCACTTCGGACAGATCGAAATCCACTTCCAGGTAATGGTCGTTGAAGGTGCTGTTCTGTTCGGGGTCCAACACTTCGAGCAGCGCAGAGGACGGGTCGCCGCGAAAATCCGTGGACATCTTGTCGACTTCATCCAACAGGAACAAAGGATTCCTTACGCCGCACTTGGCCAGATTCTGAATGATCTTGCCGGGCATGGAGCCGATGTAGGTGCGCCGATGGCCGCGGATCTCCGCCTCATCGCGTACGCCGCCCAAGGACATGCGCACGAACTTGCGATTGGTGGCGCGCGCCACGCTCTGGCCAAGGGAAGTCTTGCCGACGCCGGGCGGTCCCACCAAGCACAAAATCGGACCGCGTAGATTCTTGACGCGCTGTTGCACGGCGAGATACTCGACGATGCGCTCTTTGACTTTCTCCAGCCCGTAGTGATCGGCTTCAAGCACCTTCTCGGCGGCCGTGATCTCCAGGTGCACCTTGCTGCGTTTTTTCCACGGCGATTTCACCAGCCAATCGATGTAATTGCGCACCACGGTGGCTTCGGCCGACATGGGGGACATGAGTTTGAGCTTGGAGAGCTCGGAATTGGCCTTCTCGCGCGCCTCTTTCGGCATGCCCGCGACCTTGATGCGCTTCTCCAGTTCGCCGATTTCATTCGGCGCATCGTCAAGTTCGCCCAATTCCTTCTGAATGGCCTTCATCTGCTCATTCAAGTAGTACTCGCGCTGGCTCTTCTCCATCTGCTGCTTGACCCGGCCGCGAATGCGCTTTTCGATCTGCAGCACATCCATCTCGCCTTCGATGACGGCGAGCATGTGCTCCAGCCGCCGGCGCACATCGGGAATCTCGAGAACCTTCTGCTTCTCGGACAGCTTCAAGGACATGTGAGCGGCCACGGTATCCGCCAAGCGGCCGGCCTGCTCGATGCCTGCCAGAGAGGTCAGAATCTCCGGCGGCACCTTCTTATTGAGTTTTACATATTGCTCGAACTGAGTGATGACGGAGCGCGTCAGCACATCCATCTCGCGCTCTTCGTAGCGCTCCACATCCGGCATGGCGGTTACTTCAGCAGAGAAGAACTCGCCCTCTTCTATCTTCTCGATGCTGGCGCGGTCTACCCCCTCGACCAGCACCTTGACAGTGCCGTCCGGCAATTTGAGCAACTGCAGAATGGTCGCCACTGTGCCGACGCGGTACAGATCTTCGGCCTTGGGATCATCGACATCGGCTTGTTTCTGCGCCACCAGCAGAATGCGCTTGTCGGCCTTCATGGCCAGATCTAGCGCGACAATGGATTTCTCCCGCCCGACGAACAGCGGAATCACCATATGGGGATAAACCACCACATCCCGCAACGGCAGGACGGGCATCCCGTTTAACGCCGGCAGGGCTTCATCGGGGACATCGATAATGGATTCGTCGCTCACTAGGCTAGCCTTATGGTTGTGGCACGTACGGCAATCAACAGCCAAAGTACATGCGGCCGCCTACGGTGAGTTTCAAGCTCGGCTCAAAGATGATCCGAGCCCGTGGGGCGCCGCTGTTCTTCAACCGGAGCCACCAGCCGAGTCTCCTCGGTCCGATGGACAATGTAGGGTTTTGTGTGACCTTCGATCACCTGCTCATCGACCACGACTTTCTGCACATTGCGCAGGGACGGCAGGTCGTACATGGTGTCGAGCAACACATTCTCGAGAATCGTGCGCAGGCCGCGCGCGCCGGTCTTGCGCTGCATGGCTTTACGCGCCACGGAACGCAGCGCATCTTCGCGGAAATCCAATTCCACGCCTTCCATGTCGAACAACTTGCGGTACTGCTTGGTGAGCGCATTCTTCGGCTGCATCAAAATCGAGATCAGCGCCTCCTCATCCAGCTCTTCCAAAGTCGCAACCACGGGCAAACGGCCGACGAATTCCGGAATCAGGCCGTACTTGATCAAATCCTCGGGCTCGGTGTCGTGAAACACGTCGTTGCCGTGCGGCCGCGCGTTCTGCTCGCGCACCTCGGCGACGAAGCCGATGCCGCTCTTGTGGGTGCGGTTCATGATGATCTTCTCGAGGCCCGCAAAGGCGCCGCCGCATATGAAGAGAATATTGGTGGTGTCGACCTGCAGGAATTCCTGTTGCGGGTGCTTGCGCCCGCCCTGCGGCGGCACGGAGGCGATGGTGCCTTCGATCAGCTTGAGCAACGCCTGCTGTACGCCTTCGCCCGACACATCGCGGGTGATCGAGGGGTTGTCGGACTTGCGCGAGATCTTGTCGATTTCGTCGATGTAGACGATACCGGTCTGCGCCTTCTCCACATCGTAATCGCACTTCTGCAGCAGCTTTTGGATGATGTTCTCGACGTCCTCGCCGACATAGCCCGCCTCGGTCAGAGTCGTGGCATCGGCAATGGTGAAGGGAACGTTCAACAGCCGCGCCAAGGTCTCGGCGAGCAGAGTCTTGCCCGACCCGGTGGGTCCGATCAGCAGAATATTGCTCTTCGCGAGCTCCACTTCATCACGCGAACGCACGCCTTCCGCACCGCGAGTCTGCAGCCGCTTGTAGTGGTTGTAAACAGCCACCGACAGGACCCGCTTGGCGCGTTCCTGGCCGATGACGTATTCATCGAGTACTTTCTTGATTTCCTGGGGCTTGGGGAGCTTGTCGCGGGTGCGCTCGGCACGCTCCTCGAGCTCTTCCCGGATTATGTCGTTGCACAGCTCCACGCACTCGTCACAGACGAAAACGCTGGGGCCGGCGATGAGTTTCCGAACCTCGTGTTGGCTCTTTCCACAGAAAGAGCAGTACAACAGCTTGCCGTCATCATGTTTGCCGCGCGAATCTTCGCTCATGCTGTCCTCAAATTGACCGCGCCCGCCGAATACCCACAGGGAAGGCGGCTACAGTACTGACTATATAGCACCCAGCCGACCTCACGCAAAGGTAAGGTCTCGCAGGCTGTGACCGAGGCCCCACTCAAGCCTTTGACGGTATCTCGCCACGTTTCTCCAGCATGGAGTCGACCAAACCGTACGCTCGGGCTATTTCCGCGGTCATGAAGTTGTCCCGATCGCTGTCCAGCTTGATGCGTTCGACGGTTTGGCCCGTGTGCTTGGCCAATATGCCATTCAGGCGAGTCTTGGTCTCCATGACGTCGCGCGCGTGAATGTCGATATCGGAGGCCTGACCCTGAAAGCCGGCCGAGGGCTGGTGAATCATGATTTTCGAGTTCGGCAGCGAGTAGCGCTTGCCGGCGGCACCGCCGGCCAGCAACACCGCACCCATCGAGGCCGCAAGGCCGACGCAGATGGTGCTCACGTCCGGCTTGATGAACTGCATGGTGTCGTAAATCGCCAGGCCCGCGCTCACTGAGCCGCCGGGCGAATTGATATACAGAGCGATGTCCTTCTCTGGATTTTCCGATTCCAAGAACAGCAGCTGCGCGACGATCAAATTCGCCATGTAGTCCTCGACCGGACCCACGATGAAAATCACCCGCTCCTTGAGCAAGCGCGAATAGATATCGTAGGCCCGCTCGCCGCGAGCCGTCTGCTCAACCACCATCGGGACTAAATTCAATGCGCGCGTCGTCATGGATGCTGCCTTCTCAAAACGTGACCTGACTTAAATGCTGTGTGAGGGCTGATGCCGTCCTTTCAAGGATACCGGCCGCTCACCCCTCGAAATTCATCAACTCTTTGAAACTCGATGCCTTCTCATGCACCTTAGCATGCGCAAGAATCCAGTCCACGACCTGATCCTCGAGCGCCAGACTTTCCACCTGCCGCATGGCGTCGGGGTTCTGCTGATAAGCCCGCTTCAGGGCTGCGGGATCGCCGTAGGCCCCCACCATCTCGTCCAATCTTGCGTTCGCACGCTCCGGGTCCAGCACCAGGTTTTCCCGGCGAATGACGTCGTTGAATATGAGCCCGAGCGCGACGCGGCGGCGCGCCGGCTCCACCAGCGGTTCGCGCGGCGGCGCCTGCGATACATCCTTGGCGCCGGCACGGCGCATGGCTTCGATTTGCATATCGCGGATCTGTGACTCGACTAAAGCGTTCGGCACATCGATGGGGTTGGCCAGAAAGATTTTCTCCATCATCGCCGTCTTGTTGCGATTGCGTAAGTTCTGCTCGAGCTCACGGCGCATATTGGCCGCCACATCCTCGCGCAGCTTCGGAATTCCGCCTTCGGTGACGCCGAACGCCGCGCAGAACTCGTCGTCCAGGGCAGGCAGCGTCGGCTCCTCAATCTTCTTGATCGTGGTGCTGAATATGGCCTGCTTGCCGGCAAGTTCGGTGGCGCGGTAATCGGCGGGGAAATTCACCGTGATGTCGCGCTGTTCTCCGCTCGTCCCGCCAATGAGACCCGCCTCGAGCTCGGGAAGCATGCGTCCCTCGCCGAGCACGATGCCGATATCGTCGGCTTTGCCGCCGGCAAACTCCGTACCGTCAATCTTGCCCAGGAAATCGATGGTGACTTTGTCCTCGCTGGTCGCGGGGCGCGTTACAGTGGTGTATTTCAATTGTTGCTTGCGCAGGCGCTCGATCATCGCGTCGATATCGCTCTCTGTGACTTCGGCCGTCACGCGCTCCAAGTCCAAGGTATCGAAAGGCTGCAGAGTTACCTCGGGGAAAACCTCAAACGTCGCGACGTACTTAAGGTCCTGCCCCTCGTCGACGCTCTGCGGCTCGATGCGCGGGTTACCCGCCGGCGACAGCTTCTTTTCCGTGACGGCTTCGGCAAAGCTCGATTGCAGCAACTCGCCGATCACTTCGCGATGCACCTGCATGCCGAACTGCTGGCGGATCACTTTGATCGGCGCCTTGCCGGGTCGAAAACCATTGAGACGCGCCGTGCGGCTCAAATTCTTCAAGCGCGCATCGATTTCCTTGCTGACGCGCTCGGCCGGCACCTGCACTTGCATGCGGCGCTCCAGCTTACCTGTACTCTCTACGGACACTTGCATGACAATCCTCTAGGTTTAGCTAGGCCGGCACTGGCGACCCGCGCGTTGCGAAAGGCGAGACTCGATCTTCTGACTAGTCAATAGAGTCAGTGACTTGCCTTGGCGCAGCGGGCCGCATAGTAACACTTCAAGGCACCCGCTGCGCCTATGGCACAGTCCGGAACACCTTGCGGCGCAGCGCTCGGCGTCCCTCTCTGGTCCATCTAGAACGCGCCGGTCGCTGCCGATATTGCGGCCGACCTGTGTCGGCGCCTCGGCTCAGGACTCAACCGACCGCCAGCTCGTTCTCGCTGCATAAAGTCGCCCGGTGTCAGCACCGGGAGTTCGTAAAATCGTTCACCCAGCACTTCGCCAAAGTCACCGCGATCGAGGGTCAGAGCACATCGGCCCACGCGAGGGCGCTCTGTAAAATCGGCCGATCCTTACTCGCGGAGAAAACGACGGGACGGTCCACCGTGACAACGTCGGGTACGATGATCAGCTGCCGGCGAAGAACGTCCCACACCTCCCCTGCGTCGGCAGTCAATTGGGTCAGTTTCACGATGTTCGCCAGCACCTCGTCAGCGACGTACGGAGTCGCCAGCAATGACCAGCCGGACGCGGACGCGGTGTCGAATAACAATCGTGATGCACCCTTGGCGGACCCGCAGGCGGCAAGCAGAACGCTGCTATCGAGGAACAACCTCAAGGAATGGCAGACAGTCGCTCAAGCGCGGCCTCGTCCTCCGCGATCCCACTGCGCAGCGTGCCCTCGGTAAACTGACGGGGTGCTGACGCGCTCGCCCGCTCCCTCCGCATCCGAGCAGCCAAAAACAACAGCAACTCCTGCTTTTCCGAATCGGACAAAGCATCGGCGGCGGTTTCGATGTCAGCCAGAGTGTTCATGGGTAAAACATTACCTCGCCGCCGACTCGCAAGTACAGCAATAATTCACATCCTCTTGGCAAACTCTGGAACAGCTCCACTAACGCAGTGCCATGCACTAGTGCAACGTTTCCATCAGTCGAGAGTGTACCAAACACTTTTGGCACACTATGTCTTCGTAACTTCTTAATTAAGAGATGATTATTGGTGCGAAAGGCGAGACTCGAACTCGCACGGGTTACCCCACCAGATCCTAAGTCTGGCGCGTCTACCAATTCCGCCACATTCGCATCGGAATAGCCCTCTAGTATAACTGGCGAGCCCCTCAGCGGGGTTCGTTTTCGCGGACCAGCATACGAGCCACTTCCCGCAAGGCCGGCAAGCCCTTCTCCAGCATGAAGTACAGCGGGCTGTCGCCCTCGAAGGGGGGCGTAGCGCGCGGCGCATGCACCCAGGCCCAGGCGCGGTCCTTTGGGGTGGCGTCGACGCTCAGGGAATACTGAATATTGGCGATCAACGCCGCCCGTTCCTGCTGCGTTGCCGAAAGACGCGGCGCCTGCCCCAGGCGGTAGCGCTCGAGCACCTGCGGGGAGGGAATCCTGAGCAACCGGCATTGCTGCAACGGCGACAGCTCCCACACATCGGCGATGGCAAAAAAACGCTTCAGCGCACTGGTGCTGGTATGCCGCGCCGCGCGACGGCTCGCCGGCTGCAGAACCAAACGCGGTCCAGTACGAGGCTTGCTTGGCAATTCGGTTCTCACGGTGAGTCCGCCAGCATACTCCCTAAACACGGCCGCGCTCGCCAGGGTGGGCGCGCCTGGCTATCATGCCCGCATGACCTTCGCCGAACGGCTTTCCCGAGCGCAGCACTTGAGCGGCAGCCTGGTTTGCGTCGGCCTCGATCCGGATCCGGCAAAACTGCCCAAGGACCTCGAGGGCGCTCAGGACCGCTTCCCCGACAACCTGCCTCTGTACGCCTTCAACCGCCGCATCGTGGACGCCACGGCCGATATCGCGGCCGCCTACAAACCGCAGATTGCCTTCTACAGCGCTGTCGGCGCCGAGGATCAGCTGCACGCCAGCATTCGCTACATCCGCGAGCGCGCGCCCGCGGCGTTGGTCATTCTCGACGCCAAGCGCAACGACATTGGCAACACAGCCGAAGCCTATGTGCGCGAAGCCTTCGATCGCTACGGCGCCGACGCGGTGACGGTGAATCCCTACATGGGCGAAGATTCGGTGCGGCCCTTTCTGGCCCGGCCGGACCACGGCGCCATCCTGCTGTGCCGTACCTCGAATCCCGGCGCCAAGGATTTTCAGGATCTGCTCATCGACGGCCAGCCGCTATATCGAAAAGTGGCCGAGCGCGCCGCGCAGCATTGGAACCAGAATCGCAATCTCATGCTGGTCGTGGGCGCCACCTATCCGCGTGAAATGGCGCAGCTGCGCCAAGCGCATCCCGAAGTGTCCTTCCTGGTGCCCGGAATCGGCGCGCAGGGCGGCGATCTGGACGCCACGCTTGAGGCAGGTCTGGACTCCCATGGCGCGGGGCTGCTGATCAACTCCTCGCGCGGCATCATTTACGCCGGGGGCGGAGCGGCGGACGCAATTCGCGCCGCGGCGCTCGATCTTGCCGGCGCCATCAACCGGGGGCGTGCCGCCCTGAATCCGCCGCGCCCGCAAGCGCCACGCGCGGGCTAGTTCGACCGATGCAGAAGGCAGCGCGCCGGTGCGCAGCTAAAACGCCGATTTGATGGCGCCGCCGTCGACCCGCAGCGCCGCGCCATTGGTTGCCGAGGACAGCGGGCTCGCCACATAGGTCACCAGGGCCGCCACCTCATCAGGGGTCGCGAACCGCTGCAACAACGAGGTGGGCCGCGCGGTCTTGAAGAATTCCTTTTCCATCATCTCCGGGGTCTGACCGGATTTAGCCGCCATCTCGGCGACAAAATCTCCGACACCGCGGGAGCGTGTGGGGCCCGGCAGTATGCTGTTGACGGTGACTCCGGTACCGGCGGTGGTCTCGGCCAAACCGCGGGCTACCGCAATCTGCGCCGCCTTGGTCATGCCGTAGTGGATCATTTCCGCGGGAATGTGGTAACCGCTCTCGCTGGAAATAAAAATGATCCGGCCCCAGTTGCGTTTAAGCATTGCCGGCAGGTAGAGGCGCGACAGGCGCGCTCCACTCAGCACGTTGACGTCGAAGAATCGCCGCCAGTCGGCGTCGGTAATAGCTTCGAACGCCCGCATCTCGAAGATGCCCAAGTTGTTCACCAGAATATCGACCGCTGGATGCCGCTTCACCAAGACCTCCGCGACGGCAGCGTCGCTCAGGTCCCCCGCGAATCCGATCACATCGCCCTGGGTCTTAGCCTTCATTGCCGCCACCGCCGCATCCACGGCGGCAGGCGTCCTGCCGGACACGATGACGGTCGCGCCTTCGCGCGCCAGCGAGGTGGCGATGGCATTACCAATCCCGGCCGTCGAGCCGGTAACCAGTGCAAGTTTCTCGGTGAGCTTTAGATCCATGAAAGGCTGCCTGCGGTTACGTGGATGGTCAGCATCATTAATTTCCCAGAAGCCGGCGCGACAACAAGGAGTGCATATCTCGCCTGCCGTCGACCATTAGGTATATGACTATCCTTGTGTCGATTACCCGATAAATGATTCGGTATGGCTTGAAGAAAACTTGACGATATTCTTGAATTCCGAGCGATCTCAATTCCGGCGTAAAGGATCCGCGCAATGCCTCCTCCGCCAATTTCTCGGTGGCCGCGAGCATGCGTCCCAGAACATAGTCAGCCTTTACCGCACCGTCGGATTGAAGAACGTATTCGTAAATATCGGCCAGATCCCGCGCGGCGTCGAGAGTAAGGAAAACCTGGCGCCGCATCAATCCCCCGTTTCGCGCGCCCGCAATCGCCCAACCGCCTCGGCAATCGGAATCAACTTGCCTTGTTCGACTTGCGCGTACCCCAGCGCCAGTATCTTCAACAGGGCAAGCGTCTCCTGTGTTTCATCATAGGAGGCAACGTCTTGCACGACAGCCTTGGCTTCACCATTCTGCGTAATGATCAACGGCTTGCGATTAGCCCCAAGTTCCTTGAATATTTCTGCGGCATGGGCTTTTAGATAGCTGATCGGCTTGATCTGCGTGGCATATCGCATTGCATCGTCCTCCGGACTCTATCGAACCAAATATAGACCTTTAATGGTCCTATTACAAATGAACGCTTCAACGCACCGATTCACAGAGCCGTGTCCACGGGCACGGAGTTTAACTTGTACACGACGCCCTCTTTCATCACAAAGCTCACGCGCTTCATGACGCTGATGTCCTCGATGGGATTGCCGGGAACCGCCACCACATCGGCGAGCTTGCCGGCGGCAACCGTGCCCAATTCCTTATCGTGCCGAAGTAATTGCGCCGCGCTGACGGTCGCCGCTTGAATGGTGAACATGGGCGGCATGCCTGCCGCCACCATCAATTCGAATTCATGCGCGTTCTGGCCGTGGGGATAGACCGCTGCATCGGTGCCGAAGGCAATTTTCACATGCGCCTTGTAGGCGCGTCCCGCCGTGGCCTGAATCAAGGGCCCGATTGCCGCGGCTTTGGCGGCGACCTGCGCTGGGTAGTAGCCGGGCACCTTGGCCTGCTGCGCCACGAAGTCGCCGGCAATGATGGTGGGCACGTACCAGGTGCCATGTTCCACCATGAGCTTCATGTCATCGGCGTCCATGTAGGTGCCATGCTCGATTGAATCAACGCCGCCGATCACCGCGCGGCGAATGGCCTCGGCGCCATGCGCATGCGCGGCCACCGCAAAGCCATAGTCATGCGCCGTCGCCACGACCGCCTTGATCTCTTCCAAGGTCATCTGCGCATTATCGCCACTCGCGCTTTCATCGAGCACTCCACCCGAGGGCATGATCTTGATCACATCATCGCCCAGCTTGTAATGCAGGCGTACGGCCTTCACCGCATCATCGACAGTATTGATGACACCGTCGGCGACCCCGGGATCTCCGATCAGATCGTTTCTATAACTGTTGGTCGGATCGGCGTGACCACCGGTGCTGCCCATTGCCCTGCCCGCGGTGTAAATCCTCGGGCCCGGGATGATCCCGGCATTGATGGCGTTGCGCAGCGCCACGGATTCGTTTTCCTGATCGCCCAGATTACGCACCGTAGTGAAGCCCGCGAGCAATGTGCGTCGCGCATACACCGTGGAGCGGACCACATAGTCCGCGGTATTCCAGTGAAACTTGTCGCTGTAGCCGGTGCGACTGGTCTCGCCGGTCAGGTGCGTGTGCGAATCGATCAGTCCGGGCATGCAGGTTTGAGTCGACAGGTCGATGACCATGGCGCCCGCGGGTGATTGCACTCCGCTTAAGACTTCTTTGATATGCCCACCCTCGGTCAGAATCGTGGTCGCGCCCAGTGTCTTGCCATTCGCCGTGTCGATCAGATGACCGCACTGCAAGGCCGTGACCGCAGGAGCGGCAGATGCACCTGCTTCGGCCGCGACCGCGGCGCCTCCTCCGCAGCCCGTCATCAACACCATCGTGATGGTAGCGGCACGAGACGTCGCCCCGTGCATACCAATCAGTGCGTATGTCATGAAATCCTCATCGTGATCTGCGGGCGGTGCGCTTGTTTTGAATTGCATTCCAACATAGGACTTGTCGCGGCTCAAATACGGTGAAAATCTAAGCCGCAGCTCTTCAGCCCTTCGCCATCTCCAGCATGGCATGCAGCAGCACATTGGCGCCCGCCGCCAGATCACTGGGCAGTGCACTCTCGGCCTCGTTATGACTCAATCCTCCAGCGCAAGGGACGAACACCATGGCGGTGGGCACCACCGCCGACACATTGCAGGAATCATGGCCGGCGCCGCTGACCATCTCCAAGGAATTGAAACCGAGCGTGGCGGTTGCTTCGCGCACCGCCGCCACGCAGGCGGGATCGAAGCTCACGCCCGCCGCCTCCCATACACAGCGGATCTGACCTTCGAGCGCATGGCGCGTGAGCGCGGCCTGCACTAATCCATTCATTACTTCGCGCAAGGCTTGGTACTGCTGCATGTCAGGATGGCGAATGTCCACGGTAAAACGCAGCCGCCCGGGTACGGTATTGGGCGATCCGGGCAGCGTCTCAATGAATCCAAACGTGACGCGTGCATCCCGGCCGCGCTGCGCCGTGGCCGCGTACAGCGCCGGCAGTACATCCGCCAGCACCCGGATGGGATCGCGCCGCATGTCCATGGGCGTGGGGCCGGCGTGCGCCTCCTGGCCATGCACCACTACCTCATGACGGCTCATGTGCTGCACGCCAGTCACCACACCGATGGTCTTGGATTCTTGCTCGAGCACCGGACCTTGCTCGATATGCACTTCGAATGAGGCCTTCACAGCCTGCCTGGCAAGCGCCGCATCGGTCGCAATCCCCGCTCGCGTGAGTTCCTGGCGCACGCTCACCCCGGCGCGGTCGGTCAATGCATACGCCGTCTCGAGCGGCAGTCGCCCGGACCACACCGCCGAACCCATCATGGCCATGGGAAAGCGGCTGCCCTCCTCATTGCACCACACCGACAGCTCGATAGGATGCACGGTGGTCAGCCCATGATCGTTCAAGGTTTCGATCACTTCGAGACCCGCCAGCACCCCGTACACGCCGTCGAACTTGCCGCCCGTCGGTTGAGTGTCCAGATGACTTCCGGTCATGACCACGGGTAGCGTATCGTCCGTGCCGGCGTGCCGTACGAATAGATTTCCCACCGCATCGATTCGCGTCCGGCAACCTGCCCCCTCGGCCCATCCAGAAAGAAGCCTGCGCCCCGCCATGTCCTCGTCGGTCAACGCCTGACGATTGCACCCGCCGTGCTCGGTCGCACCGATTTCCGCCATCTGCATCAGCCGCGACCACAGGCGATCGCCGTTCACTCGCAGTGCCTTCATTTCGTGCCGATGAGAGCGGATAATTTCGCCCTGACCTCGGCGAGTTCCGACCGCGACGCGGTGCCTTTGCGTTTTGCCCTTCGAACGACCCAGTCGAGGCTCTTGATTTGATCGGAAAGCGCGACACTAGGTCGGTTCCCTTTTATTGCCACTTCGAACGGATAGCCTTTGATCTGCGTCGTCATCGGGCAGCACAACATCAAGCCTGTCTTGCCGTTATATACTGAGGGACTGATAACCAACGCTGGCCGATGTCCAGCGTGTTCGTGGCCTGCCTGAGGGTCGAAATTAACCCAAACGATGTCACCGACCTCGGGGACGTAGCGACGAATCACTACAGCAGCTCCTTTCCTGTCGGTGCTCCGAAATCTATTTCGGTATGGAGATTCTCCGGCGTTATATCCGCGAGCAATCGCGCTATATCGAATTCGCGCCCTTTTATGGGCTCTATGATTATCCGTCCGTCTTGCTCGCGGACATCCACCGGCATATCCAAGCTCAGGTGGGCGGCCTCCATGATCCCCGCGGGGATACGGACAGAGGCGCTATTGCCCCATTTCTTCACAATCGCGCGCATGAGAAATCCTTCGTTTCTTCAATGTCTTGTCATTACCTTAGCTTCATCTACAACCGGTGTCAACAATGTAGATACATAGGAACTCCAGACCTATTCCATCGCCACGAACACCGCCTTCGCCTCCGCCAGCCGACCAAGCACCCCCTGCTTCTCCGCCACGTTGTTCCAATCCGGATACGCCGCAGTCGTTTCCGTGATGCGATCGATCCAGGCCGCGAAATAGCGCGCGTCCTGTGGCGCGTGCGGGCGCCGGCCGGCAATGCTGACGTACACCGGGCTGGTGGTGGCATACACATAGGTATCGAGCACGGGATAGCGTTCCGTGTCGCTGGAGACGCGCGCCACGCACCAGCCACTCTCTTTGAGTGCGATGTCGCCGCTGAAATCGCCATGATCCAGAGTGGCGTGGCCGGGAACGAAGGACTTTACGACCTGGCCGTTGCACACCAGCTCCACATGATCCACCGCGACGATAGAACGCAGCCGCACGAAGAATTTAACCCGCGCCTGCGCGGCATCGAATTTCAATTCATCCCCCACCCCCGCGCCGCCCAGGGTGAGCCCGAGTAAGGGTCCGTTGGTCGCGAAGGTGCGTCCGGCCTTGAGCGCGGCCATCCACGACTCCGGCGTGAGTGGGTCGGTCACGCGCGCATAGGTGCGGTTCATACCCACGGGACCACGCAGCGAGGAATAATTCGCCATGGCGTCGGTGCCGCCGGCGGCAGGTATGCGAAACCCCAAGTTCAGCAATTGATACCAGACACGCGCCGTGGAGCGATGATCGCTAAACCCCATGATCTCCATGTAGTCGACCTGGCCCAGCGCCACGTCCACCGGCAGTTCCACCGTCAGCTTCTCCTGCGGCTTCGCGATGGGTTCCGGGTATTCATCGAAGGGATGCACATAGCCCACCAGCGCGCCGCCGGCATGCGCAATCTGCGCCACGTCGGCGTTCATCGGATACAGGCTGGACGCCGCCGTATTCGGATAACCCACATAGCCGGGCAGAATCACGCCGCCGGAAATGTCCAACAATCCCAGATGCCCCCAATAACTGGTGTGATATTCCTGCCCGTGCACGATAAGCGCGTCCGGCACCGAGGCCGCATCCCTTTGCCGACCGTTGTAGGCGATGTCCGGGAAGCGCTGCTCCTTGTTCACGATCAGTGAATTCACGATGCCGAGATTCTCAGCCTGGGCCTGGGTGACCAAGTGCGCCGGCGTATTGCGATACGCGCCGCCATAGTTCATGTGCACGTGGACATCCGCGCTCACCCAATGTCCGGCATCCGGCACGGTGAACGCGCCTTCGTCCAGATTCACCTGAAGCTCCGCCACCTGCCCCGCCGCCGCCGTCACCCTGCGCTGCTCGAACTTACGCTCGAAGCCATGCAGGATGTCCACGTTCACCGTACCCGTCGGAACGTCCAGCCATTGCTCCCCGTGACCGTGAAAATAATGGGCTTCGTTCTGGCGCTCGCGCCGATCGAAGGAATCATCCGCACTGATCCACGCGCCCTCCGGTGCGTAGAACCGCCCCGCCGCATCAGTGACGCTGACTCGCGCGGAAGCGCCGCCCTTCGCATCCCGGATATCCAGGTGCAGGCGCGCCATCGGCCTCAAGTAACGGCGCTCGCCGATCGCCAATGTCTCCGCGACGCCGCCCGGAACTTGCTCGATGCCGATGCTCGTGTTTCCGCTTTGATTGGAAATGAACGCCACTCGCGTGCCGTCCGGTGACCAGCGCGGATTAGTTTGGTCCCAATCGCCATAGGCGATGGGGAAGGCATCGCCGCCCGCGGCCGGCATCACCCATAAGTTATTCCACGAGCGGCCCAAATAGGAACTGAACACCAGGCGCGAACCATCCGGAGACACATCGGGTCGCGCCTTCCAGTTGGTTTCTTCGTAGTGAATCTCATGGGCCGCCGCGCCCGCTGCCACAGCGTCGCCCGCGGCCGCGCGTGACGCTATGCGCCAAAAGCCGCCCGTGCCGTATAGATGATTGCGGTTGGAGACGTAAATGATCTCCTTGCCGTCGCGGCTCCATACCGGATTAATCTCATGATCGAAGACGCTGTAGTAGTAGCGCGGCAGCTCGCT
>JBBRQO010000059.1:0-16152 GCA_038226325.1 Steroidobacterales bacterium | reverse complement strand
TCGAGGTAGGGCCTCGCGATGGTCTGCAGAACGAGTCGGTGCTGTTCACCACCTCGCAAAAGCTGGAGTTCATCGCTCGTGTAATCGATGCCGGCGCGCGGCGAATTGAGGCGGCCAGCTTCGTGAATCCGAAACTGGTGCCGCAGATGGCAGATGCGGAAGCCGTGGCGGCGCAACTGCCGCGGCGTGCGGGCGTCACCTTTATCGGTTTGGTGCTGAACAAACGCGGTGCCCTGCGCGCCTTGGAAGCCGGCATGGACGAGTTGGGCGCGGTGTGCGCCGCGTCGGATGGTTTCGCGGTTCGTAATCAAGGCATGACCTCGGACGCATCGCTCGCCATGTGCTGCGAGGTGGTGCGGCTGGCGCGCGAACACGCACATCCGGCGCAAATTACCATCTCCACCGCATTCGGCTGCCCCTTCGACGGCGAAGTGGATCCTTCGCGAGTGGTGGAAATGGCGCGGCTCGCAGCGGCCTGCGGGCCGGTGGACATAGCCATTGCGGATACCATTGGCGTGGCGAGCCCCGCTGAGGTGGCGGCGCTGGTCGCAAGGGTGGCAACCGCGATCAAACCACTGCCGGTGCGCGTGCACTTTCACAACACCCGCAACACAGGCCTCGCCAATGTGTGGGCGGCGGTGCAAGCCGGCGCCAGGATAGTCGATGCCTCTCTGGGAGGGATCGGCGGCTGTCCGTTCGCGCCGCGCGCCACCGGCAATGTTCCCACCGAGGATGTGGCTTACATGCTGGAGCGATCGGGGTATGGCACTGGCTTGGATCTGGACAGTCTGATCGCCT
This sequence comes from Steroidobacterales bacterium, assembly GCA_038226325.1. GTDB lineage: Bacteria > Pseudomonadota > Gammaproteobacteria > Steroidobacterales > Steroidobacteraceae > Bog-1198. Next base: position 15,354 of record JBBRQO010000059.1, on the reverse strand, counting down.
CGGCAAGGTGGCTGGCCGGTGTGATGGGGCGAGATGTTCCGGGGATGCTCAGCCGCGCGGGGGTCTTTGCGCGCAAATCAGCGGAGTCGGCGATTGCCTAATGTCCAATTAATTTGTTAAGTATTTTCAGATAGATACGATTATTATCTCGCCTATTTTTTACGGATAACTTATGAGCTCAAGCGGCACACTGACCCTTCACCTGGAGATTCGCGATTCCATTGCCTTTCTCACGTTCACTCGCCCCGATGCGGCGAACACCATGAATTTGCAATTCGGTCGCGAGTTTCTTGCCGCCGCATTGGCCATCGCGGCAGCAACGGCGCGCGCCGTGGTGTTGACGGGCGCGGGCAAGAATTTTTGTTTCGGCGGCGACTTGAAGGGAATGGTGGCCTCCGGCGGCGACGTGCGGGCCTACTTGAGTGAGCTCACCACGAATCTACACGCCGGCATGGCGCTGCTGGCGCGCTTGGATGCACCGGTAATCGCGGCAGTCAACGGTACTGCCGCAGGCGCGGGCTTAGGATTGGTACTGGCCGCGGATCTGGCTATCGCAGCGCGCAGCGCTAAGTTCGTGCCTGCCTACACGGCGGTGGGGCTCACGCCGGATGCGGCCTGCACTTTTTTATTGCCGCGGGCCGTGGGCTACAAGCGCGCCATGGAACTGTTCCTGACGAATCGCGCGCTCGATGCCGAGCAGGCGTTGGACTGGGGACTGGTGAACCAAGTGGTCGAGGATGAGAAGCTGGTGGAGACCGCTGCCGCTGTGGCTGCTCGGTTGGCGGCCGGACCTACGGGCGCCTTCGGCGCCGTCAAGCGGCTATTGGCTGAGTCGCAACCGGGCCTGGAGACGCAACTCGGCCGCGAAAGCCGCTCGATTGCAGCTCGCGGCATGACTGCCGAGGGCCGCGAGGGAATCGCGGCCTTTCTCGAGAAGCGCGCGGCTACTTTTCGCGGTTGATATAGCGGTCCAGTTCGCGGTGGAAATGCCGCACCCGCTGTTCCTGATCGGACCACAAAGGCCCACGGAAGCCGCGTGACTTGGAGCCGCGCTGTACGGCGGCGACCAATTCCACGTCCTGATCGAGCACCTCGCCCAAGTTCGGCCGTACGTCCACCGGGATGCGCTCGATGTCCGGTCGGGTGGCGCCGGTCACGTCCCTGCCCTCGGGCAGTCCCATCCAGCCGGGTACGGTGTAGCCCGGATCATTCACATAGCGGAACAGGGTCATGTTGTCGTAGCAGAAGCGCTCCGGATCGGTGGGGTGCGGCAGGAATCGCATGATAAATACGCCCTCCGGATGCATGCCGATCTGAACGTTCGGAAAATAGCCGGTGGCCCAGCTATCGGTGAGCTGGGCGTCCGTCAATTTGTCGTAGTAGTCCAGACCGAAGCGCTTGCCGCGTGCGCGTTTCGCTTGCTGTATGGCCTCGCGAACTTCGCGCGCCGTGCCGCTGAATTTTGCGGGGTCGATGCCGGCTTCCTTCATCATGTACTGCTGATACGGGTCGACGCTGACCTGGTCGCCGACCCGGTGCGACTTGACGCCGATGGGCACTATCATGCGGCTGAAGCCGTTCGGATACAGATCGTACTGACTAAAGTCCTCCATCACGCCCTGGGTCTGCGGATGAATGAAGGGCAGATGGTAGGTCTCATAGAAGGCATCGATGCCGGTCTTCCAATTCGCGCGCCATTCGCTGCGCACGTGGCGCACCACGCTCATCTTGTCGATTTCGTAGTTTTCGATATAGCCCGGCGGCAAGCCTATCCATTCGCGCAGTGGCGGCGCCTTGCCGTCCATATTGATGAAGATGAGGCCGCCGATGACCTCGCAGCGCACTTCGCTCAGCGAAGGCCGGTGCGCAATCACGCGCGGATCGAATGTGGCCTCGTCGGTGATCTTCTGCAACTTGCCGTCGCAGGCGAATTGCCAGCCGTGAAAGGCACAGGTGAATTTCGCGACGCTGCCGCGGTCGTTCAACGAAATGCGGTTGCCGCGATGCGGACACACATTGTAGAAGGCTTTGATCGACGCATCATCCTGGCGCACCAGGAGTATTTCCTCGTGGCCGATCTCGAACACCTGGTAGTCGCCGGATTCCGGCAGGTCGGGAGTGACACCCGCCAGCAGCCAGACACGCGGCCAGAGGTGCTGCCATTCTTTTTTCATGAAGTCGGCGCAGGAGTAGCGGGCCGGATCGGGTACGTCGAGTCCGTTGTCGACGGCCGCTTGCTTCGCTTCCAGCGAGCCCGCCGGTGCGTGCAAATTCATGGGCCATTCGGCTTTGTAATTGACCGACATCTGAAACTCCATCGCCCAGCCAGGCCCGATGGTAACAGCGGCAAGTCGCTAAAACAATCAGGACTGACTGTTTTTTATGGGGCCGGCCGCGGCCCTGAGACTGGCGCTAATTTCGCGCGGCGTTGGATTGCGGCGCAGGGTGAGGCCGCCGTTGATTTGCAGCACTTGCCCCGTCATGAAGCTCTCCTCGCCGGCCAGCCACAGGGCGGCATTGGCGATGTCATCGGCCGTGCCTATCCTGCCCAGCGGGTATTCCTTGACGAAGGCTTCTTGCAATCCAGGCAGCGCCATCTCGTGGGCCGTCATGGGGCTGCCGGTGAGACCCGGCGCGATGGAATTGACGCGTACGCCCTTGGCGCCGAACTCGTTCGCGAAGCAGCGCACCAGCGCATCGCCCGCAGATTTGGTGGCGATGTACGCGGCGTGATTGTAAAGCAGGGCGTAGGCGGAGGCAGAGGACATCTGCACGATCGAGCCGCCGCCGCCGGCCGCCATTTGCGCCACCATGCTCTGCAGGAAAAAATACACGCCCTTGAATTGCAGGGCACATAGCTTGTCCAGTTCATCCTCCGTGACTTCCAGCAATTTGGTCATCGGAGCCCAGCCGGTGCAATTGACGGCGATATCGAGGCGACCGCAGCGTTCCACCGCGAAGCGGGCGAGGGCTGCCACCTCGGCACTGCGCGTGATGTCGCAGACGCAGTGATCTCCGCCAAGCTCTTCGGCCAGCGACTTGAGCTTCGCGCCCGCGCGGCCGGCAACCACCACCCGCGCGCCTTCGGCGGCGAAGCGCCGCGCGATGCTCTGGCCCATGTTGCCTTCGCCGGCGGCGCCCAAGATCACCGCGACTTTGCCGTTGATGCGTCCCATGTTGGATCCTTGCAAGTAGTGAATGATGGTTCGGTGCCGCTCAGATGAGCGGCGAGGCGCGCAAGCGGCGCAGCGGTTCCGCGCCGTCCCAACCCTCTGCGGCGCGGCGCACATAACGGTAGAACTTCAGCAGATCCCCGGCGGGCTCGTACAGTTCCACCATATGACCCAGTTCGCGCGACGTATCGAGCATGGCAAAGCGCGTGCCGGTGGCAGTGCACGCATCGAGCGCGATTTCCCGTCCTGCCGCGCGCGCTTCATTGAGCGCGTCGTGCAAATTCGGCACGAAGTGCGCGAGGTGATGCAGGCCGGTCTCATCGCCGGCATACAGATCGCGCAGCACCGATGGCCCCGCGCCATGCTGGGTGATGAGTTCGATCATGAGATCGCCCGCCTGGCCGTAGGCTGAGCTGTGGTCGAAAACGGCGGGGGCACCGCGATACAGGCAGTGCGACAGCGCGATGTGTTCGAAGAGGAAGAAAGGTCCCCAGCCGAAGGACTTCGCCAAGCCGTGGGCGGCCTGCTCCGGGTCGGGCACGTGATAGGCAATCTGGACCGGCTTGAGAGTGCCGAATAGCACGGGCGAACTAGAGACGGCGCAGCGGGCGGCTGCCGTCCCAACCGACGGCGGCCTTGCGTATCTTGGCGAAGAACGCTTCGACGGCGGGGCCGGTCTCGATCAATTCAATCATGCCCCCGGCGTGGCGGTCCGTATTCAAATACGCGAAGCGCATGCCGTTGGCGGTCGCACCCCACTGCACGGGCTCGATGCCGAGCGGCGCCAAGCGCGCAAGGTGCTGGTCGAGGGAACTGGTCATGATTCCCAGATGCTGCAGCCCTTCACCGTGGCGGTTCAAGAATTCCGAGTAGATCGAGGCCGCCGAATCGTGCTGTTGAATCAGCTCGATTTGAATGTCGCCCCATTGCGCAATGGCGACCGACATGTCCAACTTCAACGGGGCACCGCGAAAATACACATCGCCGTATTGAATGTGGCCGAGCAAATAGAAGGGTCCGATACCGAGCTTCGCCGACCAGTAGTCAACTGCGGTCTCGATGTCGCGCACGACGAAGGCATTCTGAACAATGGGCCCGAAGTGCGGCAGCAGGCTGGACGCGGCGGTCGGTGCGGCGGTGGTCACGGCGGCTATGCCAGCCCCAGTTCCGCGACCAGGGACTGGCGCAGCCGGAATTTCTGAATCTTGCTCGAGGACATCGGCCATTCTGCGACGAAGCGCACGATGCGCGGCACCTTGAAGGCCGCCACCTCGGCCTTGCAGAAACTCACCAGTTCCGCCTCGCTGGCTGTGCTGCCGGGCTTGAGTTCCACGAATGCCGCAGGGACTTCGGCGTACTTGGCGTCCGGAATCCCGACCACCTGGGCGAGCTTCACCGCCGGGTGGCGCCCGAGCAGCGCTTCGATCTCCGCGGCGGCCACATTCTCGCCACCGACTTTCAACATATCCTTGTAGCGGCCATGGAACATGATGGTGCCGTGCTGGTCGAGCGAGCCGATGTCGCCGGTGTGAAACCAGCCGTCGGCATCGATGGCCGCGGCGGTTTTTTCCGGATCCTTGTGATAGCCCTCGAGCAGGCTGTAGCCGCGCACCAGCACTTCACCCTGTTCGCCTGCCGCAACCTGCAGGCCTGAATCCTGCGCGACGATGCGTACTTCAAGCCCCGGCAAGGGTTTGCCCAGCCGCGTGATGCGCAGCGACTCGCTTTCGTCCGGCGATCCCGTGCACACCGTGCCTGCGGTTTCGGTCATGCCGAAACTGCCCACCTGCAGCGCGTTCGGCATGGCCTGCATGATGGATTCCGCGACTCCGGGCGGCTGCACCGCAAAGTTGGAATTCATGAGCTTGATGCGCGACAGATCGGTGCGCGCGAAATTCGGATGATAGATGAGGCCCTGCATGATGGTGACGAAGCAAGGATAGGTGGCCGTCACCTGATGGCGTTCCAGCATGTCGAGGGCCACACCCGCGTCGAAATAGCCCATGGTCAAGTAGGTGCCGCCGACATCGAAGATGGCGAGCATGGGCAGCACCGACGCGATATGGAACATGGGCAGCGGCGACCAGAAGCGATCCTCGTGGGTCAGTCCGTAGCGATGACGCCCAAGAGCGATGGAGTTGCGCACCTGCGCCTCATGGGTGATGAGGCAGCCCTTGGGGTTGGCGGTGGTTCCCGAGGTATAGAGCATGAGACCCACGTCGCGCACCCGAACGCTCAGGCGCGCGATGTGCACTTCGCGCTCGGGCGAGGTCTCGGCGAGAGCGTCGAAGTCGCTTTGCGCTATGCAGCCGGGTGCGCTCGTGCTGCCCATGAGCACCACATTGCGCAGGGTCGGCGCGGCAGCTAGGTTCAGCCGCCGCGGGTCGGTTTGCGACTTAAGGTCGGGCAGTGCGCTCGACAGTCGCTCGACGAAACTGACCTGCTCGGCAACGGCGTCGGTGGTGACCAAAGTGACGATGTCGCCATTCTCGATGACGTAGGCGAGTTCGGAGGGGCGGTAGCGGGCATTGATGGGCACGACCACGGCGCCGCACAGCGCGGCGGCAAAGAAAATCTCGACGAAGGCCGGACAGGTGTGCATCAGGATGCCGACGCGATCACGCGGCTTCACGCCGAGCGCCTGCAGGCTGCGCGCGCGCAGCACGGCGCGGGCGGCGAGTTCGCGGTAGGAGAACTGCGAATCGGGGAACACCAGTGCCAAAGTGTCGGGATAGCGGTCGGCGGCGCTCAGCAACAAGTCGCCCATGGTCGTGACCGAGATGCGCAGCTGTGAGAGATCTTCGCTATTGTTGCCAGCCATTGTCCCGCTCTAGGCAGAGGTTAAGATAACAGTATCACCCCGTGACGCTGAAAAAAACAGTCAGGACTGTTTCTTTTTTTGGCCTGTGCTGCCTATACTGAGAATACAATCGCGCGCACTTGCCGGGCCTTTTCCAAAAAAATGAGCATACGTCTCCCCTTAGATTTGCCCAAACAATGGGGCATGACCGATGACGAGCTGGTCTCCTGGCCGCTGTCATTCCGTGATGATGCACTGGCGGGTCAGGTGTGCTTGGTCTCGGGCGGCGGCAGCGGTATGGGGCGAGCCATCGCCTATGTGCTGGCGCGTCTCGGTGCAGAGGTGGCAATTTGCGGGCGTCGTGCCGAGAAGCTGGAGGAAACCGCAGCCGGCATCGAGCAGCGCCTCGGCAAGAAGATCATGACCCGCGCCATGACCATTCGCGAGCCCGACCAAGCGCAGGCGCTGCTGGCTGAGGCCTGGGAAAAATTTGGTCACGTGGACGTGCTGGTCAACAGCGCCGGCGGCCAATTTCCGCAGGCCGCCATTGATTTCAGCGTCAAGGGCTGGAACGCCGTCATCGACACGAATTTGAACGGTACCTGGCACATGATGCAGAGCGCGGCGCAGCAGTGGCGCAAACAGGGGCGCGGCGGATCCATCGTGAATATCGTGGCCGTCGTGACTCGCGGCATGCCCCAGGTCGCGCACACCGCGGCGGCGCGCGCCGGCGTCATCTACCTGAGCAAAACGCTGTCGGTGGAATGGGCACCGCTCAATATTCGTGTTAATTGCGTGGCGCCGGGATCGATCGCCACCGAGGGCCTCAATGTGTATCCGCGCCAGGCCGCGGAGGACTTTGCAGTTTCCAATCCCATGAAGCGCATGGGCGATGTCATGGACATCGCTCAGTCCGTGGTTTACCTCAGCGCACCGAGCGGAAAATTCATCACGGGCGAAGTGCTGACGGTGGATGGGGGACGCCAGAACTGGGGCGAGGATTGGCCGGGCGGTATCCCCGATTATTTCCGGGTGCCCGGGCGCTGAAGCTAGGCGGCTGCCGCCGCGCTCGCGTCGGTCGCGAACGGGCAGTAGCTCTCACGCTCGACCAGGCCGAGCACGAAGGATAATTTCGCCATACCTGAGACCACGGCCATGGCCGTGCCGAGTTCCAGGATTTGCGCCTCCGAAAAGGCGGCGCGCAAGCGTTCAAACAGCGCCGGGGACATCTGGCCGTCCATGTTCGAGAGTGCGATCTGCTCGGCATAGTCGATCACGGCCTGTTCAGCGGGCGCAAAGGCGGCATTGTTGCCGTCGATGAGGGCGTCGATCTGCGCCTGCGTGAACCCCGCCTCGAGTGCGCCGGGCACATTTTGCTTGTTGCAGGTGCGGCAGCCGTGGATCAACGATAGCTTGAGCCGCGCCAGTTGTTTGTAACGCTGCGGCACCGTGCCGCCGAAGAACACCTTGACATAGAACTGCTGCATGACGAACTCGAGCAGCTGCGGCGCTTGTGCGAACACCTCGACGAACGTGGCGTCGCCGGTGAGCTTCTCGAGCATGTCGCGTGCGGACTGCCATTGCGGCGCCATTTGGCTGCGATCGGTGCGGGTAAAGAGCGTGTCGGACATGGCGATACTCCTGCTTATGCGGATAACAATCCAAGAATGGAAACGCTGGCGACATTGCGATTGGGAATTCCACCCAAGTTGTGGGTGAGTCCGATCGCCGGGCCGTTGCCGGAGCGGCCGCGCAACTGGCGTTCGCCGGCGCGGCCCAGCAGCTGTAAATAAATCTCATAAGCCATGCGCAGGCCGGTGGCGCCGATCGGATGGCCGAAACACTTCAAGCCGCCGTCGATCTGACACGGAATGACGCCGTCGCGATCGTAACGCCCGTCGAGCACGTCATGCGGCGAGCGTCCCAGCTCCGAGAGGCCGAGATCCTCCATCAGCACGAGTTCGGTGATCGAGAAGCAATCATGCACCTCAATCAGATCCAGCTGCTGGCGCGGATGACGGATTCCGGCTTCCGCGTAGGCGCGCGCGGCGGCGATGGGTGTGGTCAGAGTATGGCTGCCGTCCCAGGACTGATGCCCCATCTCCACTCCGTTGCTCGGTGCCAGCTGCATGGCCTGCACCGACACCAGATCGCGTTTACCCAGGCTGCGCGCAATCTCGGGCGTGGTCACGATGGCGCAGGCGGCGCCGTCGCTGACCCCGCAACAATCGAGCACACCCAGCGGGTAAGCGATGGCGGGCGCATCCAGCACTTGCTGCTCTGTGATGCGGTTGCGCAAATGCGCCTTTGGATTGCGAGTGGCATTTTCGTGGCTTTTGACCGAGATATGCGCCATTGCGCGTTTCAAATCCTGCATCGAATAACCGTAACGCTCCGCATAGGCGCTCGCCAGCTGTGCAAACGCGCCGGGCGCCGTGCTGGTGGGCAGGTACAAATCCTCGAAGGTTCCCTTGGTGCGTTCAGGCAAGCCTGAGAAACCCGTGTCCTTGAGCTTCTCGACCCCCATCGCCAGTGCGATGTCGCAGGCGCCGGCGGCGACGGCGTAGACCGCGCCGCGCAGTGCCTCGGTGCCGGTGGCGCACAGATTCTCCACGCGCGTGGTGGGCACATTCGGCAGCCGTAACGCCATCGACATGGGCAGCGAGGACTTGCCGGTGTTCTGCTCATCGAAAAATACGCCGAGCCAGGCCGCGTCGATGCGGTCGCGTTCGATGCCGGCATCCGTGAGCGCTTCGGCGAAGGCTTCCACCATCAAATCGTCGGGACCCAGGGCCCAGCGCTCGCCGAACTGGGAGCAGCCCATGCCGCAGATCACTACTTTGTCTTTGATGCCGCTTGCCATTTTGCCGTCCCCCCTTAAGCGGACGTTGCCTTCCAGAAATAGCGGCGGAAGCCGCGCGCGCGATCCTCATCCTTGATGCGGTACACGAAACGTACGGCGTCGTTGACCTTGAGTTCGCCCGGCTCGAAGTCGGTAAATTCCATCAATAAATTCCCACCCTCGGCGAACTCGACGTTGCCGTATAGATACGGTGGCCGGGCCGCGTAGGCCTGCCAATCCTCGGTGAAGGACTTGACCCGTCCTCGCGACTCCGCGAGCCGATATGGCTCCTGAGTGTCGGTGGCCCGGCATTCAGGATTGACGCAAACACGCGCCAGTGGAAATTGAACGCTGGCGCAGAGCCGGCAGCGGCCGCCGCTGAAGGCGCTGAGCGCGCTGCGTTTGCGATAGGCCACGGTATGCGCGGTGCGTTGATCACGCTCGGCGCGCATGCCGAAGTCGACGTCGAGCAAGTGACGATGCGACAGATAGCGCACGTAGCTGGTTTCGTCGCGTTTACGCGCCAGAGCCTGCGCGAGCGGCCGTCCTGCCGTTCGCACTCCCGGCTCGGCGCGCAGCAGCAGCGCATCGACGCCCTGGCCGATGCCTAGCACTAAAATCATCTCGCCCGGCGCGGCCGCTTCGAGCGCTGCGGCAAGCAGCAGCAGCGGCAGCGCGGTGCCTGCGTCGCCGCATTCGGCGAGAACACTGGCGTCGCGCTGCGCCGTTTCCAGGCCGCAGGCCTGCGCGACTCGTTTCGCCGTGGCCGCTGCGGCCGGCAGTACCAGATGCCGCACGGTGTCGCGGCTGATACCGGCCGCCGCCAGCAACTCGGCAACGACCTGCGGCAGCAATTCCAGCAGCGACTCGTCGCGTACCCAACGCTGCTCGAGCGCGTAGTCGAATTTCGAACCGTTCATGCGGTAGTGGTCGACGAAGTCGCTGCTGATGGTGTGCGTGCCCACCACGGTGGCGAGGGCGGCCGGATCCGCGGCGCCCAACAGCAGTGCCACGGCCGCATCGCCATAACTCATTTCTTGCGGGCTGCCGGCGCGCGTCAGACGCGCATCGCTCGCCACCAACAGAGTGCCGGCGGGATCCGCGCGCCGTAGCGCATTGATCAAGCCCTGAGTGCCGGCGCGCATGGAAGCACCCACGTTCAGCGTCTCGGTGGTCTGCGCGAGATCCAGCACCGCCGCCATAGCCACGGCGTCATCGCGGTCGAGGAAGGGGGCGGTGGTCGAGCAAAACACAATGCGCTGCGGCACGAGGGTGGGGTGCTGTGCGGCGCGGGCGGCCTCGACCGCCATGGTCAGCGCATCCTCGTCCCAATTGCAGATGGCGCGCGCGCCGCGCGCGCGCTGGCGTCCCGGTGCGCTGCTCCATGCCATGGCCTCGGCGATGACGGCATGCGCCAATCGCAGCTTCGGCACATGCACGCCGATGCGATGAATGGAGCCCAAGTCCGTCAACGCTCAGCGCTCAGTTTTCATAGAAGGGTTCGAGCAGCGGCTCGACACGCAAGTGCGGGGGTACGCGATCACGGCCGATGCGCCGGTCGAGTTCCTCGTGCCAGTGATAAATGCGCCGCTCCTGATAATTCAAGGGGATGCCGCGAAAACCCGGCGACATGAGCGATTCTTGGATCTGCGGCGCAAATTGCAAGTCCTCGTCGAGAATGCGTTCGAAATTCGCGATGCGCGTCTTCCACAGTTCCGGCGGCGGTCCACCGCCCCAATCGGGCGCGAACCAGTGGCACTCGATGCGCATGCTGGTGTCCGATGTCGGCCAGAAGAGCAGGAAGGGCACTCCGGTGGGATCCACCGGCGCGACCAGGTTGGGATAAAAGTTGAAGGAGGGATTGTTTTGCGAGGACACCACCGTGGCCGACTCGATGCGCCGCATGCCGCGCGTACCGGGGTCTTGCCAATCCGGACGGCGATTCGGGGTCACCATGATGGAATGGCCGTTGCGATACAAGGCAATGGTGGTGCCGCGGTAGTCGAGGAAGCGGTCGACCGTGCCCTGGTGAATCGACTTCAAGTGATAAACCTCGAGGAAGGCATCGAGCAGCACCTTGACGTTGCACTTGACGTCGTAGCTGCTCTGCGCGACCAGGCGCCAGCAGTCCGGTTCGAACTGCTGAAAATATTCGAAGAAAGGCTGAGTATGCGCGAGCAGCGGCTCGGCCTGCGGGTCCTCGTTGATGAACACCCAGTTGGCGAATCTTTCGCAGCGCACGCTGATCAAGGAGCGGCGGGACATGTCGAGATTCGGGAAGTCGCGCTTGTCGCGCAGGTTCACGAGTTTGCCATCGAGACTGTAAGTCCAGCCGTGATAGCCGCACACCAGTCCATCCACTTTGCCGCAAGGGGTCTTCACCAAGGGGCCGCCGCGATGCCGGCAGGTGTTGTAAAAGGCGCGGATTTCATTGTCCTTGCCACGCACGATCAGAATGGGGGTACCGGTTTTTTTCCATAACAGGAAACTGCCCGGCTGCGGGAGTTCATCTACATGGCAGGCATACAGCCAACTGCGATGCCACATCAGCTCCGATTCGAGCTTGAGAAAGGCCGGGTCCGTGTAGCGTCCCGCCGGCACGTCGGGCAATGACGGGAACCCCTCGGGCGCACTGGTGCGCTCCGTCTCGTATTTCATGCCCTCGATAAACCGTCGCACTGTTGCGGTATCCATGACCTTTAGCCTCGCGCGAGCTCGCAGTGAGCGCCACATTATACCCGGCCGCAAAAAAGAAACAGACCTGACTGTTTTTTTCTTGGGCCACGGTATAGGCTGCCCTTACGGAGGAGAATCGCGTGTCCGAGCTTATTTTGCATCATTTTGATCTATCTCCCTTCGCCGAGAAGGCCCGCCTGATGCTGGGGCTGAAAGGTCTGAGTTGGCGCTCCGTCGAAATACCGATGGTGATGCCCAAGCCGCACCTGACTGCGCTCACCGGTGGCTACCGCAAAACCCCGGTGCTGCAGATTGGCGCCGACATTTACTGCGATACGCGCCTGATAGCGGTGGAGCTTGAAGCCCGGCATCCCCAGCCAACCCTGTTTCCGCACGGTGAGCGGGGCATGTCGCTGGCGCTCGGGACATGGAGCGATCGAGCCTTTTTTGAGCCGGGCGCCGGTTTGTCGATGGGCTTGAATAAGAACGGCTTGCCGGCGGCTGTCATCAACGATCGCAAGGCATTCTTTAATTTCATGGACTTCGACACGCTCGAGCGGGAGATCCCGCACTTGATGAGCCAATTCCGCGCGCAGGCGGATCTCATCGAACAGCAGCTCGGCGACGGCCGCGAATTTTTGTTCGCCGATGCGCCGGGGCTCGCCGATATTCAGGCCTATTTTCCAGTGTGGATGGCACGCGGCAATGTGCCGGGCGCGGCGGCTCTGTTCGCACCCTATGCGCGCTTGTTGGCTTGGGAGCAGCGCATGCGCGCGCTCGGGCATGGCACACGCACTTCCATGACTGGCGAGGAGTCGCATGCAGCGGCGCGAAACGCAGCAACGCCGCGAGGTGCCGGGGTCGACCCGGCGGATCCTCTGGGTCTCAAGGCGGGGGACTTAGTGTCGGTCGCGCCGGACGATTACGGCCGCGATCCGGTGGCCGGCGAGCTGGTCACCCTATCGCTGCACGAAGTCGCGGTGCGCCGCACCGATCCCTTGGCAGGCACTTTGCTGGTGCATTTCCCGCGTATCGGCTATCGGATCCTGAGCCTGTGAGCCGGGCGATGCGAGAATACAACAAATGGCGTAACTACCGGTGCCAGCGGGATTTTCGGAGTTCCGGAGAGGGCTGAGCGCCCCTACGTGCCTGTTGAAGCTGCACTTTTTTTATTTTAAACAAACCGTCAGGCTTGTTTTTTTTCCTCGTCCCGCGTAGCTTGCGTTGCGAATATTCCGATAAGGCGCGAGCGATCGCATAAGCCGTTTCGATCTTTAGAGGGGAGTACTACATGACTATCAGCAAGCGCAACGGACGTTCCGGTGGCGCCACACTCAAGCAGAACAGCCTGGTCCCGCTTGCCACGGCAGCGGTGTTGCTAGCGGCTGTGACGCAGGCACAAACGGCCGGCGCGCCGGTCTCGGTTTCTGGTTTGGATGAAATCGTGGTGACGGCGACGCGCCGCGAGTCGAACCTTCAATCGACGCCGATCGCGGTCACCGCCATCGACTCGCAGGTGATCGCGGATCTCACGCCGCGCACCCTCGCCGATATTGCGTTGTTGGTGCCGAACTTCTCGGCCAACAAGGTCAACGGTTTCAATGCCGCATCCTTTGCCATGCGCGGTGTGGGCAACACCGACATCATTGTTTACAACGAGGCGCCGGTCGCCGTGCTCATCGATGACTTCGTCATGCCGAGCACGCAGACGCAGCTGCTCGATCCCTTCGATATGCAAGAGGTCGAAGTGTTGCGCGGCCCGCAGGGCACGCTGTTCGGCAAGAACACCACCGGTGGTGCCGTGGTCGTCAAGACCAAGCCTCCGGTACTGAATGAGATGACCGTTGAGGTGCAGGGCGGAGGCGGAAGCTACGACGAGTACAACGCCAAGGGCGCAATCAATATTCCCATCGTCACCGATCGCCTGGCATTGCGCGTGGTCGCAAGCCAAGAACATCAGGATGGTTGGATGCGCAATGGCGCCAGCAACTCCATCGGCGGCACGACCTACACCGGCACCGGTCAGCGGGTCGGCGGCAGCGACGTATTCACCGGCCGCGCCAAACTGCTTTGGGAGCCCATGGATAATTTGCGGGTGCTGTTTACTTACGAAATGCTCACCGACCGCTCGGGCACGCCCGGCGCAGTCAATAGCACCCCGACCAATCTTCGGCCGGGCACCAATGTGCCGTACTTCGTATTTCCGCAACTCGGATTGCCGGGCTATACGGGCAACAACCCCTTGGGCAATGCCGGTGTCGACAATCGCCAGGGTTATCTGATCGATTCACAGAACGGCCATCGCGTCGATGCGCAGGGCGAACACCTGAACATCGATTACACCATCGACGCAGGTACTTTCACCTGGGTGCAGGGTTATCGAGCACAGGATTCCAGCCTGCCCTCCGACTACACGGGTGTGGTCGGGCCGGTGTCGGTGTTCGATGCCAACCGTTCCGACCGCCGCAAGACTTGGCAGGAAGAACTGCGCTTCGCCTCGAAGCAGATCGGCGACTTCAATTTCGTGGCCGGTGCCTTCTACCAGCATGACGACACCAAGTTCTGCGTGGCCCAAATCCTCGGTATCTTTGACCTCTTTGGCGCGCCCACCAATCCGGCGCTGCAGCCGGGTGGCTACAACAACAATCCTCAGGTGCTGTGCAATGCGCAGACCGAGCAGTCGAAGGCGCTGTATGGCGAGACCAACTACAAGTTCACGGACGCAACGACCCTGACCGTGGGCGCCCGCATCACCCAGGACAGCAAGAACTGGATCGGCCGCCAGCAGGTGTTCGTGCAGCAATTGCCGTCGGCCACCGGCGCGTACGACGCGAACTTCACCTACGTGCAGCTCGGCGGCCTGATGAATGGCGATAATTTCGGCGCCTATCCCTTCGGTGTGGTGAGGGACAGCCACTCCTGGACGCAACCTACCTATCGCGTGACCCTGTCGCATCAATTCGATCAGGACCTGTTCGGCTATGCGAACTTCTCGCATGGGTTCAAGGGCGGCGGCTACAACGACCAGGTGGGCACGGGCGGTACGCCCATTACTGCGGTAGAGAAGGCACCGACGAATCCGGAGAAAGCAGATTCGTTCGAAGTGGGCATGAAGAGCGAACTGTTCGATCGCCGCCTGCGCCTCAATGAAGCGCTGTTCTATGTGCGCTACACGGATCTGATCCGCCAGGTCGTCTCGCCCATCACCAATGCCAACGGACAGCAGGGCGAAGAGACGCTGTTCAAGAACGCGGCAAAGATGACGACCTACGGCATCGAGAATGAGCTGACGTTCAAGGTCACGGACGCCTTGATGCTGCGGGTGCCGTTCAGTTGGCAACACTGTTCCTATGGCAACTTCACGACGCTGGATCCCGCAGGCAAGACCGTCGATCTGTCCGGCCTGCCGGTCAACCGCTGCCCGACAGTCACGGCGACCATCGACGTGAATTACACGATTCCGGTGCCGTGGACCAATGGACACGTAGTCATCGACGTCAACGATAACTATGTTGCCAGGAATCTCGACACCTATTCGATCGCGCTGCCGAATGCTCCGTTCACGCAGACTTATGCGCAGGCCCGGGCGCTGCTCGGCGCTTCCATCACCTACAACGGCGAGGACAATCGCTGGTTCGCGCGGGTGTACGGCCGCAATCTGACGAACAAGCTCTACATCGAGTCGGCGCAGAACGTCGACCCGCTGTGGGTGTGGTCGTTCTACGGAGAACCGCTGTTCGTGGGCGGCGAAATTGGCTTCAAGTTCGGCAAGAATTGAGACTGAGGCGGGGGCGCAGCGGCGCCCCTTGCCGTCACACCACGCCTTGTTCCCGCAAGTCGGCGATCTCGGCGCAGGAGTAGCC
>JBBRQO010000058.1:0-16680 GCA_038226325.1 Steroidobacterales bacterium | reverse complement strand
GGCATCGACCACGTACTTCAGTTCCTGGCCGGGGTCAGGCACGGGGAGCCGGGCGATGTCGGCCGCTGTGCGCACCGGACGCTCGAACTTGGGGCCCTCGCCCGCTTCGAACTCCAGTCCCAAGTTCATCGCATGTGGAATTGTCAGTATGTCCGAAAACAGAATGGCGGCATCGAGAGGGAAGCGATCGACCGGCTGCAAGGTGATTTCGCATGCGATCTCGGGGTTGGTGCACATTTGGAGGAAACCGCCGGCACGGGCCCGGGTCGCGCGATATTCGGGCAGATAGCGGCCGGCTTGGCGCATCAGCCATATCGGGCGTCGCGGTGTCGGTTCCCGCAGTAAGGCGCGCAGCAGCAGATCGTTCTGTAGGGTGGTGCTCATGGGTGTACTCAGGTTCGCTCGGCAGGATCGAATAGTCGCCGATGCTCCAGAATAGCGTAACGGTCTGTCATGCCCGCAATATAATCGGCGACCACGCGCGCGCGGCCCGCCGGCCCTTGCACCAATTCCAAGCGCGAGCCTGTCGCCTTGTGCTCGTCCGGCATCAGCGTCGGATCATTGAAAAATGCGTCAAACAGCTCGCGAATGACGCGCCGCGCCTTGGCCGTCATGCGCCGCACTTTGTAGTGCCTGTACACGTGTTCACGCAGGAATGTCTTGAGCGCATGATTGAGCTCGCGCGTGCCTTCGCTGAAGCCGATCAGCGGCTTTGGCGAAGACCTGACTTCGGCAATCGATCGTACGCCCGAGGCGCCAAGCCTCGCCGCGGACGAATCGATCAAATCGCTTACCAGGCGGTTGATCATGCGCCGCAAAATCTCATATACCTGCCGTCGTCCGGCGAGCGTTGGGTACTTCGCGAGCACTTCCGCGTGATATTCGCGGAACAGCGGCACGACCAGCAACTGCTCCACCGAGATGAGGCCGGCACGAATGCCGTCCTCTACATCGTGATTGTTGTAGGCAATTTCGTCGGCGAAGTTGGCGAGCTGCGCCTCCAGTCCCGGTTGCTGGCGGTTGATAAAACGCTCGCCGATTTCGCCGAGCTGAACCGCATTGTTGTACGAGCAATGTTTTAGAATTCCCTCGCGGCACTCGAAGCTCAAATTGAGCCCATCGAACTCCGCATAGTGCTCCTCGAGCTCGTCAACCACCCGCAGCGATTGCAGATTGTGTTCGAAACCGCCGAAATCCATCATGCATTCATTCAATGCGTCCTGCCCGGCATGCCCGAACGGCGTGTGTCCCAAATCGTGGGCAAGGCAGATCGCCTCGGACAAGACCTCGTTGAGTCTGAGGGCGCGGGCGATGGTACGCGCGATCTGCGCCACCTCCAGAGAATGCGTCAGCCGAGTTCTATATAGGTCGCCTTCATGATTGACGAAGACTTGAGTCTTATAAACCAGTCTGCGGAAGGCGGTTGAGTGCACGATGCGATCGCGATCGCGCTGATATTCCGACCGATAAGCCGGCGAAGGCTCCGGATAGCGGCGTCCACGCGAGTGCTCGTCAAGTGCGGCATAGGCGGCGAGCGCGCTCATGCGAAATATTCCTTGATCGTGGCCTCGAACGCGGCTTGGCTGTAATCGGCCGTCACGATGGCGCGGCCCAGTCTCTCGAGCAGCACGAGGCGTACTGCGCCGGCCAGAACTTTTTTGTCCATGTGTATCAATTCCAATGCCTTGACGGCGCCGATGCGCGGCACCTCGGTGGGCAAGCCGGCCTTGCCGAGAATATCGCGCACGCGATCCTTCACGCCTTTGTCGATCATCCCCAGACGGTGTGACAGGTCTGCCGCGATCAGCATTCCCAAGCCCACCGCTTCGCCGTGCAAATAAGTGGCATAGCCGGTAGCCGCCTCGATAGCATGACCAAAGGTATGGCCGAAGTTCAATATGGCCCGCAAATTCTGTTCGCGCTCATCCTTGGCAACCACCGTGGCCTTTATTTCGCAGGATCGGGCAATGCCATAGGTCAGCGCGCCTACATCGCGCGCAAGCAGTTTGCCCATATTGTGATCCAGCCAATCGAACAGCAGCGGATCCCACACGCAGCCGTACTTGATCACTTCGGCAAGCCCGGCGCGCAACTCACGGTCCGGCAGAGTGACGAGCGTATCGGTGTCCGCGATGACGCTCTGCGGTTGATAGAAGGCGCCAATCAGATTCTTCCCGCCTGGATGATTCACACCGGTCTTGCCGCCGACCGAGGAGTCCACTTGGGCAAGCAAAGTAGTCGGCACCTGTACATAACCGATGCCGCGCTGGTAGCAGGCGGCCGCGAAGCCCGCGATGTCGCCGACGACGCCGCCTCCCAGTGCGAGCACCGTCGCGTCGCGATTCATTTTCTTCCCCACCAGCGCATCGATCACCCAACCGGCGGCCTGCAGCGTCTTATGTTGTTCGCCGTCCGGTAAAATACATTCGGCGAGCCGTCTTGGAGCAAGGCTATTGGACAGTTTCGCAAGATACAGCCGTGCGATCGTCGTGTTGGTCACGATCATGAGATCCCGCCCGCGTATCTGAGCGTCCAGAAGCTCTCGGTTGCTCATTAGGCCCGCTCCGATCACGATGGGATAGCGAGAATGCCCGACGTCTACTTGCAGAGTTTGCACGGCGTTGATTATACGAAGCTTAGGTTGCTCGTGCCCGCCGAAGCTCACTGTGAATCTCCTCAGCCACCAACTGCACCCGGCGGCCATCGGTCGAAACGGTTAAATCGGCTATTTCGGCGTACAGAATTGCCCGGCAGCGCATCAGTTCCTCGAGCTTCTGCTCGGGATCCGTGTCGTTCAACAAGGGCCGGTGCCGCGCATGCCGGGTGCGCTCGAGTTGCTGATCGACAGACGTCGCCAGGTATACCACCACGCCGCGCTCAGCCAGCACCCGCCGGTTGTCTTCCTCGATCACGGCGCCGCCCCCCGTGGCCAGCACGATCGATTCCAGGCGCGTCAGGCGTTCGATTGATTCCTTTTCCCGGATCCGGAATCCGGATTCGCCCTCTTTCTCGAAAATGAACGCGATATCCACGCCGGTCTTGGCCTCGATATCCGCATCGCTGTCGTGGAAGGTGAAGCGCAACACGCGTGCCAGGTGACGCCCCACCGCTGTTTTGCCCGAGCCCATGGGTCCTATGAGAAAGATGTTTCCTTTGCTCAGCATGGACGCATTTTGTACGGTTTAGCGCGCAGAAAGCAGCGTATTCGCGTCGAATTCGAGGAATTTAAATGAAAAAGCCGCCTCGAAGGCGGCTTTTTCGACTGCAATTCCTCTTACTCAGTAAAGGTTCGATCCTTCCCGCAAGATCTTCGGCGTGATGAAAATCAGCAGTTCGGTCTTGTTGTTGATTCTCGTCGTGCTCTTGAAAAGATTGCCCAACACGGGGATATCGGCAAAGAAAGGCACCTTGTTGGAAGACAGCGATTTAGTGGTATCGAGGATACCGCCGAGAACCACGGTCTGGCCATCGTTGACCAGCACCTGGGTGATGATTTCCCGGGTATCGATCGACGGCACGGTGCCGCCAGTGGCGCTGGTGACCTGCTGGCCGACCGAGTCGTCCGCGACATCGAGGTCGAGAATCACCCGGTTATCGGGAGTGATCAACGGCGTGACCTTGAGCGACAGCACCGCATTCTTGAACTGAGTCGTCGTCGCGCCGCTCGACGCCGATTCCTGATAGGGAATCTCGACACCTTGCATGATGGTGGCTTGTTTCTGGTTCGCGGTAATGACGCGCGGCGACGAGATGGTCTCGCTCTTGCCTTCGTTTTGCGCGGCCGACAGCTCCAGATCGATAAGGTGGCTGCCGCCGAGCACCGACAGACCGATGCTGCCGTTGGTGTGTGCGGCAGGTACGTTGACCTGGTAGCGATTGTCGAGGATGGGCGTCGCGACCGGTCGCACCGTGCCTCCCGCCAAATTTTTGATTGCGGACTGAACCATGGTGTCCGCGCCGGCGCCTTTGCCGGTGACGGAAATGAGGCTGTTGGCACCGGCAGTGGTGAAACCGGTGATGCCGAGCTTGGCACCCAAGTCGCGCTCAAAGGTATCGCTGACGATCACAATGCGTGCTTCGATCAAGACCTGTTTGACCGGCACGTCCAGGGTTTGCACCAGGCGCCGGATATCGGACAGCTTGTCAGCCGTATCCTGGACCAGCAGGGTGTTGGTACGCTCGTCGATGGACAGCGTGCCGCGGCTGGACAGCATGGAATTGGTGGTGCTGGCGCCGCCAGTGGGCTTGATCAGCTTCGCGAGGTCCGAGACCTTGGCGTAATTCACTTGCAGGAATTCAGTGCGCACCGGCGACAGATCCTGAACTTCCTTGCGTGCAGCCAGCTCGGCCTTCTCCCGCGATGCGAGTTCCGCCGTCGGACCGATGATGATGACATTGTCCTGGCGGCGCTTATCCAGACCCTTGGTGCGCAGAACGATATCGAGCGCCTGATCCCAGGGCACATTTTGCAGCCGCAACGTCAGATTGCCGGTCACCGAGTCGCTGACCACGATATTCTGGCCGCTGGTATCGGCCAGCAGCTGCAGCACCGAGCGCACATCGATGTCCTGGAAGTTCAAGGTCAGACGTTCGCCCGTGTACTCTTTCTTTTCCTCTGCATTGGCCCGCTTCTGTGAAGGCTTGATTTCAATGGTGTACTGATTGTCGGATTGATACGCCAGCTGCTCGAAGTCACCCTGGGCGCTGATCACCAAGCGCGAGCTGCCCTCGACCCGCAATGCATCGACGGATTGCACCGGAGTCGCGAAATCCATAACGTCGTAGCGGCGCATCAGATTCTTCGGCATCAGCGTGCCCGCAAAATCGACGACCACTTGATTGCCTTCCTGACGCACGTTAACTGGGGTGCGCGGATCCGTCAGTTGCACGATCACCCGGCCGGTGCCATCGGCACCGCGCCTGAAATCGATGGTTCGAATGGCGCGCTCGGCCGTGGCAGTGCCCGCAACGCCACCCGCGCGAGCGACAGCTTGCTTGCTCGCCTCACCCGGCTGGTTGCCCAGCGTGACGATGATGGTATTGCCATCGACCTTGGTGGTGTACGGCATCAAGTTATCCACATTCACTACCAGGCGCGTACGGCCGTTGGCTTCGGCGGCAAGCACTGTATCGACCCCGCCCGAGCGCACGTCGATGCGCCGTGACGCGACGGCGAGCGTGGTGTTCGGCAAGTCGAACGCAATGCGCGCCGGCTTGTCGATGGTGAACGGCAATGGCTCGGGAGCCGGGCCGCTCAGATGCAGTTTAAGCTGCACTTGTTGACCCGAGGTCTGAACGTCGATGGACTCGAGCTTGAGCGGATCCGCGGCCAGCGCCGTGAGGTTGGTTGCGCCCAAGGCGAGTAGCGCCATCGCGCCGATCATCGCCGTTCGTATCTTAAATCTAATCATATTTACTCCCTGAAGGCCTCAATTAGACAATGCCAATGAGGCCGGTCGCTCAATATAGCCGCCCAGACCATCTGGAATGATCTCGACGAGGCTAATCTTTCCGCCGGAAATATCAGTCACCTTGCCATCGTTCTGCCCGAGGTAATTGCCGGGCTGAACCTTGTGCACCAGGCCATCCTTGGATTGCACAAGCCCATAAAAACTGCTGCCCACCTTGAAGGTTCCGACCATTCTCAGGGTGTCGAGCGAGAAGCCTTCCAGAAACTCGCGGTTGCGCCGTGAACTTGGGCGCAAGGACTGACCGTTGACGCCGGCAGTGCCTTGAGGCTGAAACGGCGAACGCAGCTTACCTGCGCCGTACACGTAGGTTTCATAAGGCTTCACTTCCGGCAACGCCTGAATGCGTCCGGCAGGCTTTTTCTTGGTGGCGGCGATCCAGTTCTGCAGGTCCGATTGGCCGCCGGAACAGCCCGCCGCGACCAGGGCGGCAAGCGCCGCGGCAATGATGCCGGCGTTGCGGATGAAGCCGGCGTTGCGTGTATGTCTCACGTCGCGCCTCCTGTCTTTTTCTTCGCCGGGTGCACCGCACCCTCGTCTTCAATGTAGCGATAGGTCTTGGCCGTCACATCCATGGTCAGATTGTCGTAACTGCCCTTGGCGTCCACAGGCGAGATTTGAATGTCGTGCAAAGTCACTATGCGCGGCAGGGCGGCAATGCCGCTGACAAAATTACCGAAATCGTGATAGCTGCCCACCAATTTTATCTTGATCGGCAGTTCGGCGTAGAAGCCGTTGCCTTTCTCGCCGCCGGGTTGGAACAGCTTTTCCTGCAAGCCGGCAGCTAGCCCGGTTTGCGAAATATCGACCAGAAGACTGGGAACTTCCGTCTTGCCCGGCAACTGCCGCAGCATGGCGCCGAAACTGCGCTCCATTTCCACGAGCTGCAGCTTGTAAACATCCAAGTTCGCCGCCTGCTGTTGCTTGCTCTCGAATTGCTTGCGCAAATCGAGTTCGTCGCTCTCGGCTTTTTGCAGCAATGGGCGATCATCGTTCCAGACGAACATGTACCAGCCGAAGGCCGCGCAAACGGCGAATATCATCGCAATAAAAAACCCGCGCACCGGCAGGGGCCAGCGGCCTACATCGCGCGGATCAAGGGTCCGTAGTTGATCGAAAAAATTCATTTCGCCGCAACCTTCTTCACCGTTGTTTCGCCACCGCTTTCGAGGTCCACGCCGACCACATCGCTGGTCAGCGTGAAATTCGAGCCGCCCGTAGCGGAGTCCTTGGCAGACTCGACCACCAGCAGCACCGGGTTATCCATCCAAACCGACGAGTCGATATTGCGCATAAAAGTGGACACGCGCGTGCTCGACTGCGCGATGCCGTGGATTTCGAGTTTGTTGCCGGTCTGCTTGATTCCAGTCAGGTAAACGCCCTCGGGAACCGTTTTGACGATTTCGTCGAACAAATGCACGATCTCAGGACGCTTGCGCTGCAGTTTCTCGATGATTTCCATGCGCGCTAGCAGGCGCTGCTTGCGGTTCTGGAGATCCTGAATGTCGGCGATTTGCGAGTCGACTTTCGCGATTTCCTTCCTCAGGATATTGTTTCGCTCGATCTGCGAATCGGTCCAGCCCGTGTATAGGAGTTTGCCGACTCCGATCAACACTATGGCTGCTATTACGGCGCCGCCCGCGGCGACCATGAACTCGCGGCGTCGGACTTTGCGTTCTTGTTCGCGCCAGGGAAGTAGATTGATACGCGGCATGGCTGCTCTTTAGTCGAAGCTTCGCAGCGCGAGGCCGCAGGCTGTGAGTAATGCCGTCGCGTCGCGCGCCACGGCTTGGGCTTTGGCCTTGGATGACACCTTCATGTTGCCCAGCGGATCACCTTTGTCCGCCGGCACTCCGACGCGGCTGGAGATCACCTCTGCGACACCGGGTATGTTGGCGCAACCGCCGCAGATCAATATCTGATCGGGCTGTGAGCGGCCGCTGCCGGATGCCAAATAAAATTGCAGCGAACGGCTGACCTGCTGTGTCATGTCGTCGATGAACGGATCGAGCACCTCGGGCTGGTAGTTGCTCGGCAGTCCGCCTTCTTTTTTGGCGCGGCCGGCTTCTTCCATGCTCAAACCGTAGGTGCGCATGATTTCTTCGGTGAGCTGCTGCCCGCCGAATGCGAAATCGCGCGTGTAAATAACCCGCATGTCGCGCAATACGCTGAAGGTGGTGCTGCTGGCGCCGAAATCCACCACCGCAACCGTGCGGTCGAGACCGCCGTCCGGCATCTGATGACGCATCAGTGCGCAGGCATTCTCGAGCGCGAAGGCTTCGACGTCGACCAGCTGCGCAGTGAGCCCCGAGGCCTGCACCGCCGCCTGGCGCTGCTCAACGTTCTCGGTACGTGTCGCGACCAGCAGCACGTCCATCATTTCAGGGTCTTTCTCCGAAGGGCCGACGACCTGGTAGTCGTAGCTGACTTCTTCCATCGGAAACGGGATGTACTGGTCGGCCTGCATTTCGACCTGACCCTCGAGTTCATTGTCGCCGAGATTTTTCGGCATCTGAATTACTTTCGTGATGGCGGCGTCGCCCGAGATCGCGATCGCGGCCTGCCTGCTCTTTGCACCGGAGCGTTTCACTGCGCGGCGAATGGCTTCGCCCACCGCTTCCGCGTCCACGATTGCTTTCTCGTTGATGGCGTTGTGCGGCGTGGGTTCCGCTGCATACGACTCAACACGATACTGGCCACCCGACATCGTGAGCTCAATGAGCTTCACCGATGAGGTGGTTATGTCAAGTCCCAATAACGGACGATATCTTTTGCCGAACGACCACACAGTCTATTTTCCTTTTTCGCTCAGTACCTTGGGGGTCGAAACTGGTGCACGAGATTAACTTAGCCCACGCAAACTTAGCAAGAAACTGTTAAATAGAACGTGAAGCTACTCACGGTAATGACCCGCGAACTACCGCAGCAGCCCAAAGTGGGAACTGCGACAAATCCTGGCGGACTTAAGCCTTGTGTCATCCCGTTCAGACCTCTACGCCTATGCTCTAAATAGGCTATTGGTTAAGCTTGGTCTGGCAACCCCGCTGTCCGCCAACCAGGGCCTTTTCCCTGAAACTGTCGGATCGGTGGCTTTGCGTCCTCATCTTTCGATGAGTATGCCCCTGTAACCGGCGGTAATATGCTTGCGCAATTTCGCCGGTGCAATAAGTTAGAACGGTTTCCTGTGGCTAAACGTTACCTAGTTCTCATATCCCGCATTTGCGTGGGTTTAGTGGCCGCAATAGCGTTAATTGCGTTCGCCAACGTCTGTGCTTATGTCTACTTGAAGCCCGCGCTGCCCGATGTGGAGAGCCTGCGGGACGTGCAACTGCAAGTTCCCTTGAGGGTTTACACCCGCGACGGCAAATTGATTGCTGCTGTCGGTGAGCAGCGGCGCATCCCGGTGAGCTACGAGCAGCTTCCCAAGCGCTTGATACAGGCCTTTCTAGCCACAGAGGACGACCGCTTCTTCAGACACCATGGTGTTGATTGGCAAGGGATTTTGCGTGCGGGGGTGGCTAATCTCAAGGCCGGCGGCATTCGTCAGGGCGCGAGCACCATCACCATGCAGGTGGCCAGGGACATGTTCCTTACGCCACGGCGCGACATGAAGCGCAAAATGAGCGAGATTTACATTTCCCTGCTCATGGAAGCCGAATTTACCAAGGAAGAGATCTTCTCCCTGTACGTCAACAAGATCTTCCTCGGCCAGCGCGCCTACGGCGTCGGCGCCGCCGCAGAGGTGTATTTCGGCAAGACCTTGGACCAACTGACCGTGGCTGAGATGGCCACTTTGGCGGGGATTCCAACCGCTCCCTCGGTGGTAAATCCAGTCGCCAGTGCCGGCGCGGCGACGACTCGGCGTTCGCATGTACTAGGCAGGATGCTCGAGCTCGGCTACATCACTCAGGCCGAATACGATGCAGCGAAAAATACTCCCATGGAGTCGAGATTGCATGGCGCCTCGATCGAGGTGGACGCGCAATATGTAGCCGAAATGGTGCGCAGCGAAATGCAGGCCAAGTACGGCGACGCGGTTTATACCGCGGGGTACAAAGTATTCACCACCATCGACTCGCGCCTGCAAGCGGCCGCCACAGTGGCGCTGCGCACCGGACTGTTGGAGTACGATCGCCGCCACGGCTATCGCGGCGCGACCGCCAAGCTCGACGCCTCCAAGCTCGCCACGCCCGCGGATTTTGATGAGCAGCTCGAGGATTTCTCGGTGATCGGCGGACTGCGGCCGGCGGTGGTGCTCAAGGTCGAGGCGAAAAGCGCCAGAATCTACGTCAAGGATTTGGGCGAGGTGACCCTGCCCTGGGAAAAGCTGTCCTGGGCCAGGCGCGAACTGCCGGATGAAAAAGTGGATCGCGCGCCCACTCAGGCATCTGAAGTGCTGGCGCGTGGCGATGTGATTTACACGGTGGGTCGCACGGCAGAATCCCTGCTGTTCGTGCAAGTGCCGGAGGCACAAAGCGCGCTCGTCTCGGTGGACCCGCGCGACGGGGCGGTGGTCGCCCTGGTCGGTGGATTTGATTACTTCCAGAGCAAGTACAACCGCGTAATCCAGGCCAGGCGCCAGCCCGGATCGGGTTTCAAGCCCTTCGTGTATGCGGCGGCATTCGACAAGGGCTACACCCCGGCCAGCATTATCTTGGACGCGCCCATTGTGATCGACGAGACGGGCACGGAACAGGCCTGGCGGCCGAAGGAAATGGAGGGGAGTTTCGCCGGCCCGATGCGCTTGCGCGAAGCGATGGTGCATTCGCGGAATCTGGTGTCGGTGCGCTTGATGCGCGCCATCGGCGGAGATTACACCTGGAACTTCGTCACTCGCTTCGGCTTTGACAAGTCGCAATTGCCGAATGACCTGACGCTGGCGCTGGGCACCGCCGAATTGAGCCCGCTGCAGGTGGCAATCGGCTATGCCACCTTTGCCAACGGCGGTTTTAAAGTCAGCCCCTACTTCATCGATCGCATCGAGGACGCCAACGGCAAGGTGCTGCAGCAGGCCTCCCCTGCATTCGCCTGCTCCGAATGCGACCAGGCCACCGATCCGTCCGGGCAACGCAGCGCGCTAACCGGCGGGGCGGCCGTCGCGCCGCCCGCGGGGCGCTCAGCGGCGGCGATAGACGAAGCTCCACACGACGGTAAGACTGTGATTCCCGTTAAGAATCTCGCTCCGCAAATCATCCGGCCGCAGATCGCCTACCTGCTGGCCGACATGATGAAGGATGTGATTCGCCGCGGCACCGGCGTGCGTGCGCGCTCGCTCAATCGCGACGACATCGCCGGCAAAACCGGCACAACCAACGATGCGCATGACACCTGGTTCAATGGTTTCAACGGCGACCTGATGACCACCGTCTGGGTAGGTTTCGACCAAGATCGCTCGCTGGGGGAAGGCGAACAAGGTGGCCGCACGGCGATTCCTGCCTGGACCTACTTCATGCATGAAGCGCTGGCCGGCGCTCCCAAGAGAGGAGTCCCCGTGCCGGACGGCATAGTTACCGTGCGCATCTCGCCCGACACGGGCTTGCTGGCGAGTTCGGACAATCCCAACGGCATCATGGAGAAATTCATCGAAGGCAATCTGCCCAAATCGGAACTCTACGAAGGACCCAATCAGTCGAACCCGATGAATGTCGGCGACAAGCCGCTATTTTAGCAGCCGATCATGCCCAAAAAGTTTTCGCAGCGCGCAGAGGATTTACGCCGCGCCCTCGCTCAAGAGGCCGCACGGATCATGGCCGAGCACGGCATCGAGGATTTCTTGCAGGCCAAACGCAAAGCCGCGGACCGCCTCGGGGTGAACGATGTCGCCGTGTTGCCGAAGAACGTTGAAATCGAAGCGGCGCTGCGCGAGCACCAGCGGCTATTCGGGCGCGATTCGCACGATCACACCTTGAAAGAACAGCGCCGCATCGCCCTGGACACCATGCGCATGCTGCATGAGTTCCAGCCGCGGCTGGTCGGCTCGGTGCTCACTGGCACGGCCACGGCCTACAGCGACATCAATCTGCACCTGTTTGCCGACGCTTCCGAGTCGGTCGCCATCAAGCTGCTCGAGATCGGCGTACCTCATCAATTCTACGAGCGGCGCGTGAAAATGGACGCCGAGCGCAGCATCAATTATCCGGCGCTGCGTTTCGAGGCCAATGGCCGCACGGTCGACGCCACCGTGTTCCCGATAGATGGCATTCGCCAATCACCCTACTCGCCAGTCGATGGCCGGCCGATGAAGCGCGCGGATGCGCGCGAGGTGGCGGAGCTGGTTGGCGCCTACTAGTTTATTGATAGTTACTATTCTTTACCCCCGTTAACAGCCGTAATATATTAGGCTGATAATGCACCGGCTTCTATGCGCAACGGAATGCCACAAGATCGAAAATAATACCGGTGTCGGATGTGGGGAAAAGGCAACATTGAGGGGATGCGCAATGCGTTCAAATACGATTAAGCGATGTTTGTGGCCGATTGCCCTAGCGGGCCAATTAGCTTGGCCGGCCCTGTCCCCGGCGGCGGCCGGTGATGCCGATACCGCGAGCGGAGCGCTTGAAGAAGTCGTGGTTACCGCGACTCGCCGCAGCGAGCGACTGCAGGACGTGCCCATCAGCGTAACCGCCTTCAGCCAGGAGAAGCTCGATGCGCAAGGGCTGCGTAGCATCGATGACCTCTCCCGCTTGAGCCCGGGCGTCATGTTCCAGCGCAACGGCAATGGCTCGTCGGCCAATTACAACGACGAGAACTCGGACATCAGCATCCGCGGAATCGATTCCCAAGCGGGTACCTCCACCACCGGCATCTACATCGACGATACCCCGGTGCAGAGCCGCCATATTGGATTCGGCGCGGTCAACGTGTTCCCGGCCCTTTTCGATCTAGATCGCGTGGAAGTGCTGCGCGGTCCGCAGGGCACACTGTTCGGCGCCGGTGCGGAAGGCGGGGTGGTGCGCTTCATCACGCCACAGCCAGACCTAAACAGGGATTCAGGCTACGTGCGCGGCGAACTCGCTTCGACCAAGGGTGGTGCTACCAGCTATGAAATGGGCGCCGCGATGGGCGGCCCCATCATCGATGATGTACTGGGGTTTCGCATCAGCGCCTCCTATCGGCGCGACGGTGGTTGGGTCGATCGCGCGAGCTATACGCTGACGCCGCCGACTGACCCTGCCAACTTTAGCCTGCAAACGCCCTCGCTAGCCCGTGTCACCGAGCCGGACGCCAATTGGCAAGAGACCGTGACCTTTCGCGCGGCATTGAAGTGGGCCGTTAACGACGCGGTGACCGTCTCGCCGTCGTTCTACTACCAGCAGTTGCACATCAATGACACGGCGTCCTATTGGGTAGGCCTCTCGAACCCTCACTCGGACACTTTCTATAACGGCAACCAGCTCACCAATCCCAGCAGCGATCCCTTTGGCCTTGCGGCCATCAAGGTCGACTGGAATTTGGGCTTCGCGCAGCTGACCTCGAATACCTCGTACTTCCAGCGCAGTCAGCATTCCACCTCGGATTACTCGCAGTATCTGCGCGCCACGTACTCATTGTTCGGTCTGCTGCCGAGCATCTTTCCCGCGCCGGGAGACGCTGGCTACGCGACCTTCCAGGATAATCAGCGGAATTTCTATCAGGAGGTGCGGCTGGGATCGACGGATACCTCATCCCGCCTGGTCTGGAACACGGGTGTTTTCTACTCGCACCTCAACGAGAACATTCCCGAGAACATCTACGATCAAACCTTGCAGCCCGAAATCTTCAACCACTCGGGGGTCGATGTCTGCGCGACGCCGCTAACTTGCCCGAACGGCGAGATTTTCTACGGACCGGTAGACCGCGTCGTCGACAAGCAAATTGCGCTGTTCGGCGAGGCAACCTTCAAGTTCACGGATACCTTGAAAGCGACAGTCGGCCTGCGCGTGTCCAAGGTAGACTTCACCGGCACCACCTATGCCGGCGGCCCCTTCCTGGGCAGCCCGAACTCGGGAACGGAGGCGAGCGCGTCGGAAAAACCGGTCACTCCGAAAGCCGTGCTCTCATGGCAGCCGGATCGCGACAATCTGTACTACGTCGGCGCTTCGAAAGGTTACCGTGTCGGCGGCGTTAACGTCGGGGTCGGCACCATTTGCGGGACCGATTTGACGACTCTGGGGCTGCCGATCGGATCCGATGGCCTGCGACACGTGCCCACCGGATTCTCATCGGACAGCCTGTGGAGCTACGAGATCGGCGGCAAGAATACTTTTCTGGATCATCGGCTGCAGATCAACTCGAGCCTATTCCTGATCAACTGGAAGAACATCCAGCAGAACGTGTACCTGCCGAGCTGCGGCGAGCAATTCACTGCGAACTTGGGCCAAGTACAAAGCCGCGGCGGCGACATCGACGTGCAATTCAAACCCGCCGATTCGTTGCTGCTGGGGCTGACGGTGGCCTACACCGATGCACGGTTCACCAAGAGTTCCTGCGCCGGCGTGCTGCAATACGACCCTGGCGCAGGACTGTGCACAGGCGTGATCGGTGGCCTCGCGTCGAGCGCCCCCCCGGTGGTCAGCAAAGGCAACCGGTTGGTCGGCGCCCCGTGGACCATCATGGCTGCTCTCGAAGAAACGTTCAGCGACTGGAGAGGCCGCAAACCCTACGTACGCCTGGACTACCAGTTCACGAATGCGCAGAGCGCATTGCTCCCGGCCCAGGACAGCGGTAATGCGCTGTTCGATACCACCATCCCCGGACTGCCGCAAACCAAGAACCTGCAGTTGCGCGCCGGCTTTCGCTGGAGCGGCTACGATGTGTCGTTCTTCGCACAGAACGTGCTGGACCAGCAGCCGGTGCTGTTCAAGTCGCGTGATATCGCTTCCGACCCGACGGACAATCTCTACTTTGCGCGCGGCGTCCGTCCGCGCACCGTCGGCGTCACGGCGACCTACCGCTACTAGTCAAGAGGCGGGGCGGGGAGTTACTTCCCCGCCTTCTCCTGCCACACTTCCAACATATCCGGCGAGCCCTGCGCGCGCACGCCATTGTCGGTCAGGATATCGTCGGTTGCCGCCAGCATCGCGGTGCGCGAGAACACCAGCGCCTCATTGCCCTTCTGATCGAATTCGATGGTGACGAAAGGGTCCTTCAGATCGCGCAGTAAAGTCACGAGGTGCTTGAGGCTGCGCACATGCGTACCGTTGATGGAATACACCACCGATCCCTGGGGATTCGAGTAGCCGTTGACCAGCTTGTGCGGGAAGAACGGCGACGAGACCACCACGAGCTCTTCGTTCTCGGCGTCCGGCTGATCGAAGGCTCGCGTTATAAGCGGGTTCTTCACCGCGCCCAACATGCGCAACAGCGCCGCATTTTTCTCGAAGCTCGACACCATCTGCCAAGTCGCCGTCGAAAACGCCAGGGGTCCATAGATGAAATAGGACGGGTAACTGCCTTGCAGGTCGGTCACCAAGGTCGGGTGCTGTGCCGACACCGGTAACTTGATCTGCATGCTCTTGCCCGCTCTGACGATGGACACAGGCACGCTACCATTGCTGGCCAAGTGCTGAATCATGTAGGCAAAGCTCACCCGCAAGTCCCGGTCCAGCTTGATCATCCCTTGATTGTCGATCGGGGTGTCGCCGATGCGGCTGATGACATCCCACTCCTTGAGGGGGTAGGAGGCATCGGTCTTGTCCGGACGGTGAACCACCATCCCTTCGACCGATTTATCCAGCTTGAGGTACTCGCGCAGGGCCGGATTTTCCAGGGTCTGCAGCTCATCGTACATGGCGGGCTTGCCATCGTAGCGGCCGTCGGCAATGTCCTTTAGGAATAATTCCACTTCTTCGTTGGGAATGATGTAGCCGATGTTCTGCGAGTCGCCGCCGAGTTTGCTGAAGGCGAGTCCGACCATTTTATCGCCGGCGATGGCGGGGCCGCCGCTGTTGCCGGGATTGATGGCAGCGTCCACTTGGATGCGCAGGCCCGACACCGGATAGTTGTAGGCCACGAATTCTATGCGCGACACGATGCCCTTGGTGATGGACAGTGAACTGCCGCCGGTGGGGAAACCGTAAGCCATGACCGCGTCCTTGATCTGCGGCAGCTTGCCGGCGCGCGCCACGGGTGGATGCGTGTCGAAGAACGCCGCGTCGTCGAGCTGCAGCACGGCAAGATCTATGCCGGGGGCAACCGCCACCACGCTGGCCGACATTTTATCGCCGGCGGCGTTTGCTTGAATTTGCACTTGTGTGGCGTACAAAACCACATGAGCGTTGGTCAGGATGCGCCGGCCCTCGATCACCACCCCGGAACCCGTCACTTCGCTCGGCGCCTGCTTGGTCCATGGCTTGAAGGTGTCCGGGTAGCGCATGGTAGCAAACACCTTCACCACCGAATTCTCGATGGCCGAAGCCCGATCCGCTTCCGTCGAACGGGGCGCGGCATTTAGCGGCCAGGCAACGATGCAAGCACCGAGTAAACAACAACTAGTCAACGCAAACCGCTTGGAGGTTGCCATGTCTAAATCGACTCCTATTTTCCTTCAACTGAGAAGGCGAGCAGGGCGTTGCCCGAGTTGACGTACACACTGCCGTTAACGATGGTCGCACCGCCGTGATCCAACGCGCCGCCATTCGCCTTGATACCGTTCTTGGTTTGAAATTCCTTTGCCGTGTCGAAGTCCCATAGAATCTTGCCGTCGATGGTCGAATAGGCGCGCAAGTGCCCATCCATCGACCCGGAGAATGCAGCGCCTGGCATAACTGTCACGGCCTGCGTCTGGCCGTGCGAGCAATTGTGCTCGCCCCAGGTACAGGCCGGTTCCGGCGCAGGCAGATGCCAGCGCGCGATGCCGGTCTTCATATCGAGCGCCGTCAGGCTGCCGGAGGAATTCCCCGGTTGCGCCAGCGCACCTGAGATTGCCACATAGAGGTTGCGATGATCCGCGGCAATGCCCCAGGCCACTCCGCCGGAGTGGCCGGCCACCCCCGTGCTCGCCATGACCGGGCCCGCGCCGGCTGCGCCGGCGCCAAGGTCGCCGATTCTGGTCTGCCACAGAATTTCGCCGCCGTGATCGGGATCCAGACCGTAGACCACTCCCGATTTCTGCCCAGCGAAAAGAATTTGATTGCCGCTTGCCAGGGTCCGCAGGATAGGTGAACTCAAGAAGCCGGCCGCGCCCGCCCCGCCGTCCGGTCGCGCCAACTGCTTGACCCAGCGCAGTTTGCCG
>JBBRQO010000057.1:0-16820 GCA_038226325.1 Steroidobacterales bacterium | reverse complement strand
GGTCTGGCTGCCGAAGCTGCACTATCCGATTCGCATCGGCGAGCACGATCAGACGGCGTTCTCGTTCGGTCTGATCTGGGATTGGGCGGGTGTTGCGGGCGATGCCGAAATGCGCAGCCTGCTCAAGGACGCGGCACAGCGCTTCTATGCGCATGACCGCAACTGTCCGCTGAGCTACGAGCCCTCAGGCCAGGATTTTCTGTCGCCCTGTCTAGCCGAGGCGGACTTCATGCGAAGAGTCCTGGCACCCGCGGAGTTCGCGCGCTGGCTCACCGGGCTCTTACCCGGGATTCCCGCGCAGCCCGGCGTTCCTGCGAAGCTCGATGTCCTGTGGCTGCAGCCGGGAGTGGTCGCCGATCGCACCGATCCCAAGCTCGCGCACATCGATGGCCTGAACTTGAGCCGGGCGTGGATGCTTCAGGGCATTGCGCATGGACTGCCGCCCGGTGATCGCCGCATTCCGGCACTGCAGGCTGCGGCCGTCCGTCATAGGGAGGCTGCTCTTCCCGCCGTGACGGGCGAACATTATGAAGGCGGTCATTGGCTGGGTACGTTCGCGGTATATTTGATAAGCGGCGCGGGGATTTGACTGCGCGGCGCTGCGACAGCATTCGAGTTAAGAGAGATGACAGATGTTTTCTGGACATTGAGCCAAGGAGGAAGTCAATGGTATGGATTAGTACGCTCCGTTGGGGTCGCGAACGGAACAACACTCAACCGTTTTATTATGCGTCGATGAAATATTGGTATTTGGGTGTGCTACTAATGGCAGTCTCCAGCGCGAATGCATCGCCTTGCGACCGAGTCGCCAAGGTGCTCACACCGGCACGGCGAGCCAACTTGTCTACGGCTGTCGCTGGTCAACTTCAAACAGCGTCGGCCAAGGTTCTGCGTGCCTACGGACTTGGCAATTGGCACTTGCTATACGTCGATACGCGAGGCGGTGATGATGCGTTTCTCATCTACCGAGGAGATCCTCTTACCCAGCAATACATTGCCATGTGGAGCAGCGAAGGCGCGAAATCCGGACAATCTGTACTTAGGAGTTGGGCCCGAATGAATGCACGGGGAATTCCGGAAACTCTTGCCAAATGCTTTGCGTGGTCTGCTGCGTCGGGCGGACTGCGCTGAGGCCTTACCTACACGAGGTAATGTCGAAGGAATGACGTTACGGTGATACTGCTAAACCTTGGCCGCTTTTTGATGTAGTCCCAGGCATGATGGCCGCGACAGTGTTGTCCGGCGCCCAGCCGGTGCGGCCGGTGTCGGTTCGAATGAGAACAAAGCCATCGTGCTCAGCGCCCGTGCCGACCATTGTGCCTTCCGGCAACTCAAAGAGTGCGTCACCGATGAGCACGGGCGAGACGCGGATCGGAGCCGAATGCACGACGACAACCGCTGCGTGCATGATGGGCCAGAGCACAACGCCGCTCGCGATGCTGATGCCGAGAGCCGAGAACCCAAGCACAGCGCCGGCGATGAATTTTCCTCTATGTCGTGGGTAGCGCCGCTGTGCGAGCGCGCCGAGGCCGGCAATCAAAAGACCTAAGACTCCAATCCATGCAAGGACGGTCGGACCGGCATAACACGTGAGCCGGTCGAAGCGCGAGCGGGATGGCGGCGGCAGTCCGGAAGTCTCGCGAACATGGCGTAGATTCGCGTTGATGTCGGGGTCGTTCGACTCCAAGAGCCGGGCCCGCTCATAGTTGAGTACTGCAAGTCCCGGTTTACCGGATTTGGCGTAGGCATTGGCCAAGTTGTAGAGGGCAGCGGCGGAATATCCCGGCTGCGCCGGTACTTGGGGTTGCGCTGGTACTTGGGGCTGAGCCGGGGCTTGCGCGGTTGCCATCGAGGATCCAAGAATGGCGGCGGCGATGAACAGCGCGCCGAACTGCGTTTGCCGGATCATGAAGTGGCCTCGTCGGCCACTTGCCCGCGAACGATTTGTGTCCAGCGTTCAAAGTCGGCCGCTTGTAGATCGCCACCCGAGTAGTTGGCCTCATCCGCCAGTGCGAAAATCTGGCGAATATCGTCCCGCTCGCTGCCTTCCAGCCGCATGTCGATGTCCGCTATCGTGATTTGTTCCGGCGAGATCTGCCAGCGGGCGCCTAAGGTTTGGCGTAGAGCTGAGCTCGCGGAATTAATGACCTCTGCCGCGTCGCCGCGGGCGGCGGCCATGGACATGGTTTTCAATAGATTGCCGATCAGCTCCGATCTTGCACGTTCGCGTTCGCCCTGAGCGTTGCGTTCCACGCGGCGCAGCGCGGCCCACGCACCGCAGAGGAGCAGCGCGAGCGCGCTGGGGATGGCGAGGAATCGGGGCTGGTAGTACAGAGGAATCAATGTATCGACGCGTGCATCGGCCACTGCATGGTCGGGCCGCAAGCCCGTGTGCGCCTCGTCGGCGAGCTTGCCGGCCACAGCGGGTTTCGGGGGAGGTTCATTGCCTGCGCTGGCCGCCGCAGGCGAGACCGCCACCGTCAATGGCGCGCTGTGCGCGGTTTCGTAGTGGTGGGTGCCGGGATCGAAATAACTGAAATGCAGCGCTGGGATGGTATGTGTGCCGGGCTGCGCCGCAATGAGGGGCTGCTCGAAGATTTTCTCGCCGCGATGTCCGGCGGGATCAGGAGAATTAAAACTCGCCTTCGGCTCGTAGGTCTTCCATTGGCCGTCGCCGCTCAGCATGCGGCTTTCGACCCGATCGAAATTGCCGGTGCCGGTCACGTGCAAGCGCAGGGTCAGCGGATCCCCCGCAGTGGTCTTGACGGAGGATACGTCGGTATTGATTTTGAAACTACCCACCGCGCCGCCGAAGTCGGCCGGCCGGCCTTCCGCCGGCAGAGCTATCACGGTCATCGCTGCTTCCGGGCTGGTGGCAGTGATGTCTTTCTGAACGGTGGTGCCGAAGATGTTCTGCATGAAAGGATCCCCCAGCAGATCATCCAACATGGAATCTTGCCGCGGACGCGTGCGAATGCGCACCGTGAGCGGGGTTTCAAAGGTGAGCGAGAAGGTTCCCGGCTTGACCGCCCCCAGGAGACTGCGCCAGGTGTACACGGTGAACGCCTTGCCATCGATGGACTTGGCAGCGCGTTCCGGCTGGCGCGAGAGATTATTCAGAGTGAAGTCGTTGCTATTGAGCTTGGGCAAGCCGTTGAGCGAAGCGACAAAGCCGTCGCGCATGCCGACTTGAATTTCCACCGGCACGGTCTCCCCCACGTACATTTCATGCTTGGGTACTTCCAGGTGCACGAAGGCGGAGCCGTCGGGGGACATGCGAAGACCTTTCGCATTCGGCCCCGGCAAGAAGGGCAATACGTCGGGGGTGGAGTTGCCGGGAGAAGAGGACGAACTGCCGCCGGGATTGACTCGTAGCACCAGGGGCGGTGCTTTCGGAGTCATGCCGGGAATGCTGAATATACCGGCGACCTCCGGGGTGACGCGAACCACGGTAGAAGTCGACTCGATTGTGACTCCGTTGATGCTCTGAATCTGGCGCGACTGGCCGACGACACGAAATTCCAATCCGGCGACCACCGGCAGGGAGAGGGATATGGTGCCGCTGCCCGAGGTGAGGATGGTGAGCTTGGCGGACTCGCCCAGCGCAATCTGCGAGGGCTCGATGGAGGCATCGATGGACGGTGCGGCGTGGCCCATGCCGGCTGCGAGCATATAGACCGCGATAGCCGCCATCGTCCAACGATATGAAAAGAGCGCTCGCATCACCAATCCTTTATCGGCTTATCGGGCGGTGAATCGGATTCTTTGCTTGCGAACGGCAGACCGCGAGCGTGTCGTTCCTCGCCCTTCTGCGAGTCGAGTAATTCGCGGGCTTCTTCGCGGCTCATTTGGCCGGGAGTGCGCTGAGTGTCGTCCTGATCTCCCGCCTCGCCGGGTTGAGGCTCGCCGTCTTGCGGGGCCGCCTTGGGCTGCCCGCCACCGGGTTTGGATTGATCGGCACTCGCAGGCGGCTGCTGGCCGGGCGGATTTTGCTGAGCCGATGGAGGTTGCTGTCCCGGCGACTGCTGCGGCGGAGGCTGCTGCCCGGGAGGTTGCTGTGCAGGAGGTTGTTGCCCCGGTGGTTGTTGAGACGGCGGCGCGCCGTTCTTCGACTGCTGCGGCGGGTTTTGACCCTGACCCTGACCTTGGCCTTGGTTCTGGTCTTTATTCTGATTCTGATTCTGATTCTGATCCTGGTTTTGCTTTTTCTTCAGCTCGTCGATCTTGCGCTTCACCAAGTCGCGGTTGTACTTGCTGTCCGCATCATCGGCACGCAGCTGCAGGGCTGTGTCATAGGCCTTGACGGCTTGTTCCCAGGTCTGAATGGTCTGCTGCGTCGATTGCTCTTCGGTCTTCTGGCCCGTGCGGTACAGCGTGTTGCCGAGGTTGTAGTAGGCGTCTTCTTGATCGGCAAGGCGTTTGGCGTCGCCGGAGGGTGAGCGGCTGATCGAATCCTGAAATGCCTGCGCGGCTTGGGGGAATTGCCCGGCACGGTAGGCGGCGGTGCCGGCGTTGTATTGCAAGGTGGGTTTCTTGGGGTCGCGTTTTGCCGCTTCGGCATACTCCTTGGCGGCGGTGGCGAAATCGCCCTTCTTGTAGGCGTCCTCCGCGTTCGTGGTCGACGCGTGTGCAGGGCCGGCCGGCGAAGTAATTAGCGCCAGCAATGCAATCGTAGACAGCGCGGACGATGCGACCGTCGCCGAGGGCGCGATCGACGCAGCAGACAGGGGTGAAGCGGTAAGCGGGGTTGAGCCGGCCGTGATTCGCGATTCGAATGCTTGCGCGCGGCGCCGCGCGCTGACTCGGCGGCGATTGCCGATGAGCAGACTCAATAGCAGCAGAGTCAGTGACCCTGCGAGGGGCCATTGGTAGCGCTCTATATAGACTCTCTGCTGGCGCGACGCGAGATCGTGCTTGAGCAGGGGCGAGAGGCCGGCTTGGTAAATGGTGTCAAATCCCTGACCCTGTGCCCCTAGGGGGGCGTACAGGCCGCCGCTGGCCGTGGCGATGGCCTTGAGCGCGGCCTCGTCTAAGTGCGATTTGACGAATGCGCCCGACTCGTCTTTGACGAAGCCGCTGCCGCGGTCGGTGGATACCGGAATCAGATCACCCTGGGGTGTACCCACGCCGATGGTATAGATCTTCAAGGAATCCTGGCGCGCCGCGGCCTGAGCGGCGATGAATGCGTCGCCCTCTAGGTCCTCGCCATCGGTGATTAGGATCAGAATCTTGTCGCTGCCGGGGCGGCGGCGCAGCGCGGCCTGGGCCTCACGAATGGCGCTCGCAATATTGGTGCCGCCGCGCGGAATACTGTTGGTGTCGATGGCGCCGAGCGATTCGTGGAAGGCGCCATAGTCCAAGGTGATGGGGCAAACCAGGAAGGCGTCGCCCGCAAAAGCCACCAGGCCGATGGCGTCGCCGTCGAGCTTTCGGGTGAAGTCATCGATGGCGAGTTTGGCGCGGGTGAGCCGATCGGGCTTCACGTCCGGGGTGGACATGCTGCGCGAGGTGTCCACCGCAAAGACGATTTCGTTGCCGCGGCGGTTGATCTGCTCCCAGCGAAAGCCCACGAGCGGTCCGGCGAGAGCGACGAACAGCAGGCTTAAGGCCGCGAGCATGAGCGCGCGCTGCACGCGACGGCGCGCGATCGATACGGATGGTGTGAGCTGATCGCGCAGGTGCGCGGAGACGAAGCGCGCGAGTGCGGCGTACTGGCGGGCATCGTAACGTCGCCACATCCAGAGCAGCGCCAGACAGGCGATGACGCCGGCGACAAGCCACCCGGGGTGGCCGAACTTCACGGCAGCCTCCGAAAGCGGGTGTGCTGCAGCAGTAGTGCGAAGCCGAAGATGGCCACTGACGGAATCAGCGGCCAGCGGTATAACTCCTCGACGTGCTCGAACTTCTGCACGGTTTGCGCGGTCGTCTCGAGGCGATTGATTTGCTCGTAGATTTTCTGCAAGGAATCGGTATCGGTGGCGCGGTAGAACATCCCACCCGTTTGTGCCGCAACGGCCCGCAGCGTCTTCTCATCGACATCCACCTTGTCCATGATGATGCGGGTGTTGCCGGCCTGGTCGTGCATAGGGATGGGCGCCATGCCGCGCACGCCGACGCCGATGGTGTACACCTTGACGCCCATGGCCTTGGCCGCTTCTGCGGCGGCGAGCGGGGATATCTTGCCGGTATTGTTCATACCGTCGGTGAGCAGAATGACGATTTTGGACTTTGCGTTCGTGGTGCGCAGACGATTGACGCCGGCGGCGATGGCCGAACCAATGGCGGTGCCATCCTCACCCGCAAGCGCCGTGCTGACGCGTTCGAGATTCTGCTGCAGCCAATCATGGTCGAGAGTCAGCGGGCTCACCAGATAAGGAGCGGCGGCAAAGGCGATCAGGCCGATTCGATCATTCGGCCGCTCCTCGATGAATCTCGACACCACGGATTTGACCACTTCGATGCGGTTGACGCGCCGATTGTCGACGAGGAAATCGAGCGCCTGCATGGAGCCGGACACATCCAGACCGAGCACGATGTCGATGCCGTTCGCGGTTACTTCGGTACGGCTGTGGGCGCGCTGCGGGCGCGCCAGGCCGATTATCATGAGGGCACCGGCCAGCAGGGGAAGCAGCCACAGCCAGCGGCCGATGCGGGCGCGGCTGCTGCGCGCCACTTCACGCGCAATGCCCACATCGGAGAATTCGATGGCGGCGACTGGGCCACGCCGGCCACGCAGCAGCATGACTACGGGCAGCGCCGCGAGCAGCCACAGCCATTCAGGTTGAAGGAAGCGAACCATGAGCCTCCTGTGCGTTGCCGAGTGGGGCGGCTTGAGTCGTTGTCGCCTCCGGAGGTTTGGACGTTTCAATAACGAAACGGTGGGCACTCTCGTATAGGCGTTCCATGATTTGTTGCGACAGTGTCACGCCGGCGAATTTGGCCACATCGCAGCGATGCAGGAATTCCTCCAGTAATTTGCGATGCGCGGCCAGCGATGCCTTGGATGAGCCTAGGAGGTCATGCAGAAATTCCTCGGTGGTGCGTTGAGTGGCCGTCACGTCAAAGACATATTCAATGTGGCCGCGCACGATGTCCGAAATGGCGATGGAAAATTCACGCACGGTGGAGGGATGCATCAGCGCGCGGGTGGCCTCGAGGCGCTGCAGTGTGATTTCGAGTGCCGTCAGCGGCCGCGGTAGTTGCCGGCGACGTTTCCAGCGCCAGGCGGCGTAGCCGGCACCGACCAGTAGCGCGGCACCCGCCACCAGAGCAATCAACAGCCAGAGCGGAAACACGTGCTTGGGTCCGCGAATGTCGCGAATGTCTTCGCCTGGCTCGGTAGCCGCTATATTGGCGGGCGCCGCGTGGGCGCCGTCGACATCGCCGGGAGCCGCTGTGGCGGCAGTGTCATTGGCCGCCGGAGTGTCTGCCGGGGCATTGGCAGTCCAGCCGTTGGGGGCGGGGACATTCGCGGCCGGAGTGCTGGGGGCTGGTGCATTGGCGGACGGTGCAGCGGCGCGAGGGGCGTCGGTCGCTGCCGCCGTGACCAGCGGCGCAATTGTTGCCAAGGCCACGATGAGCGCGAACTCATGCCGGCGAAAACCCTTGGCTCGACTCCATCTCATGGCCGAACTCAAACTAACGGCTGGACTCAAACCCACGGCTCGACTCAAGCGCGTCGGTGCACGCGATTCTTGAAGAAACGCTGCAGCGCCGGCATGTAGGGCGTGTCGGTTTTGAGTTCCAAGGTGTCGACGCCTTCGGCACGAAAATCAGTGGTCATGCGCCGCGAGCGCGCGATGGACAGCTCTTTGAAGCGCTTGCGTATCGTCGGGTTGGCGGTGTCGAGTTCGATGACTTCGCCGCTCTCGGCGTCCTCGAGGGCGAGTACCCCTACATTGGGGAGTTCCTTCTCGCGCGGGTCTTCGATCTGTACGGCGATGAGATCGTGGCGCCGATTGGTCTGGCGCATGGAGCGACGCAAGTCGGCGCGCGTTTTCTCCGGATCGCCGGGCGACTGGAAGTCGGAAATCAGGAATACGATGGCGCGCCGGTGCAGAACGTGATTGGCAACATCGAGGGCCTTGACGCTGTCGGTGCCGCGTCCGTCGGGGCTGTGGTAGAGAATATCGCGCACCACGCGCAGCACGTGGCGGCGTCCCTTCTTCGGCGGCAGGTAGCGCTCGATGCGATCGGTGTACAGCAGCAGCCCAACCTTGTCGCTGTTGCGGATGGCGGAGAAAGCCAGGGCACTCGCGAGCTCGGCGGCGAGGTCGCGTTTGCTCATGGCAGCGGAGCCGAAATTTCCCGAGGCGCTGATATCCACCAACAGGAGAATCGTCAGCTCGCGCTCTTCGGTGAATTTTTTGACGAAGGGCCGGCCGGCGCGGGCCGTGACATTCCAATCGATGGTGCGTACTTCATCGCCGGGGCTGTATTCGCGCACTTCGTCGAAGTCCATGCCGCGGCCCTTGAACACGGAGTGATATTCCCCGGCAAGGCTGTCGTTGACCATGCGGCGGGTGCGGATCTCCAGTTGCCGCATGCCGCTCATGATGCTTTTAGTGGACTTGGTGGTCTCGGCAGTCATGCGCGATCAGGGCACGGGGAGGGCGTCGAGAATCTTGTGCACCACGTCCTCCGAGGTGACGTTTTCAGCTTCGGCCTCGTAGGTCACCGATACGCGGTGACGCAGCACATCGAGCGCAATGCTCTTGACGTCCTGTGGGGTGACATAGTGGCGTCCATTGAGAAACGCGATGGCGCGCGCGGCCAGCGTTAAGTTGATGGTGGCGCGCGGCGAGGCACCGGTTTGAATGAAACCGTCGAGGTTCAGTGTCTTGGCAATGGGCGGCCGGGTCGCGAGCACAAGGTCAACGATGTAGTTACGGATCTTCTCGTCAACGTACAGGGTGTTCACGACATGGCGGGCGTTGAGGATCTGTTGGGCGGAAACGACGGGACGGGCGCTCGGCAGGGATTCGGAGGTCGCCATGGCATCCAATATGGCGCGCTCTTCGGCACGATTCGGGTAGCTGACGATGACCTTCATCATGAAGCGATCGATCTGTGCTTCCGGCAAGGGATAGGTGCCCTCCTGTTCCAGCGGGTTTTGCGTGGCCAGCACCAGAAAGGGATTGGGCAGCGGATACGTCTCATCGCCGATGGTGACCTGGCGCTCTTGCATGGCCTCGAGCAAGGCGCTCTGTACCTTCGCCGGTGCGCGATTAATTTCGTCTGCCAATACGAGGTTGCTGAAAATCGGCCCTTGCTTGGTGCGAAAGGCGCCATCCTGAGGGCTGTAAATCATCGTGCCGACGATGTCGGCGGGTAGCATGTCCGGGGTGAACTGCAGACGCTTGAAGCGAACCGACAGGCCACTGGCCAAGGTTTTGAGCGCCAAGGTTTTGGCCAAGCCCGGCACGCCTTCCAGCAGCACATGGCCGTTGGTGAGGAGGGCGACCAGCAAGCGGTCCAGTAAATGCTTCTGGCCGACGATGACCCGCGCCATTTCGGCCTGCAGGGGCGCGATCCAGGTGGAATTGTCCAGTACGTTCTCGCGCGCGGCGCGCATGGCGGCGTCGGACTCCACCGGCATGGGGCGAGGGTCCTGGAAGGCCGCAGGTTTTTGAATCATGAGCCGAAAATCCTCTTTAACAGATTGGCGCCGTCCGCACTTGGGGGGGCGAATCCCTTGGAGTTTAAGGCATAGCGGAGGTTCCCTCATGCCCGAGGTTCTGCATGCCCGACGGCGCACCTTATTGGGGCTGGTCGAGTCCCTTATTTGGGTTAATCAGGTACTTATGGCCGGTTGAGGCCTTGCTGTAAATGGCGATGGATTTAAGGTCCAGCGCTTCGCTGAGTGATATTTCGCCGGCGTAGTGGCTGGCGAAGGTGGTTTTAAGCTCGGCGGCGACGCGCTCTTTCAGGCGTTGGGTCGCGGCGGCTCCGATCTTTTGCAGGAAGGGAGTGACCAGCCAGCCGCCGACGCCCCAGGCAAAGCCGAAATTGCGATTGAGTTCGATAGGGCCCATTCCCAACCCGCCGTAGACGTACACCTGCTTGTGAATGGGCGAGCCGTAGCGGCTGTACTGCGTGGCCCGCGAGTTAAGGGCCGCTTCCATGCAAGTCAGAATTTGGCCTGCAAGTTTGCCGCCGCCGATGGCATCGAAGGCCAGGGTTGCGCCGGTGGTGGTCAGGGCGCCGATCAGATCCTGCATAAAGCTCGGGGCGGTCGAATCGCAGACGTAGGTGGCGCCGATGGACCGTAGCAGCTCCGCCTGGGATTGGCTGCGAACGATGTTCACCAGAGCGATTTGATCCTTGAGGCAGATGCGGTTGAGCATTTGCCCCAAGTTGGACGCGGCCGCGGTGTGCACCAAGGCCTTGTGGCCTTCGCTGCGCATGGTTTCGACCATACCTAAAGCGGTGAGAGGATTGACGAATGAAGAGGCACCGTCGGCAGCGCTCGCGCCGGCCGGCAGAGCCAAACACTGATCGACCGGCAGGTTGCGGAACTGTGAATACATGGCGCCGCCGAGCACGGCGACGACTTTGCCCTTGAGTGCACGCGCGGCCGTGGAGGAACCGGTTTCGACCACCACGCCGGCACCCTCGTTGCCCACCGGCATGGAGATTCCCAAGCGGGCAGTCATGCCCCTGAGCGCTGCCTCGGGAACCCGCGCTGTCACCGTCGGGTCGTTCGATGTACCCCGCTGTGCCGCCTTTTGCATGTCAGCGCCGGCAAACAGCAGACCCAGATCCGACGGATTGATGGGAGCCGCGTCGATGCGCACCAGCACTTCGTCGTCCTTGGGGACGGGAATCGGTACCTGCGTGAGCGACACTTCGAGATCGCCGCTGCTGGTGACCAGCGAGCGAAGTTGCAGTGCGGTGCGGGCGTCGGGCTGAGTCATGTTCGATCCGATGGGTGTGTTGAAATTGTAACTAAGACGCATGGGTGGCGAATTGTACTATTTGCGGCTGCCGGTGCTTATCCTAATAATGTAGCGGCGGGCGCTGTGGCCGCTTTATCCCAAGGTAGCGAGTATGAGAGTTATGGCGCCGCAGCCGTTCTACGGCTGGTTCGTG
Source organism: Steroidobacterales bacterium (assembly GCA_038226325.1). GTDB lineage: Bacteria > Pseudomonadota > Gammaproteobacteria > Steroidobacterales > Steroidobacteraceae > Bog-1198. The sequence goes on along the minus strand of JBBRQO010000057.1, from coordinate 5,729 downwards.
GTGGCCGCCGCCTTTACCGTCACCTTCATCGGTTTCGGTAGCGCGTACACCTTCAGCGCCTTCGTCGAGTCCCTGCAACGGGAATTCGCCGCGTCGCGCGGTTCGGTGTCATTGGTGTTCTCACTGGCGGGCTTTCTGTACTTCGGACTGGGCATTTTGACTGGGCCGCTGGCGGATCGCTTCGGCGCGCGAAGGCTCTGCATGGTGGGCATGGTGATGGTGGGTCTCGGCCTGTGCTGCGCCGGCATGGCCCACACGCTCGAGCAGGTGTATGTGGCCTATGGGCTTGGCATGGGACTAGGGGTGGGGTGCTCCTACGTTCCCGCGATCGCGGTGGTGCAGCGTTGGTTCGTCAAGCGCCGCGGCTTTGCGTCGGGCCTGGCGGTCAGCGGCATCGGCGTCGGCACCTTGGTGATGCCGCCATTGGCGGCGCACTTGGTGAGTGCCTTAGGTTGGCGCCATGCCTACGGCGTGTTGGGTATTCTTTCCATGGTGGTCGGTGTGGGGATAGCGTTGTTGATCGAGAATGATCCGCGCGATCGTGGACTGGCGCCCGATGGTGATGTAATACAGGCGGGCGAGACGCCGCGAGTGGCGTCGGGATTTTCCGTAACGGCGGCGGTCAGGTCGCGACGATTCATTGGATTATATGCGGCGTGCTTGAGTTGCTCCTTCGGACTGTTCGTGCCCTTCGTGCATTTGATTCCGTTCGCGATAGATCACGGGGTCGCGCAGACGTCCGCGGTGCTGCTGCTCGGCGCCATCGGTGTGGGCAGCACCGGCGGGCGCTTCATTCTCGGCGGCTTGGCCGACAAGCTCGGCCGCGAGTTCACCCTGGTGCTGATGTTCGCGGGCATGGCGCTGGTGCTGCTGTGCTGGATTTTCGCGACGGCGTTGTGGGGCATGGCCTTGTTCGCGCTGGCGTACGGCGTTGTCTATGGCGGCTTCGTTGCCGTGCTGCCCGCCCTGGTGATGGACTTCTTCGGCGGGCGCAATGTGAGCGGCATTATCGGCATTCTGTACACCAGCGTGGCGCTTGGCACTTTGGTGGGTCCGAGCGCGGCGGGCTTCGCTTTTGATGTAAGCCATAGCTACACCCTGCCGATTCTGATCGGGGCCGGCGGCAACCTCATCGCCGCCGGCGTCGTGATGGCAGTGGCGAAGTCGGCGCCACCCGTAGCATGAGACCTTACGTGCTCGTTGCCTTGTTCATCGCAAGCGGCATAACGCTGCTGTTATTTGCGCGGGTGTGCTTCAGGGACTTCCCTAGGCTGGGGGAGCAATGAAAGCCAAGCCGCGGTGTGGTGCATCGAACGCGCCGCATGCATCGAAAGCGCCGAGTCATGGTGTGGCGCGGGTGATCTCAAAGCTGGGACTAGGCTCGCGCACGGAAGCGGCTGCGTGGGTAATTGAGGGGCGAGTCAGAGTCAATGGCAGCGTGGTGCACGACGCAGAGCATCGGGTGCGACAGGGTGTGGATCGGATTGAAATTGATGGCCGGGAGCCGGCGGCGGCGGGCCGCATCGCATTGATGCTGAATAAACCGCGCGGCTTGGTGACGACGACGAAGGACGAACGGGGACGTGAGACGGTGTACAGCTGTTTTGCGGGCGCGGCGCTTCCATGGGTGGCGCCGATCGGGCGGCTGGATAAGGCCAGCGAGGGGTTGCTGTTGTTCAGCAATGACCCGGTTTGGGCTGCGAAAATCAGTGATCCCGCGACGGGCCCGTTCAAGACCTATCACGTGCAGGTGAATCATTTACCTGACACGCAGTTACTGGCGAGTCTCGAATATGGCGTCCCGGTGGACGGCGAACATCTGGCGGTGAAATCGGCCCGCTGTTTGCGTACGGGAGAAAAGAACGCCTGGCTCGAGATCGTGCTCGGCGAGGGCCGTAATCGGCAGATACGCAGGCTACTCGAGGCCTTGGATGTGTCGGTGTTGCGCTTGGTACGGGTGGCGATCGGTTCGCTGGCCTTGGGCGAACTGGGCAAAGGTCAGTGGCGGATGCTCACCGCACAGGAGATGGCTGCGCTGTAAGCGACGGTGCCGCGACTCATTGAGCGAGTCGCATCCCGAGCTGATCGAACAGAAAGCTGAGTGACCGGGCGCAGCGCCGTGGCGGGCGCGCCGGGGCCGCCGGGCGGCGCGGCGGCGGTCGCCGCGATGGCAGAGGCAGCTACCAGGATACTGGTGAGCGCTGCAGATATGACTACGCCGGCGCAGCCCTTGAAGCGGCCGGCCCGCAAAGTAACGACGGTGTGATTCCCTTCACTCGACATGGGTGCTCCTCAAAAAGCGGCGGGATAGACTCCGCCGTCCAACAGAATATTCTGGCCGGTGATGTAGGCGGCATGGATGCTGCACAAAAAGGCGCAGGTTTGGCCGAACTCGGCGGGTGTGCCGAAGCGTTTGGCGGGGATCTCCGCCATGGCTTGCGCAGCCACGAGCGACTCCGCCTGCCCCGTTTGTTTGGCGGCGACTGCGAAGCCATTGCGCAGGCGCTGGGTGTCGAAATTTCCCGGCAGTAGATTATTGATGGTGATGTTCTTGTCCGCGATCTTGCGCGCGACGCCCGCGAGGAAGGCGGTGAGGCCGGCGCGCGCCGCGCTCGACAGGTCCAGCCCGGCAACGGGCATCTTCACACTGATGGAGGTGATGTTCACGATGCGGCCGAAGCCGCGGGCGGCCATGGGCTCGACGACTTTTTGAATGAGTTCGATGGGCGTGACCATGTTCATCGTAACGCCGCTGAGCATGGCCTGACGATCCAATTCGCGAAAGTCGCGAAACGGCGGGCCGCCGTTGTTATTGATCAAAATGTCCGGTGCGGGGCAGGCGGCAATTAATGCGGCTTGGCCCTCGAAAGTGGAGACATCGGCAACCACCGGAGTCACCTCGGCGCCGGTGGCCTGGCGTATCTCGTCGGCCGTCTGGTCGAGCAGCGCGCGGTTACGCCCGTTGATGACGATAGAGACGCCGGCTTCGGCGAGCGCGCGGGCGCAGGCTTTGCCCAGTCCCTGGCTCGATGCGCAGACGATGGCCGTTCGTCCGCGAATTCCCAAATCCATGCTTTTCTCCTTTCGTGCAATTGTTAGATTTACAATACTTACGGTGCGCTTGCAATGAGCGCGACTCGATTGCATAGCCGGGTTACGCTAGCGGCTCAAGGGAATCCCGGGGTAGTCGACGGAATCGCCATGCTCGAATTGCAAAATATCTTCAAGACTTTCGAGGACAGAACCGTTCTCATCGACGTGAACTTGATGGTTCCGAAGGGCGCCACGCACGCCTTGATAGGCTCGAGCGGCTCGGGAAAGACGACGCTGTTGCGCATTACGCTCGGCCTCATTCCCTTCGACAAGGGCTACGTCAAGATCAATGGCCAGGCGCTCCTATCGTTCACCCAGGTGGAATGGGCGGATCGGATCGGTTACGTACCGCAGGACGGCGGACTGTTCCCGCATATCACGGCCAGGAATAACGTGGCCTTGATCGCGAAGCTGCGTGGCTGGGGGAAATCGCGAATTGATGAGCGCGTAGAAGAGTTGCGTAAGGTGGTGGATTTGGACACGGAGATTCTTGGCCGTTTTCCGCGCGAAATGAGCGGCGGCCAGAAGCAGCGCGTGGCCATCATGCGCGCGGCGATGATGGACCCGGCGGTGATGTTGTTGGATGAGCCCATGGCCGCGTTGGATCCGCTGATCCGCAGCAGCCTGCAGCAGGAATTGAAATCCATTTTTCAGAGGTTGAATAAGACCGTGCTATTAGTCACGCACGATTTGGGTGAAGCGGTGTTTCTGGCGGAACAGATTACCATGCTGCACGAGGGCAGGATGGTGCAGACGGGCACGTACGGCGATCTACTGCTGCGGCCGGCGAGCCCTTTTGTAACGCAGTTCATCAATGCGCAGCGAACCCTTCCCGACGCGGCTGACGTGCGATGAAGCGCACATGGAATTGGGTGAGCAGGATGCTGCGGGCAATGATGCCTCTGAGTCGGATAGCGCCGCCAAAGGTGATATCCGGTGCGGCTGCATTGGCGATAGTGCTGGCAGCGCTGCTGCCCGGCGCGGCGCCGGCCGCAGATAGCATCGTGATCGGCGGCAAGATCTTTACGGAGGCTTACGTGCTGGGAGAGATCGCAGCGCAGACCGTGGAGGCGTCGTCGACTGTGCCGGTGACGCGCAAGCTGGGCATGGGCAGTACCGGCATTTTATTCGAGGCGCTGAAGAGCGGCGCCATCGATGTGTATTCGGACTACACGGGAACCTTGGCGGAGGCGATTCTCAAGAGGCCGGATTTGAAGTCGCTGGAGGAGATTCGCGCGGCATTGGGCGCGCTCGATCTGACCATCTCCGGGTCGCTGGGCTTCAACGACACTTATGCGCTGGCGGTGAAGGAGAGCTTCGCGGAGCAGCATCAGTTGCGCACCATCGGCGACTTGATTCCCATTCAGACCGGGGTGAGGGCGGCCTTTAGCTACGAGTTCATGGATCGCAAGGATGGCTATCCCGGCTTGGTGGACAATTATCACCTGGCCTTCGATACGCAAAAAGTCAGCCGTATGGAGCATTCTTTGAGTTTTCAGGCCATCGATCAGAACGCGGTAGACATGATCGATGTGTACTCAACGGACGCGAAGATCAAGAAACTGCACCTGCGTCTGCTCAAGGATGATCACAATTATTTTCCGGTGTATCAGGCAGTCTGGGTGGCGCGGAAAGCCTTTGTCGCTGAGCATCCGCGCGAGTGGCAGGCGTTGTTGGCATTGGAAGGCCGGATTAGCGAAACGGCCATGCTCGACATGAATGCACAGGCTGACATTCAGAAGATCGGCTTTAACCAGATCGCCGCGCAATTTCTTGGGTCGGAGGCGCGCAAAGCGGAGGGTTGGTGGCAGGAGGTGGCGCGGCGTACGCGCGAGCATCTGTGGCTGGTCGGCGTGTCGCTGCTGTTTTCGGTGCTGGTGGGGATCCCGTTGGGGATTGCGGCCGTGCGCTTTCACGCCACGGGCCAGGCGATTTTGCTGTCGAGCGCGGTGATTCAAACAGTACCGTCGCTGGCGCTGCTGTGCTTTCTCATTCCGGTGTTTGGAGTGGGCACCAAGCCTGCGCTGGCGGCGCTGTGTTTGTACAGTCTGCTGCCGGTGGTGCTCAATACCTTCACCGGCATACGCGCCGTGAATCCCATCCATGTGGAGAATGCCCGCGCGTTTGGCTTGAACCGGCGGCAGGTGCTGTTCCGGGTGGTGTTGCCGCTGGCGAGTCCGACATTACTCGCGGGAATCAAGACGGCGACCATTGTGAGCATTGGCACCGCGACTCTGGCAGCGTTGGTGGGGGCGGGGGGCTACGGGGCACCGATTGTGACCGGGCTTGCGTTGAATGACGTGTCCATCATATTGACCGGGGCAATCCCCGCGGCGCTCATGGCCTTGGTGGCGCATGGGATTTTTGAGTTGCTCGGCGTGGTATTGATTCCCGCCGGCTTGCGCAGACGTACCTAGCCCGGGGCAGCGCAGGCGGGCGGAAAGGCGTGTCAGCCCGACAGCACCGCGCGCTGTATCAACCACACCAGAGCCAGCGCGGCGATTGCAGCGGATCCCCATGGCATGACGGCGCGCCGGTAGAAGGCGCCTACGCGGAGGGCATAGATGACGGGCATGACCACGAGCACCACGGCCATTTGACCGGTTTCGATGCCGACGTTAAATGCCAGCAGGGAG
>JBBRQO010000056.1:0-16913 GCA_038226325.1 Steroidobacterales bacterium | reverse complement strand
GGCGCCACAAGACCGCGGGCACGATGCGCACGGCATCGAGGACACGGCCACTCATGCGCAAAAAGCCGATCTGCAATGCCAACCCCAGCTTCAGGGCAGGCCGCCGTCGTTGCTCGATGACCTGCCGCTCGGTCGCCGTGAGCGTGAAGAATGCCTCGATCTCAAAGGCCGTCAGCTCACGCGGGATCTGCTTCAAACCGAAAAATGTAGCTTGCCACGGGTTCATTGCACGCTCCGGGGATGGGGCGCAACAGCTTGTCAGAAATAAAGAGCAGCAAGTGATTGTATTAGTAGGGGAAATCCCGGCTCGTCGCTATAAATATCGAGAAATCCTACCGGGAGTTATCGCAGCAAAATCAAGTGCACCCCTAGCCCCGGCGCCACGCGGCACTGCCTTCTGGCGCCGCGTGGATTTGCGCTCACGGCCCCATCGCCGACTTTGGCAGGCCAACTTCGGAAACTAACCGGACGGTCGTTCAGACGGGCTGTTCAGCGGGCCGAAGCGTTGTCACATTCCGGCGAATTTGGCAATGCGCGATATGCCGTAGCCCCAAACAATCGAATGTATGGTGTTCAGTGTTTCACTGACATGTCCATATCTTCATCGGGCGGCGCTTTGGCAACAATCTCTTGGTACTGGGCTGCATCGAGGGCGGGCAGTTTCTGCAGAAAGGCGACCATGCTCCAAATCGTGGCATCATCGTGTGTGCCACCCCAGGCCGGCATGGCACTCATTTTGACCCCGTGTTTTATGGCCCAAAATGCCACCTTTGGGTCAATGTGTGTTCGGCTCAAATTAGGTGGCATTGGATAAAGACCGGCCTTAATTCCGAATCCTTAACGCCCGGCGCTAAGTGGCATCCGACGCACATTGCTGCGTATTGTCCGGCGCCTTTGAGCACTTGAGTCGAATCGGCCAAAGCCGGCACGGTCAGCTCTTCGCTATGCTTAATAATCGACCGATCTCGCAAGATGCCAATAAGCTGAGTGGTCAGCGGCCAATGGTGCGCATCGGCGCCGATGTTGTAGGAACCCGAGTAGATGAACAGCACACTTAAAAATGCGGCTGCCGCCAATGTGACAAAAACCACGCTGATAATTTTCATAAATGTGTCCCTTCAAAAGAAAAACTCGATCCCTGCAACGGTCCGATGATCAATCGCAGCATCTCCCGCCTGACGTACCAACGTGGCGGAACCCGCGAATTTGCGGTCATAGACGTAGCCCACATAGGGCGCGAAGCGGCGCGTGAACTCGTAACGCAAGCGCAGTTCGAACTGACCGTCGCTTAAGCCCGCGCCAATGTCTCGGGCGCGATCGGGCTTACCGTAGGCATTGAGCTCGATTTCCGGTTTGAGGATGAGTCGCTGTGTGAGAAATAGATCGTATTCTGCTTTCAAACGCACGGCAGTGCGGCCCTCCTCGCCGACATAACCGGTAAGTTCGAGATCAAACCAGTAGGGTGTGATTCCTTGCACGCCGAAAGCCGCCCACTCGCGACTAGGCGCAGGCCCAAAATCATGGCGTACCCCGAGCTGTGTGTCCCAGAAAGGGAGAATCGCGTGCGCCCACAATGCCTCGACTTTTGCCCCCTCGGTTTTGCCGCCGAGGTACGATCCTTCGCTTTTAAGCCAGAGCTTGTCAAAATCGCCTCCGAACCACACTTGCGCATCCCACGCGCCGCCGTTGTTATTGCCATACACGCCTTCCAAGTTTTCGATCCAGATGCGGTGCTTGATCGAAGCATCATCCATGTCCATCCCTGACATCATGGGCGGAGCGACCTGTTGGCTCGCCGCCGGCCGTTCGAGCGACTTGTCCGGCGCATGCGTGCTGAGATCGGGCTTCTCCATCGGCATAGGGCTGGTCGAATCGGGCATCGCCGACGACATAGGCGGCATCGGATTTCGCTCACCCCAAGCACCGGCGCCAAGCGTTAAAACGGCCATGCCGAGCGCGAACGGGACACAGCGGGTGAAAGGACGCGTGCTCATGTGACCACCACTTCGCGAAACATCCCCGCCTGCATGTGATACAAAAGATGGCAGTGATAGGCCCATTGCCCGGGGTTATCGGCAGTGACTAAGTAACTTAACTGCTTGCCCGGCTGAACGACAAAGGTGTGTTTACGCACCAGCACCTCACCGTTCTCTGTCTCGAGTTCGCCAAACATGCCGTGCAAGTGGATGGGATGCGCCATCATCGTGTCATTGCTCAAGACGATGCGCACACGCTCGCCACGATCAAAGTGAATGTACGGCTCTTCGGAGAATTTCTTTCCGTTGAAGCCCCAGATGAATCTCTCCATATTGCCCGTACAGCGCAGCTCGATTTCGCGCGCCGCGCCGCGTTTGTCTTTCGCCCCACCAATGGTGTGCAAGTCCGCATAGGTCAGCTCGCGCCGGCCGTTTCCGCGCAGCCGCGGACCCGGATCATCGAGTGCGCGCGAGGGATGCGGAATTCGCATATCGACGTTGGGGTCACGGCTTTTCATTCCCTGCATCGACATCCCTTTCATGCCCTCCATGCCAGCCCCGCCTTTCATATCCATGCCGGGCATTCCTTGCATGCTCTGCATGGCCACGTGTCCGGCCATCCCCATGTGCCCCATGCCCATGTCGGTCATGGTGAGCCACGTTTTGGGGTCGAGTGCGGGCACTTCGGCTTCCATGCCGGGACGGGGCGCAAGAGTCGCACGCGCGTAGCCGGAGCGGTCCATGGACTGTGCAAAAATCGTGTATGCCCGATCATCTTGGGGTTCAACGATCACATCGTAGGTTTCCGCGACCCCTAAGCGGATCTCCTCAACCGTCACGGGATCTACCGCTTGGCCGTCAGCGCTCACCACCGTCATTTTGAGGCCGGGAATGCGCACATCGAAGAACGTTGAGGAGGAGCCATTGATTATGCGTAACCGCACGCGCTCACCGGCTTGGGCTACGCCGGTCCAGTTGGTACTCGGCGATGCGCCGTTAATGAGGTAGGTATAAGTGGCGCCGGAGACATCGCCTAAGTCGGTAGGATTCATACGCATTTGATTCCACATGCGGCGTTTAGCGAGCGCCCCTTTGATCCCCATCGCATTCGCATCGCGCGCAAAATCTTGCGCGGTAGGCATCTGAAAGTTGTAGAAATCACTCATCTGCTTCAAGGTCGTGAACACATGCTCAGGGTTCTCATCGGTCCAGTCGCTCAACAGCACGACGTGATCACGATCGGACTTGATGGGTTCGCCCGCCGCGGGCTCGATGACGATTGCCCCATAAAGACCCGTCTGCTCTTGGAAGCGGGTGTGACTGTGATACCAATAGGTGCCGCTCTGTCGGACTGGGAATTGATAGGTGAAGGTCTCACCCGGGGCAATGCCGGGAAAACTGATGCCGGGAACACCATCCATGTTGAAAGGCACGATAATCCCGTGCCAGTGAATGGAGGCGGAGGTGGATAATTGATTATGGACCTTGAGCGTGACAGTCGTTCCTTCGCGCCAACGCAAGGTGGGCGCGGGAATGCTGTCGTTGACACAGGTGGTGCGGCTTACCCGACCACTTAAGTTCATGGGCGTATCGCTCAAGGTCAAATCAAACCCGGTACTGCTTAAGATTTGAGGGCCGGTCGGCGCAGGCATATTTTGGGCCTGGCTCGAACGGGAGAATAAAGACAGGCCAGAAGCCGCGGCGAAGCCGCTCGCGGTTAATCCTTGGACCAAGCGGCGGCGTGCGATGTCGGGCATAGCTCCGCGCTGGGATGAAATCTTCATAAGGCGCTCCAATGCCAATAACGCTCGTGCACAGGACGAGCCGCACAACCTTTAATGCCACACCGCTAAGCGTGGCGAGGCGTGTTTAAGCGGGTGGAGGTCTTAGAGGCGGATCGAAAGCAAGCGTCGACGGGCGCGGGAGCGCTGCCGGCAGGAGAACCATCGTCAGTTGGCCAAAGCTGGGTGTTGCGCAGGGCGTTATGAGGACCGCGAGCTGGGCATTGCAGCTATGTAAACTTGCGCAGCTGTTGCGGTGGCTGTGCGAGCCGCAGTGCTGGCAATCCGCTGAACGGTGTGCATCGGATAGCGTACCCATTTGCATAGAGGAGTGATCGACCATGTCCGTCATGGAGGACTCCATGCTCGATGCCGTGTCTCCCACCTCACACTGTGGTGTGGCACTCGCCACCCCTTGGATAGCCAACATCGCCCACGCGAACACCCACCACAGCGCCGGCAGGCACCGAAGTCGAGAGAGCCGGGGAGTGTGGAGGGTCTTCATAGCCTTAAGCGTTAGCCTTAAGCCGCTATTTTACCTCAATGATCATCATGAGTCCCCCACCACCTTGAGTCTCGACATTGTTGTTCGAGGTATGGTGGCCGATGTGGCAGTGGATCAACCACTTGCCCCGCTCGAGCGCTTTCCAGATCACATCGTAGCGCTGACCGGGGGCGACATTCACTGTGTCGGCAAAGTAGCGGGCCGTCGGTTCGAGCGTTTGACCGTCCACGGCGACTACTTGAAAAGGACCCCCGTGGATGTGCATGGGGTGAATAAAACCATTGCTCGAGCCGATGAAGCGAACTTTGAGGGTCTCACCAAGCTTCATAGGAATGGTGTCGGTGGCGGGATACGCACGCCCGTTGATGGTGAAGTAATTCGGCTGCGCCCCATCCATCGGCATTGCGGGGTACGTCAGGCCTTCGCGCATCAGCCATTCCTGCAGCTGAACGGTGTATTCATGATCGGCGTTGAGGCTTGAGTCCGGCTCCATCGGATCGATGATCAGCGCGCCATAGAGGCCCAAAGCCTGCTGGCGATCCACGTGATCGTGCGAGTGATAGAGGTAGGTACCGGACTGCGTCACCGTAAATTCGTAGCGATACTTTGTCCCCGTCGCGATCGGCTCCTGGGTGACCTTGGCAGGTCCGTCCATGATGTTCGGCAGGATCAGTCCATGCCAATGCACTGTGGTGCTTTCCGGCAGGTGATTGGTCACCTCGATGCGCACCCGGTCCCCTTGGGTCAGGTGCAGGCGCGGCCCTGGCACCTGGCCGTTGAACGCATAGGCATCCACCGTGACGCCGGGCAAAATCGTCCAGCGAATGACGGAGGTTTGCAGTTCAAACACCTTGACGCCGTCCTCGAGCCGGGCCTTAAGCTCCTGATCGCCGTGCGCGTTTAAATCGTAGCGAGCGGTTACCTCGCGCGGATTGATTGCCGCCATATCACGCATGGCTTCCGCCGGCGTATCTCGGTCCATATGCATGCCTGGAGGCATGATGGCTCCTCCAACCTCGTGCGCCGATAGCCGCAAATTCACCCAATTACCAGGGGCAATGAGACCTGTGAGCAGCGCGAGCATTGAGACTCCGCCGATCGCGAGGAGCTGCGGCCGAGTGACATCGGATTTCATATTCATGTCGTGGCCTTCATGGCCTTTTCCGCTTTGAGTTTTCGCAGGCATCGAGCCGGGCGGCTTGTCATGGACCGAATGCTTCTCAGGTGCAGCCTTGGCATTCTCTGCGCTCTTCGAGGAATTTCGGTCCGTCATCAGACCGTGCTTCAAGGACTTCAATACCATCCATACATTGACGGGGTATGCGGTGATAAAGCCCGAGCTGACACCGACCGACATCACGCCCCAAAACACCAACTCTGTCGGGTCCATCGCCCGCATGTCACGTCCCATCATCAAGAAACTCATGATCGGCGCCATGCCGGCCATCATGAAATTCATGCTGATGAACTCCGGGACAAAGCTTTTGCGCACGTTTTCCAGGTACGTGCCGCCCATCATCGATTTCATGAAGAGGGACTGAAAGATGAAGAGCCCAAAGCCAAAACCTGCGAGATACTCGACGATGAGGTCGATCCACATCGGTAAGCCCAATGAGGCGGTGATAACGGCGGCTAAAATGATCCCCGTGGCATCGCCGGCGACGCAGTGAATGGTCGAACCTGCACCCTGTTTCCAGAGCGGCTTGATGAATTCCTCGTGCTCTCCCGGACGCGGCTCCTTGTCGGCGAGCACATACAGCAATAGGCCCAAGGGTCCCATGTAGAGCGTGATCAATATAAAACCCCACTTCATCACCGTGGGCTCTGGATTATTCCGATATTGGTCGATACCGACGTAGAGCGCGGAGCCGAACGCCAGGGCAAACCAAACGAGCAGCAAATAATCGATCGGCTGAATCAACATGCAATCCTCTCCGAAGTCAGATCCGCGCGGTCCGAAGCCTCAGCGCATTACCGATCACCGATACGGAGCTTAAACTCATGGCGGCAGCGGCGATCACAGGACTTAAAAGCAATCCAAACGCGGGATACAAGGCGCCCGCCGCGATCGGTACGCCCACTATGTTGTAGACGAATGCGAGAATGAGATTTTCGCGGATGTTGCGCATGGTGGCACGACTTAAAGCCCGGCCGCGCGCGATACCCGCGAGGTCTCCCTTCACTAGCGTGAGGCTCGCACTTTGCATGGCGACATCGGTCCCGGTGCCCATGGCGATGCCGACATCGGCCTCGGCGAGTGCCGGCGCATCATTGACGCCGTCCCCCGCCATCGCAACCACGCGGCCTTCGCTCTTCAAACGCCGCACCACGGCGTTCTTTTGATCGGGTAAGACGTCCGCTTCCACTTCGGTGATCTTGAGCTTCGTGGCAACCGCTTGCGCCGTGGTGCGATTATCTCCGGTGAGCATCACGATGCGCAGGCCTTCGCTGCGTAGTGCCTCGAGTGCCGCCATCGTGGTCGCTTTAATCGGATCAGCCACGGCGATGATGCCCGCGGGCTTGTCATCTACCGCTACAAGCATCGCGGTGGCACCTTCGGTGCGTAAACTGTCTGCACGCGCTTCGAGCTCGGCGCTATTGACTTGAAGATCTTTGAGCAACGCGGCGTTGCCCACCGCGACGCGCCGACCGCCGATCGTGCCAGTGACCCCTTTGCCGGTGACGGAGGCAAAGCTCGTGACTTCTTGCAAGGCTAGCTTCCGTTCGTTGGCAGCGGCAAGAATCGCCGCGGCTAAGGGATGTTCGCTTGATTTCTCCAAGCTTGCGCCGAAGGAGAGCACTGCGGATTCGTCAAAACCGGCTGCGGGCACCACAGCCGTTACCCGCGGTTTTCCTTCCGTTAGAGTGCCCGTCTTGTCGATTACCAACGTATCAACCTTTTCAAAGCGCTCCAGCGCCTCGGCATTCTTGATCAGCACGCCGGCACCCGCGCCCTTGCCGACCCCCACCATGATTGACATCGGAGTTGCGAGACCCAGCGCGCAGGGGCAGGCGATGATGAGCACAGAGACCGCGGCCACGACCGCCAAACCCAACGCCGGCGCCGGTGCAAAGATCATCCAGGCGACAAATGCAATGATCGCCGAGAGCATGACGGCAGGAACGAACCAAGCCGATACTTTATCGACCATGCGCTGAATGGGTGCCCGACTGCGCTGCGCCTCGGCGACCATGGTCACGATGCGCGACAATACCGTGTCCGCGCCGATCTTCTCTGCGGTGATGATTAGGCCGCCGGTGCCGTTGATCGTGCCACCGATGACCTTGGCGCTCACTGCCTTCTCAACCGGCATCGACTCCCCGGTCACCATCGATTCATCGACGGAGCTTTGACCCTCCGCCACCGACCCATCCACCGGTACCGCCTCACCCGGGCGCACTCTTAAGCGGTCACCGACATGGATTTGATCGAGCGCGACTTCCTCATCAGTCCCATCGGCGCGAATGCGCCGCGCGGTCTTGGGCGCTAATTTCAAAAGCGCTCGAATGGCCCCACCGGTTTTTTCGCGAGCGCGCAGCTCGAGCACCTGGCCTAATAACACCAGAACCGTGACGATCGCGGCGGCTTCGTAGTAGACCGGGATCAGACCGTCCTGCTTAAGAGCTTCGGGGAACATCCCTGGGGCAAATGTCGCGACGAGACTATACAAATAGGCCGCACCGACTCCTAAGGCAATCAACGTGAACATATTGGGTGAGCGATTCAAAACCGAAGTCCACGCGCGCTGAAAGAAGGGCCAGGCGCACCAGATCACAATGGGCGTGGCCAGTACGAACTGAATCCACATCGAGGCGCTCATCGAGACCCACCGATTAAGATTAAGCGCTGCCCAATGACCGCCCATCTCTAATACAAATATCGGGGCTGCCAGAACGGCGCCGATGACAAAGCGGCGGGTCATGTTTTTTAGTTCCGGACTGGACCCCTCCGCCTCCGGAATGCCCTCCGGCTCAAGCGCCATACCGCAGATGGGGCAACTGCCGGGAGCGCTCCGCCGAATCTGCGGGTGCATCGGGCAGGTATAGATGGTGCCTTGAGCTACCGGCGCGCTCGGTGCGGCTTTGACGGCCGCCGGCACGGCGGCCGCCTTTAAATACTGATCCGGATTGGCAACAAATTTAGTTTTGCATCCCGCGGAGCAAAAATAGTACGTCTGCCCGTGATAGTCCGCCTGGTGCTTAGCAGTGGCCGGATCGACACTCATGCCGCACACCGGGTCTTTAGATTGGCTTACTGCCTCTTGGCCGCGGGGGACCGGCCCGCAGCAGCAAGCTTTCTGAGCAACAGCGTTCATGATTCACCTACAAGAGTTGTAATCCACGTAGCCCACACCTTAAGCTCTGTACCTAGGTACGGAGTCAAGTCGAATGTCTGAAATTAACTTAAATAGCCGCGCACTTATCCGCGTCCCTGCCGCGCTGACCATCGGCGGCCTCGCTAGCGCCTCTCAAGTGGGCGTTGAAACGGTGCGCTATTACCAAAGGCGCCGCTTACTACCCATTCCCTCAGGCGCCGGCGCGGTGCGCCGCTATCCTGCGGAACTCATTAATCGCATTCGCTTCATCAAGAAGTCCCAAAACCTAGGGTTCACGCTCGATGAGATTCGCGAACTGCTGAAGCTTGAAGAGGGGGGCAATCGACGGGCAATTCGCACCGTGGCGAATTCGCGGCTTAAGAGCATACGCGAGAAAATCGGTGATCTTGAGCGCATGGAAGGTGTACTTGCGCAGCGCGTACACGACTGTGAGGAGGCCAATTCTTCTGCCGCCTGCCCCATCATTGCGGCCTTGAGCGAGGCGTAGCCGCAGCGAATAGCCTACCGAGTGCGTGCGGCAAAGAAGTTATACAGCGGGCCGAATATAAGGACGATATACCAGCCCCAGACAAGACTCTCGATGAGTCCCAGGATGAAGTTCGGGGTACTCAGCAGCACAAAGCCCGGCAACATCATGGCGAGCATAGCGTGGGAAATGGGCCAGGTCGGCGCCACCAGATAGCTGAAGACGCAAAGCACAAAGGAAAATGCAAAAAATAAGCTTAAGGCTAATCCGAGCGCCACTACCGGAATCGGAACCGAGGCGCGGGATTCACGTTTTTCCACCGCGTCGGTCAATGCAATACCTTTGATAGCGTGCGCCATGCGCCCGGCTCCGTAAGTTGCTATGCGGTACAGCTCCGCGAGTTACACCGCGCCAGTGGACACGGCGGCAATTTCCGCTATGCATTTGGCGAGCGGTTAGCATGCAGCTTTTCCTAGGGTGTTGTCCGTTCGCTAACGTACGTAGAAACCAACAAATTCGCATCCCCCATTTGAGCCGTTTATTACGCTATAGCGCAACAATGAGCCGTGGGCTCCATAGAGCGTGCTTCACGCAATGGTTTTTGCATAAAACACCGGCGCGAAACCCCCGCCCGGAGTCCGGAAATTCGTCGTCTGTCCTTGATAGAGGCGAGCGGCGATGAGTTGAATCTCGCTGCGATAGACGTAGCAGCGAATATCGTACTTGAGGGGCTGCGAATCGCGCTCGGGATTCGCGCGCGTCGCGGGATCCACGCGCGCTTGGGCGATGTATCCGCCTTGCGCAATCGATTCGAATACACGCTTGGTGAGCTTATCGCCGCGATAGGCGCCGCGGCCACCAAACCCCATGACGGGTTTAAAAAACCAGCGACGCCGGTCGGTCCACAATTGGGGCGCTAACTCAGGCGTCGCTAGCAAGCTCTGCGGAACGCATCGCGCGAGGGTATCGATCGTGGCGGAGGGCAGATCGAGGGAATTCAAGAAAGCTCGATCGGAAAGCACGGTGAGGTTGCGCTTGTCTGCATACAACGCATAGGTTCTTGGGTTTGGCGTGACGACCGCCGCTCCACTTGTGAAAGCCTCACGCAGTGCCGCGTGTGATGGTTCGCTTAAGGGAAAATCGGTTAATCGATTATAGATGAGGTCAATGCGGTTATCACCGACGGTCAGTTCTGAGCCGTGCAGGACCACCGCGGCTGCATCCGCGATCATTGCCTGCCACCCATGACGCTTGAATAGTTCGGCGAATAGTCGAAATTCCATGGCCAGATACTGAGATTCTGGCTGATCATCGACAATCGCAATCGATCTAAGCGGCACGCTGCCCCGCTGCGCCTGCCACTCGCTGCGAAACATCTCGAGGATGAGCCGATCGAGTTGGGCATGGTCATCGCACCCAACGGACATGGACTGCGCTTCCGAACAGCACGCTCTCGCGGCACGAGCCAGCACGCCGTTGAGCAAAAGGCCTCCTGCATTCGTATTAACTTCGATGAGCCGGGGCCCCGATACATCCAGATGGAAGTCGTAACCCATACACACTCCGTGCCCACCTCGATCAAGCCGCGCAATCGGATCGGCCCAGCTCAGTACCTTTTCCTGGTAGGACGGCATCGCGATGACGCGCTCTATTGCGTGGATTGCAGCGTGCAACTGTTGCACATCCTCGGGGCTTAAGAACACAGCCGTGGCGGACATCATCGAACCCGGCAAGTCTGAGGCTGGCGTCATTGCGCCCTGTATTGAGAGCGCCGCCTGTAGCTCGCTGGCGAGGGCTGGCTCCTCCACGATTAGGCATCGGCAGTTGCGATTAAAGGCTGCGGCGAGTCGCAGCTTCGGAACCGGGGAAATGGCAGCGTCATCCATGCGCAATACTACACGTCTAACCGACTAGCGGGACCTCAGAACCCCGGAATCAAATGCGTAGCCTTTTTGCCCCGCTCTATAACCTACTAATAGGTAGGGTAGGTATGCTATCGTATTCGCATGTCACATACGATCCGTCAAAAACAAAAGCTGCTTGCTAGAGTGCGCCGAATCCGTGGCCAAGTTGAGGCTATAGAGCGCGCCCTTGATAACGAGGTCGGATGCGATCAAGTCATGCATCTCATTGCAGGCACACGCGGCGCGATGGCGGGGCTCATGGCGGAGGTCGTTGAGGAGCATGTCCTCACTCATCTGGTGGATGCCGAGAAGCATCCGAAAGCACTCAACAGTGATGCCGCCGAGCAGTTGCTCGATGTGGTTCGCACCTATCTTAAGTGAGTCCTCCATGACTGATACAGCTGTACGCGAATCCTACGCTGCACACTCGCACATCTTTTTGGCGCCGGGACACGAGAAGAGCGAACGCAAGACCTGGGCGGTGATTTGGCTTTGCGGAATCATGATGGTCGCCGAAATCGTCGGCGGACTCCTCTTCGGCTCCATCGCCCTGGTGGCGGACGGCTTGCATATGAGCACGCACGCCGGGGCGCTTCTGCTTGCTGCGCTTGCCTACACCTACTCTCGTGCGCATGCCAACGATGCCCGGTTTAGCTTTGGAACCGGCAAACTCGGTGATCTCGCCGGATTCACGAGCGCCATCATCCTCGCGATGATCGCGATTCTGATCGGCTACGAGTCCGTGACGCGCATTTTTTCTCCGGTGCCCATCCATTTCGCGGAGGCGATCCCGATCGCCTGCTTAGGATTGGCCGTGAACGTCGTGAGTGCGTGGCTCTTGAGCGGCGGCGACCACGGTCACAGTCATGGTCACAGCCAAGGCCACGGCGAGAACCACGACGAGGAGCACCGCATCACAACGCCAACTGGCACTCTCTTACTCGAGGTGTTTGAGGAGGGCGTGCCGCCGCGCTTTCGCCTGCGAGCCGAAACAGGTCCGACTCTTGCCGCCCACACAAGCTTAGTCGACACCGTTCGACCCGACGGTACCCGTCAGCCATTTAGCTTTGTTGATCGGGGCAACTATCTCGAATCCCTCGAGGAAATTCCGGAACCCCATGCCTTTGTGGCCCATGTACGGATTGCCGATAATGAATATTCCGTGCCCTTTGAGGAGCACGAGCATGCGCACGGCAATGCGCACCGCGATAACAATATGCGCGCCGCGGTCATTCATGTGGTCGCAGACGCGGCCGTGTCGGTCCTGGTCATTGTTGGGCTGCTACTCGCCAGGGCGTTCGGTTGGCTATGGATGGACCCTCTCGCCGGCATTATTGGCGCTTGCGTGATCGCCAGTTGGTCCTATGGCCTGATCCGGGATACCGGCGCGATTTTGCTCGACATGAATCCGGATCGGCGCATGGCGGATAACCTCAAGCAAGCTATTGAAGGGGATGGTGATCGCGTCGCCGATCTTCATCTCTGGCGCTTAGGCCCGGGTCACTTGGGCGCGATCGTGTGTGTAGATACTCGTGAGGCGCGAGGCGCAGATTATTATCGCGCGAAGCTGTCGCGATTCCGCTCGCTCTCACACCTCACTATCGAAGTACGGCCAGTCTGAGGGTAAACTTAAACAAACGTCACTAAAGTCCCACAGGATTTGGGGTTCCTCCGTCGTTCGGGACATCATCGCCCAGTAACCGGGCCGCTCGCGTTTTAGAGATTGCGCCCGTCTGAAAATACCGCATCACCGTCTGAATCGATCGATGGCCGGTCATGGCCATCGTGTCGCCGAGGGGCACATTTTGTCGGCCGGCTTCGGTGACAAAGCCTGAGCGCAACGAATGCGCGCCAAAATCTCCCTGAAGTCCGGCGAGCTGTGCACGACGTTTCACGTTCAACGCCACGGCCTCCCCTGACAGCGGTTCGGATACGGTGGCGGCGCCGCGAATTCTCCTAAATATCGGCCCCGTGAGGATCTGCGAGGCCTCGAGCCACGCCGTAAGCGCATCGGCCGCCTTGCCCGCCACGGGTTTCTCGGCGTTGTTATTCAGCTCAGCGCCCAGCTGATCGGTCTTCGAATGCCCCAGGTGATAGAGGTATGTTCGGTCATCGACTTTGACGAGATTTTCCATCACCGCGGCACTGACTTCGGAGCGTCGGCGGCCGCCGCTGGCCCAGCAGAAAATGAGCAGGGCACGATCGCGCACGCCAATCAGGCCATCGGTGCAGGTGGCGAGCATCGCCTCGAGAGGGTCTTTGGTGAGTGCGGTTTTGCGCGTGGGGTGCACGCCGCGCGAGGCGTATGCGCGGCGCACACGGCGCAGCAGCTCCTGGACGGCGGGATCGCGCGCGGGGTTGGCGAAGTCGCGCAACTGATGGGCTTTGGAGAGGACGGAGATGCGGTGGACCACGGTGTTGAGGGCCAACGCACCCGAGGCGCCTTTAAACCCGCCCTCGACCAGCAACCGATCGAGCGCCGCCGGCAACGCATGCGTGAGCGTTCCTTGTTTCGTGGTGCGTTCGACGTGATCGACGATAAATTGCACCACCGCAGGCACGGGCACCGGCAATTGCAGCGTTAATCGATAGCGCAAGCGGTACCACGCCGCCCAATATTTGAGCGCACTCGCGTAGGAGCGCGAGGTATTCGCCGCTTCGCCTTCTTCGAAGAGGGCGCGGACCGCCTCTTCGGTCTCATCGTGGAGCCGATGCGGATCAAGTGCGCGCGCCGTCGAATGCAGCACCAGGGCCGTAGGCGCACGCAAGACGGTTGCTCGAGATCGCATCTTAGGCACATTTAAGATAGAATATGATTTATATAAAACAGATATGCAACTCTATTCTCGATAATCATACTTTATCACGAGTAGAGTAGGCGAAGGGCAGGGCGCGCAATGACCAGTGATTTGGAGCACCTCGTGGCGAGCGATGGGGAGGATGACGAAGGCCTCGATACGGCAGCCACTCCCGTGCGTCGCTCACCGCGCATCGGCCAGGCGGATGTCTTCCGCGCTGCCGACGAACTGCTCCTCGAAGGCAATCGCCCCACCATCGATCGGGTGCGCATGCGGTTGGGGCGTGGCTCCCCCAACACCATCAATGAACACCTCGATGCCTGGTGGCTGAAATTGGGTGCGCGCCTCCGGGACATCCCCGGCCGAGAATTTCCCCAACTCCCGGAGCGCACCGCGCAGGCGTTGCTGACGCTCTGGAATGAGGCCTTGGAAGGCGCGCAGGACACGCTCCGGGGCTCGATCACCGCCCGAGAGAGCGAGGTGGCGGCGCGGGAACAGGCCCTCAGCGCGGCTGCTACGGAGCTAAGCGAACGTGAATCCGCCCTCGCCGCGCGCGCCGCCGGCCTTCAGGAGAGCATCGGGCTCGCCAAGGACCAATTATTGGCCGCCAACCAGCGCGCAGAGCGGCTGGAGGCCTCGCTCGCCGATCGGGATGCCGAATCGATCCGGCTACGCAGTCGCATGGAATCCGCCGAGGCCCAAGCAGAAACCCTTCGCGGCAAGCTTGATGCCGCGAACGCGGCCCACCAGGCCGAGCGCACGAAGCTCGAGGAGCGCAACGAAGCCGCCGAGAGCCGCTGGCTCACCGAAGTCGATCGCGTCCGTCAGAGTGCTAAAGAACAAGAGCGGCATTTGAAGGATCTCACCCGCGAAGTAACCCAGCTGCAGTCCGAGCGCGATACCTTGCGCCAGGAACTGCAGGGCGTGCGCTCAGAATTGAAAACTGCAACGGCCGTCCGCGAGCAGCTCGAAATGCGATTGCGGACCGCGAACACGGCCCAGTCGCCGCCACGAGTGGTCCGAAAGCGCAAGAAATCCGTCTCGAAACGAACCAAGAAACCAGTCCGTTCCCTTCAACCCTAAGACGCCTGAGGCGTTCAACGAGGTGCTTTGTGGATACGATCGATGAAACTGTCGCGCTGATCCGACGACAAACCGAACTCGAACTGGAGCTCTTGAACGGCAGCGACATCACGCCGAAGGCCGAACGGGATCTGCTGACGATGCGCAGGCGGCTCGCGGCCCATCCGCATGCGGTCAGTGCGATCCTGCACACCGCACGGGCACTCAGGCGCTCACCCGATGCCGTCTCGGCCCGCGATGTCGCCGCCTGGAGCAGTGAGGAGTATTGAGGCTGCATATCAGGACAGTCCCAGTTCCCGACCAAGAGTTTGCCGGACGAAGCCGCCGGCGGCCTCGCTGGTGATGAGATTTCGAATGGTGTCCTTCGTTTCGTTGACAGCGGAAAGCTGCTCCGCCGCCTTCAGGGTGCTGTGGTAAGCGCCCCAAACATCGAGCGACGTGATTTCGTAGCCGTGACCCCGAACCAACCAATGCAATGCAGCGAGGCCCGACCCGCGCGCGAATAGTGGCTCCTTCTCAGCAAAGTCGCGAGCCGCGCGTGCGAGGGTCTTTGGATCGCAGGGTGACGATCGCACCAAATTGAGCGCGAGCTCGTACAGCCCCACCTCTTTCGCGGTGGCGAACCACTTTCCCTCATCCCCGGGGGAAGCTTCAACCAAATCAGCGAGAATTCTCGCAGGCTCTATCGTCGGATAGCGTTTACTCACCGCGCGAAATGTCGCCAGATACGTTCCAGCTCGATGCGCATAGAGGCCATATCGACGGTACGCCTCGTCGACCAAGCCTGACGACAGCAGGATCTGCTCACAGAGGCGGTTGACCGATGTGTCGCTGGTCCACGGGCCACGACAAGATTCGGCCATGCGAATCGCCTCGGCGCCCTTGCCCTGCGCCGCCAAGGCTTTCACTGCCCAGCATTTATAGTGCCAGAAGTCGTTGGTTCCAAGCACTTGGAAGAGCTCGGAGTACCGCTCAGCGCGCAATAGGACGGCTAGGCATGCGGTGGCCCCATGGAAATGACCTCGAAGGCTCTTGTCCGGGCTCAAGGCCATGCTGGTGATTCCGATCAACTGGTCGGCCCAGCGGCTCGCGATTTCTTTCGTGACGCATAGTTCCCCCCAATAATCGGCCAGCGTCTCAATATAGGGCACTCCATCTTCGGCGTGGGCGGTGAAAAGCCGCTCCAGCCACATCTCCCGCACCGTTGGAGTCACCGGTGCCGCGGCAATGAGAGGCACCATCTCCTCGATCGCGGTGTTGACGGCGCTACCCAGCGATCCCGACGATGAGTCGACGTGTTCGAGTGCGGGCGAGAGTCTTTCGATGAGCCGCACGGCGCCTTCGGCTGCGCACACCGGATCCTTGCGCGCCACACTCTTAATTTCGGTCACCGCTTCTTTGATGCGCTGTACCGCCAGACGCGAGGACTTCCAACTAAAAGACTTTGGGCGGATCCGCGTGGGGAATTGCCACTGATGCCCGTCGCCTTTGCTGGATTTCTTGACGGGCAATGCGTTCGCAAAAGATTTCTTCGGCACGCTTAAGTTCCGCTTTGCCGCGCAAACAGCGTACTCAAGCATCGAGCCGCCTCGCGCAACCCCTCTTCGGTAAAGAGCACCGACTTCGCCGATCCGACCGGATCGCTGATGTAGCCCTTCTCGTGCAATCGATCCATGGCGTCCCAGTCAAGGCCCTTCCAGGCGCGGTGCCGATCATGCAGGCCGAGATACAAGAGCGCGAGCACGGCTTGGTCAACCTTGTCGGTGTCGATCTCGATATTCATGACAATTCTGTCCGGTGTCAGCGTACGAGCCGCGGCTTATCGTTACCCGGCCGCTGATTCGGCACGTTGTGGCCGCGAAATTCATACTCAGGCCAGCGCGTTTCACATTCTTTGAGGGCGACCATCATTTCATCGCGGGTCATGAGCCGCTCGCAATAGCCGGGCCAGTCCTGATACTCGTTGCGAAACGCGTTGATGCACCGCTGAATGATCCATTCTCGGCCCGCTGCTTCCTTGTCATCTGCAGACAGTTCGCTGCGAATTCGGGCGGCAAGTCTCG
>JBBRQO010000055.1:0-17638 GCA_038226325.1 Steroidobacterales bacterium | reverse complement strand
TGGCCGCCAGGATTCCGATGATGGCCACCACGATCATCAATTCGATGAGGGTGAAGCCTTTTTGGACTTGCTTGAGCATTTTAAAAACTCCTGAATGGAATATGAGCGCTAATTTGAACAACGGCCCACGCCGGTGATTGAAGGGTCAGCAAGCCTCATGCCAGCCGACTACATCCGTAATCAAGTTCTTGATTTAAAAGTTAATTTCAACAGCATATATTCCAGAAGTTGACATAGATCCGTCTGCTTTTGGAGGCATTTCGGACGTCGTCGGTCGCTGTGTGACATTTATTGTCACTCCGTCGGCGCGGGCGGTGACGCCCGACGATGGCGCCGGATCGTCAAGCTAAGTTCAAGAATGCATGGTCTTTAAGCTTAATAGCGGCTCAATGAATTTCTCGTAATTGCGCCAACGACCCACCGACGTTTTGAATATTTTTTGGCGCGCCTGCCAGAAGCTTGCGGTCAGGATTGGGCGGTCCGTCGACTGGAAGTCCAGGCATCGCGCATCCCAATCCAACTCGATAAAGTCCAGGATTCTTCGAGTCCAAGCATCCTGATCTGCCACGAGCGCCTCGTAGGGCACCTCCAAAATAGATCCTGGAGGGAGCACGGTGCGCCAGTGATTCATGAGGCGATGATGCTCCCGGTAGTAGTGCGCGAGGTCCGACAGATCTGCGGCGAAGCCGTGTACCGGCGAGAGGTTCTGAAAATAACAGGATAAGCAGGTGTCAATGGGATCACGCTGCATGTAAATGATGCGGGCGTTTGGGAATATTGAATGAATAGTGCCGATATGGTCGAAATTGAGCGGTGCCTTGTCGACCACCCGTAATGCGGTGGAGGACAGCTTCTCCAGCGTGTGCAGATAGCCGTCGGCCAGATGCTTCGTGTCCGCCTGGTTCATTGGGATCTGCCCCTGCAATATCGACTCGCGACGTTCGTGCACGGCTTTACCCCAATAGTCTAGCTCCCCCGCTCCTTCTGCCATTGGATGGGAGGCGATGATTTGCTCGGCCAGCGATGTGCCAGAACGCGCCATACCCACCACGAAAACCGGCTTCTTTGAATCGGAGCCGCCTTTCCCTGCGGCAAGCATCTTCTCACGGGAATGAACGCGCATCAGCTTGTCCACAAACGCCGTGCGGGCCGCTCGATCGTAGTGACCGGCGATCGGCTTCAACAGTTCGTTGGCGTCCAGGTAGTGTCCAAATGCCTGTGCAAACTGCCCCGTATCGTCATGATATTTCCCCATGGCAAAGTGCAGGATCGCTGCTTCCATCGGCGGAACTCCGCTCGCCACGATCTCCTCGACACTTCGCAGCCATACTTCGTCGAAAGTTGTCATCTTGCGCAGGCCGGCGAGGGCGGCCCACGCGGCCGGCATTTTCGGACTCACTAGAATGGCCCGCCGCAAGAACTTTTCCGATTCCTCGAACCGACCCTCCATACTCGCGATTTGTCCCATACCAAGCAGTGCCTCCGCACTGCGGGGCCGGCCCTTCAAAGCCTTGCTGAAGTAACCCTTGGCCTCGCGAATTCGATTCAACAGAACCAAGGTAGTCCCAAGATTGATCCTTGCTTCGGCGTGGCTGGGATTTAACTTCAGCGCGCTTCGCAGCGACTTCTCGCTATCGTCGAAGTACCCCCGGCATCGAGAGAGCGTACCGAGATTGCTATATGCGTCTGCATAATCTGGACTTTGCTTGATGGCCGCCCGAAAATATTTCTCCGCTTCGTGATATCGGCTCAGTTTCGACAGCGCGGTTCCCAGATTGTTGAGCGCAACAGCATGATGAGGATCGATTTCCAGCAAGCGTTCGAAAATGCCGATCGCCTCGATGTCAGCGCCTTGCTGCATGCATTTGTTGCCTTGAGCAAGCAGATGCTTGACGTTATTGCCGAGGGGGCGATCACTCTGCGTCTCATCCACTTGAGCGGTTCCCGATGGATCGCCTTTGTCCGCTGACACCATCACTGACAGATTCAGCACTAGCGTCTGGGTGATCTCGTCGGCTGTTGCCCGTTCAACGCCGTTTTCCATCAGTCGCCATTTGAAGGAGTTGGCGAGCTTTGCCCTCTTATAGAAATTCAAGTCCGTGGCGCGTACATCGTGCCCGGCCCGCGCAAGGGTCTTGTGGAGCGCCGAGACTAATGTGTGAGGCTTCGTTTCGCCGCTATTCAGCGTCTCAGATGCTCCGGAAGGCGCCAATTGGTCGGCTAGCATCGTGCCAAACTCGACCGCCTTGCTCGCGTCCAACCATTTGAAAATCATTGTTGTACTTCCATAGCCAAAACAGACGAAACTATCGTTTCGAAATAAGTTAAATGCAGTTTACAACACCATGGTCGCTGTACTAGCCCCCGCGTCGCCGATTCAATTGGCATGACTATTACATATTCGGGCGATTTACCCTTGTGCTCCAGTTCGCGAAAGTGCGCAATGCGTATCCAATGAACAGCGAGCGCAATCCAGGCGGCAGACTCGCACAGCTGTTACGCGGGCTCTGGTCGGCATTCAAGGGGGGCGCGGCGGGTGATGCTCCACGGCCGGCAGTGGATGCCGCGACTCCGGTCGCCTCGGCTCCCGCTCCGCCACCCACGGCGAGTGAACTCATCAACGAAGGTCTGCGACAGCGGCAGGAACACGGGGTGGCGGCGGCGCAACCCTTTTTTGAGGCCGCTGCGCAACTTGAACCAAATTCTCACGTGCCGTTTTTCATGCTCGGCAATGTCGCGAGCGAGCTGGGCGACCTCGACACTGCGGTACGCCACTATGAGCATGCACGCAACCTTCAGCCAAGCGATCCGGTAGTCCGTTATAACCTCGGGTTGAATCATCTTTGGCGTGGGTATGTCGATTCGGCAATCGAGGAATTGCGCGCGGCTTGCAACCTCAATCCAGCGTACCTTCAGGCCCAGTCCACTCACCTCTGGGCGTTGCACAATTCAGATCGACTCAGCCCCGAAGAGATTAGTGCGGCTACCCACGATTGGGGGGCGCGGTTCGGGCTGCAACACCCTGAGGACGCGCCGCCAGTATCCGGCGCCGAGCTCCCGGAGGTGGTGCGCGTTGGATTCGTTTCCGGCGACTTTCGGACGCACTCCGTGGCGCATTTTTTTGAACCGCTCGCGGGCGCCCGCGACTGGAAGGCTTTCAAGTATGTTTTTTATAGCACTTCACCCCATCAAGATGCGGTGACGCAGCGCCTGCGTGCGTATGCCGATGACTGGCGCGATGTTGCGGGCCTGAACGATGATGCACTGATCGAATTGATCCGTAACGATCGCATCGATATTCTCGTGGATCTGGCAGGGCACACCGAATTCAATCGGCTGTCGGTTTTTGCACGCCGCGCAGCACCTATTCAGGCGAGTTATCTCGGCTACCCGGGTTCGACCGGTCTATCGACAATGGATTATCGCATCACTGACGCGATCACCGATCCTGAACCGGCCGCCGACGCCTGGCATAGCGAGCGGCTGCTACGCCTGCCGGACTCGCAATGGTGCTTTCGACCGTTCGGCACATTGGCTGCCGCGGGTCCGCTGCCGGCAGGCAAGGCTGGATTCGTCACTTTCGGCAGTTTCAACAATATCAGCAAGGTCAGCGACACCGTGCTGCATTGCTGGGCGCAAATTTTGGTCAATTTACCCACTTCACACCTGCGCCTGACTCGCATGCGCAGCCCGCAGCGCACAGACGAAATTCTTAGTCTGTTCGCGCGTCTGGGAGTCGCAGCCGACCGTATTGAGATCGAACCGTATCGCAGCGACACGCCGCATGGGCTGCAATTTGCCGGTGTGGATATTGCGTTGGATCCCTATCCCTACAATGGTGTAACCACCACCTGCGAGTCGCTGTACTTCGGCTTGCCCGTCATTTCCCTACACGGCCGTCATGGCGTGTCACGGAGCGGCTTGAGTATTCTCCGAAGTCTTGATCTGCAGGAGCTGGCCGCGGCCACGTCCGAGCAGTACATCGAAACCGCTGTTGCGCTGGCACTTGATTTGCCCAGACTTGAATCGCTACGGGCCTCGCTGCGCTCCCGCTTCGAACAATCTTCCCTAAGAGAAGAAAAGCGCTTCGCGACAAATTTCGAAGCACTTCTGCTCACTGCGTGGCGTAAAGCAGAACCTCGAGGAAGTCCCAAAATATCACCCAAATCTGTCTAAAATTGCATTGGCGGATAGGTAGTTCTTAACGGATCGCGCCGTTCGCGCTTATTTTGAAAGAGCGCGTCCATTTGGTAGCGCATGACAAGCTTGAAGTCCGGCAGCTTCTCGATCAGTCCGGCCAAAGTGATCTGACCTTCGTACCATTCCTCGTTGCTGTACTCCGAGTAGAAGTACCGCGATGAGCGCAGGAATCGCATTGCTCCCTCGACTAGGTCGCTCTCCGCCCCTTGCACGTCGGCCCAGATGAAGTCGGCTCTCGCGATCTGATGCAGCTCGCTCCACTTATCTAGAGTCATGATGGGGACGGTGATTTGCTTCTCAAACTTCACCCAAGGCCACACTTTGAGATGGCTGTTGGGGCGGCGGATTGATCCAGACTGGTCCCACCCCTGCGAGTAATCGGGTAGCTGCTCGCCGCCGGAACTCTGATGAAAATCAACGGTACCGTTTACCGCACCGATGGCGCATTCGTACAGGTAGACGTTTGGATGGGTAACTGCGGCGCGAAACTTCGCGATTGCCCGGGGATCGGGTTCGAATGCATAAATCGTCGCGCGCGGCATCGCTTTCAGCATCTCGATGGTGGTTTGTCCACAGTTGGCGCCCACTTCGACAATGATGGGGTCATCCTTCCCGACGCACTGCCTGATCTCATGCGCGCTCAACGCTCCGGCGGTGATGGGAAAGATCACAGAATCTGTCACGCCAGAGGTCTTCTTGCTCGCCAGTTCGTAGCTAGATTCAGCCAGCTTTAGTGGCAACCACATTCAAGCTGATGGGAACCCCGCGCATTTGCGTGTTGCTGGTGTCATTGAACATGCCAAAGCGCTCAACCCGGTCAACATGAGGAAATCCCGCGACACGCAAGAAATGCCCCAGGAACTCCTCGTTCAAGCCAACTAGGTGATAATCGTATTTGTCGATGTGCCCCCCGAATATCATCCTCATGACAAGAAAGCGATCTTCAATGGAAAGCGATTGGCGATCGAGGAACAGTCGCGCGAGGATATCGAGATCCGGCACGCTCACGTAAAGGATACCGGCGGGAACCAGCACTCGATGCCACTCCGTCAGCGTCGCCTGTAGCTCGGCCTGGTAGTCGAAATGCTCTACCACATGCGACGCATAAATCCGCTCGAATGTCTGGTCGGGGAAAAAGCTCAGGTCACGCGCATTGGCAACGTGATCAACGATCGGCCCGGCATTCGCGTCGAGCACTTCCCAACCGGCCGCCTTGACCTGTCCACCAATATGTAGCTTTCGACCCATGATTCGAGTAGTCCCCGGATAGTGGTATCAGGAAATTCTAATGCATTTCATCATTGGCTACTCGATTCCAAGTTTCTTGATCCGATATCGCAACGCGCGAAACGACATTCCCAATATCTTGGCGGCAGCCGTCTTGTTAAAACGCGTCTGCTCCAGTGCTTTAACGATGGCTTCGCGTTCAATGTCCTCGAGATGGTCGCCCAGCGCGCCAGCAGTTGATGAGGTGGGGGCGGCGGCCGCGCCGCCGGGAGCAGGCATGAGTCGTATGTCACTTGCGCGTATTTCACCGCCGGTTGTCAGAGTGATCGCGCGCTCGAGAATGTTCTCGAGTTCTCGAACATTCCCAGGGAAAGCATATTCCTCAAGGGCCCGCAGTGCGTCCTTCCCCAGCAGGGGCGGGGTGATTTTCATGCGCCGTCCCAGTCTGCGTAGGACAGCCTCTGCGAGTTCGGAGACATCTTCAGGCCGTTCACGCAACGATGGCACGCGCAATTCGATGACATTGACTCTGTAGAAAAGATCTTCGCGGAACTTCCCTTCCGTAACCAGCTGGGCGAGATTTCTGTGGGTGGCCGAGAGAAACCGTACGTCGATGCCCACCTCATGTTGCTCGCCGACCGGTCGCACCGACTTTTCCTGAATGACGCGCAGTAGCTTGACCTGCATGTGTAGCGGCAGGTCCGCAATTTCGTCGAGGAACAGTGTGCCGCCTTCCGCGGATTGCAGCAGCCCTTTCTTGTCGCTGACAGCGCCGGTAAAACTGCCGCGCTTATGTCCAAAAAGTTCGCTTTCCATGAGTTCCGTCGGAATTGCACCGCAGTTGACGGGTACAAACGGCCCATCTCGTCGAGGCCCGGACTCATGAATGAGCTTTGCAACCAATTCTTTGCCGGTGCCCGATTCGCCAAAGATATACACGGGTGCTTGGCTGCGCGCGACGCGCGCGATCATGTCCCGCAAGTTCTGCATAGCGGGTGACATACCTAGCAGGCGAGGACCGAATACGCTGGTGTCGCCGTCGTTGGAACTCGATAACTTAATGGCGGTGGCGACAAGTTTTCGCAGACCCGTAAGATCCAATGGCTTGGAGACAAAATCGAACGCTCCGACTTTGAGCGCGCGTACCGCGGTTTCCATGTTGCCATGGGCGGTAATCACGGCTACAGGGACGCTCGGCGTGTGTTGCTGCATCCACTCAACAAGCTCTATGCCGTTGCCATCGGGCAACTGCATGTCCGTCAAACATAAATCGAAACGCTCCGCTTTGAGCAATCGCTGCGCCGCGGCCACGCTATTCGCCGTGCGCGGGTCAAGGTTCATGCGCTGCAATGTGATGGACAGCAATTCGCACAAGTCCGGCTCATCGTCGATAACTAAGACAGCGGGTTTGGGCATAGCTCCCATTGTAGCGTTACGCGCCGTCACCGGGGGACCGAGAGTGCTGTGCTAGGATTGTGCTTCGCAAGGCTTGGACAGCCGACTGTTCGAGGTCCATGGACCATACATTTGCCATCCCGGTATATCGGGCAGCGCCCAATCTGGGGGGGCTGATCGAGTCATTGCGCGCACAGACCGGACCCCCCAGCGATATCCTGCTCACGACCTCGACTCCGTCGGCAGAGCTTGAATCACTTGCGAAGCGCTATGCCCTGGCGTTGCACATCAATCCCCAGCGCATAGACATTGCCGAGGACTGGAACTTTGCGCTGGCGGCGGCGCGGACCGAATTGGTTACTATTGCCCATCAGGATGATCATTTCGAGCCGCGCTATGTCTCCCGGCTGAGCAGCGCGATTGGTGGCAATCCGGATGCAGTATTGGCCTTCTGCGACTACTCTGAACACACCGTGCAGGGCAAGCGCCCGGACAACATCAACCTACGGGTCAAGCGCGCGCTTCGCCACTGGGCCTTTGGCGGGCGTGAATGCATCGCCGCGACGCGCCAAAAGGTGCGCTTGCTGTCATTCGGCAACCCAATTTGCTGCCCGAGCGTAATGTTCAATCGCCCGGCACTCGTCGATTTTAGTTTTCCGGGCGGATTTCAGACCAACCTGGATTGGATGGCGTGGCTGGAACTGGCGCGTCGCCCGGGCAGCTTTGTCTATATTCGCGAAAAGCTGCTTTCCAAAGGCATCCACACCGGAAGCGAGACCACTGCCACCATTGCCAATCGGGCACGCGAGCGCGAGGATCGCGCCTTATTTAATACTCTATGGCCAAGGTCGGTTGCAGCGGTACTCGCAACTCTCTACAAGCTGAGCTATCTCGCCAATCGCCCCTAAGGCGTCACACCGCCGAGGCTGATGCAAACCACCCCTACGGTGACCAGCGCTATGCCAGTCCACTGGAGAGCCGAGAGAGTTTCACCATAGACCAGCCAAGCAGACAGGGCCATCAAGGTGTAAAAGCCCGCGCCGACGGTCGCGGTCGCTACACCCAGCTTTTCACGTGAGACGATCAGCATCCACATCACGTAGCTCAGAATCTGCAGGGTGATGGAGGCGTAGATCCAGGGCGACAGCGCCGCATTGCCGAGGAAACGCGGTAGCCCAGACAAGGCGCTCGGGCTAGCGAGTTCATGCAAGCCACGTCGCAGCACCAATTGGCTGATGACCGAGTTTACGGTAAATGCGACGAACAGAAATCTTGTGGGCATGTGTGAGCTATCTATAGAACGCGATTGCGTAGTTTGGCCTGTCCGTGGCAAACAGGTTAGTGTCCTCACGACACAAGGGTCCGAGCGCTTCTTCGAACAAGCGCGCCAAGTGATCGCTCGAGATCAGGCTCACACCGGGATCACCCGTTATATAACGGTCAGACCAGTAACCGAGTAGAGCACGCCAGGAACGCGGCTCCACGTCTTTCACAACGATTCGTAGCCGCGGTACGCGCTGAAGAAGCAGGCTAAGGGAATCCAGAAAGAGGGGGCGCGCCGCCGGTGGAATGTGATGCAGCACATCGGCAATAAGGACTACATCGGGGGCGGGTCGATTCGCGTCAAGATATTGCGCAAGACTCGTGCGTGGAAGGCGCGTTACCTGAGCATCGAAGCAGGTTTCGATCCATTGACCTACCACCGGCGCGGGATCGAGAGTCGTGACGCGCAGGTCCGGGCGCAGGGCGAGCAGATGATTCAGGGGCTCGCCATCACCCCCTCCGATGTCAAGCACATGAGCGGCTGGCGGTATCACGGCTGCGAGTGCCGCCGCGACCTTGCTGAGGTCGACGAAAATCGCCCGATACCAGCGACCCGCACGCCGCGCTAGGCGCACACCGAGAATGCGGCGAATTAAAGCTCCTAGCGCCATGCGCGCTCGGGCGTGAAGTCGCGCAGACTCACGAATCGTCCACCTTCGACGCGTGGACATCGATGAACCCCAACAAGAAAGAAGAAAAGACGATCTCCGCGCCAGCGAGCATCAAGGTTACGGAGGGGATGGCGACGCGCATCATCGTTGCAGGGTCGAGTGCCCCCAGGCGAGCGTGCCTCCAGTTCATTACGGAATAGACCGCGAGCCCGAAACCGATCAGGCCGAGCGAAAGGCCCAGCAGGATGCCGCGCTCGAGGGTGAAAAAGCGCAAAAAACTTGCGAGCCGCTTGGTGATGGGCAAGTCATTCTTCAACACACCCACCGCGCGGGCCAGAAGCGAGAAAAGCACGAGTTGCACGCCCAATATAGTCGCGCCGGCAGCGTATAGCATGGTGTGAATGTCGAACCCCACGCTGTCGACGACTACCGGGCCATGCAGGATCGCGGTTTCCGCCGCGACGCCAATCCCGATGAGGCATGCGCCGGGATATAGCATCAGCCAACGAGGGCTCATCATCAGCAAGAAACGCAGATGCCGCCATCCATCGTGCCAGCTGCGCAGATGCGACGGGCGCAATCGCCCGGCCGGCGATAGCACAGTAGGTACTTCGGCGATACGCCAACCAGCAAGTGTGGCCTTGACTATCATCTCGCTCGCAAACTCCATGCCCGGGGCACGCAGTCCGAGTCTGAGCGTCGCCACGCGATTGACGCCACGCAAGCCACAATGGAAATCGCCAATCCGAGAGGAAAAAAACAGGCGACCGGCGAAACTGAGGACCGGGTTTCCAATATAGCGGTGCAGCAAAGGCATGGCGCTCGCCCGGATGCCGCCGCGAAAGCGGTTGCCGATGATCATCAGATTGCCGGCGCGCAAACCTTCGACGAAGGCGTCGAGATTCGAGAAATCGTAGCTGTCATCGGCGTCAGCCATAATGACAAACCGTCCGAGGGCAGCATCGATTCCGCCGGCCAACGCGTTTCCATACCCTTTGTCTGAGACGCGGACCACTCGTGCACCTGCCGCGTGAGCAAGTTCTGGCGATCCGTCTGATGACCCGTTGTCCGCGACCACCACCTCACCTTCAATACCGGTTCGCGCGAGAAATCCCCGCGCCTTGTGGACGCAGGTCGTAATGGTATCGGCCTCGTCGAGGCAAGGCATAAGAATGGTCAGTTCCACTGAGCCGCTCGTCGGTTTGGGCGTATTCAGGTCAACGGGCGTGAGCATATAGCGCCCGATTTTAGACCCCGGTTCGCAAAGCACAACCTTAGGCGGCGCCAAGGAATCCGTGAGCTTAAGAGGATTCGCCGATCTGTTCGTGGTATTCGCCTTCGGAATTGACGCGCCAGATATCGCCTTTGCCACGTCCACCATTGACGATTGAGCTGACGGCGCTGTTTGCCGCTAACATCGAGTGATCCTGATTGTTATATCGGTGCATGCCATTTCTGCCAATGGGATAAAGATTGGCAATCGGGTCAAGATAGGCGCGTAGCTTGTCGAATTCGCCGTAGGTCCCGAAGTAAGCTGGGTAGGCCTTGGCGACTCGCACTACAGTTCCGTCGATAACGTCTTTTCGATCGATTAATCCAATTTTTTCGAGTTCCGCGGCCGCAAAGTCTACGAACCTGCCGTCATCCATGGACCACAGGTCATCAGCGGCGCTGCAGAAGTATTCCAAGCCCAGCCAGATTGTTGCAGGGTCGGCGACCAACGCCGGACTCCAGTTGTTGAAGACCTGCAGCCGGCCCATTCTTACGTCGGGCTCCTGAATGTAAATCCAATTGTCCGGCGGCATGCCGTTGCGCAGTCTCTTGTCGCCCGCATCTGCCGAGGATTTCATGCGCCTAAGAAGCAGGCCGGCGGTCATGAAGTCTCTGTAGGGAAGCTGATCCGCTACGCGTTGGACCTGCGCGTCTGGGGGGCGCAAAAACGCGATGAGATCGCGGACCGGCATGGTCGAAATGAAATAATCGCATGGAACGCGCTGTAGAGACCCTGTGACCTCGTCCACTACATTCACGGCTGTAACACAAAGCCTGTCACGCTCTACACCGACTATTCGATGGCGGAGGTGGATCTGTCCGCCGCGCTCGCAAACTCTGCGAGCCACTTCTTCCCACATTTGGCCTGGCCCAAATTTGGGATAAAAGAAACGCTCAATTAGACTAGTTTCGGTGTTCCTTTGTGTAGTGTCGGCGGGGCTGCGAAACGAGCCAGTCAAGGCGTGGGCAATCGCCGTTGCAATTGAAAGCCCTTTGATGCGTTGCGCGCCCCATTCCGCTGATATTTCCTGGCAGGGTACGCCCCATACCTTCTCGGTATAGCTCTTAAAAAACGTACGGTACAGGCGATCGCCAAAGCGGTTGACGAGGAAATCTTCCAGAGATATCTCAGGGGAGCGAGTTCTGAGATGCGCCCGACCATAGCTCACTCCGATCCGCATTGCCTCCAACATACCCAAATTCCTGACCATCCGGGCATTTAGCGTCAGCGGATAGTCAAAAAATCGTCGACGATAAAAAATCCTGGATAGCCTCTGTCTAACCAGCATGACGGCATCCGGCGAGACAGGCTTAGAGGGTATCTTGCTGACCTCACTAGATTGACCCTGGTAATGGATGCGCAGCGAATTTGACGCGGGCGATTCTTCTTGTGCCACCGGCAGGATCTCCTGCCACCAGTGCATGACCCAGTCTGATTTCGAAAAAAATCGGTGACCGCCGAGGTCCATTCGGTTGCCACGGTAGTTGACTGTCTTGGAAATCCCTCCCACTTGAGAGTCAGCTTCGAAGACGAGCGGGGTTATGTCGGAGCGCCGCAGGAGTTCGAGCGCCGCCGTGAGTCCCGCCGGCCCGGCGCCGGCGATAACCGCAACTCCTTTCGACCTGTCCGTCATGACGATATGCGGTACATGAACGCCTCTTGAACGACCGCTTTCAAGTTGCGGGCAACGCCGGGCGAATCTTGCGGCAGTCGTAAAGGTTCCAATCTTTCCAGGCTCCCGCGTGATTGTGATGCAAGTGCTCGATGCCGACGTCTATCGGCGAGGAGACAAATCCAAGCCTTGTGTCCGAACAAACTTGCAGCAATCTCTGTGCGGTCAAGGGCCGAGCCGTTGCCTCCGTGTTGTGTCGCGCGTACGTGAGGCGCAGGCCTGACTTCACCTTCCAATTCGGGTCCATCAGTGGAAGCAGCACCTCCGATCGGCGCTTCACCTCAAATGCCGTGGCTCTCGAGAAGACCACTCCCGCTGATTGATTTACCGTCAAGTAATTCGGACGGTTGAGTGTGAACCAGACGAATGTACCTACATCTCTTGATGGCGTGACAAGTACCGTGCTGGTTGGCGGGATTGCGACAGCCCAATCCGAGAATTCCTCGATGTCCGATGGCGCGGCGAGGGTGCGAGATTGTTTGAACGCCGCCGGCAGCACGAATATGGACAGCGCTACAAGGGTCGCACATATCGTCGTCAACCCCATCGTTCGACAAGTTCGCATCCACCACCATATCAGGGACACGAATAGCACGGCGGAGATTCTAATTCCAAAGAATTCGCGCCATTGAACTGCATCAAAAAACCCGCGGCCGGAGTGAGGACCTGAGGGTAAAAAAATTGCATAGGCCCTAACGGACAGATACGCCACGATCGCGATGCTGAGCGCCACGAATATACATCGCAGAAGAACGCTTGCTCGGGCGGTGACGTGGTCACGCGCCAGCCACAGTAGCAACGCGATCGACACACATGCCGTTCCGTCCACCGCTGGCAGAATCCACCCTGAAATGAGCAACAATACGCAAACAGGGCCGCACTTTTCGTGCTGCCACACTTGCAATGCAGTAGTCGGGAACACCAGAACGCTCGCCAGAACAGTGATCCAAACCCAACGCCAAGCCTGACCCTGCACCAGTATGGTGACAGGGCCGATGGAGCTACCGATTTGAGCCAACGCAAGGCCTGCCACACCTACCAATGCTGCCGCGAGACAGAGTTTTCGAATCCGGCCGTCAGACACTACGATTGCTGCGAACGCCAAATAAAAGAATGGCTGGACGTTTAGTCCCCAATCGCGAGCAGACCACAGCGTCAAGAACAGAAATTGCGACCGTTCGGTTACCACCTCCACCCAGGGTTCATCCATGAGGTTGGGCATGCCGTGGAGTGCCGGCAGGGTGCACGCCGCCAATGAAATCGCAAGGACAAGCGCTAGGCCCGCAACTGCACCCAGGACACTCACTCGAATCGATAGCTTCATGCAAATCATCAAGAGCAATCCGGGCAGCGCCATCAGCGGGTGCACGCATAGCGCCATGATCGCCAGCAATAGACCGAGCTGCCACCTACCTCGAATTTGACAAGCTAGAGCGGTAATAATTAGCGCTTGGGCAGGCAAGCGAGCCGTTAGGAATTGCTCCGAAACGCGGAATACGCCGGAGCCGCCGTAATCACCGGCGACGATAAGCAGGAAAGCAACGGCGAGCCAGCCTGCGGTGCGGCTAGAAATGGCACGCGCCAGGCTCCACGCGGCAGCGAACATCCAGATGGTAAAGACCACGGTAAGCAGCCGGGCGGCACTTTCCAGCCCGAGCAAGGTGATGAACCACGCATACATTGGCGAGAAGACCGTAAATTGATCTTGCGAAGTATTCTGCAAATATAAATCGGCGCTCAGTAGGGGATGAATTCTGGCAAGGGCCTGGAACGCGTAAAGCTGGGCATCGCCGGTAAGGCCATGGTAGCCGCGCATCAGGAGCCACAGGGTGGCGAGCGTCAACGCAATGGTTAAGCCGGCGATCTTTGATTGAATCCCAGGGCCGGACGTGTGCATTGCCTAAGGTCTTGTGTAAATATTGCATTATGCACGAGGCGGACGAACCGGGATTGCCGTTGACTGCTGTCACTGAGCGCCGCATTAAATTGGCTGGAATCATTATCCCCGCCATATGCGTTGGATACTTTTACGCGCTCGATCGCGTCCTATTTTCTAGCGCACACTTCTCAGCCATTTTTCGACTGCTATTGACTAACTACGATTTTCGGGCCGCATGGCTTGCGCTCGCGATTTGCGCGCTTGCGGCGATCTGCAATCGACCGGTGCCCATATTGAGGTTGGTTGATTTTGTCGGGAGTCACGCCTATTCCATCGCGCTGTTGAGCGTGGCGTTGAGTGCGCTCGGGACTGTCCTCGTGTATCACGACTATCCCCTTTCCATGGATGAGTATGCGGCGGTGTTCCAGGCGAAAATCTTTGCGTCGGGACGAATTTATGCGCAACTCCCCCGGGACATGATCGATTGGTTGGTCGTGCGAGGATTCAATGATTACTTCCTCGTTGCTTCGTTGGAGACCGGCCGGGCAATCGAGCATTACTGGCCCGGCTTTGCGTTGCTCCTGGCGCCTTTCGAGTTTCTCCGGGCTCCGTGGCTTTGCAACGCGTCGCTAGCGGGTCTGTCGCTCATTCTCATTCATTGGATCACCAAAGAAATAACGGGTGATCGACGGTCCGCCGGCTGGGCGCTGCTGTTTAGTGTCAGTTCTGCGGTGTTCGTGGCGAATGCCGTCTCCTATTACTCGATGCAGGCGCACCTGACCGCGAATCTGCTCTTCGTTGCATTGCTAATGAAACCGACGGCCTATCGGGTGTTCGCCGCCGGCCTCACAGGCTCGATAGCGTTGATATTGCACAATCCGCTTCCCCATATGCTATTCGCCATTCCGTGGATCGTTGCGATAACGGTTGACCGAAGCCAGCGTCACTATCTCTTGCCGCTGATATTGGGATATCTGCCTGGCGTATCAATTTTCTTTGTGTGGCTGGTGTTTCGCGTTGATATCGGCTCGGTGACTCACGACCTTACGACGGCCCGCGGGATCACTGATGGAGTCTTCGCGTGGCCAGATGCGACGATGTTGAATATGCGCGCCGCTGCGCTGGTCAAGCTGTTCATATGGACGCTGCCTATCGTCTTCGTATTGGCCGCGTTAGGTCGGGTACGCCGCAAGGAAAGCCGCTGGGTGCGCCTCTTGGCCCAGTCCGCCGCATTGACCTTCGTAGGTTATCTCTTCGTGCGTTTCGACCAAGGCCATGGATGGGGCTATCGCTATTTTTATTCCGCATGGGGCGCCGTTCCCATATTGGCTGGGTGCGCGATGACTGCGTCGTCGAACGAACGCGGAGGGCTGGTGTCCTTTGCCGGCGCGGCGATTCTGCTAAGTTTGGCTATGGTGCTGCCGTTTCAGGCGTATCAAGTCAACGAATTCATGTCCCAACATCTGGCACAGATTCCGCCACCGAAAAGGCCGGGCAATAATGTGTATTTCGTTCACCCGCGAGGGGGATTCTACATAGCGGATATGGTGCAAATCGATCCGCTATTGCGAGATCGCGACTTATTACTGGTGAGCCGCGGGTATCAACTAGACGCCGAGTTAATTCGGAGGAACTGGCCTGACGCAGTGCAGGTTACCGGCGGCCCCACTGCGGCTCAGTGGTATCTGGGCCCGCAAGATCGAAGGCAGCCGATCCCTGGGTCCGGCGGGCAAAGGCAATTCGTGTTTTGCGTCAGTCCTTGTCCTCCCAGCGCTGCGGATCACTAAAAACGATCCTGAATACGCTGCCGTCGCCGCCGCGTGACTCGTACAGCAAGATGGCGCGGTTCAATTGACACAGCTCGCGTGCAATGAACAACCCTAGTCCGGTGCCACCCTTACGGCCGGTAAAGAACGGCTCGAATATGCGATCGACTGCGTGTACTTCGATCCCCGGGCCGCGGTCGGCGACTTCGAGGTAGGGCCGATTGCTGGGGTTCAATCGACCGACTCTGATCTCGACGCTCACGCCGCCGCGTATCGCGCCGTACTTGATGGCGTTATCGCACAGATTCCAGACCACCTGATGCAAGTGGCTGGGGTCAAAGCGAACTTCCAATTCGTCGGGCTCTTCCTGGAAAGCGATCTGGCTTTTCGGAACCTGCATGGTCTCGCAGAACTCGCTTAGAAAGTCCTCGATCCAGTCGCCGATGTTCAAGCGCGAAGGGTTCACGGCTTCGCGCCGTGATAGCTGCAATACATTGTTGATGATGGTGCTGACGCGCTCGGAATTATTGCGGATGATGTCGGTCAGCCGGCGTTCGTCAGGGCCGAATCCAGGACTCTCCGCCAGTAATTGTCCCGCGTGGCTCATGGCGCCGACGGGATTGCGAATTTCATGCGCGATGCTGGCGGACAGCCGGCCGAGCGCAGCGAGTTTGCCTTGCTGCACGCGTTCGGCCATGAGGCTGGTGTCTTCCAAGAATATCAAGGTGGGTCCGGGCGACAGCCCTCCCAGCGGCGCAAAGTGCGGCTGAATCACACGCGCGCCATCGGCGGCGACAAAGCTCGAGGGTGGATTGTCGCCGCGCTCGACCTGTCGCCAGGTCGCCAGCGAGTACAGCAGGCGCGGTGATACCTCGCCGACCAGAGCTCCAGGCACGGCGTTTTCATCGCCGAGAATTTCCGCGGCCGATTCATTAATGAGCCGAATCTTGTCGGCGGCGTCGACCACCAGCAGGCTTTCGCGCAGATGCTGCACGATGTATTGGGATAGCTCGGCGAGGTTCGCCAGGTCGACGTCTTTCTGACGAACCAAGTCCTCGCTCTCGCGCATGCGGCTGGCGACAAAGCTCGCCGCACCGGCAATCATGAATAGCACCGCACCCAAAATACCCGCCGTGGCATAGGCGGTGATGTCGGTATGCCCCGTCAATTGCTGCCAAATCGTGTCGGACAACACGGCAAGGGCGGCGACGGCGGCGAGGAATAGGGCACTGCGCGGCGCCATCAGGAAGGCGAGACTGCCGACGGGAACCAGGAACAAGAGCCCAAGACCGCTGGCAACGCCTCCGCAGGCGTGCAGTAGCAGCAATAGCACGCACAAATCGACGCTGGCCTGCAGAATGGTTTGAACGTTCACACCGACAATCCGCCGGCGCACCAAAATGACGCTGCCGAGGCCAAAACACAGATAGAAGACGCTTGCGCCAAAGAAAATCTGCGTGGAAATGACCGCTATGCCGCGGGCGCCGCCGAGTGAATACAGGCCGATAAGGACTATGGGCACCAACACGCGATACAAATTGAGCAGCCCCAGCACGCGCCAATTGAGTGCGGGCTTGGAGTGAATGCTGCGATCGAATGGGCGGTTCAAGGGTCCTGTCCTGTAAGCGGCTTTGCGCTGCCCCCGAGCTTAATTCAGAATAGCGCGCCTTACGTGACCTGATCGGCATTCAAGGGACATTTCATGAATCTGCACGAGTATCAATCCAAGCAACTTTTTGCCCGATATGCCATCCCAATCCCCAAGGGTGAGGTGGCGGATTCGCCGGAGCAGGCGGTGGCTGCCGCTCGGAAGCTGGGGGGCTCCTTGTGGGTGGTCAAAGCCCAAGTGCACGCCGGCGGCCGCGGCAAGGCGGGTGGCGTCAAGGTGGTCAAAGACTTGGACGCGGTACGCGCTGCTGCCAAGGCGATGCTGGGCACGATTCTGGTGACTCACCAAACCGGTCCCGAAGGCTTGCCGGTTCACCAGGTATACGTGGAACTGGGGTCGAAGATTGCGCGCGAGATCTACTTGAGTCTGGTGCTGAATCGCGAAGCGGGACGCATTGCCTTCGTCGCCTCGGCGGCGGGCGGAATGGATATCGAGGAAGTCGCCGAGCATTCGCCCGAGAAGATCATTCGGGTCAATATTCATCCCGCCGCAGGTCTACAGGATTTTCAAACCCGGCAATTGGCCTTTGGCTTGGGGTTGAGCGGCGCCCAGATCGGCCAGTTCGGGAAAATCGCCCACGCCCTGTACAAGTTGTATTTGGAATGTGATGCCAGCCTGGTGGA
>JBBRQO010000054.1:0-20037 GCA_038226325.1 Steroidobacterales bacterium | reverse complement strand
CCGCGCGAAATCAGCGCGTGTAGTCATCACCTCGACCGCGACCCACCGTGGCCGCGGGCGAGGATTGCGCCCGGTCCTCGATCTTGCTCTGCCGCAACCGCAGCCAGCTGTCCCGCGCTTCGCGCCTAATGTCCTCGAGACTCTGCGGCTTGGCGGCGGATACCGGAGTAATTCGAGCCTGTACACGTGCCTCATAATCCTGGCGTATCCGCTGCGCGACCTCGCTGCGATAGCCATGTCTTTCCATTTCGAACGCGGCCTTCGGAATATGCGGCTGCGGCTCGCGGTCGATCCCCTGAGCCGCAAGCGTGCGGTGATCTATGCGCGCTGAAATGTGCGCCTCTTGAAGCGCCTGGTTCGTGATGGTCGCCCAGCGCTCTCGCACATGCAGCAGCTCATGGATCACCGGCTTCATGCCGAGCTTGACGCGATTGTCATCGCGCATATCGAGCTTGGTCTTGGCCCCCAGACCCTGTGACGTCACTTCACGGGTGGTCGCGAGCAGATGGGCATGGAAATTTCGCGGATCGCTGCCGGGAAAATCACGCGGCGCGTGAATGGTGAAGTCGAGGGCGTACCCATATCGGTCGGTGAGTTCCTGCGAGAACCCTCTGACCAGACCAAGCCGTTGCGGTGGCGTGAGCTCAACCGGCAGCGCCACGAGATATTCGCGGGCGACGCGCGCATCTTTACGGGTTTCGGCGCCTTCGGCCGTGTTCCAAAGAGCGGACCGGTCCCGGGCCCACTGCATTTCCTGACCGGCGAATTCGCTCGGCAGCACGATCTCCTTGTGCATGACATCCTGGCGTGCGGAATGATCGTAGGTCTTACCGGTGCGTTCGTCGCGAATGCGCTCTCCTGAGCGGTACGCGGCAGCACTCGCGGCGCTGCTGCCGCCGCTGCGGCCGAAAGTCTTCATGTTTAGAAAGTAAATGGCCATGATGACCTCAAGCCGCAGGCATGAGGTCGAAGTACGCGGGATCCGGTGAATAGCCCGCCGCTACCGCCTCGATGGGCTCCAGTACCTGCAGCAGTTGAATCTGCGTGGCCGCGGCCTCGTTCGTGGGCATGAAGGCGCCCTCGGGCTCGCAGTGCAGTTCGTGATCGTCGAGCAATGCGCCACAGTGCTCACAGTGATTTGCCCAATAAACGCTGTGAGTGGTGGCGCTTTGCGCCGGACGAAAGCCGGGCGCTACCTGCTGTAGGTGCCGCTGCACAGCGCGCGACAGCCGCTCCACGTAGAACAGGAACGCGTCGACGTCGGCGAGCTGCCATGCACTTGCCGCAATGTCATCGGAGCCGGCACCCTCGGGCGAAGCCTCACCGTCCAAGGTTTCGTGGGTACTCGGTACCGCCAACGCCAACAGGCGAGTTGACAGGCCACAGTGCCAGCACCCTGCGTTCGTGCGGGCCAGATAGTAGGTAGGTGAGCGCAGGTTGGCTTCAGCGAAGGATTCGGTGGTTGGCATTGCGAGACTCCTTATTGTCGAACGCGACTTTCAGCCAGCGGGGAGACGAGGCACATTTGAGGTAACCGCACAGATCCGGCAGCTGCTCCAGTTCGGAAGGCATGACGGCGGGCTCGGTGACATGCTGCTCAGATACGCTGCGGGACCGGCGCCCACCGCGGGCCGACAGCGCGCTGTCGCGATCGCTGCCCCGCGAGAACTGGCGCCTAAGGATTTCCCGATCGCCGATCAGGCGCGACGCAAACTGCGAGGTACCGCCATTTTCACTGGCCGAGCACCGCAGGATCAGCGTATTGCCGCAGTTCTCGACCAGGGTCTGCGCTTCACTCTGTCCGTAGGTATCCGAGACTTGCGCGAGCGACTGAAATCCGAGCACGCATCTGCCGCCAAATTTTCGCAGGCGCGCCAGCGCGTCCTTCAAGCCGTCGATGGCGCCCAATGAATCGAGCTCGTCGACCACGAACCACAGGCGTTGATCGCGACCTTCCGCCTGGCTCATGGCCTCGAAGATGGCGAGACGCATCCAGGTTGCGATCATCGACCGCATGGCCGCGACCTGGCCGGCCTTGTAAGGAATGAACACCACCCCCGGCAGAGTTCGCGCTCGCACCCATGCACGTATCGAAAACGGCGCTGCCCGCTGGGTCTGGATGTACTCGAAGGCCGCAATGGCCGACCCCGTCACCGAGCGTATCGATCCGAACATACGCGCGTTCTCCGGATCGAGAAACGGTTGCGCCGGGGTACCTGCGACCATGGGCCGCAGCTCATCGATCGATGCCATGGTGAGCAACCGCCATAGATTGGCGAGGTCGCGCCGGCCGCAGACATGGCAGCGGCGCACCACGGCGGTCAGAAAAGTGCGTGCATAGCCGCGCCATTCGCTCGCCGCCGGATCATCACTGGTCGGAATCAAGCCGCTCGCCAGCTGTTCGATGTCGTAGCTGTTTTGAATCTCGGCAAATAAATCCCATTTCACAGAATTGCGTTCGAAGGGATTTAGAACCACGTCCCCACGGTACCGATCGTGGAACCGCGCCATGTAGCCGCCGTCTGGATCGGCGAATATCGCGCGATCGCCGCGCGCAATGGCCCCGCCTAAGAGTTCACGGATGGCGGTGGATTTGCCCGTGCCGGTCGTGCCGATGAGCTTGAAATGCTTGGTTTCGTCTTGGGCGGCAATGGCAACCCCGGCCAATGTCAGACCCGTGCCGCACAACGAACTGGCGCGAGCACATCGCCACTGTGTCGCCCGCCCGTCGAGCAGCAAGGCGCCACGCTTGTAGGTGTCCCGCGGCCTGCGTCGCAACAGCGCCAAGCATGCGGCGATACCCAGCATCAGGGCCGCCGCAACGGGAACTGCGTAGCTGCTCAAGGTCCATGCTGCCATTGTCGCGTCGTACATGGGTCAATAACCTGCCACGACGTGGTAGTCCGCTTTTTCACCGTAGGTTGGCGCGGCGCGGTCAACGCGTACGCACAACCGCGCCGTGGCACCACATCGCCGCCACTCGATGCG
The DNA here is from genome assembly GCA_038226325.1 of Steroidobacterales bacterium. Lineage (GTDB taxonomy): Bacteria > Pseudomonadota > Gammaproteobacteria > Steroidobacterales > Steroidobacteraceae > Bog-1198. Next base: position 17,049 of record JBBRQO010000054.1, on the reverse strand, counting down.
CCCACCGCGGCGTTCCAAAGTCGCAACGCTGGCTGCCAGTTCGTCCCGGTGCACGCGCAATGCGGCCATTTCGGCGTTCGAAGGCAGGGTCCAACGCATGACGGCGATGGGGATACCGGTGCTGAGTACCGCCATCAAGATGCTCCAGACAGTCCCGCGTAAGGAGGCGGCGCGCTTGATCGTCCGCAAAGCATCGGTGGCGCGTTTGCACTCTGCGCTCAACATTTGCAGCTCCTCGATCAGAGTGCGGCGAATTTCGTCGCGTACCACTCCGTCGAGATCCTCCGTATGCGCTCGCAGCTTCTCGAGCTGTTCCTCGGCTGATTTCTGATGCGCCTGCGCGCTTTCCATCAGCAGGCCCACCTTCAGGGTCGCATCGTCCATGGGAAGAGCACGGTCACTCATATTCGTGACCGTCCAACACCCTGTTCGCTGTCACTCTCAACCGACTTTGTTGCCAGGCCTGATTGGCATCGAGACGTACCCGCTGCCATTGCGGATCCGACGCGTATTTCAGATAGCCGGCGAAGTCCGGTAGTTGTTCAACCTGGGACGGAAGCACGGCCGGCTCTACTTTGACGTGCTCGCTGTGCGCGACCGAGCCGAATAGCTCCGTCGTCCGCCGGCTCTTGGAGACCGTCGTGTGCTTTACTTCGCGGTCGCCGATCAATTGGGAAGCGAATCGCGCGGTGCCACCGCCCTCGCTGGCCGAGCACCTTAGAATCAGCGTATTCCCGCAGTTTTCCACAATGGTGTGCGCATCACCTGGGCCATAAGTGCTGGAAACTTGGGCGATCGACTGAAATCCAAGAACGCATCTGCCGCCAAATTTACGCAAGCGCGCCAGCGCGTCCTTCAAACCATCGATCTGACCCAGGGCATCCAATTCGTCGACCACGAGCCAGAGGCGGTCATTTGATCCGCCGGCAGGGCCGCCGCCGGCAGGGTCGTGGCGCTGTTCGTCCTGATCCATGGCCTCGAAAATCGCCAAACGCATCCAAGCCGAAATGGTGGAGCGCAGCGCCGCGATCTGCCCCGCCTTGTACGGCATGAACAGAACTCCGGGAGTTTTCTCCGCAACCCACTCGCGGATCGAAAAGCCCTGGGCTGTTTGCTTGCCCACATACTGGAGCGCGCTGACCGCTGAACTGGTCACGGAACGAATCGAGTCGAACATGCGGCTGTTGTCTTCGTCCAGGAACGGTTGCGCCGGAGTTCCACGCACCAATTCCCGTAACTCGTCGACGTCCGCGACCACCAATAGGCGGTAAAGCTCATTCGTATCCTTGATCCCCGCCTCATGGGCCTGTTGAGTGACCGACGTGAAAAACGTGCGTGCATAGCCTCGCCAGCTTCGGTCCTGTCCCTCGTGATCGGGAATGAGCGACCGAGCGAGTTGCTCGACGTCGTAGGGGCTTTCGATCTCCGCAAACAGATCCCACTTCAAGGAGCGCGCATCGAACGGATTGAGCACCACGTCGCCGCGTTCCGGTCTATGGAAGCGTTGCAAATAGCCGCCGTCAGGATCGGCGATTACGGCACGGTCGCCGCGCGCCAGGGCCTTGCTCAGAATTTCCTGAATCGCCGTGCTCTTGCCCGTGCCGGTGGTGCCGATCAACTTGAAATGTTTGGTCTCGTCCTGGGACGGAACCGCCGTGCCGGCCAAGGTGATGCCCATCTCGCGCGCAAGCTGCCGCGACCTCGTCGGTGCGGCGGGCGTGTGCTCCGCAATGCGGGTTCCGCGTTGGTGGGACCTGTCCTCCGTGGCGCTGCCGCCTCGCGACTTTCCGCCCTCGTATCCCAGCAGTGCACCGAGACCGGCCCCGATGGCGAATTGCAGCGAGCCGTGTTGCCCGAGCAATGAGCCGGACAGGGCACCGCCCGCCGCCGCCATCGCGGTCAATGGCGCCGCAACCAGGGGCGATAGCAGGTAGTGATGAAACTGCGCGCGCACACGCATCAAGCCCACGATCATCGGTGCCTGCACGGCCGTATAGGCCGCGACGACCCCAGACCATCCGTGCATCCATGCGGGGTCGATCATCGGCGTTTGCGCTCCGGATCGAACCAAATTTCCTTGATAAAACGCTCGTGGCTCTCCACACCGAACTGGATGACCACGTCGATCAGCAGGTAGAGAAGGCTCTTGATATCGCTACGCGCGAGCTCCCGGCCGCCCGGATTCTGTTTGACCAGCAGCACCAGCTGCTCGAAGGCGAGTTCGGCGCTGGTGGCATGGACGCTGGTAATCGACCCCGGGTGGCCCGAATTGACGTTTCGCAGATAGTCGAACGCTTCTTCGGCCCGTAGCTCTGCGAGCAGGATCCGGTCGGGCTTCATGCGCAGGCAGGACTCCAGCAACTGCTTGGGCGTCACTCGAGCCAGGCCCTGATCGTCCTTGGAATAGAACAGGCGCACATGATTCGGGTGTCGGTCGAGTACCAGTTCCTTGGCGTCTTCGATGGTGATCAGCCGCTCATCGCCGGGGATCTCTCGAATCAAGGCTTTGGTCCATGTCGTCTTGCCGGAACCCGTGGGCCCTGACACGAGAATATTCTTGCGGCTGCGAACGGCGAGGCGCATGAATGCCTCATAGTTGGATGCTGCCAGCAGGCGCAACAATTCCTGCTCGGTGTCGTCCAGTCTCTGGCCGGCCTGGCGGGTGCCTCGAAATATTCCTCGGCCTGCCAGCTCTGCGATACTCCACACCTGGTCCGCCGGTCGACGAATGGCGATAGCCACGCAGCCGGCCGTGGTGGCGGGCGGCAGTACGATCTGCACGCGCTCGCCGGTCGGCAAGGACGCCGACAGCAGCGGCGATGTGGAGTCGACGCGCTGCTGCGTGGAATTGGCGATCAGTTTGGCCAATCGGATGCACCACTCGAAATCGGCGAAAGGCAGCGCTTCGCGTTGCCAGCCCTGGCGAGTTTCGACAAAGGCTTCCATCGGGCGATTGATGCAAAGTTCCATGACGTCGGGATTCGCCAACATCGGGCGCAAGGCGCGCAGCGTGAGGCCAAGCGCGGATACCTCTTCGCTTGAGCTAGCGATCGGCGGCGACGGATCGCAATTCATAGACCGACCGGAAATCCAAATCGCGCGCCACCAGAACTTGAATGCGATCCCCCTGCTGTTTCGCCACCGTAGGTGGGGTATTGATGGTCCCCTTGAGCACTTCGGTCATCACGCCTTGTGAAGCTGAAGGATTCACGACCACCGTACCGCTACCGCCGCCGGCGGATTGCACCGCGCCCTGTACGGCGCCGTCGATCACCGACACCAGAATGGCGGCGCCAAAACGCTGCCAAAAATGATTGTTGACCAGGCCCGGCAATCCCGACCGGCCCAACTCATCCGCGCCGGGTGAAGCCAGCGGCACGATCACCCCGGTCGGTGTTCTCGCCTCGGTCCACAGCACGAATACCCGCGCCGATCCCTGCTGCACCTGCCCTCGCGTCTCGCCGATCAGCTTGGTGCCGCGCTCCAGCAGTACGACTTGGCCGTCGACCCCAAAGGTATCCGTCGCCATGACACAGGTGGTCATCCCCGGCAGCGTCGAATCGATGGCGGTCTCCAGGGTGCAGTCGATGAACGCACCCTTGGGTAACAGCAGCCGCTGTGTCGGCAGCACTTGCGCGCGCACCGACGGGCTGACACTGGGTCGCAATAGTGCGCCGAGGTCGCCGGCCTCCTGGGTGATGGGGGCCGGCGGCGGCGTGATCATCGTGGAGACGGCACTGGGAATCATGCTTTGGCCCGAATAGACGACACCCGACAGCTGACGCTCCAGTGTCAGCTGCTCGGCACTCTTGGGTTGGGGTACGCCATTGGGTGTGACCGCGGGAGTGGGTTCCAGAGGAATTTCACGCAGGGGCATGGGACCGGGCGGCAGAGAAGGCGGCAGGTCCCGCGGCGATAACGCCGCCGGGTCGTACAGGGGAGAAGGACCGGGCGGATCAATGCGCCCTAAGCTCGGCAGCGGCATCTCGCCTTGGGCGCGGCTCGTCGACAGGGCCTGTGCGCTCTGCCGTGCACGACCCTGACGGGTCATCGTATTGGCGTAGTACCACGTCAGCATCCCCAGTCCCAGAACGCTCATGAGGCCGAGCGCCAAGACACTGCTAATCCGCGATTGCACCGAGGATGCACGATGCACCGCCGTGGCGGCGCGCTCACCGCGCACCTCATTTTCTCCGGACTGCTGATCGCTCATGGCACGCCTCCCTGCACTCGCCGCTCGACCTCGGGCGCCACGGTTCCAGACTCCAAACGAGTGCCGCCGCCGATAAATCCTTGATTGACGATGCAACCCGTGAGCTTGCCGCGCCGCAAAACGAATCGCTTCGCCACCCGATGCACGATCACGTCACCCGCATCCATGCTGAAGTTCAACAGCGATTCGCTGCCGTCCTCGCCATGCACAAAAATGGCGGGTAAGTCCGCGTTCGCAGCGAATCGCAGCCTTGTATGGACCCCATCGTCCGAGGCCGCGGCGGGCCGCAGCGCAGCCTGGCCGCAATACCAGTAGTCGATGTTCTGCGGGCGCTTGGCCGCAGCACCTGCCAATTCCGAATCCAGCCGTTTGCTTGCCGCGTCGGCGGCCGATTGAGAGGGTGCAGGCGGATAGATGAATCGCAGCGCATAGATGACGCCCAGTTCGTCCTCCGCTGTACGCTGCGACAGGGCGGTATAGTCGAACTGGTAGTGCCGCCGACTGGTGAGCACGGTCAGGTTGGTCGCCACCTTTGCCGCCTTCGGCTTTAAGAACAAGTGATTGTCCTGGCCGACGAAGGACAATCCCTCCAGATCGCCCGCCCCGAGACCGGTGAAAGTCTCTCCCGGCTCGAACTCAAGATCGATCTGATAGCCGACGACACCGTGGAGCCGGTACACCTCATCGCCGTTGTAGGCGGCGACGCGGATTCGACTGTCGACCAGGCCCCTCGACGGCACTGTTTCCGCCGAGGCGATCGAGAAAACCAACAAGCCGCAACACCCCAGTGCCGCCGCCTGCGAATTGCGCAAAATGCGATGCGAGACCCTTCTATTGTTCATGGTTCGTATCCTTCGCCACTGTTTGCTCCAGCAAGACTTCAGGCTCGGATCGAAAATCCACTATCTTGAAACCGAGCGGATTCCAGCGGCGCGTTTTCGGATCCTTCGCGGGTTCCGCGTAGGCGTACTGAATGGTTGCCGCCCAGTGGGTGAAGGTTTCCTCTGCTCCCGGACCCTGCCGCGCAGCCTTCAGGTAACGTACCTGCGCAAGATCGGGCAATCCGCTGGAGCGGGTAAAGAAACTCACCGAATTGACCTGTACCCGAACGGTGCTGCCGTCCTTGTGCATATTGAGGGGCGAGGCGGGATTGGTGGCGGTCCACAGCGCGTACCAGGCCTGATTTCGCTGTGCTGAATGAAATGCGCCGCACTCCTCGTAGTCGCTCTCCGCAGTCGCGAAGTTGAAGCGCTCGCACACCGTAAGATAGTGCGTGAGAAAATACCGCGTGACGGCTTCCTCCGGCGTGGCCCGACCCGCGTACACGGGCACGACATCGACGACCCCCGTTGTGCTGTCGACCCGTACCACGAAGGGGTCGACACGTTTCAACGGCATGAGCATGGCGAGAGCCAGGGCTGTGGCCACCGCGCAAGACCAGCCGCCCGCGGCCACCCACCACGCAGTGCGGGCGCTGCGGCGATATTGCGCCGCGCGGTCCGCATCCCACGACTCGGCCTCGCGGAAATATTCTTGGATTGCGGGAACGGTACTCAAGGATTTCTCCGCGCCGCGGTACTTTTCGGAGCCACGCTGGGGTTGGCGCGCGCCGCCGGTGGATTGATGGGCAGCAAATGCGCCTCACAGCGCACCGTGGGTGTCGAGCACCCGCACATCAGCGGAATTAGACAAACGATCAAGCGCATGACATCACCCTCCTTGGTGTTACCGCCCATCAGAACTTCCGAAGTGATTGCCGGTCACGTAGCGAACAGTGCGGCGTGCCTGATATGCCACGCCTCCAAGGGCGCTCATAACTCTGGGCGCCACATACGCCGCCGCAGGACCTGCCGCCTTACCCGCTCCCCGGCCGGTGGATCTCAGCGCCATCCCGGCGCCGCGGCTCAACAGCCCCATGGAACTGAGCGAGACACCGCCCGCGAGCCCCGCGGCGATCGGCATGACTTGGCGCAAGACCAGGAACACCAGCACGGCGACCAACACCATGTGCAAGGCGTCGACTGTGAGAATGGCCGAGCCAAGCGCCGCCGTTTGCGTGGCGTACGACTGCACGATATGCAGCAACAGAGCTCCGACCATTACCGTGAGCACGGTGATCAGCGCGTAGTTGACGAGTTGCGCGATCCAGGCGGCGAACAACCGCTTGGTGGCATCGAAAAATAACATCGCGATGAATAGCGGCCCGAGCGCCAGCAGAACCGCCAGGGCGATGCTCGAGAGCGCGATCAGAAACATCGCATACACGCACAGCAGGCCCATCAGACACCACACGACCGCGCCGGCGATGCAAAAGCTGATCGATAGATGGGCCCACAGACTTCCGGCAACGGCCCCGCCACGCTCCCAAATGGTGTCGATGGTGGCCACCGGGTCCGCGGCGCCCACCACCGCGCCCGCAAGCTGCGCGGGAGCGTTGTAGAAAGTATCGACGATCAAGGTGTTGTACAGCCACAGATGTAGCCCCGCCCCCAGGATCAGGGCCAACACCAGAATACGTTTCAGCCCGGCGAGGACCGGTTCTTCGATTTTTCCAGTGAGATGCAGATATCCCCAAGCCATCACGTACACAGTCGCCAGCGTGACGATGGCAGGTTCGAGCACCGATGCCAGGCGCGCCGTGTTGTCGCCGATGTACGTAGCCATTTGACCGTTGAGCCAGGCCCAAAATGTTGCGAAGAATCCCATATCTATTCCTCTTTCCCGCGCGCCGGCGATCAGGGCACCGGCCGGAAGCGGGTCTCGAAGCGTCCCTGTCCGGCGATCTCCTGTTCCTGCGCCTGTTGCCGGATGACCGATTCCTGTGCCTGAGTCGCTTGATAGAGAACCTGCATCTTGGTTTGCTCGTTTTGCAGCATTCCCAGCTCGGCGCTGATGCGCGCCTGTAAATCGAGAATGGCTTTCTGATCTCCCGCCGTCGAAATCGCCGCGATCAGGCTCTGAATGGACACGAACCGGTCGCTGGAATTTGCGAGCGCCGCATGGCTCAAAGCCTGTTGCGTGGCGCCCGCTTGGCGCGCCGCTTGAATCAGTTTCTGATCGGCGGGAGACAACAGGGTCAAGCGCTGCGGCGACAGGACGGCATTGGCCGCGACCGCGCTGCGTACGTCTGCGGCAAGCCCTGCGTACCCTCCGGCCTGTTCTTGCATCAGTCTGCTCAACTGCGTCCAATTGGCGGGCAGATAATTGCGCGTAACGCCCGACAGCAGCAGTTGCATACCGCGATCGCCCGTCATGGCCTGCAGCGCCTGCTGCGCGGATTGCAGCTGATTGCGGGCGGTCTCCAATTGCTGCTGCATGGTCTGCACCTCCTGAACCAGCTGCGCGATGGCCGGCACATCGATGACCGCCCATTGCGCCTCGGCGGCCGGAATGATTGCCAGCGAAGCCAACAGAAACACTGCAGCGGAACGGATATTGTGGGCAAGCATGAGCGTCTCCTATGAATTACGTGGATTGGAAGTACATATCAGTGGCCGGCCCCGGCCATGAATTGCCGCAGCCACGCCGAGGGATCGGGTCCGGTGGCTGATATGATTTGGTGCATGCGCTGAACCTCGCTGGCGCGGCCTGAAATTACCGCGAGTTCGGCGTCGAATCCCTTGAGGTCGAGCTGACAGACCACGCTGTGGTGTGCCCGCTTGACCAGAAACATCCGCGAACCCGGTTCGAGCTGCTCCCTGATGAGCTTGTATTCGCGCTCGGTCAGCCCGAAGCCTCGCGTGTATTCCTCGAAATTCGCATCGGCATTCGGAAAGAACACCTTGGTGGGGGTTTGCTCGACCAGGGTCCGGCTGATGGGACTCTCGAGAACGTCGCTTGCACTTTGCGTCGCGAGACACATGACGCCGTTTAGTTTTCGCCAAGTTTTAGGTCCGTCCTTCGCGAAACTCTCGAATGCCGGATCTGCGAGCAAGCGCCAGAATTCGTCCATCCAGCACACCAGGCGACGGCCATCGAGAAGCCGTCGCACGAGATGAAACAGATAAAGGGTGATGGGCGAGCGCGTCAGCGAATGATCGAGAAACTCCGTCACATCGAAACCGACGACCGACCGGCCCGTCAAGCGCGATACCACGGTGTCATGGGGATTATCGAAAACCCAGGCGTAGTCCCCCCTGCAGCTCTGGCACCAGCGCGCCAGACGAGCGTGCAAGCCTTCGGGATCCGTCGGATCGAGAAATTCCACCAGCCGCGACAAGCGCCGGGCCCCGGGCACCAGCGCCAAGGTTCCACGCAGCGCCTGATCCAGATCGGCCGCCTCGCGCACGGAAGTGTGGCGCCGGGTCGCGGAAGTCCCCGCGCTCAGTTCGGTCAGCCATGCCTTGAGGAACTCAACATTCGGCGGCGTCACCGGCAACTGCAGGGGGTTGAAGCCTGTCGGAACACCGTTGCGTAACGGAAAATATTCGCCTCCCAACGCCCGCACCAGAATTTCGAGCCCGCGATCCTTGTCGAAGACCACCTGAGTCACACCTTGGCGATCCAACATGGCAATCAAGAAGCCGATGAATACTGTCTTTCCCGATCCCGTCGGCCCGCAGATGAGTGTGTGGCCAGTGTCCTTGCGGCTGCCTCCGTCGGGATCGCTGGGGTCGCTGGCATGCAGCGAAAAATAAAATGGCGAGCGCGCGCTGGTAACGAACAGGCACAGCGCATCGCCCCAGTGATTGCCGGTCGCACGGCCCATGGGATAATTGTGAAAGGGCGCCATCGCCGCAAAGTTTCTCGAGGTGATCGGCGCCTTGCGCGGCCGGATCGGAAAATTGCCCGGCAGCTGCGCCCAGAAAGCCGCTTCCAAGGCCAGGTCCTCTCGGGCGACCAGCATGCCGGTGTCGGCAAGGACGCTCCGCGCCTGTGCAATGTGGTCATTAAGTGTCTTGAGGCGGCCTCCTTGCGCACGCTCGGGCGAATCCGGGACGTCGGCGAGAACCTGCAGCGAGAAATGGTGATCACCCATGACGAACTCGTTGCTCGTGAGCGCGTCCAACGCATCCTTGAGCTCCGACGCCTGCGAAATAGCGAAGTCGCCGGCGTTCGTCATTCGATTGAACTGGCGTTGCAGCAGGGACTGACCCGTCGCCTTGGTGAGGAAAGTGAAGGATTGACTCAGGACAAAGGCGAATGGCGCCGACAGAAGACGGCTGTACATCCCGACCACGCTGGGAGTCGGATATTCCTTTATTCCCAGCATTGCGCCCACGCGTGTCATGGTGGGCGAGCGGTATTCTATGGCTTCGGTGCCGAAGAACAGACGAGTCGTTGCGAGCGCTTGATTGAGAGGACCGCACGGCAGCGGGCAGCGCTGCCATTCACCGTTGATCAGCAATCCGAGGTACTCCAGCAACGAGGAGCACCAGATATCGCCCTGCCGATACGTACCCAAGAGATCAGGCTCATACCGGGTTAAAGAGGCTGCCAGAGTCTGCGCGAGCTTCTCGCAGGCGTCGAGCGCGTCTGCCAGTGCCAGACGCGACGCATCGCGCTGCGCCCTTGCAAATAACTTCGACGCCAGACCGATGCCCACCCCCGGCGCGGGCCGGTGCACCACGGCGAGGTACACCTCGTTAGTCATCAGCGTCTCGTCCGTAAGGCGACTTTGATACCTTGCGTGGAGATCGCCCGCAAACGAACGGCTCGCCGGCTTCTGAACCACCTCCTTAGAACTCGAGGAAATACTGACGCGACGGCGGATGACCTGGGTCCACAACGCTACATAGGAAGTTCCGATATTGCGCCACAGGACGTTCAGCCGTTCATGCCAGTTGTTGAGCTGCTCATCGTCGTTACTTTCGAAACTCGCACCCCCCAGTCGGAATACCTGCAGATAATCGCCGAATGCCGTCCTCACCACCGTCGGCGCAACGTGGGCGGTGTACGGAATCCGGTCTGCCGCAGTGAATTCACGGCCTATGGCGCTCACGCGTCCGCCGCTACTCATGGCCGACCCCTTTTCGAGGCTGAACCACGGCGACTTCCGACAATTCAGGACGGCGCCGGCCGCGGCGGCTCGGCAGATCGAGGACCAAGGGGCAATAGCTGCTGGATTTCCAAACTCGCAGATTGGCGAACAGCGCGGGTAGCCGCGTTCGTGACCACAGTAGCACCAGATCGAAGAACCGGGCGTCCCTGGCACAGAGGAGCATGCACACCCCGTGGATCGGTGCGCAGAGCAACAACGTCAGGAGATTCTTCGTAAGGAGAAATGCCTCCATGGTAAACACCATGTTGAAAAGCAGCGCCGAGTAGGTCACGCCCCATCGCATCGGAGGGCGGGTGGCGCCCACAAATAGCGGATCGGCGATCAGTCCTTTATTGAGTTCGCTCAACGTCCTCTCCTAGACGCCGAACATGCCGCGAACCCACGTCACGATCTGCGGCGCGCCAAATCCGATGGCTATCCCCAAAATTGCCCCGAGGCACCACCCCCACGACATTCGATTTGCCATCGCCATTCCTCCAAGGACCATCACGAGAATGATGGCCACCGGAGTCAGCCAGGCAAGCAGATTGGTCTGCAACGCGGTCGCGCCCGTCATGAACGGCGAGGCCTGCGCCATCGCCAGATCAGGCGTGCCGAACACGTAGACGATCAGTAGCAATGGCGGCACGAGTGACCGCAGGTTAAAGCAATGCGAACGGGGGTGATGCACGGCGGAATTCCTTTTCCAGATGGATGCTTGCGGTTCAGCTCCAGTAAATTACTCGATCGTCAGATCTCGATCTCGAGCGCTCCCTCTGTCTCTTCGCGCCGAATTGCCAATTCCTCGCGCTTGATCTTGCCCGGCGCGCCGAATCGGAAATTATCGACGATGAAGGAGTGGTCGTACTTCTTCTCACCATCCTTGTCAGTCCAGGTGTTGGAGCGCATATGCGCCTGCAGGATGAGCTGATCTCCCTTTCGGGAATTCTTCGCGATCGCCTCACCAAGGCTGTCGAACGCCACGAAATAAATACTGGTGACCACCTCCCGTGGGTCGCCATGCGCATCCTTCCCGGCATAGTCATTGCCGACCAGACAAATTTTCGTATACGTGGTTTCGCCTTTGGAATTGAACTCGGGATCTTTCGCGAGATTGCCGATGGCGGTTACTGTAAAGCTGTTCATATCGACTCCTTGACTGTTATGTGGCGCGACCGAAGGTTTCCGTCGCGTGGCAAGCAGTTTAGGAAGAGCCCCAGAGGATTTGAATCCAATTAACTCATGAGTTCGCCAAGAAATATCCCTACACCCCCACCTTAGCGATCTCAGCGAACGCTCGCCTCAGCCACACCTTGACGCGCTCCCGCTCGAGCAGGCGCAGACCGCTGTTGTCGCCTTCTGTTTTATTCACGACTGCCCAAAAACTCATGCTGCCGGCATCGATTTTATTCATTGAGTTCTCGTGCAGCCGGCGCAAGGTAATAATGCTGGCGCCCATTGATACTGCGCGCTCCTTCTCGCCAGAGGCATCTAGAATTCGAAAATTATCGCCGTGCACTTGATTCAGCACCAGCGTGTAACTCAAGCGAGTGCCATGCTTGTCCAACAGCCGCTTCAGCAAATCGACGGAGTCCCGCCCCGAGTCCATCACATGCCAGTAACGAAAATTAAGGCCTATCTCCGCCGCGACTTCGAGTAATTGCGAATCCTCCATCCACTGCGTCAATCCGTCATTGGTTTGCGCAGCCAAGTCCACCAGAATCCGGCGATCGGGATTCTCTGCCGCCGCCTCGACGATGGTGTCGAGGCTTGCGTAATTGTCGATGAGAATCGGCGACGCGTAGCCTGAGTAAAATCGCAGCAATGCACCATGCGTGCGGTTGGAATCGAAGCCGATAAACGGCATGGATTGGTCGATGAAATATTGCGCCAGCAGCCGCGCCAGCACTGACTTGCCGACCCCGCCCTTTTCGCCGCCAACCAAATGAATATTTGTCATCGCCGCCCCGCCATTTCGTGATGCGCCGCAGACAATTTAGCATGGTGAATGCGCATCCGAAGGGCGCCTTCGCTTGCCGGCGCGATTATTTTTGCATATCACTGCATAATCTCGTGCATGCCCACGTCGCTCACGCAAGCTGATCCGAATCGTGCCGCGCTGCGCGTCATGAACTTGAGCAAGGTGTACGGCAGCGTGACTGCGCTCAACGGCATCTCGTTTTCTGTAAGCAAAGGGGAAATACTCGGTCTGCTGGGTCCGAACGGCGCGGGCAAGACCACCACCATCAACATGGTGCTGGGCGTGCTCGCGGCCACCACCGGCAGCGTCGAAATCGACGGCATCGATATCTCAATAAGCCGCGCACTCGCCTTGACGCGCACCAACTTTGCCGCGGTCTACGCCGCACTTCCCGGTAATCTCACGGTGGTGGAAAATTTGCGTTTTTTCGGGCTGCTGTACGGCATTCCCGCCTTGCCTCGCCGCGTCGACGAACTTCTTCAGGAGTTCGATCTGGAGCATCTTCGCCACACCAAATGCGGCCTTCTGTCCTCCGGTGAGCAGACGCGAGCGGCTTTGGCGAAGGCGCTGCTGAACAAACCACAGCTGCTGCTGCTCGATGAACCGACAGCCTCGCTGGACCCGTCCGCAGCGCAAGTGATCCGCGCCAAGATCCGCAGCCTTGCCACGATGGAGCGCTGCGGCATCCTTTGGACGTCGCACAATATGAACGAGGTCGAGGTAGTTTGCGATCGCGTGCTGTTCCTGTCTCGCGGTAAGGTTCTGCTGGAGGGTGATCCCAAAACGCTGCCGCACGAACACGGTTCCGCAACGCTGGAGGATCTCTTCATCCGCGTCGTACGTGAACCGCTAGCGGCGGCCACCACGGTGCATGGATGAAGGTGCGCGCGTGAAGCTGCGCCCCATCGCAGGCGTGGTCTTGCGTCAGTTCTATTTGTTGCGCGGCAGTCCGGTGCGGGTATTCCCCATTGTCACCTGGGTGGCTATTGACATTGTGCTGTGGGGTTTCATCACCCGATACCTCAACTCGGTGAGCAGCGGCGGCATGGATTTCGTGCCCACGCTGCTCGGCGGCGTGCTGCTATGGGATTTCTGCACCCGCATCATGCAGGGCGTGTCGACGGCCTTCTTGGAAGATGTCTGGTCGCGCAATCTGCTAAATCTATTCGCCTCGCCGCTCTCCATTGCTGAATACATCTCGGGACTGGTGATCACCAGCGTGCTCACCAGCATCATTGGGGTGATCGTGATGGTTGCCCTAGCCACCGGCGTATTTCATCTTGAGATCTTTAGCATGGGGCCTCCCTTGGCCGCCTTCCTCCTGGTGCTGTTCGCGTTTGGTATTTCGCTGGGTATATTCGCCAGCGGTATCGTATTGCGTCTAGGTCCGGCGTCCGAATGGCTGCTCTGGCCCATCCCAGCGCTGCTGTCGCCTTTCGCTGCGGTGTTCTATCCGCTCGCCGTACTGCCGCGCTGGATGCAATGGGTATCGTATGCCCTGCCGCCCTCCTATGTGTTCGAAGGCATGCGCGACTTGCTGGCGGGTCATCCATTTCCGGGAACCCTGCTGTTGCAGGGATCGATGGTTGCCGCGCTCGAATTGGTGCTGGCGGCCTATTTCTACGCGCGCGTGTATCGGCATGGCGTGCGCACCGGACTGCTGGCGCGTTACAGTGCAGAGAGCGTGGCCTAGGCCGAGTCCTTGATTAATCCTGGATCGCCGCCGCGTACGCGGCTACCGCAATCATGTCCGGGATCTCTAAAGCCGCCGCCACCGCCTGCATGGGGGCGGCCGCATCCCCTGCCCGGTCCTTGGTCTTGAATGCCGCCAACTGCCGCAGCAAATAGGTAGGTGATCTCCCTGCCAGCGGGGGGATCAAACCCACACCTTGTAAACGTGCACCATGACAGCCGGCGCACGGCGCCGACTTGCCGGCCACCCCGACTCTCGATATATCTCGGCCTCGCCTCACGCTGCCAGGGGGAGCAAAGGCGTTATAGCGCATCTTATCGTCGCGATGCTCGTGACGGCTTGCGTCGGGCGCCCATTCGATGAGGCGTTGCCCGAGAATTTCCTTGCCACCCTGCGGATCGATCGCATAGATCCAGCCCATCACTTGCACACGCGGAATAAGCGCGCGTTCGATCACTGTGACCCGCGGCCTGAGTCTCTGCGCGGCGAAGTATTCGGCAGCCACTGCCACATCCTCTGCGGCGGCATTCGTCGCCACCTGGCGCATGAGATCGACGGGGAGATATGCATCTCCATGCCAGGCGCTGCGCCGTGCTCCGGACTTTATGTCGGCCACCTGCTGAACAATGTAGGCAGCCGGAAGCCCCGCTAAAGCCGCGTTTTCCGGTCGTCCCTGGCCGCTCGGCAGATGGCAGTAGCCGCAGGCAAATGTGCCCGGCGCGCGGCCGCGCAGGACGATGTCCGGCACGGGTGAGTGCGACTCGGGATGCCAGTCGGGCGCGAAGAACAAGTCCTTCAGCTGCGCTTCCGTAAAACTTAGGCGGCTGTCGGCCAGATGTACCAGGGAGCTATTGTCCGGTTTCGCCGCTCCCGCACCCGCCGTATTCAGCGGAAACAGCCATGACAGGGGGTTCTGAGATTCGTCAGTCACGGCCACGACCGCCGCAGCGGCGACGTTCGCGTGCGCCGCCGGCACCGTGCAGCCTGTCGCCACACAAGCCGCGACACAGAGCGCAGTAATCCTGCGATGCGCATACCCCGCGATCGGGAGCCTACCGATCAATGGGCGGTTTCAGCGTGTGTAGCCTTGCGTCGGCGGCGCGCCTGCTTCACCGGCGCAGCGAGCGTCAGCACGCGCCTGCGCACGCTGCGCAAAATTTCCCGCGACAAGGGCGAATCGCCCACGGCGCGAGCGGTCATCAGCGCGCCATACAGCGAACATAGCACCAAGATTGCCGTCTCGCGCGTTTCCTGCGATGAGCCATTAGGCAACACCTCGCTAATGGCCCGCAGATTAGCGTCGATGTGCTCGCGAAACTGCGCCTGCACACTCGCGCTCTTGCGCGGCGCATCTCCCGCCAGCGCGGCCACTGCGCAACCTGTCGCGCGGCCGTCGCGGTGAGTCTCATCGAGATAGAATTCCACGAACGCTGTTAAATCAGGTTTGTTTTGGCCGAGCCCATGCTGGCGCATGGCTTCACCGCTTTGCTTGAGTGCCAGAGCCAGCGCTTCAGTGACCAGCTCGTCGCGCGAACCAAAGTGCTTGTAGAAGCCGCCATGCGTGAGCTTTAAATCCTTCATCAAATCCGCGAGGCTGATGCCGTCCACGCCCCGCTCTTTGAAGCGGTTGGCAGCGGCCTCCACGAGCCTGGCGTGAGTGGTCGCTTTGCTGGCCTTCGAGTAACCCATAGCT
This sequence comes from Steroidobacterales bacterium, assembly GCA_038226325.1. Taxonomy (GTDB): domain Bacteria; phylum Pseudomonadota; class Gammaproteobacteria; order Steroidobacterales; family Steroidobacteraceae; genus Bog-1198. The sequence continues at coordinate 1,489 of JBBRQO010000054.1, read as the reverse complement.
ATCTATATATCACAGCGCGGCTACTGAAGTCTCGATCTGGATGTTACTTGACATCCCGAATAGTTAGCGGTAGGGTAATTTTAGATTTCGGTCAACATCCACAACTCCATCGAGGTTTTTATGAGTACTAGGAACGAATTGGGAACCGCGTTGATCACCGGCGCCTCCACCGGCATCGGCGCCACCTACGCCGATCGTCTGGCGCGCCGCGGTTATGACTTGATTCTGGTTGCGCGCAGCAAGCCGACACTCGACCAACTGGCGGCATCGCTGGCCGCCCAGACCGGCGTGCGGGTTCAGACGCTACCCGCCGACCTGACCGTCAAAGCGGACCTCGAGCGCGTCGAGCGGGTGTTGCGCGACGATTCGAGCATCAGTCTTCTCGTCAACAATGCCGGGACGGCCACGCTCGCCCCTTTTGCGACCGCCGACATCGAACGCCTCGACCAGGAGATTCAGCTGAACATCGTGGCGCCAACCCGACTGTCGCGCGCCGTACTGCCGGGCTTTCTCGCCCGCAATCGCGGTGGCCTGATCAACATCTCCTCGGTGATGTCGCAGATGGTTCAGCCCGGCAACTCCGTCTATGGCGCAACCAAGGCCTATCTGCTGCACTTTAGCGACGTGCTCGCGGTAGAGGTGGGCTCTTCCCCGGTACGAGTGCAGGCGGTGCTGCCCGGGGCTACTCGCACATCCATCTGGGATCGGTCAGGCGTAGGGCTCAAGAATCTGCCGCCCGAGATTCTGATGGAAGTCGACGAGATGGTGGACGCCGCGCTGGCGGGCTTCGATCAGGGTGAACGCGTCACCGTTCCCTCACTGCCGGATGCCGCCGATTGGCAGCGGCTAGTCAAGGCTCGCGATGACCTGCAGCCGAATTTGTCGCGCAACCATTCAGCGCCGCGGTATAAAATCGCAATCGCTGCGGTGGGGTGACGCAGACGGTTGCGCAATTGCGATGAGGGAATGGCTATCAATCAGCTTTGGCCAAACGATACCTCGGAACTTAATAACCCGATGTGGTCCGCGCTCAACGGACCGCATCGGCAGCTCGCGCAACGATTGGCCGACCTAGCCTGGTACCCGCCGGCAATCGCGCCGTTCGTCGCAATCTCAGAGGTCGGCACCCTGCCCAACCTTGAAACGGCCCATCGCCAAGGCCTAGCTGATCACGCCTACTTCGTTGGCATCTGTCCGAATTCCCTGCCCGATGGCTGGCGCATCGTATCGAGCTCCAACATTCTGCAATTGTTTCCCACCGCGGAAGTCCCCGAATATGGCGAGGATACAGGCATCGTTCTCGGCGAAGCTGACAAGCACGCGATGCGCGAGCTGACCCAGACCGCCTTTCCCGATTTTTTTCGCGAACGCACCGCCGATTTGGGCCTGTACTTGGGGATCTACGAGGGCCCCATGCTCGTGGCCATGGCCGGTGAGCGCCTGGCATTGTCCGGCTTGCAGGAAATCAGCGGCGTATGCACGCACCCTG
>JBBRQO010000053.1:0-20542 GCA_038226325.1 Steroidobacterales bacterium | reverse complement strand
TTCCTTCAGCCTCGCCGTGATCAGCTCGTCCGCCTGCGAGGGTTCCGCGACTCCCGAAGGATGATTATGCGCGAATGCCACCGCGGCGGCATTGTGTTTGAGTGCCTCCTTGACGACCTCGCGCGGATGCACGGATGCGCCATCAATCGTTCCACGAAACATTTCAAGACACGCTAGGAGCCTATGCCTTTTGTCGAGTAGCACGACAACAAAGACCTCGTGCTCTCTTTCGCACAACGCAAATTGCAGGTACTCGCGCATTAGCCGCGGCGATGACAATGACCGGCCTCGACGAAACTTCTGCGCCAGTGCACCGCGAGCCGCCTGAATGGTCTCATCCATCGTTGCAGCGCGGAAACCCCCTGCCTCGCAAACAAACAACGTTGATACTTTTGACTCGGACATGATTGAACTCCAGCAAACTCGGGCGGGATTGCCCGAGTCCGGAGGAGCCCGCCGCAGCTCAGCTGTCACACGGTCGATAGACGGCCGCCAGGCCGCAAGCGTCCTCGCGCTGCCGTTGACCGCTGAGACCGGCGGGGTAGGATGACACGACACAGGCAAGCCCTCCCCCGCCTACCTCGACCGATTCCAACAATTCCTTTCCCGCACCCCATTCAAATTATGGTTGCAGGCGGGAAACTCTGGGGTTTTCTATTCAAGGGCAGGCGGAGCCACAAGCAAAATCAAATCTCCGGTGTGGCAATCCGTAATCAGGGAGTTATTCTGCGAAGCGCTCGATCCGAGCGGTAAACTGCCTGCGTTCATCGCCATCGAGGACATCGAGCATGGAAGTGTCAATCGATTTGCTGCGCGTAAAATGTGAGCTTCTCGCGGTGGAAACCTTAGCCATCATGACGGCGAAGGCCGTTCAATTCATGGATCCTACATTTAACAGGGTGTTGAAAAAGGATTTTGCGAAGCCGGTTTCATCGTCGCGCTTATTGCAAGTTGTTGATTGCTCGTTGCCGATGCATACAAAGAAGGTCCTTTTCATGCTCTACAATCGAATTTCAACACCCTGTTAAGTCTCTGCTGCAAGAGAGTGGCGAGCATTTCGCAACGCTTTTACGGCAAGTTCCAATGAACGCTCCGACACCTGAAGAAGCAGATCTTTGGGCTGCCGAATTGCAGGACGCCTGGGAATACCTTATGAAGAGAGTACTTGTGAACGCGCCGAAACGTCGTAAGGTCGGGAGAAACAGAAAACGTCCGCGATAACACCCCCTTCTTGAAGAGTCCTATTGCGGCTCATTGACTGCGTGTCAGCGCCGGAATCCCTTGCGATGCGGGTGCGAATCCTGGGTAACGACAAAAACGATCCCGAGCACCGCAAGAACAAGAGTCAGCAGACCCGAAAATACCCGGCGTGATGCCGGCACGAACACGAGCAGTGCAATGATAGTTAAAGTCACCATCGGAATATTCCTTCAGTTGGCGTGGCGAATCTGGCAATCCGCAAAGGCGAATATTACAGAGCCGAACGTCAGATTCAATACACTCGACGACAGGCATGCGTCCTCTTCCTTCTGGATTCGGCGCGAATGCTGGGCAAATGTCGGCATATCGCGCCGATTACGCCGGCCACCGCGTCGAAGCAGACGCAATTACTCTTTGTGCAAGACATCAGGAATCAGCAGCTGCCCCTTGGTCGCGCGCAGGAACGCGATCAGGCCAGGGCCACCCTTCTTGCGCAGCAGGTGTGTGTCACGGACGCAGACGTTCGTATCGCAAACGACTATCACGGCGTATCGCTGATGCGCCTAAGGCGTGCCTTCCAGAACGGCGACGGGAAGAAGGAGACTCAAGATACTGCACTCAAAAGCACGCATCCTCGCGATCTTCCAAGTAGGTCGGGGCGTTCGTGGCCCTTCGTAAAATTGGTGCGCCCGGACGGATTCGAACCGCCGACACCCGCGTTCGCATCGCGGTACTCTATCCAGCCGAGCTACGGGCGCATTTTCTTAAACTGGTCGCTCTCTGGTCACTCAGCACTACGCGATGTCACCAGTATTTTCGCAAGTGACTGATCCGGAAATATAAATCGCCCGATCCGAACCAATGCTTGATTGGATCGTAGTCAAAACTCCACGTCATTCCGGATTGACGTCTCTCGGCCGACTATGCAGCTGCCCGCGAATTATTTCCGACTGCACTCGCCTTTAGCGAATCCAGATAATCGGCCCAAGCCTGCATCATCTTCCGGCGATCCGGCAAAAATTCCGCGTAGTTGTATGCCGCACGCACCGCATCACGCTCGGCATGTGCAAGCTGGCGCTCAATTGCGTCTCGATTCCATCCCTGTTCGTTTAGAAGCGTGGAAGCCATGCTCCGGAATCCGTGCGCGGTCATTTCCTTATTGGTGTAACCCAATCGTCGCAACGCCAAGTTAACCGTATTGTCACTCATCGGCCTGGTGTGTTTAACAGCGCCGGGAAAAACTAGCGCGCGCTTGCCGGTGAGCAGTTTCAATTCGTCGAAGATCGCGATTGCTTGCTCCGAAAGCGGAACAATGTGCATCGTGCGCATTTTCATTCTCGCCGGCGGAATACGCCATTCGGCCTTAGACATATCTAACTCGCACCACTCTGCCTTCCGCAACTCTCCTGGACGCACGAACAACAGCGCAGATAAGCGAAGAGCACACGCCGTTACAAATTCGCCCGGATACTCATCCATCGCAAGAAGCAATTTTCCGACTTCGGTCGGATCACTAATCGATGCAAAATGCTCCTTAATGACAGGCGCCAATGCGCCAGCTAGATCTCGCGTCGGATCCCGCTCGGCACGCCCGGTGGCGACTGCATACCGAAACACGCACCCAGAATGTTGGAGAATTCGATGGGCCGTTTCGTTGAAACCGCGAACCTCGACGCGGCGCACAACCGACAGCAGTTCCAGCGCCGTGACCTCCTTGATTGGCTTTTCTCCAATCCAAGGAAACACCTCCCGTTCTAAGCGTCGAATGATCTTACTGCTATGGCTCTCGACCCAAGTCGGTGACACCATCGCAAACCACTCTCGTGCAATCGCCTCAAACGTATTCACCGTTTGCTCGATCAACGTGCGTTGCTCAGCCTTGCGCTGCTCACCCGGATCGATCCCGGCAGCAATCTGTTTCCGGGCGGCCTCACGCTTATCTCGCGCCTCTTTGAGACCGACATCCGGATAGACGCCGAGGGAAATCCGCTTCTCCTTCCCGCCAAAACGATATTTCAGCCGCCACCATCGCCCGCCCGATGGGGCAAATTCAATGTACAAACCACGCCCGTCAAAGAGCCTAGTCGACTTCAATGGTGCCTGAATACTCTCGATTTGTAGGCGCGTAAGCATCGTTGGGGGCAACTCGATGTTTGAGACTCAGTTTTGGGGGCAACTAAGCGCTAAGTTGCCCCCAAAGCATACGTGCTGTCAAGAGCCTTGAAAGACAGTACAGCACGCGTTAGATCCAATTATTACCGTTATTTTCTAGATACTTAGGCGTGGTCGAGCGTACAACATGGTACGCGAGAGTAATGAAGAGAAGAGAGAATTGGTGGTGAGAGAGGGACTCGAACCCTCGACCCCGGCATTATGAGTGCCGTGCTCTAACCAGCTGAGCTACCTCACCACGAAGAGCGCCGGATTCTCCGGAGCTATCTAACCCATGTCAAGCCGAATCATTGACCTATCGTTGCAAAATCAACAAGTTATGCGAAATCCGCCGTCCCCGTCTTCTGATCTGAGGTAGCCGCGGGGTTCGTCACTAGACGTTAAACCGAAAGTGCATCACATCGCCCTCTTTGACGATGTATTCCTTGCCTTCCAATCGCAGTTTGCCCGTTTCCTTCGCCCCGGCCTCGCCCTTGAACGCGATGAAGTCCTCGTAGGAAATCACTTCCGCGCGAATGAACCCATGCTCGAAGTCCGTGTGTATCACGCCGGCAGCCTGCGGCGCCGTCGCGCCTCGGTGTACTGTCCAGGCGCGCACTTCTTTGACGCCGGCGGTAAAGTACGTCTGCAGGCCCAACAACGCATAGCCGCCGCGGATCACCCGGTTCAGGCCCGGCTCGTCCAGCTTTAATTCCTTGAGGAAATCTTCTCGGTCGGCCTCATCCAGCTGCGAAATCTCCGCTTCGATGGCGGCACACACCGGCACCACCACCGCGCCCTCTGCCTTCGCCAGCTCACGCACGCGATCGAGCATGGGGTTATTGCTAAACCCATTCTCGTCCACATTAGCTACATACATGATCGGCTTCTCCGTGAGCAGGTGCATGTCGCGCAGCAGCAGCAGATCATTCGCATCCAAGCCCAAGGTGCGCACCGGCTTCGCTTCGTTCAATTGCTTGCGCACCCGCTCCAGCACATCGCGAATCTTCACGGCATCCTTGTCATTGGCCTTCGCTGCCTTCACCGATTTTTGATACGCCCGCTCCACACTGTCGAGATCGGCCAGCGCCAGCTCCGTGTTGATAACTTCGATGTCGCTGGCCGGATCGATCTTGCCGGCGACGTGGATGATGTCATCGTTCACGAAGCAGCGCACCACATGCGCGATGGCATCCACTTCCCGGATGTGCTGTAGAAATTTATTCCCCAAGCCTTCGCCCTTCGACGCTCCGGCCACCAAGCCCGCGATGTCCACGAACTCCACCGTGGTCGGCAGTATCCGTTCTGGATGCACTATGGCCGCCAGCGCATCGAGGCGCGGATCGGGCACCGGCACCACCCCCACGTTGGGATCGATGGTGCAGAAGGGATAGTTCTCCGCGGCAATTTGCGCGCGCGTCAGCGCATTGAATAACGTGGACTTGCCCACATTCGGCAAACCGACGATTCCACAACGAATAGGCATTAAGTTTTTCCCGCCCGGCTGTGCAGCCGAGTCATGGCGCGCTCCGCGCCCTGTTCAAGTAATAGCGGCATGACATCCGCCGCCGTGCTGACTGCCTCGAGGATCAGGTCCTCTTCGGCGCGCGGCGCACGCGTCAGCACATAGTCGATGACTTCGGCCTTATTGCCCGGATGTCCGATCCCCAGACGCAACCGCCAAAAAGTCTCGCCGATGTGCGCAATGGTATCGCGCAGGCCGTTGTGGCCGCCGTGACCACCGCCCTGCTTCAATCGCACGCTGCCCACCGGTAAATCCAATTCATCGTGCACCACCAGAATATCCTCGGGTGCAATCTTGTAGAACTCGCTCAACTGCCGCACCGACAAGCCGCTGCGGTTCATGTACGTAGTGGGCTTGAGCAAGATCATTTCCTGCTCGCCCAAGGTAATACGCGCAGTCTCCCCTGAGTACTTGCGGTAATCGCGAAATTCGCCGCCATGTCGGCGCGCAAGCAAGTCCACGAACCAGAAACCCGCGTTGTGACGGGTCACCAGATGTTCGGGGCCCGGATTGCCGAGGCCGACCACGATGCGCAAAGGTAAACCAGCCATGAACGCACTACCGACAAAGATAAAAAACAAGGGCCGCCACCTGGCGGCCCCATTCCGAAACGCAGAAAACGCTATTTCTTGGCGTCTTTCTTCGGCGCTTCCTTCTTCGCATCGTCCTTCTTCGCCGCGTCGCCGGCCGGGGCCGCCGCTGCCGCTCCTGCCGCAGGTGCTGCTGCGCCGTCTGCCGCAGGTGCACCGGCTGCCGCCGTCGGCTCGGGCTCTTCCGCACGTGGGCTGTGGATCGCCACCACCGCTGCGTCGTCCTTCACCAAGTCCACCAACGTGACGCCTTCGGGGATCTTCAGCTGCGAGAGATGGATGCTCTCATTGAGTGAGAGACCGGAAATATCGACTTCGATGTACTCCGGCAGGTCCTTCGGCAGGCATGAAACCTCCGTCTGAGTGCGCATATGCGACACGAGTCCGCCCTGCGACTTGACCCCCGGGGATACCGCCGCGCCGGTGAAGTGCAGCGGGATGCTGATGCGTATTTTCTCGTTCTCTTCGACCCTTTGGAAGTCGATGTGCACGATGGCATTCCTGAAGGGGTGACGCTGCACATCCTTCAAAATGGCCGCTTGCGATTGATCGCCCACCTTCAAGCTCAGGATGGTTGAATAAACGCGCTCGTTGTCGAGCAGGATCAGAAGCTTCTGGTGGCTCAAGGTCAGGGCGCGCGCGTCAGCGTGTCCACCATACAGAATTGCCGGCACTTTTCCGTCGTGACGCAGGCGGCGGCTCGCACCTTTGCCTTGCGTCTCGCGGAACTCGGCGACGAGTTCGAAAGAGGTTTTCATAATCTTCTCCAGTTACATCACAAACACGGCGCCCGCGCATCGCGACCAATTGCGCGGGCACCGACCAATTCAATCGTCAATTCAATCGATATACAGCGAACTCACCGACTCTTCATCGTTGATGCGCCGCACGGTTTCCGCGAGCAATCCCGCCACGCTCAGCTGGCGTATCTTCTTGCAGGCCTTGCCGCTTTCCGACAGCGGTATGGTGTCGGTGACCACCAGTTCATCCAATACCGACTTCGAAATGCGCTCAATCGCCTGGCCCGACAGCACCGCATGCGTGATGTAGGCCACCACCTTGAGCGCGCCCTCTTCTTTCAGCGCCTGCGCCGCCTGGCACAACGTGCCCGCGGTATCCACCATGTCATCGATCAGCACGCAGGTCTTGCCCTCGACCTCGCCGATGATGTTCATCACCTTCGACTCATTCGGCCGCGGCCGCCGTTTGTCGATGATGGCCAAATCCGCGTCATCCAGGCGCTTCGCCAACGCTCTCGCGCGCACCACGCCGCCCACATCCGGCGACACTACAATCATGTTCTCGTACTTCTGCTTCCAGGCATCGCCCAGCAACACCGGGGACGCATACACATTGTCGACCGGGATGTCGAAAAAACCCTGAATCTGATCCGCGTGCAAATCGACGGTGAGCAAGCGATCGACGCCGGCGCTCGCAATCATGTTCGCCACCAACTTGGCCGTGATCGCCACGCGCGTCGCGCGCGGCCGGCGATCCTGGCGCCCGTAACCGAAGTACGGCACCACCGCAGTGACGCGCTTTGCCGAAGCGCGGCGGCAGGCGTCCGTCATCATCAGCAATTCCATTAAATTCTCGGCCGGCGGATTCGTCGGCTGCACGATGAACACATCGCGGCCGCGCACGTTCTCCATCAGCTCGACATTCACCTCACCGTCGCTGAAGCGCCCCACATGCGCCCGCCCCAGCGGCACATGCAAGTGACGCGTGATCTCCTGCGCCAGGGCGGGATTCGACTTGCCGGTGAACACGGCAATCGACAGCGAATTGAACTCGTTACTCTGCGACATGGGCTTCAGGCTCTAAATTGGCTGGGGTGGAAGGATTCGAACCTCCGTATGGCGGGATCAAAACCCGCTGCCTTACCGCTTGGCGACACCCCAACTTGAAATCAAAAATCAGCGCGTTCGCCGATGGACCTCAGCCGGTCGCTACTCTTTCAAGCAAGGGCGAGTCGTTCAATCCGCGAACCAAAAAAGCATTCAACCCCGGCGGCAGCTGCCGCACGATTTCCAGTCCCCGATCCTTCGACTCCAAGGCCAGAAAGACGCAAGACCCGGTACCTGTCAGACGCGCCAACCCAAAGCCCGACAGCCAGTCAAGCGCACGCGTCACCTCAGGATATCGGCGCCGCACCACGCCAAGACAGTCGTTCTGCCCACCAGACGCCAGGAAGCCGTGAATTGTGATGGGCGGGGAATTCCTTGTCAATTCAGCGTCTTGAAATACCTGCGCGGTGCTGACACCGATATTCGGCTTTAAAATCAAATAGTTAGTCTCCGCGGGTGCCAGCGGCGGATACAGCGGCGTCAGGCGTTCCCCCACTCCCTCCGCCCACGCCACCCGCCCGCGGACAAATACAGGCACATCCGCGCCAAGTTTCAGACCCAGCGCCGCCAAATCGTCCAGGGACCAGCGCAGTTGCCACAAATGATTGAGCGCCACCAAGCAGGTCGCTGCATCCGAGCTGCCGCCACCCAGACCTCCACCCATAGGGATGCGCTTGAGCACATCCAAATCTGCACCCAAGGGGCTGCCGGAGGCGGCCTGCAACAGCCGCGCCGCGCGCACGCACAGATCCGCCTCCTCGGGTACGCCGGGCATGTCGACCACGCGCCGAATTTGACCGTCGGCCCGCACCTCAATGCGGATCTCATCGCACAGATCGACGAATTGAAAACAGGTTTGCAGCTCGTGATAGCCGTCCGAACGCCGGCCCACTATGTGCAGGAATAGATTGAGCTTGGCGGGCGCCGGCCACCTCACTGCCATTGCCAGCGATCGACCGCAATGCGCACCCGCACTCCCTCTCGGGTTAAGACCAGGTGCGCCGGAAGTACGTCGCCCGCCACCGGCAGGTAGCGATCGTACTCGATGCTCCAGTCGCCCTGCGTCAATTGCGACGCTCGGTCCTGGGCATTGCGCTTCAAGTCGAAGGCCGCGCCGGGATCCGGCACTCCCAATAGCCAGAAACGCAAATGATCGAGCGGCAGCTCGAACCCCAACTTATCCTGCAGCTGCATCAGTACGGCATCGCTGGGCGGCGCGCCGTTCACAGACAACCCCGCGGCAGATTGCTTCAGCACCAACGCCCCGATGCCGAATGGCCCCGACAGGTGCACCTCTGATAACTCGCCGTGCTGCTGCCAATTCAAAGTCGCCTGCCATCCTTGCTTGCCGACGGCGACTGCGGCGCGTCCGTCCAGCTGCCAGGCGGCGGCCTTCTGCAAATCGCTTACCCGCTGCTCCCAACTGGAAGCGGCCGGCGGCGGCGGCGGGCGCGTTGTCACGCAGGCAGCCAGCATGGCGGAACAACACAGCAGCCACAGTAGGCGGCGCACGCTAACTCGCCGCACTTTGCGTCATTGGAGCCGCAGTCTGCGATGTGGTCGAAACCGGCGGCGTGATGGTCTGGGGCGCCGAAGGCGGTCTCTCTGCAGGTGGCGTCGCGGCGGGCGGCGCGCTGCGTGGCTGCCCGCCATGTAGTCGTTGCCGAGTCGACTTGAGCAAACGATTGTCGCCGTCAATAACGCCAGCCTCGGACCATACGCGCTCGGCTTCGATCGGTTGGCCGAGTTGCCACAGCACTTCGCCGAGATGCGCCGCAATATCCCCGCTCTTATCCTGCGCGTAGGCGGCCCGCAGGTACGCCTGCGCTTCTGCGTTGTGGCCCTGACGGAACATCACCCAACCGCAACTGTCGAGAATGGCCGCGTTTTTTGGCGCCGCGGCGTGGGCGCGTTCGATCAGCTTGCGCGCCCGCGGCAATTCTCTGGAGTGATCCACCAAGGTATATCCCAGCGCGTTCAAGGCAGCCGGGTCATCCGGCCGTGCACGCACAACAGCAGTCAATTCGTGCAAGGCGGCGGCAATTCGACCCTGTTCCTCGTAAGTCGAGGCCCTCGCATAGCGCAAGTCCACGCTATCCGGATATTCCAGGATGCCCGCATCGAGTATCGTGACTGCCCGTGGCAAATCGCCGCCCTCGGCATACATGCGCGCCCGCGCCGCAAGAATTTCCGGTGCACGCTGCGCTTCGTCCTCGACCAGCCGGTCGAGCAATTCCTCGCCTGCGGCCGCGGCCCCGTGTTTTTCCAGCAGAGTACTCGCTCGCAGCAGCGCCGCCAGCGCATTTTCCCCGCTCTGCACTTGGGCATACAGGCGAAGTGCATGTTCAGGATCGTTGTGCCGATCCGCGATCAACCCTAAGTAATAGAATGCGTCGTCCATGTACTTGTCGGCGCGTAACAGCTGCGCAAATCTCGCCGTAGCGGCGTCCAGGTTCCCCTCTTGAAACTCAATCAGTCCCAGCAGCCGCAGCGCCACGGGCGCGTACTCGGAATTTTTGACCAGGATCTCCAATTGCTGAGTGGCCACGGCGTCGCGCTGCGCGGTCATTAACAATAGCGCGTAGTCGAGCCGATTGACCGGCGTACCCTCGCGCTGAACTTTCTCTTGCGCCTGCGCGAGAGGCGCTTCCGCATCGCCCGCCATGATCCGTGCTCGCGCCAGCGCCTGCTCCAATTCGCCGCGGGCGTTTTTGTTCTTTTCACCCGGCGCAGCGGTAATAGGCGCATGGGCCGGCATAAGCGCCAGCGCCGCGCTGAAAGCCTGCACGGCCGCCGCCGGATCATCGGCGCGCAAGGCCGTATATCCCTGCACGCGCAGTGCCGCTACGGAGGATGGCAACGACGCCGCCAAGCGATCCGCGAGTTGGCGAGCGCCGAAGATATTGTCATTGGCGCCGAGTTCTTCCTCCAGAGCGGCGAATTCCGCATCCGTGCCGATCGCTGAGTTCACCAGCACGCAACGATAGTGAGTGGCGGCGTTGCCGATCTGGTGCAGCGCCAGAGCGGCTCGGCCCGCGGCGCGTTGCGCCTCCACGGACCTTGGATCCACATCCGCCCAGCGCGTGGCAATCTGCTCCGCCAACGACGGCTGCAAGGAGTCAGCCGCCACATGCGCCGCCCGCTCCAGCAGCCCCAAGTCGGTTTCGTTCGCCGCCGCCGCCGCATATTGCTGTGCCGCCACTCGCGGCCGGTGACGCGCCAGGGCTATCTCGGCCGTGACGGTATAAAATGACTGCGGAGCTGGTGGCTCCGTGGGCTTGGGGTGAATGCCGGCGCATGCAGTGCAGGCAACAAGCCCACACCCTAACGATGCCCTTGCAAGGATTGAAATCGAGAACACGGCCGCACTATAGCGAAATGAGTACCCCGATGCCGCCCATTCCGGCTTGATCTCGCGGCACCTCTTCCACCAGAATCAGAGACTTACGGCCCAAAAGCGCTTCAATGGCATTCAACATCCTCGGTATCAATCACAGGACCGCACCGGTCGCCCTGCGCGAGAAGGTAGCGTTCAGCGAGGAGCGATTGCTTGCCGCTTTGCGCACCCTGCGGGAGGAAGTAGGGGTCGCAGAGGTCGTGATCCTCTCCACCTGCAACCGCACCGAGCTGTATTGGGCGGGTTCCGCGAGCGGCGCCGAACTGTCTAAGTGGCTCGAAAGGCACCATGGCAACAACCTCGACCTGGCCTCCAGCCTGTACGTGCATCAGGAACAGCGGGCAGTAGAGCACGCCTTCAGCGTCGCCTCGGGCCTCGACTCCATGGTGCTCGGCGAGGCACAGATTCTGGGCCAATTGAAAGACGCCTACCGCGTGGCTCAGGAAGCAGGCAGTACCGGACCGGCGCTCAACAAGCTGTTCCAGGCGGCGTTTTCGGCAGCCAAACGCGTGCGCTCAGAGACCCGCATCGGCGAGAACGCAGTCTCCATCGCCTCTGCGACAGTAAGTCTGGCGCGCCGCGTGTATTCGGAATTGAGCGCTCAAACAGTGCTCCTGGTCGGTGCCGGCGATATGAACGCGCTGGTGGCGCGTCATTTCATCTCAGCCGGGGTCAAGCGTATGGTTATCGCCAACCGTACGCTGGGCAGGGCTCAGGCTCTGGCCGCGGAACTCAAGGCGCATGCCGTCGGACTTGAGGATCTCAACAAGGAACTCGTGCAAGCGGACATAGTGATTGCCTGCACCGCCAGCCCGGAGCCACTCGTCACCAAGAACGCCACCGAGGCTGCTATTCGCGCGCGGCGCCGGCGGCCGATTTTCATGGTGGATTTGGCGGTGCCGCGCGACATCGATCCGCGGGTGGCAGATCTGGAAGATGTGTACCTTTTTTCCATCGACGACCTGCAACAGCTCATCGATGAGAATCTTCAGCAGCGCGAGGTAGCGGCGGGCGGTGCCCGGCTGCTGATCGATGAGGAAGTCGCACGTTTTCTCACCGAATCTCGCGCCCAAGACGCGGGGCCCGCCATCCGCGCTTTGCGTCAACATGCCGATGTAATCCGCGTCCAAACCTTGGAGCAGGCCCGGCGCCTGCTCGCCGCCGGAAAATCCGCCGATGAGGTCTTGGACTATCTCGCCAACACCTTGACCAACCGCCTGCTGCACTCCCCGACTCAGGCGCTGCGCCAGGCCGCCGAATTGGCCGATTCCGCCCTGGCTGAGGCCGTGACCCGACTGTTGACCGAAGAACGCGACCGGCATTGAGCCTCGAGGCCGCTATAATCCGCCGCCCATGAAAGACTCCATTCGGCGCAAGCTTGAGAAATTAGACGAAAGATATGAGGAAATCAGCCGCCTCTTATCCGATGCGGGCGTCATTGCGCGTCAAAATCAATTTCGCGAACTCTCCATGGAATACGCCAAATTGGGGCCGCTCGTCGACCGTTACCGGCGCTTCGTCGGCTTTGAGGGCGATCTTGCCATTGCCCTGGAGCTGGCCTCGGACAAGGATCCCGCGACCAAGGGCTTGGGCGAGGAAGAAATTGCCGATCTTGCGCCGCGCATGGCGGCCGAGGAACTCGAGCTACAACGCCTGTTGGTGCCCAAGGACCCGCAGGACGACAGCAATATCTTTTTGGAGATTCGCGCCGGCACCGGCGGCGACGAGGCCGCCATCTTCGCCGGCGACCTGTATCGCATGTACATCCGCTATGCCGAATCCAAGGGCTGGGAAGTTGAGACTTTGAGTGAGAGTTCCGGCGAGCACGGCGGATACAAGGAAGTCATCAGCCGCGTCATCGGCCGCGGCGCCTATTCATTGCTCAAATTCGAATCGGGCACGCATCGCGTGCAACGCGTTCCGGCGACCGAAGCGCAGGGACGCATCCATACCTCCGCTTGCACCGTCGCCATTCTTCCCGAATTGGCGGAGGTCGAGGCCGTTGAATTGAATCCCGCGGATTTGCGCGTCGACACCTTTCGCGCCTCCGGCGCGGGCGGTCAGCACGTCAATAAAACCGACTCCGCCATTCGCATCACTCACATCCCCACCGGCGTCGTGGTCGAATGCCAGGACGAGCGCTCGCAGCACAAGAACCGCTCGCGTGCCATGTCCCTGCTGAAATCCCGTCTGCTCGCCGCCGAACGCGAGAAGCAGCACAGTCAGCAGGCGCAATCACGCAAATTGCAGGTGGGATCAGGCGATCGTTCCGAGCGCATTCGCACCTATAATTTCCCGCAAGGCCGGGTCACCGACCATCGTATAAATTTGACCCTCTACAAGCTCGACGACGTCATGAACGGCAATCTCGGCGAACTGATCGGCGCCTTGAATCAGGAATACCAGGCCGAAGAGCTGGCGCAGCAAGTCGAATGACCAGCCGCCCTACCCCGATGAGCACCGTCGCCGAAACTCTGCAAAGCGCCGCGCGATCGCTGCACCCGCATAGTGTGTCGCCGCGGCTCGACGCCGAATTGCTGCTGGCCAAAACCTTAGGAATTTCGCGCTCCGGCTTGATTGCCCGCGGCAACGAGGCCGTCGCGCGCGAGCGGCAAGAAGCGTTCAGCATCCTGATCGAGCAACGCCAGACAGGCGCACCGGTCGCCTATTTGACGGGCACGCGGGAATTCTGGTCGCTGCCGCTCGACGTTACGCCGGACGTGCTAGTGCCACGGCCGGAAACCGAACTGCTGGTCGAATTGGCCTTGCAACTACTGCCCCCCGAGCGGGCCAATTCGGTGCTCGACTTAGGCACCGGCAGCGGTGCCATCGCACTCGCCATCGCCTCTGAGCGGCCGCAGGCGAAAGTTACCGCCGTCGATGTCTCGGCGCGGGCGCTTGAGGTGGCCATACAGAATTCGCGCAGTCTTAAACTCGCCCACATCGACTGGCGCTTAGGATCCTGGTTCGTGCCGGTGGCTGGCGAGCGATTCCACCTCATCGTCGCCAATCCTCCCTATGTCGCCGCCGCCGATCCTGCACTGACGAATCTCCGTGCCGAGCCCGCAGTCGCTCTGTCCCCAGGACCGACGGGCTTGGAAGCCTTGGCCGCCATCAGTGCCCACGCAGCGGCGCACTTGCATGAAGGCGGCCATTTGATTCTGGAGCACGGCAGCGATCAAGCACGCGCGGTCGCAGAATTGCTCGAGCTCCACGGTTTCAGCGCCGTGCGTTCGCATCTCGATTTTTCAAGCAAGCCCCGCGTTACGCTGGGAACAGTTCACTCATCACATTAGGAACTCACATGATCCGCGTCGAAACCACACTGGGCGATTTCACCATCGAGTTATTGGAAAAAGAGGCCCCCCTGTCCGTCGCTAATTTTCTGAAATACATCGAAGACGGATTCTTCGACGGAACGATCTTTCATCGCATCGTTCCGGGCTTCGTCATCCAAGGCGGCGGCTTCACCGAGGACTTGACACAGAAGAGCACCAATCCGCCCGTGAAGAACGAGGCGGACAACGGCCTGAAGAATTCGCGCGGCACCCTCTCCATGGCGCGCACCAATGACATCAACAGCGCGACTTCGCAGTTCTTCGTCAATTTGAAGGACAACGATTTTCTCGATCATTCGCGCGGCAACTTCGGTTACGCCGTGTTCGCGAAAGTGACCGACGGCATGGATGTGGTCGATAAGATTGCGGCGGTTGAAACCGGGCGCAAGCGCGGCTTCGATGATGTTCCCGTGGACGCCGTGATTATGAAAAGCGTTCGGAAAATTACCGCCTAAGGCTCAAAGGCGGGGCCAGGACCAACGCCGGCGTGGCGCGATCTAAATCACTTTTCGGCCGGCTGATGCGGGCGCTGCTGTCGCTCGTCTTCATGTTCATTCTCGTGAGCGTGCTCGCGGTGCTGTCGCTGCGCTGGATCAATCCCCTCTTCACCGCCTTCATGGCCGAGTCGCAAGTCTCGGCCTGGCTCAGCCGCGACTCCGACTATGTGTCGCGTCACAGCTGGGTGGCGTTGGATCGGATCTCGCCCAACCTGCCCCTTGCCGTAGTGGCATCGGAAGACCAGAAATTTCCCGACCACTGGGGGTTCGACGTCGAAGCGATCGAAAAGGCCTATGCCCTCAATCAGCACAGCCACAAGGTACGCGGCGCCAGCACCATCAGTCAGCAAGTCGCCAAGAACCTCTACCTGTGGTCGGGGCGCAGCTATTTCCGCAAGGGACTCGAAGCCTACTTCACGGTGTTGATCGAAGCCCTGTGGCCGAAGCGGCGGATCCTCGAGATCTATTTGAACGTCGCAGAGTTCGGCTCTGGAACCTACGGTGCCGAGGCCGCAGCGCAGCGCTTCTTCCACAAGCCCGCCAGCCGTTTGAGCCGCAGCGATGCCGCCGTACTCGCCGCCGTATTGCCGAATCCGCAACGCTATTCCGCGACGTCTCCGTCCCGGTATGTACAGCAGCGCCGCGACTGGATCCTAGGTCAGATGCAGGCTCTCGGCGGACCGGAAATGCTCAATGAAATTGATGCGTATCCGCAAAGAAGCCGCTAAATAATTCTATATTTCGCCACTGTACATATATACAGTCTAAGTGCTGTATGGTATCTTTTTCTCTCCATAAATCTTAGGTGTCAACATGCCTAGGCGTCGTTCCTCCTCGCTGCCGCGCAAGAGAAATTTCTCTGCTCGCCGACCCCATTCCTCTAGCTATCCGTATGGCGTACCGGTTCCCGAGGCGCTTCACGAAGCGATAGAAGAGGAGCGTGACAATTTGTCGAAGGCGGAGTCCTTGCTTGGCTGTCTGGCAATTGCCCTGCAGCACGAGGCCGACTCTGCAACCGCTCCCAACTACCCTGATATAGCCGGGCTCGCGCGCGACTTGCTGAAGCAGTCCATCAATCGCCTGGATTCACTGACGCTGCAGAAGCGCCTACTGCGCGACAAAGTGCGCGAAGGGGCACACCTTGGCATCTACGCCAGGGCGCCCGCGCTCATATTAATGGCGACGTAGCAGGAATATGCCATACCTGTAGACAGGCTCGATCCATTCCTGCACTAGAGAGAAGCCTGCGTTTGCCAAGAGACCTATCAGTTCAACTGGATCGAATTTCCACATCACTTCGGCATCGATCAGTTCCGAGCGGTCGAACGAGACGCGCCATCGAAGCGCGCTCAGCGTCACGGTCTGCGCAGCAAGACTCTCAATACGGACCTCGTTGCGCCGCACCCCAGCATCGTAAACCGATCGATAGGCATACTTGTCTATGGCAAAATTGCCGCCGTACCGCCAATTAAGATGCGAGAGCATATTGAGCGTCGACCGCGCGCCGAACCCGGCAGCATCGTTGTAAGCCCGATCGATGACGGCCGGATCCTTATCCAAATCCGCGCCGATCAATAGATAATCCCCGGGGGCGCTATGCCGGAAGAGCTTCGTGAGCAGCGCCTCCATCTCGGGAAACTCCATGTTTCCCAGTGAACTGCCGAGAAACATGAACAAGCGTCGCTGCCCATACTCCGGGAGGGCTGCCAGGCATTCCTCGTAAGTCCCGCCCAAGCAGTGCACGTATAGTTGCGGGTACGCACACGCGAGCTCATATGCTGCAGCCGACAGCGTTTCCACATCGACGTCGATCGGGTAGTAGTCGCATCGAAGACCCTGCTTCGCATATTCCGCCAGCAGAATGCGCGTCTTCTGCGCTGTCCCCGCTCCCAGCTCGACAATGGCCAATGCCCCGCACAACCCGACGATGTCACGAGCATGTGCTTCGAGCAGCGCCGACTCCGCCCGCCGTAAATAGTATTCCGGTGTTTGGCATTGCCGTTCGAACAGCTGGCTCCCCAGCTGATCGTATACGTACACGGCCGAAATCTTTTTTGGCGAGAGGCTTAGATTCCGAATGACATTCGGGCCATCTTCCTCCA
This sequence comes from Steroidobacterales bacterium, assembly GCA_038226325.1. Taxonomy (GTDB): domain Bacteria; phylum Pseudomonadota; class Gammaproteobacteria; order Steroidobacterales; family Steroidobacteraceae; genus Bog-1198. Next base: position 3,895 of record JBBRQO010000053.1, on the reverse strand, counting down.
AAGGATCGTGCGTCGACCGGATGACGAACCGGACCCGAGAGCGGCACTCCGACATCGTGAGTGTCGTGGCCAGCAAATTTCTCGTCCTTCCCCGCCCGAAGATCGTGTCCATTGCGCGATCACCTGCTACTTGAAAATCAAGGTGTCCAGCTCATGAAACATCTCCTGGTAGAGATCCAAGTACCGCTCCGCTCCCTCCCGCAGCAACGCTCCATGTCCCGGCAGCACATCGAGGTATCGGGTAATGCAAGTCCTGGTGTGATGGACATGATCGGGTTCATGCACAAAGTGGGCACGCATGTACTCGAACTGGGGTGTATCGCGCGAAAACCCATACTGTGGAAATTTCAGGAACACGTCGTGCCACGCCATGAATTCTTTCACGCTCGTCGCCTCCGATGCTGCATGCACCCCCAGAGAAAAGGCTACCGGCTCGTGGCGATACCAGGAGTACAGCGCATCGCCCAGCGCCACGGCAGCCGCGCACGCGTTGCCCCGCGCTTCTACTTCCAGCGCCGAGATCCCCAAATACTCAGTGAATTTCCGCGCCAGTTCGACGTGAGTCACGCTCTCCCGCAAGCCATACTCGTCCACGGCCGCGTCGAGCACGTAAGCGCCGATCTCATGGCCCTTGGTCGGCAACAAGGGTAGTAGCTCATCCGACAGCCGCCCCGCCAAAATCGCGATGCCGCCAATCGTGTGCCGATTGAACGCCGCCATACTTGCGAGGAAAAGCCGCAGTTCCGCCGTACTCAGTGCCCGTGAGGCCAAGTGCGCGTTGAACGCTTCAAGCGCCGCCATCGCTTCATGCCGACAGCAGTGCTCATCAATCTCGCCGGCGCACGGGCCTGCGCCTTCGACGAGTCCGCCTTCTTCCCTTGAGGCAGCATCTCCATCCATGTGCTCGCTCCTTCCGACAATATCGGTCTAGAACGAAGCCTGCCCAATCAGGAGATTATGCTCAACTCACATTTCGTCCCTGTTCGTGTGATTAAAAGGCAATCATCGTGCAGCGCGCACGCTTCGCAGCAGCCACGCCCCCAATGCCTTCACCGACGGATGCGAAGCCGCGTCCTCTGGAACCACCCAGTAGTAGGCATTCGGTGACAGCACAAATGACTCGAACGGCCTCATTAGTCGCCCTTCCAAGAGATGCCTCGCCGCCAAGAAGTCATCCCCAATGGCTACGCCCTGGCCCCGGACCGCTGCGTCCATGCACAGCGCAGTTTCGCTGAATATCGTGCCGAGCCGCACATCGATATCGATTTCCGGGGCATAGCTCTGTAAGTACTCTTTCCATTCCTCCGGCGACCGATCATGTAACAACACATGTCCACGCAGATCGTCCGGTACCGCAAGCGGCTTAGCACGCATCAGCTCTTGGCTGCATACCGGGAACAGCCGCGATCTGAACAACAGCTCGACGTTCTTACCCACCATTCCGGCCTCCGCATACTGGATTGCGCAACTAATGCCAGGCTCATGCATCGAGAGACCCGTCTTGCCCGCCCGTATTTCCACCAATATATGCGGCACGCTCGCATAGAATTCGCCCAGGCGCGGCACCAGCCACAGTCCCGCGAAATCCGGATCCACTGAAATCACCAGTCGATCTGGATACTCATTGCCGCGCAATTGCATGACAGCCCGGTGGATAGGTGGAAACCCTGTCGTCACAGCCGCGAACAGAATCGCTCCCGCGTCCGTCAATACTATCTGGCGATGATGTCGCTCAAAGAGCAGTCGCTTGAATTGCAATTCTAATTTGTGGATATGCTTGCTCACCGCGCCGTCGGTGACGTTCAGCTCTCTAGCGGCCTTCCTGATGCTTTGGTGGCGCGCCGCCGCCTCGAAGGCAGGCAACGAATTGAGTAACGGCAACCGATACTTCGGCATAAGCCCCCCCATCCATAGGGTTGATACCCAAACATGATCTAAAGACGTGCGGATGCTACCGCAACACGATTTCACAGCGTGCCTGCATAGGCGTTACTCCTTTTCCTCACGCCACTAGTGTAAGGGGGGGTCGACGGACCCAATTCATTGCATGACTTTTGCGCACGTGATGATGGCCAAAGACTCAGGCACGTCGCGTTGACAATCATGACCCTGCCGACGCAACTTAGAAGCGCTTCCGGAAAGCAAGTGTTCTAACTGGCGAGATGGAGACATTTATGATTATCGAACTAGGCAAAGTGTCCGATGTGACCAGAGATACCCATGTCATGGGAGGCTTCGACGATTTCGGGACCAGGTACTAAAGTAAGCGAGAACGGTCGGCTTGCAGCAGGCAAGCCGGCCATTCTCCGCTGAACGCCGATGTACTACCTCAGCGCCCACGCGCATTGCGTCGAATTCCGAGAGGGTGCAATTCTCTTGGATCTTCGCACTGGCTGCTACTTGGGATTCGACGCCGCCACCCTGCCGCATCTCCAGTCTGCCGTGGCAAATTGGCGGTCTCCCAGCCCTAGCAGTAGCAGCAGCGGCGTCCAAACTCATGCCGTCAGTGCTCACACTGTGATCGAGGATTTACTCGCTCGCGGGATTCTGACCTCCCTTGAGCCTAAGGAAAGGCGACCTTACCTAGCGCCACCTCTGACCTCGATATCGATGCCAAGTTATCCAGCCGCGCTCGGATCGGTGCCGGTCCGTCACCTCTTCTCGTTTCTACTGGCCTTACTGCACGTTCCGCTCCGTGTCCGACGAAATAAGCTCATGCCTCTCTTGGGATGGCTCGACGCTCGACAATACCTCATAGACTCCCACACGATGGACCTGCAGACCTTACGGGCGCTGATATCGTCGTTTCACCAATTGCGAATCTGGTTCTACACCGCTCATAACCACTGCCTCTTCGACTCACTGCTGTTGAGCACCTTCCTGACTCTGCATAAAATACCTTGCACCTTTGTGATCTCCGTTGCGTCCAAACCCTTCCTCGCACATGCATGGGTCCAGATCGGCGACATGATCTTGAACGACACCGCAGAGCATGCGCAAGAATTCCTACCCTTACTCACCGCCGGCAGCAGCGCTTGATCGGCGCATGTTCCGCTATCTCATTGCCACTGGGAACTCGCAAAGCGCGGACGACTGCGAGTCCTTGGGCCGCATCCGGCGCCGCATCCAGTGCTCTCATCCGGGCTGGCGTATTGCCGTCAATCTGCCGGGCTTCTTCGCCGTCTACATTCACCACCAGTTCTCGCGAGAACCCCCGATTTTCCTGCACGGTGACCGAGGCGTCATCTTCGGATCCCTCTACCTGTCGCCCACCGGCTCCCACGCCGGCTCAACACGCTTCCTCCCTTCGGTCTCGAGATGTCACTCCGAGCGCATCGTCGATTCAAAAGGCCGATCTCTCGTAAGCGATTATTGGGGACACTACGTCGCCGCCATTCGCTATCCTGAAGCGCATTCTGTGATGGTAATGCGCAGCGCGGCCTGCATGCTGGCCTGTCACCATCTACAAGCGGACACTTTAAATATATTTTTTTCTCACGTTGAAGACAGTATGGCGCTCGACGTCGTGAAGCTGTCGATCAACTGGGACAGCATTTCTGCGCAGGTCGTCGGCCATGATTACCTGACGAATGAAACCGCCATCGAACAGATTCGTACGCTAGAGAGCGGCGAATGCCTCGAATGTTCGCCCGAATGCTGTACACGTCATGTCTACTGGGATCCACGCGGATTCCTGGGCAATCGCACGCTCGATGACTTTAGCGCAGCGACAGGCACCATTCGCGAGGCGGTTCTGACCTGCCTGGCGATTTTCGGACCAGCTGAAACTTGAGAGAATGGCCCCCTCGGAACAGCGAGGGACCATGAAGAAGTCGAGATTTTCGGAAGAACAAATGGTGCGGATCGTGCGGGAGTCGGATTCCGCTGGAGTGCC
>JBBRQO010000052.1:0-21603 GCA_038226325.1 Steroidobacterales bacterium | reverse complement strand
CCTTGAACTCCCCGCCATACTTCTCCGCCATCACCTTCGTTAACGCCGCCGTCAAGGTCGTCTTGCCATGGTCTACATGTCCAATCGTCCCCACGTTCACGTGCGGTTTCGTTCGCTCAAACTTCCCCTTCGACACGGCAAGCACCTCTTAAATAATAAAAACTGGAGCCCACGAACGGGATCGAACCGTTGACCTCGTCCTTACCAAGGACGTGCTCTACCAACTGAGCTACGTGGGCCGCATCCATTTGGAGCGGGTGATGGGAATCGAACCCACGTGATCAGCTTGGAAGGCTGACGTTCTACCATTGAACTACACCCGCACTCCGCTATAAGCCAAAGCCAATGGCACCGAACCCTCTTCCCAGCTGGTGGAGGGGGTAGGATTCGAACCTACGAAGGCATAAGCCAGCAGATTTACAGTCTGCCCCCGTTGGCCGCTTGGGTACCCCTCCTCAAAATGAGCCGCGTATTTTGCGGCGCGAGTCACGTGGTGTCAATGTCGTCCGGGGCCTAAATCCTTGTACAGCGAGCAGAAGTGAAGGTCATTTTCGATTGCTTGACACTATCGTACGATATATATATCATACGATAGGTTTTTAAATATATCTGGAGATTTATGCATCATCGATTTCAACATTTCTTTGGTCGCCACCACGGCGGCCGCGGCTTGGGTCACTTCGGCAAAGGATTCATGGACGGCAGCGGCATGGGCGGTCGCGCCTTCGGCATGGGCCGCAAATTAGCTTCACCCGACCTTCAACTACTGATCTTGGGGTTGTTGGCTGAAAAGCCCAGCCATGGCTACGAAATCATCAAGGGGCTGGACGAACGCTCCAAGGGCTTTTATGTACCCAGCCCCGGCATGGTGTATCCCGCGCTCACCTACCTCGAAGAAATCGGCTACGCCACCGTGGCGGCAGAGGGCACACGCAAGCTATATAGCATCACCGAATCCGGCAGGGAGCATTTGCAGAGCAATCAGAGCGCCGCGGACGCGATGTTCGCGCAATTTGCACGCGTCGGCGACCGCATGGAGCAAGTGCGCCGCGCAATGAACGCCGAGGAAGGCGCAGAAAGCACGGACGCCGAGGCGCGTCGAGGGTCAAAGGAACTGCTGCGAGCCAGGCGCGAATTGAAAGTCGCACTGCACGACAAATGGGACAGTTCCCGGGAAGAACAGGCGCGAGTCGCCGAAATTCTGATCCGCGCAGCAGCGGAGATTCTGGCCAAGGACAAGCGCAGCTAATTGCGCCCCCGCGCGAGGCGCCGCGCTGCCCAGCCGGCGCCCACGCTACTTCAAATGGCTGTCAAATAGCCGATAAATTCTCTTGTACTCATCCAGCCAGGAATCGGCATTGGTGAAGCCGTGCCGGTCGAGCGGGTACGGCGAAATGCTGAAATTGTCCTTGTGCAATTCGATCAAACGCTGGTACAGGCGCATCGAATCCTCGAACAGAACATTGTCGTCGATGACGCCGTGACAGATCAGTAAAGGGTCGCGCAGCCCGTCCGCAAATTCGATGGGTGAAGATCTCGCGTAAGCAATCGGATCAATTTGCGGTGTGTTGAGGATGGCCGAGGTGTAATTGTTCTCGTACTGCTGCCAGTCGGTGACGGGGCGCAAAGCCGCGCCGGCGGCGAATTCCCCCGGTGCCCGGAACAGCGCCATCAAAGTCATGAAGCCGCCGTACGAACCGCCATAAAGCCCCACGCGCCGCGCATCCACCGATGCCTGTTCCGTCAGCCACTTCTTGCCGTCTAGCAAATCCTCCAGTTCCGGATGCCCCATCTGCCGATAGATGGCTGCGCGCCAATCGCGCCCGTAACCCGCGGAAGCGCGGTAATCCATGTCGAGCACCACATAGCCTTTGCTCACCAGCCAGCTATTGAACATTTGTTCGCGGAAATAATAGGGGTAGTGTAAATGCACGTTCTGCATATACCCGGCGCCGTGAATGAAGATGACGGCAGGTCGCTTGGCGGGGGGCGCAGCCGCGTCGCGGTACACCTTTGCGTAAATCACGCCGGCGAAATGCGTGGAAGGAATTTTGACGATCTCAGGTTCATGCCAGGAGAACGATTTGTACTCCTCGCTACGTGCATCCGTGATATCCCGCGCGCCGTCCGAGCCATCGGCCTTCAGCAGCGCCAGCTGGGCGCGGACATAAGGCGCGGAGTGCGTGACCAGGAGCTGCTTGCCCGATTGCTCCAGCGCGAACTTCTCCACCCCCTGCAGCTGCGTGATCCGCTGCAACTGACCGCCGCCGCTCGGTACCCGATAGACATCATAGGAACCCGGCGCCTGCGCATTGCTCAGCACATAGAACCATCGGCCATCCGCGGATAATGTCGGTTCGGAAACCTCGAATCGGCCTTGAGTAATTGCCCGAGCCTTGGCATGCGGTGCCTTCGTGTAGAGATGCGCATAGCCGCTTTCCTCGGACTCGAACCAAAGCGTGCGGTGGTCATCGAGCCATCCCAATTCATTGAAAGTCCAGCCTATCCACGCCGGGTCGCTCAACCGGTGCTGCGGAATAAGAGCGTACTTGGCGAAGTCCACGCTGGCGATCCAACGATCCTTGTTATCCGCCGACAGCAACTGGATGGCGAGCTCCTTGCCATCGTCGCTCCAGGCTATCCCCCCAGCGCCACCTTCGGGATCATCCGCCACGATCAGTACACCCCGCGGCTGCGGCTTGCCGTCCGCAGCGTGGCCGGCTTCCTGCCGAAGATCGTGGCTGCCGTTTTCGTCGCGAATCGATTTCAACGGGTCGTCGCCGATACCGGGAAGATTCTCCACGCCCAGCGCATGCACGCTGTGATCCACAAGATTCAGCAGCAGCAGCGACTGCGGCACCGGCGGATTGCGCCCCACCCGCAGTCGTTCCGTCTCGAACTCCTCGTAGCCGGATTCGGTGACATAGCGCGTGAGCTTGCCTTCGACGCCCTTGGGTGCAGATTTCGGCACCGTCACGATGAGCAGCCAGCGCGCATCGGGCGACAGTTCGGCGTCGCGAATCACGATGTCCTCTCCGAGATAGAACGGCACTGCCGCGCGCGTTGCGTCGCCCATGCGCATCTCCTCGGCGAAGTTCTTGGCTGACGCCGATTCGTCATGCAGCCTTTTTAACGTCGAGAAAGTCCGCAACTGCATGTCGCGCAAGTCGTCGGGCGCAGGCGTCGCATCCGGATCCTTTTCCAGCTTGACGACCGCGGCCGGCATGGTGAAGCCGCTGTCGAAATCATGCACGAACCAATCATTGTCGACCCGGTAGGAGAGCAGCCGGCCATCCACGGAGAACTGCGGTGCGGTCTCGTTTTGCGGGGTTCGCGTAATTTGCCGCAAACGGCCGCTTACCGTCTCGCGCACGAAGATATCGCCATTGCGGGCAAAGGCCGCACGCCTGCCGGCGCGATCGAACACCATCGGCGCGTCGGCGACCGCCATCGACTTCGGATCAATGACCTGATCCTTGCGTGCGCCGAGATCAATGCGATGCAAGTCGACGATGGACGAGCCGCTGCGCTTGGCCGAGTAATAAACAGCACGGCCATCCACCGACCAATAGGCGTCCCTCACCGCCGGCCCAATCCAATCCGGATCGGACATGATTTGTTCGAGAGTAAGTTCCGCTTGCGACGCGCCTGCGCAGGGCGCCGGGGTGCTCGCGGCCAATGCGCATGCGCAGGATAAGGTCATCCATGTCGAGAGGTTTTTCATTATTTCGTCGAAGGACGCGCGCCATTGCGCTCGGATGCACAGTTTACCGGAGCGCAAGGTAGCGAGTCGACAACGCCACCCACCACCATTGCATTATTGTCTATTTTCCACTCTGCGAGAATCAGCCGCCTTCTTTCCGGCTATCCAAGTCCGAGCACGGCAACGGCATTGTCCTTCAGAATCAACTCGTGAACCTCGGGCTTGAAGCCCGCCTCACGAAAATCCTTGATCCAGCGATCGGGTGCAATCAAAGGATAATCGGAACCAAACAGCATCTTGCGCTTCAGCTGTGTATTCGCGTACTGCACCAGCTGCGGCGGAAAGTATTTGGGTGACCATCCGGACAGGTCGATGTATACATTGGGCTTGTGCAAGCACACCGACAATGCCTCGTCCTGCCAAGGCCAGGAGGGATGCGCGATGATGATCTTCATGTCAGGAAAGTCGGCCGCGACATCGTCGAGATGAATCGGATTCGAGTACTTGAGGCGCACGCCGCCGCCGCCCGGCATCCCGGTACCGATTCCCGAATGTCCGCTGTGAAATATCGCGGGCAGCTTGTGCTCCGCAATCACTTCGTACAACCCATAGGCCATGCGGTCGTTCGGAAAGAAGCCCTGCACGGTGGGATGAAACTTGAAGCCCGCAATTCCGCCTTCCTTGAGCAGTCGCCGCGCCTCCCGCACTCCCATCTTGCCCTTGTGCGGATCGATGCTGGCAAACGCCAGCATGATGTCGCTGTTCTCGCGCGCCGCATCACGAACTTCCTCGTTCGCAATGCGCCTCGAGCCTATTTCGTGTTCCGAATCGACGGTGAACATCACCAGGCCGATCTTGCGCTCGCGGTAGTACGCAATCGTCTCGGCTATGCTCGGACGCTTGCCGGCCTTGAAATACTTCGATGCCGCGTCCTCGTATTCCTTCCACACCTCGTCCACAGGCTGGCGACACGACACCTCGGCATGCGTGTGTACGTCAATCGCAATCAGATCTTTAATGTTCATCGTCAATCCCCCTTAATCCAAATTGCGCTCGACCTGCCAGCCCTCCAGCGTACGCCCCTCGCTCACCAGACGCGCGAGCAACGGCGCCGGCTCCCAATGCATGGGCCCGATCAGATCGCGGTATTTCAGCATGCCGTCGTACACGGTCTTGAGACCGATGCTGTCTGCGTAGAATAATGGTCCGCCGCGATAGCGGGGAAAGCCGTAGCCCGCACACCACACCACATCCACATCGCTGGCGCGAGAAGCGACGCCCTCTTCGAGAATCCGTATGCCTTCGTTGATCAGCGGGTAAACGCAGCGTTCGACTATTTCCGTAGGCTCGTGGGCGCGCTGCGCTATGCCGAGGCTTCGCGCCCTGGCGTCGAGGATCTGTATCGCCTCCGGATCATCATGTCGCGTTCGATCCCCTGGGGAGTACTTATAATAACCTTTGCCGTTCTTCTGGCCGAGCCTGCCGGCGCTATGCAGCGCAAGATCCGCTTGATAATAGGACGGGTCCGGCGGATAGCGCTGCGCATTTGCCTTATGCACGTTGACCCCGACGTCGATTCCCGCCATATCGAACACCGCGAGAATGCCCATCGCCATGCCCCATGCCTCGAGCGCACCATCGACCTGACGCGGCGTCGCTCCCTCGAGAAGCATGCGCTGCGCCTCGCGCGCATAGCCCTCCATCATGCGATTGCCGATGAAGCCGTAGCAGACGCGCGCCAGTACAGGCGTCTTGCGCAGTGTCTTTGCCAGATCCAACGCAGCGCCTATCACAGCGGGTGCCGTAACGTCGGTGCGCACCACTTCGAGCAAGGGCATCACATTGGCAGGCGAGAAGAAGTGCAGACCAACGACATTTCCGGGGCGGCGCGTAGCCGCCGCAATCGCGTTGATATCGAGAGTCGAGGTATTCGTGGCGAGCACGGCGCCCGGCTTGGCAATCGCGTCAACCTCCCGGAAGATTTTCTGTTTCAAATCCAAGTTCTCGAATACGGCTTCGATCACCACATCCGCGACGGCGAGATCTGCATAATTCAGGGTGCCGCGAATCAGCGCCAGCCGCTTGTGCTTGTCCTCCGCCGTCAATCTGCCGCGCTTGAGCATGGACTCATAAGTCTTGCCTATGACTGCCAAGCCCCGGTCCAGGGCCTCCTGGCTGGAATCGAGAATCGTCACCGGCAAACCGGCATTGGCGAAGCAAATCGCGATGCCGCCGCCCATGGTACCGGCGCCGATCACCCCTGCGCTCGCAATCTTGGGGTAGCTCCCCGGCGCCGGCAGCCCCGCCACCTTGCGCGTATTGCGTTCGGCGAAAAATACATGGATCAGCGCCTTGGACTCGACCGTGACTTTGGTTTGGTTGGCGAGTTTCTCTTCATACAGCAGACCTTCCTCCAGCGGCAAGCGCGCGGCGGCGCTCACGGCTTCGATTGCGGTCAGAGCGGCTGTACGGTTTGGATACTGACTTATCGCGACGGTCCTGAGCCTCTCGATAATCGCCGGCGTCGCGGTCGCTGCGTCGACGCTGCGTTCCGCGGTACGGCGCACGCCGCGGCCATCGCGCAGCAATGCCTTGGCGAAAGCCACTGCGCCTTCGCGCGCTTCGCCCGCAATCGATGCGTCGATGAATCCGAGCTCAATCGCCGCCGCGGTGTCGACAGGTTTGGCCGTCAGAATCAGCTCAAGGGTTTTCTCGACTCCGATGAGTCGCGGCATGCGCTGCGTGCCGCCGGCTCCCGGAATGATGCCGAGCGTGACTTCCGGAAGTCCAAAGCGAGCGGTGGGAACCGCGACTCGGTAGTGGCAGGCGAGCGCAATCTCGAGACCGCCGCCCATGGCTACACCGTGCATTCCCGCAACCACCGGCATGGGAAGCTGTTCGAGCTGTCTGAACAAATCTCGGTATTCGGCTTCCTTGGGCGGGCCTGAGAATTCGCTGATGTCGGCGCCGGAGAAGAAGGTACTGCCCTTGCACACCAATACCACCGCTCTTGCCTGCGGCCGCGAGCGAATGTCCTTGATGACCGCGAACAGTCCTGCGCGCACCGCGGCATTGAGCGTGTTGACCGGAGGGCTGTCGACGGCGATGACCGCGACGTCTCCGTCCATGCTGAGGGTGACCGGGCCGATGCTCATTTCTCTACACTCCTGGTTTTGCCTAATTCACGCAGTTTGGCAAGTTGCTTCAGCAGCGCTCGCTTGCCGCTGATCCCCAGCACTCGGGTGATGTGCGCCTCGTGCTCCGCCTGGGTCTCGAGCGTCGCATGCAGAGCGCGCTGCCCTACCGGCGTCAGGTGCAGACGATTGGAACGGCGATCCGTCACCGAAGCGGCGCGGCGCACCAAGCCGAGCACTTCGAGCGCGTCGATGGCGGCCACCAAATTCGCGCGCCTGATTCCGAGCGCCGTACACACCTTGGTCTGGCTGAGTCCGGGATTACGGCCGATGACCGCCAGGATCGAAAATTGGCCGGGGCGCAACACCGAGCCGCGCTGCTTCGTAATGAAGTCGGCAAACACCGCCAGCTGCGCTTGCCGCAGCATGTAACCGACCTGACAATCAAGGTCGGCGAGGTGGGTCGCGGGACTACTGTGGCCGCGCGGCATCGCTGGCATTCTCCAATACTTTAATTGTTATATAGCATAACATTTGGTCATGGGCTGCGCGAGCACCCTGCGCTGTATTGGAACGAATAGGGCCCCTGTAAAGGCGGCTCGTTGGGGCTGAGGACGAGAGGACTTTCTATTTAATCTGCCAGGCGCTCGGCAGTGCCGCCAATCTGTCCAAAAGACCCAGCAACTGTTGCCGTCCCTCAGGGCCAATTTGCGCCGTCACCCGTGCTTCGTGTCGCGACTGCAATTCCGCTGCATGCGTCAGCAGTCCACGGCCGCGCGGCGTAAGACTCAATGAATACGTGCGTGCATCGGTGTCGGACTTGCGACGGCGGACGACGCCGCGCTTCTCAAGGTCCGCAATGATGGCGACGAAGTTCGCCTTTTGAATACCGAGTGCCGCGGACACGTCAGATTGGCTGGCGCCGGGATTTTGGTCGATCATCACCAGCACCGCAAACTGCGCGGGCCGTAACTTAAGCTCGGCCAGCGTTTGGTTGAAATCCGTGAAAATAACACCTTGCGCTCGGCGCAATGAATAACCGACATAGCCGGTGAGTGGGATCATTCTAGGGAGCTATGTTGCCGTGGCTCGCCGCCCAAAACTCGACGCAGAGGGATATGCGAATGGCCGCATAGTAACTGCGGGTGACGCAACCGCTACGCGGTACAACCAATCTAGCCTGTTGATAAACATGGCCAATTCTCCACTCAGCCCGCCGCATGCTCCCTGTTTGGCAAATAGCACGTATAAACAGAAAGAATTGGCTCGGCTAATTGATTGTTACGTATAACTAACTTCACAACACGTGTAGGTTTAGCCGCACAACAGAAAGCAGTTCCCGTACGAACGGGGGAGTAAGTGACATGGCACAGTTGGAGTCGTTCTCTACGGTTGGCATTGACCCGCGCCGCAAGCTCGCCTTCTGGAATGACCGCGCCAGCGAAAGCTTCTCGCCGCTGGTGTCCGAGCCGGAGGACATACGGGTTTTCAACGGTTCCATCGTGCGCGGTTCGATCGGCGACATGACGCTTTCGGAAGTGTATTCGGACGCACAGATCGTGAGACATTCCCGCTCGCATGTGGCGCGCACCAAGGATTCGATGTTCTTTTTGCATCTGCAGCTGGAAGGCGAAAGCGTCAGCCGCCAGGACGGCCGCGAGTCGCTGCTGCGCGAGGGCGACTTCACTTTATGCGACAGCACTCGGCGCTATGAAATGATATTCACCGGCGCGAATCGCATGCTGGTGCTCGGCATACCCAACACGACACTGCGCAGGCAGATCGGTTGCCCCGAGAGTCTCGCTGCCGTGCCGATGTCGGGGATGCGCGGCGCCAGCGGTCTGCTGTCGCAGCTGCTGCGCAAGTACTGGAGCGAGTATCACCAATGCTTGCATGAGGAAGCTGCGGGCCGGGTGGCGGTGGCCATCCTCGACCTCATCGGCGCCGCATACGCGGACCTGCCGCAGGCGTTTGCGGATCGATCCTCGCTCAGCACCGCGCACCGCATCCGCATCATCAATTTCATCGAAGCCCACTTGAACGATCCGGACCTGACGCCGACGCGCATCGCCGAGGCCTGCAAGATGACGCCGCGCTACCTGCATCACCTGTTCTCGGATCAAGACGAGACCGTGGCGCGCTACATACTGCGACGTCGGCTCGAGTCCTGCTCACGCGCACTGCAGTCCGGCGCGCAGCGCGGCCGCACGGTCACAGCGATTGCCTTCGATTACGGTTTCAACAGCCCGACTCACTTCGGGCGCGTGTTCCGCGCCAAGTACAATGTAACGCCCCGCGAATATCGTCGCGAGAAAGCCGGCATCTCTTAGTTTATAGTCGGCGGCCCTTCAGGAGGCCGAATGGCACACCAGTACCACACTGACTTGAGTCTCTACATCGACGGCGAACGCTTAGGTGTTGCCGGCCGTGCGGCGCACCGCGTCGTCAATCCGGCGACCGGTGCTACTTTGGGCGAGCTGCCGCTGGCCACTGCCGCAGATTTGGATCGAGCGCTGGACACGGCCGCGCGTGGCTATCGGCTGTGGCGCGCGCGCAGTGCGCACGATCGCAGTCGCGTGCTGGCGGGGGCGTCGCAGTTGTTGCGTCAGCGCATCGATCAGATTGCCGCCGTCGCCACAATGGAGCAGGGCAAGCCATTGGTAGAAGCGAAAGCCGAAGTGAATATGGCCGCCAACCTGTTCGAGTTTTACGCCGCGGAGGTACATCGCGTGTACGGCCGCGTACTGGTGCGTCCCGCCGGCACTCTGTCGCGGGTCATGAAGGAGCCGGTGGGACCCGTGGCTGCCTTCTGTCCATGGAATTTCCCCATCGGCAATCCGGCGCGCAAATTGGGCGCCGCCATCGGCGCCGGCTGTTCCATCGTCCTGAAGCCCGCGGAAGAAGCGCCGGGCTCGGCCATCGAAGTGCTGAATTGTCTGCTCGATGCCGGGCTACCGAAGGAAGTCGCCAGCTGCGTGTTTGGCGTGCCGGATCAAGTGTCGCGGCATCTGCTTGCCTCACCCATCATTCGCAAGGTGAGTTTCACCGGTTCGGTCGCGGTCGGCAAGAATCTGATGAAGCTGGCCGCCGACGGCGCCAAGCGCACCACCATGGAACTGGGCGGCCACGGGCCAGTGCTGGTATTCGACGATGCCGATGTGGATCGCGCGCTGGATCTATTGGTGGCGCACAAATTTCGCAATGCAGGCCAGGTCTGCATCTCCCCGACCCGCTTCCATGTGCAGGAAGGAATCTACGAGCGTTTCGTCAAGGAGTTCGCCGCGCGTGCCGCCAAGCTATTGGTCGGCAACGGCCTCGAGGCGCACCATCAGATGGGTCCTATGGCCAATCCGCGCCGCCCGGATGCCATCGAGGGATTCGTCGCCAATGCGCTGCAAGTCGGTGCGCGTATCGCCACCGGTGGAGAACGCGGCGGCGGCTCCAGCGACAATGGATTTTTCTTCAAGCCCACGGTCCTGGTCGATGTACCGCTCGAAGCACGCGTGATGAACGAGGAACCGTTCGGGCCGATTGCACTGATGCGTCCGTTCAGGACCTTCGATGACGCCATCGAGCAAGCCAATCGGTTGCCGTTCGGCTTGGCCGCCTACTGCTTCACGGAGAACGGCCGGCGGGCGCTGTTGTTGGGAGATGCCATCGAGAGCGGGATGGTAGGCATCAACACTACGCTCCTCGCGGGAGCGGACTCGCCGTTCGGCGGCGTAAAGGACTCCGGGCATGGGTCGGAGGATGGGCCCGAAGGATTGGAGGCTTGTATGGTGACTAAGGCCATCCATCAGGCTTGAGTACTGCAGGACGCCCGCCTGCGCTATGCGAGGATAGACAATGACCGAACTTAAAACCGGCGGGGCGCAAGGCTACTTGCGCATCGCCACTGAAGAAGCCTTCATCACCCCTGAAGTGCTCGCTGCCTACAGTCGGCTGATCGCCGGCGGCGTCGATGACCCAGGATTTGTCAGTTTGTGGGGCTTCTATGCCGCTTCGCCGTCCGACCGCGCGACCGCAATCAGAGAGCTGTTGCAAAACTTGGGAGAGCGCCGCCTCGCCGACATGGACGCGACCGGCATCGACAAGGCCATCATTGCGCTCACCGCTCCCGGCACCCATGTTTTTGCGGCCGACGAAGCGAAGCACCTGACCACCGACGCCAACGACCAGCTCGCGGCCGCCTGCCGCCGTCATCCCGATCGTTTTATCGGCATGACCGCAATCGCGCCCCAAGATCCGGCCTGGTCGGTGAAGGAGATTCAGCGCGGCCACGCGCTGGGTTTTAAAGCGGTGATTCTCAACGGCCACGTCAACAGCGAATACACCGACGATCAAAAATATTGGCCGATCTTCGAAGCCGCCGAGGCGCTCGGCACTCCCATCTATCTTCACCCGCAAGGCCCATCCAAGGGGCTCATCGGGCCGCTGCTCGAGCTGGGTTTGGACGGTGCGGTGTACGGCTTCGGTGTCGACACCGGACTGCATCTGTTGCGTCTGATCGTTATGGGCGTGTTCGATCGCTACCCTAAACTCAAATTCATCGTCGGACACGGCGGCGAGGCCCTGCCCTATTGGGCCTATCGATTGGACTACATGCATGCTGCGGGCATCCGCTCCGGCCGCTATGACTGCCTAAAGCCGCTACAACTGCCGATTTCCGGCTATTTCAAGCGCAACATCTATGTCACCTTCTCCGGAGTCGCATGGGAACCGGCGATCCAGTTCTGCAAATCGACGCTGGGCGCCGATCGCATCATGTATGCCATGGACTATCCCTATCAGTACCAGCCCGAGGAGGTGGCGGTTCAAGATGCGATGATCATGAGCGCGCAGGATAAGAAGGCGTTCTTCCAGACCAACGCCGAGAAGGTGTTCGGGCTTTAGGCGCGCGCGGCTCAATCGCAGTATCGGGACCCTCATGGCGGGGCCGCCGTCACAGTCGCGACACGCTTGGCCGGAACCGACCGCCAGCCCCTGGCCCTGCTGGTAATGAAAGCTACCGCGCCTTCGATTCGTACCATCAGCAGGCGCCCCAGGCACAGGATCGCTTGACTGGAGCGTCCACGGCGGGTGTACTTCGCGCATCATTTAAAGGAAATCACATGATCGACCTATATACCGCGGCAACGCCGAATGGCTGGAAGATCTCCATCGCTCTGGAGGAACTGGGCCTTAGCTACACCGTGTATCCGCTGTCCTTCTCGAAGCAGGAACAGAAGGCCGAGTCCTATCTGAAGATCAATCCCAATGGCCGCATACCCGCCATCGTCGATCGCGGCAACGACGACTTCGCAGTCTTCGAATCAGGCGCCATCTTGATTTACCTCTCGGAGAAGACCGGCCGCCTGATGCCGAAGAATGGCAAAGGACGCTCGCAGGTGATCCAATGGCTGATGTTCCAGATGGCCGGAATCGGGCCCATGATGGGGCAGGCGAACGTGTTCCTGCACTATGCGCCAGAAAAGATTCCCTACGCCATCCAACGCTACCAGCGCGAGGTGCATCGTTTATTCGAGGTGCTCGAGCGTCAGCTCGAGGCGCACGAATACATCGCGGGTGAAGAATATTCCATTGCCGATATTGCACACTGGGCGTGGATCAGCGGCTACGAATGGTCCGGCGTCAACCTCGACGGGCTGCCGCATCTGACCCGCTGGATGTATGGGATCGGCGAACGTCCTGCCGTGAAGCGCGGCCGCGCCGTACCGCCGCCGGGCGATGTCGGGGACAAGGATACGACCACCGTGGAGACCGGCCAAAAAATCCTTGTGTAATGCTGGAACCGCAATCGCACTCGAGAATGAAGTAGGGTCATCTGACAAATAGACTAACTGGCCGCAGCGGCTGCCCCTTGCATTTTCTTCTCCTCGTTGGCGCGGCGAATCACATAGGCCCGTATCTTCTCCAGATCCCGCGGTGAGATTTCGTCTTTGAAGGCGACCATGCCTTTAGCGGCGCGTTCCCCCTGGCGCACCACCGTGTCGAAGGCAGCTGGACTTCGGATCAACCCCGAGTAGCGCAGATCCGGCAGCACTCCCGAACTCGTGGCGCTGTCGCCGTGACAGCTGGAGCAGTAGGTGTGAAACAGGGCCTTGCCCTCGATCACTTCACTACCTGATGCCATGTCGGGCGGTGGCTCGAGGGCCGCAGGCAATGCAGTGGGCAGCGGTGGCAGCGCGGCGCTGCCGCCGAGCTTGTAGACCAGGACGCGCGGTCGGTTCGACGCCACGTGCGAATCGCGCGCGAGTTCGCCGGCGGCCAGCCCAAAGGCACCGCCCCAACCCACCTCGATTGCCACGTATTGTTCGCCGTCCACCTCATAGCTGATAGGCGCCGCCAGCACGCCGGCCTGAGTTTCTGCCGACCACAGCCGCTCGCCGGTATCGGCGCGATACGCCACGAAGCCACCCATCCCATTACCCTGAAATACGAGATTCCCTGCGGTCGACAGCACCCCGCCATTCCAAGGGTGTCCCAACTCGACGCGCCACACTTCCTTGCGCGCCACCGGATCCCAGGCTGCCAAATGGCCTTTCAATCCGCTCTTGATCTGCGCCTTGATCTTGGGATCCTGCGGCAGACTGCCTGCGTTGAAGTCCAGGCCCGTGTTCCACGCCAGAGTTCGCGGCTTGGAATTCTTCTCGGCAATGTAGGGAAACGACAAATCGGTCACGGGAAGGTAGACCCATTTCGTCAGCGGACTGAATGACATGGGCTGCCAACTATGGCCGCCACCGGGGCCGGGCATGGCAACGAAGGGCTTTCCGGTCTCGCTATAGCGCGCACCGCTCTCGATGACCGGTCGGCCGCTCTTGAGGTCAATGCTCTTCGCCCAGTTCGTGACCGTATAAGGATCTGCCGCGAGTAGTTCGCCGCTGGCTCGATCCAACACGTAAAAGAAGCCATTCTTCGGCGCCTGCATGATGACGCTGCGCACGGCTCCGCCGATATTCAGATCCGCCAATATCAGCGGCGAGCAGGCGTCGTAATCCCATTCGTCTCCAGGCGTGGTCTGGTAATGCCACAGATACTCGCCCGTATCCGCTTTCAACGCAACGATGGAAGACAGATACAAGCCATCGCCACGCATCTTGGCACGGTTCCACGGGGTGCCATTCCCCACGCCGATGTAGATCAGATTAAGCGCAGGGTCGTACACAATGGAGTCCCATACAGGACCGCCGGCACCCAGCTGCCACCACTCACCGCTCCACGTTTTGACCGCCTTCTCGAGCGCGGCACTTTCAAAGGGTTTGGAGGGATCATCGGGCACGGTGTAGAAGCGCCAGATCTGTTTGCCGGTGGCAGCTGCATAGGCGGTTACGTAGCCGCGCATACCCATTTCGGCACCGCCGTTGCCGATCAGCACCATGCCCTTCACCACGCGCGGCGCTCCGGTGATGGTGTAACGGCCGCCCGCCTTCACCGTCATCACCTCCCACTCCAGCTTGCCGGTGGCCGCGTCCAATGCGATCAGCCGGCCATCGAGAGTGCCCACGTACACCCGTCCCTGCCACGCGGCAACACCGCGATTCACAGCATCGCAGCAGGCGTTCACTGCGATCTGGCCCGGCACCTGCGGATCGTAGGTCCAGAGCGGCACGCCGGTTTTCGCATTGAGCGCGAATACCTTGCTCCAGGCGCTGGAGACATACATGACCCCGTCGATCACCAAAGGCGTCGATTCCTGGCCGCGAGGCGCCGCCGCCAGATCGTAGCTCCACGCCAATCCCAATTGCTTCGCATTGCCCGCATCGATTCTCTGCAATGGACTGAAATGTTGCTCGTCGTAGGTTCTTCCCGGCGCCATCCAATTGCCGGGTTCGGTGTCGGCGGCGATCAGGCGCGCCGCATCCACGGCCGCGGCCGGTTTTGAAGAGGCCGCCTTCGCGGTGGGCAGCGACAATGCAGTGGTCGGTGGCGGTGCCGGCGGCTCCCCGCAACTTGCCATTGCAAGTCCGAGCGCGGCGATGCTGCTCGCGATGACGTTGGCATTGACGTTCACGCCGGTTCTCCACCGCAGTAAGTTACGGATGCTCATGTTATGAGGCATCAGCCGCATGCGGCCAGGCTCGACCGATAACGAGCTTCGATACGATCAAGAGAGAACCTTCGAACTGCCACGCATTTAGCTCTGGACAAGCCACCTCATTTGATATTTTATCCAACACACAAAAAAATAACGCCGATCTTGGGGGCCCTTTAAAGTTGTACCGGCCGATCTGAATCAAGGAGTAGATTCTGTGTTACCTGTCGCCGAACTTTCCGAGCAAGCAGTTCTAATTACTGGCGCCGGGCGCGGTCTGGGCCGCGCGATCGCGGTGCGACTTGGACACGAAGGCGATGTCGCGGCCGCCACCATATTCTTGCCGAGCGCGGCGGTTGCGTTCATCAATGGCGAGATTCTACATATCGATGGCGGCATAGCGGCAGCCGGATAAACCCATCCCGCAACGCCTTTCCTCAGCTAGCCCATTGCCTGCGCGATCCGTCGACGCAAATCGGGATCGCCAAATACACTGGGCGGCTTGAGCAACTGCTGCACTTCCGTCATTAGCTTGTGAATTTCGGGATCTTGCACGGCCAAACGCAGTAACCCGGCAGAAAATTTCATCGACTCCTCGAAATGTTCAGGACGAATGCCGGTGGTTTGCGGATAGATCAAATCGGAAACCGCCACCGACCACGGCGCATTCAGAACCGCCGCCAGTTTCTGAAAATAGACCGATTGCAGCCATCCCAATGGATCTGTTTCGTCGACTGCACCATCCAACAACTGTTTCAAAACCAGCGCCTGCTGGGCCGCCGAACTCATTCCCTGTCCAAAGAGCGGGTTGAAATGACATGCTGCATCACCCAGCAGCAACAGTCCCCGCGGCAGATTATCGAGCCGCTCCCAATGGACGCGAACACTTCCGGTAAATCGATGCCGCGAAATCGGCGTGATACGTTCGGCATTTTGAATCGCGTTGAAGATCGTTTTCGTACGCAGATTGTTCGCAAATGCGAAGAATTCTTCAACCGTTGACGGCGGCGGCGACTGAGGATGCCGCGTAGTCAATGTCACCATCCACTGCTTGCCTTCGATGGGCATGATCACGCCGCCATGCCGCTCCAGCGGCGCCCTGGCAATCCTCCCGGCCAGCAGCCAATCGGTAGGCGCGTCCTTCGGCTTGGCAAAGATCGCGGTCGAGTAATCGATGTTGATGCCAATCGAGGAAGTCGCAGGGTGCGCGCAGCCGAAAGCGCTCGCGCGGCCGCAAGGCCCGCGATTCCGGCGCCGATTAAGAGCGCTCGGTTACCGATTATTCCGGACAATATACTTCCCTTATGTATATATCTCAGTACACGAATACTTTAGAGAATAGCAGCGCGGGACTTACGAGTCCGTGCTGCGTCGATAGGCG
The DNA here is from genome assembly GCA_038226325.1 of Steroidobacterales bacterium. GTDB lineage: Bacteria > Pseudomonadota > Gammaproteobacteria > Steroidobacterales > Steroidobacteraceae > Bog-1198. Next base: position 5,350 of record JBBRQO010000052.1, on the reverse strand, counting down.
GTCGGTGCCACGCCGAAGCACTTGCGAAAGCGTCTCGCAAAATGGCTGGGTTCGCTGAATCCGCAGTTCCAGGCGATCTCAGCAATGCCCACGCCGTCGTATCTTCGATCCCGCAGCAGCCGTTGTGCGCGCTGCAATCGAAAACCATAGAGTTCCTGGCTGAAAGTGGTCCCCGTGGCCGCGAACAGCACATGTATGTAGCGTCGCGACAGGCCGAGCGAGGCAGCCACGGCCGATGGGTCGAGGTCTTGCTCGTGGCAGCGATCGCGCAAGGTCTCCGCTGCCCGCTTCAGCAAGCTCCGCTTGTGTGTGGTGAGCGAGGGGACGGCGGGCGACGTGGCGAGAGCCAGCAGCACCGCAATCTGCTCCGCCACTTCTGAATGCGGCAGACTGATATCGCTAATGGCATTGGGAGTCAGATTGCCGAGCGCCGAAGTGAGAGTGGCACCCCAGCCAGGCTTTCGCCCAAAAATCTGTCCGGCAGCCTCTTCAGGCGCCGGCAGCCACCCCCGCAACCAATCCTTGCGGATTTCTAGAACCAGGGCATCGACGCCTTGCGGGAAATCAAACTTGAAACTGGCAAGGCAATCTACCAGCACGCAATCGCCCGCTTCGAGTTTAAGGTTGTTGCCGCAATGCTCCAACAGTTGAATGCCGCGCCGAATATGAATCAAATGAAATATGGCATCCTGCGCGCGCCGGCTGCCCTGCCGGCTGCGCCACACGCGCTGCTGGCTCACGGAAATAAAATTGGCCTGCAGCGGCCCAAGCGAGCGCTTGGCAATGTGTCCGTAAAAATCCGCCCGCTGCGCACTGTCGATCTGCAAGTCGAGAAGATTCTCGCAGATGACATCTTTCCAATACGACAGCGCGTTGCCCGGCTGCGTCTGCGCGGTAGACCAAGTCTGTTCTATTACTGCCACGTTCCCCCCGAATTGGTTGGTGCCGGCGAAACAGAACGAGTTTGCCACATGGGATCCCATTTAGGCGATTTAGGATCCTAACTAGGAAATCAGCGGCTTAAGAGCATCACGAGCTTGCGGCTGCGCCTATACCCACCCCTCAAACCGCCTGGCGAGTCCTCCAACTATCAGCATACGCATCACGCGCCACCTCCGAATACGGCACCGGACTGACGGTGGCGCGAATCTGTGTTTGCACATGACGTTCGACCGTGGGCTTGGACGATCCGCCATTCGCCTCACCCCACAGCAGGTTGACCTGAGTTCCGGGTTTGCAGTATTTCGGGTCCATCACGGCGAGGGTCAGCATGCGGCCTTCGTTCGCACTGTATCCGATCCAAGTGGATATCCCGGCCATCTGGCCACCGGCCAGAACCTGGTCGAAGGGATGCATGGAATAGACCGCGGAAGGGAAGTCGATGTACTTGGCGCGTTCGCCTTTTTGAAACATCGAACTCAACACCCGCAACACGTCCTCGTTGTCGAGGGCCAATGTGACTTTCTTGCGATGTTCTCCGGCAGCCATCTTTTCCAGTGCGGCACGGCCGACGAAGTCATGATCGAATTTGACGAAGGCGCCGTAGCCCAAGTCCCAGGGCGTCAAATAGTAGTCTTCGATGTTGTCGGAATGAAAGCTGCCCCCCAACGATGCAGTTCCCTCATAGCCATTCGCCGGCAGCCATTCGCGGTAAGGCTTCATTTTCTCGCCCGTGTACACGGCCGGCAAGGGCGAGGGGATCCAGCCCGATTCGATGGTGTTGGAAGAATAAGCACGGCCGCCCACCAGCCGAAGTCCGAACTCCTCTCCCGCCTTGATGATCGCCTGCCGCACCGGTTCGCCATCGTCCCACGGCCCGAAGAGTTCCAAACCCGGCTGCCCCGCCATACCGTGACGCAGGGCTCGCACGGTTTTGCCGGCAATGTTCACCGTCGTCATGTTGAAGAATTTCAGGTCGGGAGCGGCCTTTCCGGTAACGCTCTCAACCACGCGCATGGCGTTCGGTCCCTGCAACTGGAAGCGATAGGATTTGCGGCGGCTGGGATCGGCGCGCCGTGCGGTCCTTTCATCCAATTCAACTTTAACGTCATACCCGCCGGTTTCTGCGTGGTATCTCACCCAATTCAATACCGGTGCCCGGCCCACCAGATTGAACTTATCCTTGCCCAAGTAGAAAAGAATGACGTCGCCGATTACGTAGCCGTCATGGCTGCAGGGAACGAATTGCTTTGCCTTGTCGACGGCAAAATTCTGAAAACTGTTGACTCCCAGATAGGACAGCAATTTGATCGCGTCGGGGCCTTCCACTGCGAGATCCGCCATGTGGTAGGACTGATTGAAGAGAACACAGGTTTCCTGCCAGCCGCGCTGTTCGTCGCGCCAATTGGTGTATTCCGCGGGCACTCCCGGATAGGCGTTGGGACCGGTCTGTTGATTGCGCAAAAGGTCCGTAGGACTCTTCACGCTTTGCAACAATTCTTCTAGGCTGTTGACGCTCATGATTCCTCAGGCGATTTGATTTCGCGCGATTTTACCCCACACCGCAGGTCGACCCTCGCTACACAAAGCACAAAAGTCGGTCTGGCCGCGCAATGTTCCGATCTTGCCTACAACGACGCGCTAACGGAATAAGATGCTGCAGAGGCAGAAACCCTGGCATGACAAAAAGCAAAAATGACGAATAGCGGCATCCCCACTGAATTGCAAAGTCCCGCGCAGCCTCGACGCGCATGGTATGAGATACGACTGGTTGCCTTACTCAGCCTGAATTTCGGTATCTTGTTTTTCGACCGCAATTCGCTGAATTTTCTGATGCCCTTTGTCAAACCCGATCTGGGCCTGACAAATACCCAGGTGGGACTTACTTCTTCAGCGCTGTCGTTTGCCTGGGCACTCTCCGCCCTCGTGGTGGGCGCCGCAGCCGACCGCGGCGGGCGGCGCAAGGCCTACCTGATTGCAGCGACTGTCGCGTTCTCGCTATGTTCCTTCGTCAGCGGGCTCGCCACTTCTTTTGCGCTGTTGCTGGGATCCCGTTTGTTGATGGGTCTGGCCGACGGCGGCATCGCACCGATTTCACAATCCATCACCGCGCTCGCGGTGTCGCCGCAACGCCGCGGCCTCGCCATGGGTATCATGCAGAACTTCGGCTCCAACCTGCTGGGCTCCTTCGCGGCGCCCGTGCTGCTGGTCGCCTTCGCCACCGCCTACGGCTGGCACAGAGCGTTTTATCTCGCGGGCATTCCGGGACTGATCTCCGCATTGCTCATTTGGCGCTACATTCGTGAACCCACGGTGGCAGGTACTCTGCTGCAGGAGGTACGGCAATCCCTAGGCGGCCGTCTCCGCGAAATATTTGCGCACCGAAATATCTGGCTGTGTTGCTGCATCGCCAGTTTGCTCGTCGGCTATCTCGTGATCTGTTGGACATTCGCACCGCTGTTCCTCACCAAAGTGCGTGGCTACACACCGACGCAAATGGGCTGGCTGATGGGCACGCTGGGTATATCCGCAACCATCGGCAGCTTCCTGGTCTCAGGCCTGTCGGATCGGATCGGGCGCAAACCCGTGGTTGTATTCACCTGCTTTCTGGGCCTGATTCTCCCCATGGGCGCGCTTTTCTACCACGGCTCCATTTGGATCCTGGCCGCCAGCTTCTTCCTCGGCTGGGCAGTGAACGGCGCCTTTCCCTTATTTATGGCAACCATCCCCTCCGAAAGCGTCAGTGCAAATCACATGACCACCGCGATGGCGGTGATCATGGGAGCCGGAGAAGTATTCGGCGGAGTGCTGGCACCGGCCGCAGCAGGACGGGCGGCCGATTTAACGGGTCTATCCGCAGCCATGTGGATATTAATGGGCCTATGCGTCGCCGCCGGAATTCTGGCCTTGGCACTCAAGGAGACGGCTCCGGCCTGCCTCAAGAAGCCGCAACACCCTCGCGCTTGAAGGGCAGAAACCACAAGGCGATGGCGCCCGCCAACGACCCTATGCCCATGGCGATGGCCACGTATTGCAAACTGTAGCCGGCGGTAAACAGAAATCCCGCAATAATGGGAGCCAGCACCGAACCCGCGCGGCCGGATCCCACCGCGAAGCCCGTGCCGCTGGCGCGCAAATTCGTCGGGAACACCTGTGCCAGTATCCCATACAGCCCGACGATTCCGGCATTGGTGAAAAATCCGGCGATGGCGCAGACCAAGGTCACGTGCGCAAGATCGGGTTGGCCGTGGCCGAACACCGCCAGCATTATCGTCGACATCACCAGCACACCCATCGTCAGGGCTTTGAGGCTGTACCGCAGCGACAGTAGTCCCAGCGTGGCGCCGCCGGTGGCGCCGCCGACATTGAGCCACACCAACACGCCCGCCGCCGCCGGCACGGTGTAGCCCAAATCGACGACGATCTTCGGCACCCATTTGACGATGAAGTAGAAACTGATGATGTGCAAAAAATAAGCGAGCGACATCAGCAACGTGATTTTCACCAGTTGCGCACTGAAAAGGTCAGCTACCGAAAGATTGCGCGCCTTGGCGGTCACATCGGGCAATGCGTCCACGGTGGCATGACCCATGCGGACCAGGGTGCGATTCACAACGACGAGCGCTTTCGCCGGCTGCCGCTGACACAGCCATTCGATCGACTCGGGGATGAGAAAATAGACCAAAGGAATGTAAAAAGCCGTCGCTGCCGTGCCGAACCAAAAAACCGAGCGCCAATCGCCCTGTTTGAGCAGCACTGCCGCAATCGAGCCACCGGCCACAGCGCCCAGCGGATAGCCGATGGCCATCAACGAGACGCACAGGGCACGGCGGCGCGCGTTCGCGAATTCCGCTGCCACCGCATTGATCGACGCCAGCAAGCCGCCGATTCCAAAACCCGTTACCACCCGCCACACCGACAGCGAGTACACATTTTTTGCCTGGGTGGCCATGAGCATGCCGGTTGCCATGATCACGAGGCAGCCGAGCAATGTTCGACGCCGGCCTATTCTGTCGGCGAGCCCCCCCAAGGCAATGGAACCTACTCCCATGCCGATCAACTCCATGGACAGCACGAATCCGAGCGCCGCGCGCTCGATCCCCCATTCGCGCGCTATACCTGGAGACGCGAAGCTGATCGCGAGCACGTCGAAACCATCCAATGCATTGAGCCCGATCGTCACGGCGACGGCGACGATCTGCACCACACTCATCGGGCTGATCGCCAGTATTTCCCGCGGATCTCTCACAATCGATAATCCTGCTGCACACGGGCGTATTCAATGAATGCGTCCAGCGATTCGACGTTGGCCATGGCCGCGCGGTTCGCGGCTTTGTCGATCGGCACGCCCATTAAAATGCGGCGCACCGGAATCTCCATTTTCTTCCCAGTCAGTGTGTACGGTATGGCT
>JBBRQO010000051.1:0-24503 GCA_038226325.1 Steroidobacterales bacterium | reverse complement strand
TGCACGTACTGCACCATCTCATTGGGATCGACGCGTACGGTCAAATTGGGCTGAGTTTGCTCGTTCATAGCACACTGTATGGGGCTGCCCGGGGAGATTTCCAGGGGTGTTAAGCTTGAGGTATGCCTGACGACCTCTTACTCCTGGTTCTGACCATTGCTGTCCTGGCGGGAACCTACAAGGCCTGGCAGACCTCGCTCGACGCCCGCGAGGCCGCGAACCGCATTGCCAAGGACGCCTGTTCGCGTGCCGTGGTTCAGTTCCTGGACGGCACCGTGGCCTTCGCCGGCTTTCGCCTGACACGCAATGCTCAGGGCAAGCGGCGCCTGCTACGCACTTACACCTTCGACTACACCAGCGACGGAGTCGAGCGCGCGCAGGGCTTCATCGTGCTTGCCGGCATGCGCCTCGAGGCCGTGGGGCTGGCCGGCAATCCCTCGTGAGCCCGCCGGACCCGCTTTTGAACATCGATCTGCATACCCATTCGAACTGCTCCGATGGAGCACTCACCCCTGCCGAGCTGGTGGCGCAAGCCGCAGCCGCCGGAGTCGAAGTTCTGGCGCTGACCGATCACGATACGGTCGCCGGTCTGGAGCAAGCAGGTCATAGTGCAGGGGGGCTGGGTATCAGGTTGGTACCGGGCGTTGAAATCTCCGCCGCTTGGCGGGCGCAGTCCATCCATGTGCTGGGGTTGTGGATCGATCCAGGCTCGGCGCAACTCGTTACGGAACTGCAGATGCAGGCCGCGCGCCGCCATACGCGAATGCTGAAGATTTGCGAGCGCCTTACCAAGGCCGGCTTGCCGGGGGCGGAGCTGCTCGCCGCAGTACAACTCCAGCCCGGCCTGCCGACGCGCGCGCATCTGGCGAACGCCATGGTCGCCGGCGGCCATGTCGGCCGGGCTGACGAAGCCTTCCGCAAGTACTTAGGCGCCGGCAAGCCGGCCAATGTTGCGGCCGACTGGCCCACACTGGACATCGTGGTGGGCTGGATCCGCGCGGCCGGCGGCGTGGCCACGCTCGCCCATCCGGCGCGTTACACATTGTCGGCCGGCGCCCGCCGTCAGCTGCTGAGCGATTTCGTTGCCGCGGGCGGCGGCGCCCTTGAAGTGGTGAGCGGCGGCAACGGAGCGCAGCACGCCGATGCGGTCGCGGCAATGGCGGTGAAGCACGGACTGATGGGCTCGGTAGGTTCGGACTTTCACGATCCGCAACTAACTTGGAATCCGCTGGGCCGCTCCCTTAAGCTACCGGATGGCGTCACCCCGGTGTGGCATAGCTACCTGAAATAAGTGACCCGTGAGCGACGAAGAAAGCAACGTCAATGCCGATCTGTTCAAGAACATCGAGCGCCTGCGCCAGCTGCGCATAGAGCATCGGGATCTTGACGACATCATTTCGCGCCTCAGCATGGATTTCAAAGTCGATGAGCTGCAAATGAAACGCCTGAAGCGGCGCAAGCTCCTGCTAAAGGATCAGATTGCGCGTTTGGAAAGCCAGCTCATCCCGGACCTGAACGCATGAGGAGCGAGCACATGATGGGAGCGAGCACATGATGGAGCTGGGCCAGCGTATGGCGGCCTTCTTCGACATCCTGTCGACGCGCAACGTGCTCATTGAAATCGCGGCGGTGGCGAGTTGCCTGCTGGCGGGTTGGTTCGTCGGCGCCGCCGTGCGCGATCGGTTTCAGCGGCGCAAGGTCAAGGCACCCACGGCCTTGACCTGGACCTATTTCGCGCCGCAGGGCATGGTGGTGGCTGCGCCCGCCATCGTGGCCTTAGGGCTGGTGGTGGTGGCACGCAATGTGCTCAACGCCGCACATTTCGACGTCACGATACTGGACGCAGCCGCGCATCTAATCATGGCGTACGTCGCGGTACGCATCGTGGTGCTGCTGTTCACCGCCAGCCTCGGCAACAAATCCTGGATGCAGGACTGGGAATCCCGCGCGACCCTGGTTGTTTGGCTGATCATCGCCGCCCAGTATTTGGGCTGGCTCGATCCCATCATCAGCACCTTGGACAGCATCGGCGTGGCGGCGGGCCGCAGCCGCATCACCGTGTGGTCGGTGCTGAAACTGCTGTTCACTTTGACCCTGTTCGTCTTGGTAGCCGCCTGGATCAGCCGCTGGGTCGAACGGCGCCTGAAGAAGCTCGGGAATCTCGCGCCCTCCACCCGCATCGGCATCGCGAAATTCACCAACGCATTTCTGATCGGCTTGTCGATTCTCATGGGCTTGAATGCCGCCGGCGTGGACTTGACCGCCCTCACCGTGCTGACCGGCGCCATCGGCTTAGGTCTGGGTTTCGGCCTGCAGTCCATTGCGGCGAACTTCGTCAGTGGCTTCGTGCTGCTGATGGACCGCTCCATCAAGCCCGGCGATGTCATCAGCCTGTCGGGACAGAGCGGCACCAGCACCGAGAACTTCGGCTGGGTGCAGGAATTGCGCGGCCGCTACGTCGTGGTGCGCGACCGCGACGGCGTCGAAATGCTGGTGCCCAATCAACAGCTCATCTCCAATGCAGTCATCAACTGGAGCTACACCGACCCGCGCATCCGCCTTAAATTGCCGATTCGAGTGAGTTACCGCGACGATCCGGAATTGGCGCTGCAAATATTGCTCACCGCCTGCGAGGGGCAGACGCGCGTGCTGCGCGAGCCGGCGCCAGTCTCACGCCTGATGCACTTCAGCGACAGCGGCATCGAACTCGAGCTGCGGTTCTGGATCGCCGATCCGCAGGAAGGCGTCAACAATGTGCGTTCGGAAGTCAACCGCGCCATCTGGCGGCTGTTCAAAGAACACAAGGTCACCATCCCCGTGGCGCAGCGCGAAATCATCATGCACCCCCCGCCTTCCTTGGATCTGGACTGATCGCGGCCGAGCGTTAAGATGCCTCTGATCATTACTTCGGACATCGTCATTCCGGACGAGGAACTGGAATGGAAGTTCATTCGCTCCTCGGGACCGGGCGGCCAGAATGTCAACAAGGTCTCCAGCGCCGCGCAGCTGCGGTTCTTGTTGCCGCTGAACTCAAGCCTGCCGGTGAACGCCAGAAATCGTCTGCGCCGGCTCGCCGGCCAGAAGCTCATCGATGACGGCAGTATTCTGTTCAAGTCCATGAGCGAGCGCAGCCAGGACGGCAATCGCCGCGCCGCCCTCGCGCGCCTCGAGTCCTTGATTCGCGCCGCTCTGGTCGAGCCGAAGATCCGCAAGAAGACTCGTCCCACCAAGGCGTCGAAAGAGCGGCGCATCGACTCGAAAAAACGTCGCGGCGCCACTAAAGTGGGGCGCGGCGGCGGCGCCTGGGACTGAAGTCACTGGCCCAATGTGACCTGCAAGATGCTGTGTCTGATCTGCTCCGACAGCACCAACTGTGCATCGGCGGCCACCGCCAGCAGCGGCTCGCCGAATGCAAGTCGGCCCTCCGCCAAAACCTCAATCACATTCCGCCGGCGCAACAGGTCGATGAAGTTGCGGAACAGGCTCTTGTCGAAGAACTCCGGCGAGTTCAATCCATACAGCACCGACATGCGCTGGGCCATCAGGTGGCAGCGCTGCTCGAGCGCTTCTTGGGTCATATGGCCGCTGCCCGCCTGCAACAGCAAGGCGATGGCGAGGTAGTAGCGTTCGACCGTTTGAATGGTGGCCTGGGCAAGCACCGACAACCGGATGGCCTCGAGTGAGGTCGAGGCCGGTCGCTGCCATTCGCTGCGCTCGGCATTGCCCTGCAGCAGATTGAGCCGTGCAAAAGTCTCGAGCAACTCATCGGCCACCGCCTGCACCGCGGCCTCGTCCCAGCGCAAAAACAACTCGGCCGCAATGTACGGGTAGACGCGCCACACCAGGCGATGAATGTCTGCCGTGCGCATAGCGGCATTGCTCACGAAGCAGCAGGCGAGCAGCGAGGGCATGGCGAACAGATGCAAAATGTTGTTGCGGTAATAGGTGGCGAGGGCCGCATTCTGCGCATTCATGCGCATGATGTCGCCGAGCGGGTGCTTTTGCCTCTCTAACATTCCCATCGATTCGGCATAGCGGATCATCTGCTCGCCGGCGTCCGTGGTAATGGTCACTAACGGCCCGTACGGCGCCTCGCGCAGCAGGCGTTGATACAGTTCGAGCTGGCGTGCCAGGTCCGCTTCCGCCAAGGCTTGGCGCGGGGTCGCCAGAATCGCCATGGCCACCAGATTAATGGGCGTGACGGCCGCCGCCGCATTGATTTCTATGTTGATCCGCGTCGCCAGATCGCCCACCGCCTCACTCACCCATCCGGCCCGCGACTCCTCGCCCTCAGGCGCGGCCTCGCGCCAGTTCGGATCGTGCCGGTACAGCAGCGTGTCCAGCGATATGGGTTCTCCCAAATTGACATGTACTTTGCCGAGTTTGCTGCGCAGCACGGCGACGGCGGCCTTGATCAGGCCGATCACGCTCTCCTTCTCCTTAGGCTGGCCCGACAATTCGCCGATGTAGGTGCGTCCCTCGACAATGCGCTCGTAACCGAAATACACCGGCATGAACACCACCGGACGTCGCGGGTCGCGTAGATACGCGCGCACGCTCATCGACAGCATCCCGGTGCGCGGCGCAAGCAGCCGGCCGGTGCGGCTGCGGCCGCCCTCGATGAAATATTCCAAGGAGTGGCCACGCGCCATCATGATACCGAGATATTTGGCGAATACCGCCGCATACAGTGCGTCGCCCTTAAACGTGCGCCGCAGGAAGAACGCTCCGCCTTTACGCAGAAAGCGGCCAATCACGGGCAAATTGAGATTGATGCCCGCGGCCACGTGCGGCACGGCGAAGCCCTTACGATAGATGACATAGGAGAGCAGCAGATAATCCATGTGGCTGCGATGGCACGGAACATAAATGATCTCTGCGCCGTCGCCGATTTCGTTGAGTTTTTCAACGTGCTGGAAATCCACGCCGTCGAACAGCCGATTCCACAGCCAGCCCAGTAGCGCTGACATGAAGCGCACGAAGGACTGCGAATAATTTGCGGCGATCTCCACCGCGTACTTGCGCGCGGCGAGCAGCGCAACCCGGCGCGTCAAGCCGCGCGACTGCATTTCGCGGCGCACCACGCCGCGCACATCGGCGGTCTTCAGCAACTGCGCCACCAGGGTGCGGCGATGCGATAGATCGGGACCGATGGTGGAGGCGCGCTGCGCCCGCAGTGTGGATCGCAAGTTGCGTAATAGCCAACGTACGCTGCGCTGCTCGTTCATGCCCTCATGCAGAGCATCACGCAACCGCACCGGGTCCCCGAAATGCACCAGGGTGTTGCGGCCGTTGACCAGCACATTGAGCAGCTTGCGGAAGCGCCCGACCATCACCCAATTCTCGGCGAACAGCAGCCGCCACAGACTGGCCTCCTTGTGCGGCGCGCGGCCCCAGAAGATCGCGACCGGCACCAGGTCGATATCGAACTGCGGATAGGCCGCCGCGGCGTCCACCAATTGTTGGAGGTACACGGGCGCACGCAGGGTATGACGGGTGGTGAACAGGCCCGCAGGGCGTATCAACTCGAAATAAGCTCTATCGGCGCGGCGTTGACCGACCAGCAGGCGCCTCTCCGGGCGCGGCAATCCTAGCTTGGCGCAGACCATGCTGAGGACCGCGAGATCCGCCTGAGATTCGCGCTCCAGGACATAACATATGGGTCGTGGGCGCGCCGCTATGGCAGCAGCGGCGGCATCGGGCTTGATGCTGACCCGTACCCACAGGCTCAAGGTCTTGCGGACACTCCAATGCCACGCCCGGCCCAGGCCATCAACGGGATTCATGCGCGCTTAAGGTCTATTGAGACGTATCGCCGCGCTCTTGAGCATCCGCCGCTTTGCGCGTGGCGTCTGAGTTCGCGTCCACAGTTTTCTGCACCGCGCGCGCGCGATCAAGTTGCTGCGTCAAAGGGTTGAATACGGTCTTCTGCGGCGGCGGCGGATCCGGGGACGCACAGCTTGCGATGAACAAAACCGACACTGACATTGTCATAACCATGATCGAGCGCATGTGCACCTCGGAACGCGCTTAGGCGGCGTGGCCCGAAGTGTACAATCGTTAAGGACTTAGCGTCACCCGGAGTTCCCGCATGTTACGTCTCGTTTTCACATTGGCCTGCGCACTGCTGCTGTCGGTGACCGCCGGCATTCATACCGCCCGCTCGGCCGTCGACATCGAGACCGCGGCGAAGATCTATCAGGACGCCGCCATGCGCGAACAGGTGCGCGCCTCCTTGGGATCGATGCCGGCGCATATACGGCAGCTGTTTTCGGCGGATACCGCCGTGAAGCTCTCCACTTCGCAAATCAACGCGGTCACCAAGGCAGCCGAGCGCGGCTTTCGTATCGATGTCTTCGAAGCTCCCGCCTTGAGTGCGCTTGCCGCCAATCTCGATGCCGCGACCGTGAAGAAGACCGACGCCTTCTTCGCCAGCGATCTTGGCCGGCGCATGGTGGCCGCAGACCTGGCCGGCGCCGCGCTCCAGGAACCGACCATCGACAAAATCATGAGCGGCGACCTGGCCGCGCCCTCGACCCCAACGCGCGACGCCTTGTTCGACAAATTGGAACAGGCTTCGCGGTCCACCGAATCCACCGTGCAGATTTTCTTGAGCATGGGGCAGGCCGTGGCCATCGGCACCGCGGTCGGCGCCGGCAGAGATACGGTCGCGGTGGCCGACAGCGCGCGCAAGTCCGGCGAAGCCGGCCGCGTCGCCTTGGAAGCGAACATGCGCGAGCCGCTGCGCCGCTACATGGCGTACAGCTATCGCGAACTGAGCGATGCCGATCTCAAGCACCTGCTGTCGTTTCTAAAATCCGTCCCGGGCCAACGCTACGTGACGGCGTACATTGCCTCGCTGGGCGCAGGCTACGACGCCATGGGCAGACGCTGCGGCGAGCACCTGGGCGAATCCTTGCGCGAACTGGCGCAGGCCCAATTGGACGTACCCAACGTGAGTCCGCCGCCCGCCATCGCCGCGCCCATGCCCGTGCCGGTGCCCGAACCGGTCAAGTAATGAACGCGCGCAGCAACAGGCAGATCGCGTCGAGTTGATCTTCCAGGCGGTGATCGGAGTTGAGCAGGTGCAACGCCGCCAGATGCTCCCTCGCCCAACGGATGCTGTTCTCCACCGGCACAATGTCATCGTGCCAGCCATGCACGATGACGGTGGGACAGCTGACATCTTGCGGCGTGTACTGCTCGTAGCCTGCCATATAAAAAGCCGGCGCCAGCAGGAACAGGCCGCGGGGGTTGAGACGGCTTGCCGCCGCCGCGGCAACGTGTCCGCCCATGCTCGATCCCACCAGCAACAGCGGCGCCGCCAGTCCCGCGACTGACTCGATCAGCTTCTGCACTCGGACTGCGGGATCATCGATGCCGCGGTAGTCCACCGACTCCACCGCCACCCCCAGGTCCCGGACCACGGCCGCCATGGCGGTGATTTTCGAACCCCAGGGTCCACTCTCCTTGCCATGCGAGAAAACCACTGTGCCAAGCGCGTTGTTCATAAGGTACCAAAGCTAAAGAAATGCCGCGAAGCGGCCGCTAACTGACGGATGGCACTGGATGAAGAGCAATCGAGCGCCGGGCAGGAGATGCGCCGCGCCATCGACTGCCTGCGCGATTGCGCCGATCTTGCCGAATTAGGCGCTGCGACGCTTGCCACTCTGGCCGCCGGTGCCGTGCATTTTTCCCTGCCGGCCGGCCGTCTACTGTTCGAAGCGGGTTCCACTCCGGACGGAGTATATCTGCTTGCCAGCGGCCGGCTAGGCGTCAATACCGCCGGAAGTACCGGCCTTACCGCGGAAATCGAACGCAGCGAACTGGTCGGAGAGGCCGGCTGGCTGCTCAAGGAGCCGCGTAGCGCCGCGGTGGTCGCGCTGCGCGACAGCGAGTTGCTGCTGTTGCCCACGACCTTGTTGGACGACGTAGCCGGGCATTCGCCGCAGTTCTCGCTGGCGCTGGCACGACACTGTGCCCGACGGTTGCGACGCAGCAACCGGCGCGCACCGCAATCAAGGCAGGCACGGGTATTTACCATTGTCCCAAACAGCGTCGAAATCGACGTGGCGAATTTCGCCGCCCGCTTAGTGGCCGAATTCAACTGCGCCGGCCGCACCGAGCTGGTCTGGGATGCGCGCGCCAGCACGCACATGGCCGGCTGGTTCAACGCCATCGAAGAGTCGAACGACTATGTGGTGTACGTGGCGGATCCCGCCGCGTCAGGCTGGACACACCAATGTTGCCGCCAAGCGGACGTCATATTGCTGGCCGCGCCCGCCGCCGCCAGCGTCGAACCCTGGCCGAGCGACGTCGCCGAGGCGGCGCTGGCTCGCGGCGCACGCGTCGAACTCGCCCTGCTGCACGATGAGCGAATCGAAGCCGGCGACGCCACGCGCTGGCTGCGAAATTCGCCGGCCGCCCTGCACCACCACGTGGTCGATAATGCCGATTTCAGCCGTCTCGCCCGCCTGCTCACCCGTCGCGGGGTGGGCCTGGTGCTATCGGGCGGAGGTGCGCGCGGCTTCGCTCATTTGGGGGTCATTCGCGCATTACGCGAGGCGCGTGTGCCCATCGACTTCGTGGGCGGCTCGAGCATCGGCTCCATCATCGCCGCCGGCGTCGCGATGGGATGGAGCGATGAGGAGATGCGCATGCGCTACCGCCGCAGCTTCGTCGACACCAATCCGGTGAATGATTACACCTTCCCTTTCGTGGCTCTCACTCGCGGCCGCAAGGTCACACGGCTGCTGCAACGCGAATACGGTGACGTGCTGATAGAGGATTTGCGGCAGCCGTATTTTTGCATCAGCGCCAATCTCACCACCGGGCGAGCGCTCGAGCACCGCGACGGCCGCCTCTCCGAGGCGCTGCGCGCATCGGTTGCGATTCCCGGAGTCATGCCGCCGGTGTACCGCGGCGATGACGTGTTGGTCGATGGCGCCGCCATCAACAACCTGCCGGTCGACATCATGCAGGCCCACGCGCCCGGCCTCGTCATCGGCAGCGACGTCGGCGCGGATCGGTTCGCCCTGGGGTCCGGCGGGCGGCGCATCAACATTTTTCAAATCCTCATGCATGCCAGCATGGTCACCACCGCGTCCAGTGCGGCCGTGCAACGCGAACTCGCCCATGTGCTGCTCAAGCCGCCGCTTGCCAACGTGGATCTGCTCAATTGGCGCGCCTTCGATCGCGCGATTCAGGCCGGTTACGATTACGCGCGCCAGGCGCTGCAGAGCCTGCCGGCTATACCACGCCTGGCGGTCCCGACAGAGCGCAGTGCGTCGCGCAACTCCCTGGCAGCGGAGCTGGCACGGCGGGTGGCGGCCGCCTCGATTTAGCGGCTCACTCGGCCAGGCTGCGCGCCAGGCTCTCCACCCATTCAAGTTCCGCCGGGCTGTATTGACCGGCACTTAAGCGATTAAGGCTGACCGGTTCCACCCTGCTGCCCGCCGGCGAATGGACGATGCGGAAGCTGTGGAACCCTGCCCTGCGGGTGGCGGCGAAACCGATCACCAGCTGAAATTCGCTGCGCTGATCGCAGATCACGAAAAAAGCGTCTTGCATGCGCAGCGCCCCGAAAGCCTGTGCCTCGAACAGCCCCTCGAAGAAGCTGCGCACCTGCGATGCCACCAATTCCGCGACCTCTACATGGGGCTGCGCCATGGCCACCCAGCGAGTGCCGCGCTCGATGCTGTTGACGATGAACAGCGCGAGCCGGCGCAGCGCCAGGAACTGCCAATCGGCGTTGGCGGCGGCGCCCGCGGCCAGGGTGCGTGCAGCGGCGCCGATGCGCGCCGAGCGTACGGCTTGGATGGTGTTGACTCCCAATGCCGCCAGCCGCATGCGGCGATCCTCGCTCACCAGACAGGTCGGTCGATATCCTGGACGCAGCACCGCTTCTTCGCTTTTCGCCGGCATCCACACCGGCGAGGCCTCGTCACAACGGGCCAGCATGCCGGCAACCGCGCCACAGGGCGCGAACGCCTCGAAATGGCCGCGCAGCTTGTCGTGGGCCAGCACGCGCGGGAAATACATCAATGCATTTTCATTGGCGAGATTCCAGTCGCGCATGCCCTGCAATGCGTCGTCCGCCGTCAGCCAGGCCGACGGCGGATCCACGATCAGCAGCGCGCGTCGCTCCTTGCAAAAGCGCGCCCCCACCAGCAGCACGCTCGCGCCCACGTCCCGCTCGCGCGACAGGGGTGGAATGCACAGGAAATTGAAATAGTCTGCGGACGCGAGCGCGAACAGGCCGGTGCGGTCGGACGAACGGCCGATCAAATCATAATCGGTGAGCGGCGCGCCATCATCGCCGTCGGTGTTGGAATTGACATACCCCGTCGACAACCCGCTCGCCACATCCATGGTTCGATCGGGCCGCTGCGCCGGAATCGCGCTCACCAATTCAATCAGCGCCGAATCGGCGATGGCGCGCGGCAGGAAGTTGTCGGCCGTGGGCCGCAGCGATAGCGCGCGAAATATCTCCTGATCTTCAACCTGGGCAGTGCCCTGCATGCGCACTCTCTGCACCACAAGATTGAATTCCGCGCTGTCCTGCGCGGGAATATTGTCGTAATCGACACTGGCGCGCAGAAACTCCCGAGTGCCCGGTCGCACCGCCCGCAAGCGCAGTTCGCCATCGCCCGCGCGCAAGCTGAGTGTTGCCGAGCGCGCGCTATTCACCACACGCACGATCACAGCTTCGCGGCCGCCATTATCGAAGAATTGCTCGACGGCATAGCCGAGGGGACTGGGCTGCCACAAACCGCCGAACACGTGCTGGAACTCGGTGAATGTCGTGATAAGAATGGGTCGATTGACCGGACCGCGCAGCGTGCGGCCGACGAATGCCGCGCGCCCCGAGCCCAAGCGCTCAATAGCGTGATCAGGGCCGAGTTCTTCCTCGACCTGAAGCCCTAAGTTGTTAGGCGTAACCAATTTTATTCTCTCGGGCGCTAGCCTGCGACTCTATCACAACGCGCGCATTTGGCGTCGCTTGAAAATGTATACGAGCAGCATGCCGGTAAGGAATCCGCCGATGTGCGCGCGAAATGCAACGCCACTGCCGGCATGGTGCCCGCTCAAGTCGCTGACCAATTGCACGGCAAACCACAACAACAGCAGCAGCACAGCGGGCATGCGCAAGGTCGCAAAGAAGAATGGCAGCAGCACCAGGGTCAACACCCGAGCGCGGGGAAATAGCAGCAGGTACGCGCCCAGCACTCCGGAGATAGCGCCGCTGGCGCCGATGATGGGATACGGCGAATGCGGATCGGAGAGAGCCTGCGCAAACACCGCGGCGATGCCGCACAACACGTAGAACGCGAGAAACCGCCGGTGCCCCATGGCGTCCTCGACATTGTCCCCGTAAATCCACAGGAACAGCATATTGCCCAGCAAGTGCATCCAGCCGCCATGCAGGAACATGGATGTGAGCGGCGATGCGAAGCGCGGTAGCCATTGCAAATCCGGTGGCAGCCGCGCCCGCGTCAGTAACACCGCCGGAATGGCACCGAGCGCGTCCACCGCCTCACGGCTCGACGAGGCATCCAGCGAGCGCTGCCACATAAACACGATGGCGCAGGAGACGATCAACGAGATCGTTACAAACGGCTTCAATTCCGATGGCGAATCATCCTTGAGAGGAATCATTCCCGCGCACGATCTGTGCCGGAGCGCGGCGGCGCAAGCGCTTGTTCGGCGGCCCGCGCCTGCTCTTCCGCGCGCGTCCGCTCGGCTTGTACTTTCTTGCTCGAGATTTCCTCGAGCATCACCTTCAGCCATTCGCTAATCATTCCGCAGGCTCCGCCGCGACCGGAGTGACGATGGCATCGACCGCCTTCACGGTGTCGGGGTGGTAGCCGGGCCGCGCCTTACTGTACACGCGTTTGGCAAATTCGGCGCCGGACGGCGTTTTCATCAGACTCGTGTACAAAGGCTCGATCAGCAGGCGCCGGCCGATGGAGTTCAGGTACACCTCAAGCCGCGCGAAGCCCGGCTGATAGTTGTTGCGGATCACAAGTTCGAGCCAGCTGCGCTCCAGGAGCGCATTTTGGCTGCGCGTGAATCCATAGGCCTGATCCAGATCAGCCAATTGCCGGGCGCTGAGAGTCGCGGGCATATTGTCGAGGAAGTATAGCCACTGCTGCGTGACCCAATCCTGGCCGAACTTCTTGCTGGCAAGCCGCCCTGCAATCCAATCAGTGCGTGCTGCGTCGACCGGCTGAAAAGCGCCGGATACCGGCAGTACCGCGTCCGCCGGAATACCCGGATCATATTCCCAGGCAAGCACTTGCTCGCGGCTGACGAGGCCCGGAAAACGCTCGAGCAGATTCTTCGCTAGGTAGTCGGTGAACTGTTCGGTGGTGATGCTCTTGAATGCGAAGCGTTCGAAATAGCCGCGAAGAAAAACCTCGAATCGCTCATGGCCGAATTTTGCGTCCAAGTAGTTCAGGAACAGCCGGCCTTTTTCGTAAGGGACGGCGCTGAATACCGCTTCCGGATCGCGATAGCGCAAGTCGATGGCCAGTACCTGATCGGCAGGCCTCAGCTTTGCCAGATCGTCGCGCAGGGCACGCAGGCCGAGCACCGCCTCCATGGCGGCACGCTGCTGCCCGAACACCGCATTCATGATGCGGCTCTCCAAATAAACCGTGAAGCCCTCGTTTAACCACACATCACGCCAGGTCGCATTGCTGACCAGATTTCCCGACCAGGAATGCGCCAATTCGTGCGCAATGACCCCCACCAGGCTCTTGTCGCCGGCAATCACGCTGGGGGTGATGAAGGACAACCGCGGATTCTCCATGCCGCCCATCGGAAAACTTGGCGGCATCACCAAAATGTCGTAACGGCCCCAGCGATAGGGTCCGAATAGCTTCTCGGCGGCCACCATCATCGCCTCGGTGTCGGCGAATTCACTGGCGGCCGCTTTGACGATGGACTTCTCCGCATACACCCCGCTGCGCGGTCCCGTCTCCTTGAATTCCAGATCGCCGACCGCCAGGGCAATCAAATACGAGGGAATCGCCTGCGGCATGACGAATGAATACTCGCCATTGCGCTTGGCCTTCGGATCGTTCTCGCCGCTCATGACCGCCCGTACGTCGGAGTCGGTGTGAACCACCGCCTTGTAGGTGACGCGCACCTGCGGCGTGTCCTGCAGCGGTATCCAGGAGCGGGTGCCGATCGGCTCTGAATGGGTGTACAGGAAGGCCTTTTTGCGACCGGCTGTTTGCTTCGGAGTGAGCCATTGCAGCGCCGTGGCGGTGGGCTGCGTTTGGTAGTCGATCTGAATGGATTCGACGGGCTTACGCGAGGCCGGCAGATCGATGACCAACGCGCTGCCTAGGATGAGATCAGGCTTCTCTAGATGAAACGGCCGGCTCACCCAGATGGTTTGATCCTTGGACGTGGCGCCGAGCACATCGTTGGACTTCTGGCGCACGTCATTGATCGTCAAGTCCTTGGTGTCGAGCACCAGCTGCAGCGCCTGCGGATCCAGACGTTTAAGATCGAGGGTCGCGGTACCGTCGATGGTTTTATTGACCAGATCGATGCGCAGATCCAATTCGAGATGCGTGGTTCGAAATTGATTTACATTGGCATACGAGTGATAGTCCGTGCCCGGCTCGATGGGCGAGTAGTCCGCCCCAAAGCAGTCGAACGTCCCCAACCAGCTAAGCGCCAGACCCGCAAGACAGAGGCGCAGCCGCAGCGCGTGCATCAGTGGACGGCGGCTTGAGTCTGCGGCGGTACGGGAGGGGCTTCGGCCTTCCCACCGACCAATTCCTTGAAGGTTTTTTCGTCCACCAACAGGCCACTCTTGCCGTCCCAATTGGAACCGTCCGGCAGCGTATTCTGGACCAGCAGCGAGTTCGAAATCACATCATCAACACCACCCCGGCCCCCGGTGATTGGCACTGGCACAGCGCGCGGCGTATGCGCGAGATCACCGACCCTCTGCCAATCGATTTCCTTGTCGTGGTCGGAGATCTTCTTCTGCAATTTTGGATTCAGAAGATTGGCCAGCAAGCGCTTGTGGTTCTTGCTCCAATCGCGCGAGTCGTCTTCCATCACCGTATAGGCCTGCAGGTACAGCGTGCCGTCACGCCAGCCGAACAGGTACGGCTGATTGACAACGGTCACTTTCGTGCCGATCGGGATCAAGTCGAAAAATACGGCGATGTCTTCCGGATACAGGCGCATGCAGCCATGACTGGAGCGCATGCCAACGCCATAAGGTTTGTTGGTGCCGTGTATGAGGTAGCTCGGCCAGCCCAAACGGAACATGTACTGACCGAGAGGATTGTCCGGCCCCGCAGGCACTTGGGCGGGCAGTTTCTCACCGTCCTCGGCATGCTCTTCACGCACGGACTTCGGCACCACCCACACCGGGTCCTTCTGACGGCTGATGATCTTGGTCGAGCCCTCGGGCGTCTTCCAACCCACCTTGCCGATACCGATGGGGTGCGTGTACACCATCTGCGGCTCACCCTTCTTGTGAGGCGGATAGTAGAAAATGCGCATGGCCGCCACGTTCACCACGACGCCCTCATGCGGGCCGGCCGGCAAGATGAATTGCGTGGGCACCACTACCTCACGGCCCACGCCGGGGAGCCAAGGATCAACTCCGGGATTCGCCGTCAGCATTTCCTCATAACCGACGTCGAAGCGCCGCGCAATATCCGGCAAGGTGTCTTCTTTGCCGATCACCGTCTTCTGCACATAGCCCACCATGTCGCTGTTCGGATCCACCTCGGAGCGATGCGTGGCATGCGGGGCAGGCAGCTGTGGAACGGGCGGCGGCAACTCTTTCACCACCGGTGGTGGTGGCGCAGGAACGGGCCGAAATAGCGCGCAGCCGGCCAGGGCCAGGAGGCCGCTGCAAACGGCTAGGCGTATGAACTTCATGAGCCTTTTCTACAGCAAAGTCGGCCGGTCAGGCAATTGGTTAAGGACCAGCCCGGCGGGCGCTGCCGCGGCCGGAAAGTGCCGCGCCAGCAAATGGCCGATGGCGTCCACCCCTGCAATGGAGCCCGCCTCGAAGCGCCCCGCACGGAAGTGCTCCTCCATGAGACGGCACACGGCTTCCCACTCAGGCAAGCTGACACGACCCTCGAAGCCGCGATCCGCGACGATTTCCACGTCCCGATCCGCCATTTGCACGTAGATCAGCACCCCATTGTTATGCGCGGTATCCCAGACCCTAAGGTGCGCGAACACGTCCAACGCCCGCGCCCGCGGTGCCAAATTGTTCAGAACGTGCAGCGGCGCGAGAGCCGTTTCGATGGCGAAACGTATCTCTCCCTGATGCGCAAGCTCAACCCGGCCGATGGCCTGCTCGATGGCGTCCAGCGTCGCGCGCGGAAACATCATTCGCGTACGCCAGTGAGTCGCGGCAACATGGCGAATGAGGCGACCGATCTGCATTACCAGCTCCCCGAAGCGCCGCCGCCACCACCACCACCGCCGCCGCCGCTGAAACCACCCCCACCGCCGCCAAAGCCGCCGCCCATACCGCCACCGAAGCCGCCTCCCCAGCCGCTGCCGGCCGACCATCCGCGAGAGTTGGACCCCGCCAGCATAGCGAACAGGAATGCGACGACGCCGGCGCCCAAGCCGATGGGCAGCAAATGACTCAGCAGCCATGCCAGCGCGCCGGCTAAACCACCGGTCGCCAATGAGCCGAACAGTCTGCCGAATAGGGCGCGCAGCACGCCGCTGCCGACGAATACCACCACCAACAACAGCGGTAGCAGATGCCCTACGCCGCTGCCCCGCTCCCATTTCTTGTCCGGTTCCGGGAGCGGCTCGCCGTTGACCACGGCAATCATTTGATCAACCCCCGCTTCAACGCCGCCGTCGTAGTCGCCCACCTTGAAACGCGGAGTAATGGCCTCGGCAATGATGCGGTTCGCGACGGCATCCGGCAGCGCCCCCTCCAGGCCATAGCCCACCTCAATTCGCACGCGCCTATCGTTTTTGGCCACGATTAAGTAAGCCCCATCGGACACACTTTTGCGGCCCAGCTTCCACGCATCCTCGACTCTGATGCCGAATTGCTCGATTTCCTCGGGCTGGGTGGTGGGAACGACGAGTACCCCGATCTGACTACCCTTCTTGGCCTCCAGGTTTGCGAGTTTGGCCTCGATGCGCGTGACCGCCTCGCCGGACAACGTGCCCGTCAGGTCCGTCACCCGTGCGGTGAGAGGCGGCACCGCTATTTGCGCCTGCACGAGCGGCGCGGCCAGCAGGACCGCGAACAATACCGCGGGCAGCAGGGTTTTCAGACCGGCTCCTAGTGCGTCGCGGGTGCCGCTGTCGGCGCGGGTGCCGGCGCCGCGAAGTCCACCGTCGGCGGCTTGGAGATCACCGCTTCATTCTCGACGGCGAAGTTAGGCTTGGCCTTGAAACCAAACACCATGGCGGTCAAGTTTCCCGGGAAAGTCACCACCGATACGTTGTAATCCTTAACCGCCTGGATGTAGCGGTTGCGCGCCACCGTGATGCGATTCTCCGTGCCCTCGAGCTGCGCCTGCAGATCGCGGAAATTCTGATCGGACTTCAATTGCGGGTAGTTTTCGGTCACCACCAGGAGGCGTGACAGGGCGCTCGACAGCTCCCCTTGGGCGGCCTGGAACTTGGCGAAGGCTGCCGGATCGTTGACCAGCTCGGGCGTGGCCTGAATAGAGCCCACTTTCGCGCGCGCTTCGGTCACGCCGAGCAGCACCGAGCTTTCCTGCGCCGCGTAGCCTTTGACCGTGCTGACCAGGTTGGGAATCAAGTCGGCTCTGCGCTGGTATTGATTCAGCACCTCCGACCACGCCGCCTTGATCTGCTGATCTTGGGTCTGCATGGTGTTGTAACCGCAGCCCGACAACAGCAGGCACGCCGCCGCGGCAAGTCCTAACGCCAAATTACGCATGAAGCCCCTCCTGCCCCTCGGGAGTGGGGGCGTACCGGCAGTTTAACACTGTGGCAAAAAAAGCCCCGAGTGATGAGCTCGGGGCTGGAGAGGCGGACTTCAATGAAGGGAAGTAAAGCCCGCTAGGGGATTGAATCGGTTGGAACGCTCAGTGCAGGTGGTCCCATTGCAAAACTTGAATATCGGTTTCTTCGAGGTCGAAGCTGCGCGCCAGCATCCGCGCGATCTCACGATCGCCTTCAACTTTGCTCGATCGATCGAGGAGTTCCACCACGCCCCGATATTCGTTGTATTCGACGGCTCCCTCCGACTGCGCGATAAAGTGGGTGTAATATTTAACGCTCATGGGGATAGAGCTTAAGATTCGCGGCCTGAGCAATCTGTGAACGAACACTCAGTAGCCTGCGTTCACTCCTATACTGAGTTCACGTCCTAGGAATGGACCTTCACTTTATTGCGCTGTGTCAAGATACCGCCCACCCACCCCGCCCGGTTCGAAGTACATCACTCCTGACGGAGCCAAGCGGCTGCGGGACGAACTCGATGAGCTGTGGCACGACGAACGGCCGCGCGTTACTCAAGCCGTGGCAGAGGCCGCGGCGCAGGGCGATCGCTCCGAGAACGCTGAGTACACCTACGGTAAGAAGCGCCTGCACGAAATAGATCGGCGGGTGCGCTTCCTGCGCAAGCGACTCGAAGGCATGACCATAGTCGACCCGCAGGCCCCGTTGAGCCGACGCGACCCGACGCGGGTGTATTTCGGCGCCTGGGTGCAGATCGAGAGCGACAGCGACCTCCGTTGGTATCGACTGGTGGGGCCGGATGAGTTCGATATGGCCGAGGACTACATCAGTATGGACTCGCCGCTGGGCCGCAGCCTCTTGGGCAAGCGGGTCGACGAGGAACTGCAGGTCTCCCTGCCGGCAGGGGCGACCACCCTAACGGTGGTCGCCGTCAGCTACGCGCTTAGACCACCCGAACGTTCTTGAACTGCCAGGGATCTGCGGTATCGAGATCCTCGGCAAACAGCTCGCCGCGCTGGTGCAGCGGCGTCCAGTCCGTGTATGCGCCGACCACCTTTCCCAGGTAGGGCAAGCAGATTTCGAGCGGCCGTTTGAAGTCCATGTCGTCAGGCTCGACGATGCCCTGATTAGGATTCTCCATGGCCCATATCATGCCCGACAGGGCCGCAACCGTGACTTGCAGGCTGGTCGCGCTGTTGTACGGGGCCAAGTTGCGCGCTTCCTCGATGGATAGCTGCGAGCCGTACCAATAGGCATTTTTCTTGTGGCCGGCGAGCAGCACACCGAGCTCATCAATGCCCGCTG
Source organism: Steroidobacterales bacterium (assembly GCA_038226325.1). GTDB lineage: Bacteria > Pseudomonadota > Gammaproteobacteria > Steroidobacterales > Steroidobacteraceae > Bog-1198. The sequence goes on along the minus strand of JBBRQO010000051.1, from coordinate 6,242 downwards.
TGATCTCGTTCAACATGATGCGTTTGCGATCCTGCAGACGCCAATTGTTGCCCGCAAATTCATGGACCGAGAGGACGGCGTTGTCGCTGGGGTGGTAGGCGTAGTGGCTGGTGGGCCGGTACGCCACCCTCTCACCGTCCATGACGGTGTAGTAGTCCGCCAATGAAATTGCTTCCGAATGCGTGATCAAGAAGCCGTGGAAATGCCCCGCCTTCGGCGTCCAGGTACGCACCCGGGTGCTTGCGCCCGGGCGGTTCAAGTAAATTGCGCAGCCCGATCCCACCGTATGGCGGCCGCCGTCGGCCGGAAAATGTTTCTCGTGCGTGCCCCAGCCCAGTTCGGCGGGCTGAGCGCCCTCACTCACGAAACCGTCCACCGACCAAGTGTTGACGAATTCATTCGCTGCCTTCGGCACATTCGACACCTGCGTATCGCGCTCGGCAATGTGCATCACCTTGATGCCGAGTTGCTGGGCGAGTTTGGCCCAAGCTTCGCGGCTCGCGGGCGTTCCCGCATCCACCCCGGTGTCCTTGGCGATATTGAGCAAGGCCTGCTTGACCAAGTGTGAGACCAAGCCGGGATTGGCACCGTGAGTGAGCACGGCCGTGGGAGTTTTCTTGGCGCCGTTGCGTAACTTCAACGCGTCCAAGCGCATGCTGTAATTGCTGCGCGAATCCACCGATGCCGTCGGATCGGTATAGCCGCCGGTCCAGGGTTCGATGCAGGTATCCAGATACAGCGCGCCGCGTTCGCGCGCCAATTGAACCAGCGCGACGCTCGACACATCCACCGACAAATTGAGCAGAAAATCCCCGGCATCCAGCAGCGGCTCGAGCACCTGCCGGTAGTTATCCCGGGTCAGCGCGGTTTTGACGAATTTAACGCCGAATTGGTCGGCTTCGCTCCGGCCACTGTCCTCTGCGGTGACAATGGTGATGCGCTCAGACGAAGTGCCAATGTGACGCAAGATCAGTGGCAAGACACCTTGTCCGATGCTGCCGAAACCTACAAATACGATCTTGCCCGCAAAGTTCACATGCACTTCGTGTTTGCTCATAATTCTTGCCTCATTTTGCTTTGCCCTCTCATTTTGGCTTGGGTACTTAGATTTGATGCGTAGCGCCCTCAAGGGACGCGCCGCCAGCCTACCTGGCGCCTAGGTCTCGCGCCAATGCGGCGGATACGTGCGCTCATAGCCGGGCAACGCCTCGATGCGGTGGATCCAGCGTGCGAGCGCCGGATAATTGCGCTCCATGGGCAGGAAGCGCGCCCCCAATTCTGCGGCGGCGCTTCTATCCAAGGCGCGGCGCAGCACCTGAATCCATGGGAAAATCACCATGTCGGTGGCAGAGTAATTAGCGCCGACGATCCACGTTTCCTTGCTCAACCGTCCCTCGATGGTGCGCGCCTCGCGCCCCACCACGTGCATGGCATCAGTGAGCTCATCGATGTTCTGCGCAACCTGCCCGGCGAAAATCGCGTCCGTAATCTTGAGCAGCGCCGGTTCAGCATAGGCCATGAATTCGCAGATGACGCGCATAATGACCCCAGCTTCCTCCGGGGTCGCGCCGAATATCGGCGCCTGCGGATACCTGACGTCGAGGTAGTAGAGCACCGCCACGGATTCAAATACCACGTAGTCGCCGTCCTTGAGCACCGGCACCCGGCCCCGTGGATTGAGCTTCAACATCTGCGGCGATTGGTGTTCCTGCTTGTCGAAGTGCAGCAGCTGCGACTCATAGGGCAGCCCCTTGTGCTCCAGAGCCAAGAGAACTCGCCACGAGAACGGACTGCCGCTGCCCCAGTATAAAGTGAGTGCCATCGGCCAATTGTAACGGATGCGCTTCGCCCGGCATCGGGCTAAGCTGCAAATCATGCTATTTTCCAGCCTGATCGATGCCGCCACCCTGCAGGGAATGCTGGGGTCAGAACATCTGGCCATCATCGACTGCCGCTTCGATCTCATGAAACCAGAGTCCGGACGGCGGGTCTTCCTCGAGGCGCATATTCCCGGAGCGCGCTACGCCGATTTGAATCGCGACCTGTCGGCAGCCATCGGCGCTGACACCGGCCGACACCCATTGCCGACACCCGAGGCCTTCGCAGAGCGCCTCACCCAACTTGGAATAGGCAACGACAGCCAAGTCGTCGCCTACGACGCGGCCGGCGGCGCCTTCGCCGCGCGGCTGTGGTGGATGTTGCGCTGGATGGGGCATGACGCAGTAGCGGTGCTCGACGGTGGCCTGCAAGCGTGGTCCCGGCAGGGCGGGCAGCTGCAGTCGGGCGAGCCGCCCGGGCCTTCTTCCGCCGAACCCACGGCAACCGTCCGCCGCTTCGCGCGGCGACTCGACGGGGCCGCTGCCGGCGCGGCCGCTATCACCACCGCCGAGCTCGAGCGCGCGCTATTCCCGTCCGGAAGCCTCTCGCCCAAGCCACTGCTAGTCGATGCCCGCGCACCGGAGCGCTTTGCCGGCATAGTGGAACCCATCGATCAGGTTGCCGGCCACATTCCGGGCGCGGTGAATTATCCATTTTCCGCCAGTCTCGCCGCAGACAATCGCTTCCTACCGCCTGCGGAACTTAAAGCGCGATGGCTTAAGCGTCTCGCGGATGCCGCGCCGGACAATCTCATCGCCATGTGCGGCTCCGGCGTCACCGCCTGTCACAATCTGCTCAGCCTGGAGGTGGCCGGACTTCCCGGCGGCAAGCTGTACGCGGGATCATGGAGCGAGTGGATTCGCGACCCGCGGCGTCCCATCACCCGCGGTTGACATTTACTTGCCGCGTGAATTTGTTAATGTGCGCGCGACATGAACACCCCCGCCAAATCGCTGCCCGCCAACCTGGCGTGGAAGATCGAACAGTCGCTGGATCTCTACCAGGTGGAAGCCTGGGGCAAGGGATATTTTTCGATCAACGAACAGGGTCATGTGGTGATCCGCCCCAGCATGGATCCGGCGCGCGAAATCGACTTGGTCGACGTGGTGCAGGGCTTGAAGGCCCGCGACCTGCACACGCCGGTGGTCATTCGTTTCTCCGACATTCTCGCGCATCGCCTGCGCCACATCGCTGAGGCATTCAGTACGGCCATCACGGAGAACGGCTACCAGAACCGCTACGCCGCGGTGTTCCCCATCAAGGTCAATCAGCAGCGTCTGGTGGTCGAAGAGGTGTATCGCTACGGCAAAGAATTCGGTTTCGGTCTCGAAGTCGGCTCCAAACCCGAACTGCTCGCCGTCCTGTCCATCACCGAGGATGCGCCCGACCGCATTGTCGTATGCAACGGCTTCAAGGATGACAGCTACATCGAAGCGGTGATCATCGCCACCAAGCTCGGCCGCACCATCATTCCGGTGGTGGAGAACTACGAAGAAATTCATCTTATTCTTAAGCACGCCGAACGCTACGCCGTGCGGCCGAAGATCGGCGTGCGGGTCAAGCTTGCCAGTGAAGGTGCAGGCCGCTGGCGCGAATCCGCCGGCGAGAAATCCAAGTTCGGCCTGTTCATCAGCGAAATCCTCGACCTGCATGCGCTTCTCAAAGAGCGGGACATGCTGGACTGCCTGCAGCTGGTGCACTGCCATCCGGGCAGCCAGCTGCAGGACATTCGGCGCGTCAAAGACGCCATCAACGAGCTCGCGCATGTGTACGCGGAACTCAAGCTCATGGGCGCCGGCCTGCAGTACATCGATATCGGCGGCGGCCTAGGGGTCGACTACGACGGCAGCGGCACCAACTTCGAATCCTCGATGAACTACACCTTGAATGAATACGCCAGCGATGTGGTGTATCGCATCAAGAGCGTTTGCGATGCGCGCCACGTGCCGCATCCCATGATCGTCAGCGAATCGGGACGGGCCATCGCTGCCCATCACAGCCTGTTGGTGTTCGATACCTTAGGTTCCTCGCGGCTGGATCAATTCAAGGTAACCGGCCGACCCGAGGAGGACTACCACAACAAGGAAGAAGTGCCCCAGCCGGTGCTCGATTTGTTCGATAGCTATCGATCGGTGAATGAGCGCCGCTTGGTGGAGTGCTATCACGACGGCTTGCAGGCCCGGGAGCAGGCCATGCAGATGTTCAACCTTGGCTACTTGAGCCTGGAATTTCGCGCGCTGGCGGAAAAGCTCTACTGGGCCACCTGCACCAAAATCCGCGATTACTGCCGCAAGCTCGACCGGGTGCCCGAAGAGCTCGAAAACCTCGAGGACATGTTGAGCGATATTCTGTTCTGCAATTTTTCGGTGTTTCAATCCCTGCCCGATAGTTGGGCCATCGGCCAGCTGTTCCCCATCATGCCCATACAGCGCCTGGGTGAAAAACCGAGCCGGAATGCCGTTTTAGCTGATATCACCTGCGATTCGGACGGCAAGATCGACCGCTTCGTGCATCCTCGGGTGACCAAACGCACTCTTGAGGTGCACGAAGTCACCCCTGGCGAACCCTACTACCTCGCAGCCTTCCTGGTGGGCGCCTATCAGGAGACTCTGGGGGACCTGCACAACTTGTTCGGCGACACTCATGTGGTGCATATCCGGCTGCAGGAAGGTGGCGGCTGGTGGATAGAGGAAATCGTCAAGGGCGACACCGCCAACAGGGTGCTGGAGTACATGGAGTACGACACCGACGAGCTGTATCCGGCAATCGCCCGAGATTGCGAGCGGGCGATTCAAGAAGGCCGTATGACCCTCGCCGAAGCGCAGGCGGTAAAGCGCTTTTACGAGAACGAGCTCAACGGCTACGCCTACCTGGAAGTCGAGTAAACCTCAGCGAAATCACCCAATAACCGGGGTAGATCCGCGTTTGCCAACAATAATCCCCTGGCGTAGAGTCAAGTTGTAGGGTTGTTCCCTACACGGGCTCATTCTTACAACACTGTTAGTGAGATTAGTTGAATGACGACGATCTACGTTGGCAACCTGCCATTCACTGCGACAGAAGACGAAGTGCGAGCGCTGTTCGAGCGCCACGGTAAAGTCGAATCGGTAAAACTCATCAACGATCGCGAGACGGGACGTCCGCGCGGCTTTGCGTTCGTCGACATGGACGCCGGTGAAGCACAAAACGCGATTCAACAGACGAACGGCTTCCAGATGGGTGGTCGTCCGCTTCGAGTCAACGAAGCCCAGGAACGCGCGCCTCGGTCCAAGCCGGCAGGTGGTGGCGGCGGTGGCGGTGGCGGCGGTCCTCGCCGCTGGTAATTCGATACCGTAATTAAATCGTCGGCTGAGTTCCGGCCAACTGGATCCGATCGAATGCTGGCGGCCTTGTGCCCGGCTCGACGGGAGAGTCAGCCGTAAGACAACTGCTGCCTTTTCTTAGGTTGTCTTACGGCTGACTCTCCCGCCGAGCTACCACATGTCCTTCAGCTGCGAGCCGACGTCCACCGTAGCCGTCTCACCCTCGCGTAAAGTTTCCACACCGCGCATATTGCGCAGCGAAATCCGCTCGAATGTTTCCAGCACCTTATCCGTCATGAAGCGGCTCTTGGCGCCGAATACATGCTTATCACCGTCTTTGGCCTGTTGCGTCACCTGATACTTGAGCGGTGCGCACAGATGCAACTCATTCCGTGCCCGGGTCATCGCGACATACAGCAGACGCCGTTCCTCTTCGATCATCTCCGGCTTACCGGTGGAAAATTCCGACGGAAAATTACCGTCCGAAACATTCAGCACGTACACGATGTCCCATTCTTGGCCCTTCGCCGAGTGAATGGTGGACAGAATGACGTAGTCTTCGTCCTTCGACGCACCGGTCGACTGATCGCCGCTCGCCACCGGCGGATCCAAGGTCAATTCAGTTAGGAAACGCTCGCGGTTAACGTGCTGCGTGGACAGAGTTTCCAATTGCTCCAGATCGCCCATGCGGGTCCACGGTGCATCGTAAATGCGCTCGAGCTGTGCCTTGTACCACTCGCGCACCAGTCCCACCTGCCCTGCCCACGGCGTCGCCGGGTCGGCCAGCTTTTCCATCAGCGCGCAAAATCTGTTCCACTCCATTTTTACCGGCTGCGGCGCATCGAAGCGGGCTAGCGCTTTGACGCTATATTCCTGCGCCTCCAGATAATCGAGCGCCTGTTTCGCATGGCCGGGGCCGAAGCCCGGCAGCAGTTTCAGCACGCGAAAACCCGCCACCGAGTTGCGCGGATTATCCGCCCAGCGCAGCACCGACATCATGTCCTTGACGTGCGCCGCCTCCAAGAACTTGAGTCCGCCATACTTGACGTACGGGATGTTGCG
>JBBRQO010000050.1:0-26728 GCA_038226325.1 Steroidobacterales bacterium | reverse complement strand
TGAAACACCACGCGGCCGTGGACGACATCATCGACGACCACGTCACCCGTCAGCGGATTCTTGAAGCGTACGACCGGCGCAACACCCGGGAGGGAATCATTGCGCTCGCGCCAACGGCCGTCGTATCGCGGCTTCTCGCCGCGCGTAATCTGCTGGGCGCGCATCTGCTCGAGCTCTTCCTTGCTACAATAGCAACGGTAGGCTTTTCCGCAGGCAAGCAATTCGTCGATGACTTCCCTGTAGCGTTCGAAGCGCTTAGTTTGATAAAAAGGTCCTTCCCCGTAATCAAGTCCGGCCCATTCGAGCCCGTCCAGAATCTGCTGGATGGCCTCGGGCGTAGAGCGCTCAAGGTCGGTATCCTCAATTCGCAAAACGAAGCGGCCGGCATGACGCCGGGCGTAAAGCCAGGAAAACAGCGCAGTCCGCAATCCGCCGATGTGTAAAAAGCCTGTTGGACTGGGAGCAAAACGAGTACGGACGGTCATGGATAGTGTGGGAAAACTGGGGGGGTGCAAAGTTTAGCAGACGCCCTAAGCGCAGCGCGGACAACCGATATGATCCCCGCCGTTTGTTTTGTTTGACGGTCGATGCGATAATTAAAAGCCGATTAACGGGCGGTTAGCTCAGCGGTAGAGCACTGCTTTCACACGGCAGGGGTCACAGGTTCAATCCCTGTACCGCCCACCATAAACATGCAATACAATACATGGCAACGCAACTCAGTATTGCATATATAAGATATGTAAAATAGGATCATCAAAAGACTCCAAGCCATTGTTTTATATATTTTTTTGCCAGCGTTCCACGCAAATCAAAACCCATGCGTGAGCATTTACGTTCATTTTGTTGAAATTAATACCTCGTAACATTGGTGTCTTCCAGTTACAACGATATGCTCTGGTAGCGATGAATCGAGACAAAGCGCTCAAATTGAGAATACGCGGGTAGGTACACTGCGGCGCAATGGCTCTGGTTCTTGGGAACAATGGTAAACGAGCGGCTCACCGGAAAAAAATGTCAACCGTCCTGAATATTGATGATTACGATCTCGAAGGCGCCTTGAAAGCCGTCACCGGATTCGGCAGCGATCGTTACGGCTATGTGGTCACGCCCAACGTCGATCATGTGATCCGTTACCACCAAGATCAGCAATTTCAATCGCTTTATGCACAAGCTGCGTACGTGTTGCTCGACAGCCGTTTTCTTGCCCACACCGTAGGGCTCGTCAAACGGCAAGTCCTTCGCGTCTGTTTGGGCAGCGATTTGACGACCGCGGTATTGAGTTCAGTGATCAAACCCCATGATGTTGCCATCTTGGTGGGCGGCACACCCCAGCAGGCTCGAACACTTCGAGAGCGATTTGGCCTTAGCGCGTTTCATCACATCGATCCGCCGATGAATTTTATTCGCGATCCTTTGGCCGTGGAATCGTGCCTGCGCCAGATTGAGTCCGTAGGACCGTTCCGCTTCTGCTTTTTGGCCATAGGCTCACCGCAGCAAGAAATCATTGCCCAAAAGCTCAAAGTCCGCGGCGTCGCGCGCGGCTTGGCGTTGTGCGTAGGCGCTGCCGTCGATTTCCTCACCGGGGTCGAAAAGCGCGCGCCGCAATGGATGCAGCAGGCAGGACTTGAATGGTTGTTCCGCCTTTCGCAAAATCCGCGGCGCCTGGCCAAGCGCTACCTGATCCGCGGTCCGGTCATCTTCCTTCTGCTGTGGCGCATCGAGTTGCGTGTGCGTCGATCCGGCGCCAGTGTGGTCAGCGGTGCGGAAGTTCTGGTCCCGGCCCAATTGTCCACCACCGGTCCCTGGGAAATTAGTGAGTAGTGAGTTCGACCCCGGATCGACCTCTCCCTAACACCTATTGGGTGATCCCCGGCCAGTTGCTGGCCGGCGAGTACCCCATCGGTGACGATTACACCCATGCGCGCGCCCGCCTGGCGCAATTCCGTGAAACCGGCGTCAATCATTTCATCGATTTGACCGAAGAGGGCGAAATGCCCGGCTATCGTCACCTGCTGCCGGTACATGCCAAGTACCTGCGCTCCGCGATGGCCGATACCCAGCTGCCCCAAACCACAGCGCAGGTGCAGCAGATTCTGACGGACATTCGAGCCGCACTGGCGCTGCGCCGGCGGATCTATGTGCACTGCCGCGCCGGCATCGGCCGCACCGGGCTCATCGTCGGCTGCTATCTGGCTGAGGAAGGTGGCGACGGCAAACAAGCCCTAGCGCATCTGAACCACCTGTGGAAGCAAAGTGAGCGGGCGAAGACTTGGCCCAAGGTGCCGCAGACCCGGGAGCAGGCGAACTATATCCGTGACTGGCGGCAGGCGGACAAGGGATCGGCCGCCGCCTCGCCCCCTGCCGCGGCCACCGCGAACAAAACTGATTCGCGAACCCCTAGACAGTGATACCTTGGTGGGCTCAACCGCCAGGAGACATGAGTGAACCAATATAAGCCCAACCCCAGTCTGGGGCGCCCTTCGATACCCAGCGGCGAAGATCCCATGATGGATTTCCGGGCGCGCTTGGTGCACCAGCAAGCCGAAGCCGCGGAACGCCGCCGCACCGACTTAGCCGAACAGTGCTCTCGTTTGAAGACCGCCGAGGAGCGCATTCGTATCTGGGAACGCATCCACGAGGTCACTTTGCCGCGCGACCCTGCACATCGCCTGGTCGATATCATCGCTGCCAATACCGGACTGACCGACGCGGACGTACGCGACGAGCAGCACCGCCGGGCGACGCTGCGAGCCGCGACCGCCTAAGCTCGCAGAGGCAGCGCTTCGGTCTACTCTACGAAGCGCGCCGGCGTCTTGCGGCGCAGTTCTTCTGCCGTCACGCCGGGTGCGAGTTCCACCAGCTTGAACGAATCCTTGCGGCTCGGCCGCGAGAACACCGCAAGATCCGTGATCAGCATGTCGACCACATTGGTGCCGGTCAGGGGCAACTCACATCGGGTCTTGAATTTCGGATCGCCCTCCTTCGAGGTGTGATCCATAACCACCACCACGCGTTTGACGCCGGCGACCAAATCCATGGCGCCGCCCATGCCCTTCACCATCTTGCCGGGAATCATCCAATTGGCGAGATCGCCGTTTTCCGCGACTTCCATGGCGCCTAAAATGGCCAGGTCGATGTGGCCGCCGCGAATCATGCCGAAACTGTCGGCAGACGAAAAATATGACGTCATCGGCAGCGCAGTGACAGTCTGTTTGCCGGCGTTGATCAGATCGGCGTCTTCCTCGCCTTCGTACGGAAACGGCCCGGTGCCGAGCATGCCGTTCTCGGACTGCAGCACGACTTTCATGCCGGCCGGTATGTAATTCGCCACCAAAGTCGGGATACCTATCCCCAAATTGACGTAGAAACCATCGGACAGTTCCCGGGCCGCGCGCGCGGCCAGATCCTCACGCGACCAGGGCACTGGCCTTCTCCTCGCGCTTGCGCACCGTGCGCTTTTCAATCAATTTGGTGTAGCTCGCGCCCTGAATGATGCGCTGAACGAATATGCCCGGGGTATGGACGCCGTTGGGATCGAGAGCTCCCGGTTCCACCAGCTCCTCGACTTCGGCGATGGTCACCCGCGCGGCAGTGGCCATATTGGGATTGAAATTACGCGCCGTCATGCGATAAACGAGATTGCCCTCGGTATCACCCTTCCACGCCTTGACCAGGGATACGTCGGCCGTCAATCCGGTCTCGAGCACATAGGTTTCGCCGTCCACGATGCGGGTTTCCTTGCCCTTGGCGACGTCGGTCCCCGCCCCCACCTTGGTATAGAAGCCATAAATTCCCGCACCACCGGCGCGTATGCGTTCCGCCAAGGTGCCCTGTGGATTGAATTCGATCTCCAATTCACCGGCCAGGTACTGGCGCTCGAATTCCTTATTCTCGCCTACATAGGAAGAAATCATTTTACGGATCTGCCGCGTTTGCAGCAGCAGCCCCAAGCCGACCCCGTCGAGGCCCGCATTGTTCGACACCACGGTGAGATTGCGCACTCCCGACGCGCGCAGCGCGTCAATGAGATTTTCAGGAATGCCGCAGGCACCGAAGCCCCCGCACATCAGCGTCATGCCGTCCCTGATCACACCTCGCAATGCGCTGGCGGCATCCGGACATACCTTAGAGCTCGACGGCTTGTTCATACGTTTTTCCTTCGTCTCCTTAGCGAGGTCCATTGCACCCGTCCGATCATGAACGAAGCAGAATGGCCTTATTTTTGTGGCGCTTTGCGGCCAAAGCCAATACCCGGTCCGCAGTCAATAAGGGCAGCGTCTCAAGCGTGGCCGCTGCCAGGTGGAGCGCGTCCAGCGTGTGAAGCGGGATCCGCACCTCGGCAATGAACTGACGAGCTTTCAAGTAATGCTCGGCGGTCAAGTTCATCCGACGGTAAAATCCCTCCGCCACATGCTCGGCAAACATATCCAGAATCTTACGGGCCTGCGGCGCATTCAACTCCCGCAGTCGTTGCTTCTTGGCAACGAGCGAACAAAATTCCAACTCGCTCAAAATACTTATTACCGGCGCCTCGATGCGGCGAAGCGCGTCTTCGGCCGCGGCACTCAAAGCTTCGGGGCAATAGTAGGCGCCCAGAACGCTGGTATCGATGTAGGCATTCATCGACCTTCCCGTTCCGCCCTCAGCAACTGGGCAGCCGGGGTCCCAAGCGCACCGATCCGCCTGCGGAACTCGGACAGCGCGGGCAGGTGTTTGAGTGTCTTTGGGGCAGGAATGAGCCGGGCCACAGCCCTGCCTTGGCGGGAAATGGTGATTTCCTCGCCCGCCTCCACCCGATCGATCAGATCGGGCAATTGTTGACGTGCCTGTTTGATGCCGATGTGCTTCATGATCAGTGCCCGCAATTTGTGTACACGGCCAGTGTACACCTAAACAGAAATCGGTTCGTGCCCGGCCGCTTAGTAGCGGTACTGGTCCACTTTATAAGGACCCTCTTTCTCCACCCCGATGTAGCGCGCCTGCGTGTCGGTTAATTCGGTCAGCTGCGCACCGAGCTTGGAGAGCTGCAAACGCGCCACTTTCTCATCCAGATGCTTCGGCAGCACGTAAACGCCCACGGGATATTTTTTGGTATTACCGAACAATTCGATTTGCGCCAGCACCTGATTCGCGAACGAGGAGCTCATGACATAGGAGGGATGCCCGGTGCCGCAGCCCAAGTTCACCAAGCGCCCTTCCGCCAGCAGGATGATCCGCTTACCGTCCGGGAAAATCACATGGTCCACCTGCGGTTTGATGTTGTCCCAGGCGTATTGCTTGAGCGCCGCCACTTCGATTTCGTTGTCGAAATGCCCGATGTTGCACACGATGGCCTGATCCTTCATGCGCTTCATGTGATCGTGGGTGATGACATGAAAATTGCCGGTCGCCGAGACGAAAATGTCGGCCTTGTCCGCTGCGTAGTCCATGGTAACCACGCGATAGCCTTCCATCGCCGCCTGCAGGGCGCAGATCGGATCGACCTCGGTCACCCAGACTTGCGCACTCAACGCGCGCAAAGCTTGTGCGGATCCCTTGCCCACATCGCCGTAACCGCAGACCAGCGCCACCTTGCCGGCGATCATCACGTCGGTGGCACGCTTGATGGCGTCCACCAGTGATTCGCGGCAGCCGTAGAGATTGTCGAACTTCGACTTGGTGACCGAATCGTTGACATTGAAGGCGGGGAAGGCGAGCTGCCCGTCGTTGGCCATTTGATACAGGCGCTTGACCCCGGTGGTGGTCTCCTCGGTGACGCCCTTGATCTTGGCGAGGCGCGTCGAATACCACTTCGGGTCAATGGCGAGCTTAGCCTTGATGGCGGCGAACAGGCATTGCTCTTCCTCGTTGCCGGCACGCGCAATCAAGGTGGCGTCTTTTTCCGCCTTGGCGCCCAAATGCAGCAGCAGGGTCGCATCACCGCCGTCGTCCAGGATCATGTTGGTATAGCCGCCGTCCGGCCACTCGAAAATGCGATGCGTGTAGTCCCAGTACTCGGCCAGCGTCTCACCCTTGATGGCAAACACCGGCGTACCGCCGGCGGCGATGGCCGCGGCCGCGTGATCCTGGGTCGAATAAATATTGCACGATGCCCAGCGCACCTGCGCGCCCAACGCGTTCAAGGTCTCGATCAGCACCGCGGTTTGGATGGTCATGTGCAAAGAACCGGTGATGCGCGCGCCGCGCAGCGGCTGCTGTGCCGCGAACTCATGACGGATTGCCATCAGGCCCGGCATCTCCGTTTCGGCGATGCGTATTTCCTTGCGGCCCCACTCGGCGAGGCTCAAATCCTTGACCAAGAAATCTTCGGGCTGCTTGATTGCTGCATTCATCGATAGGCTCCTCATCAGGCGCTTCGCGCCGGGTTAAACGGGGTCGGGGACGCCGTGTAACGGCGACCCCGTCCGGGAAAAAATTGGTAAGCAAGACCGGGCGGCTCATGCGGCGCGGGTGGCTTTACATTCGGCCGCCAAAGTGCCCGCCTTGTCGGTGCGTTCCCAGGTGAACTCGGGGTCCTTGCGGCCGAAGTGACCGTAGGACGCCGTCTTCTGGTAGATGGGACGAGCCAGATCCAGCATTTCGCGTAGGCCAAAGGGTGTGAGATCGAAATGTGCACGCACCAGCTGCGTCAATCGGGCATCGGGCAATTTACCCGTACCGAAGGTCTGCACCATGATGGAGGTGGGTTCGGCCACCCCAATGGCGTAGGAGACTTGAACTTCACAGCGCTCCGCCAGGCCCGCCGCCACTATGTTCTTGGCCACATAGCGGGCCGCATAGGCTGCCGATCGATCCACCTTGGACGGATCCTTGCCGGAGAAGGCGCCGCCGCCGTGGCGCGCAAATCCGCCATAGGTGTCGACGATGATCTTGCGCCCGGTGAGGCCGCAATCGCCCACCGGGCCGCCGATGACGAAGCGGCCCGTGGGGTTGATGTGGTACTTGGTGTGCTTGTCGATCCACTTCGCAGGCAGCACGGGCTTGAGAATTTCCTCGATGACGGCCTCGCGCAATTGCTTGGTGCTGATGCTGTCCTCGTGCTGAGTCGACAACACCACCGCTTCGAGGCCGACGGGCTTGTCATTCTCATAGCGCAAGGTGACTTGGCTCTTGGCATCCGGTCGCAGCCAGGGCAGCTTGCCGCTCTTGCGTACCTGGGCCTGGCGCTTCACCAGTCGATGCGCCAGCGTGATGGGCGCCGGCATGAGCACATCCGTTTCGTTGCTGGCGTAGCCAAACATCAATCCCTGATCGCCGGCCCCCTGCTTGCGCTCGTCCTTGCGGTCCACCCCCTGAGCGATGTCGGGCGACTGTTTACCGATGATGTTGAGCACGCCGCAGCTGGCGCCGTCGAAGCCCATGTCCGAGGTGTCATAACCGATGTCGAGGACGGTCTTGCGTACGATGGCCTCAACGTCCACCCAGGCGCTGGTCGTGACTTCTCCGGCCACGATCACGACGCCGGTCTTGACCAGGGTCTCACAGGCCACCCGGCCTCTCGGATCGACGGCGAGAATGGCATCGAGCACCGCGTCGGAAATCTGGTCGGCGACCTTGTCCGGATGGCCTTCCGAGACTGATTCCGAGGTGAACGAGAAATTGCTGCTCATTTCAAATTCCTTAAAGCTTGACCAAAACTGTCCTGATATCGGCGTTCGAACTCGGCCTGAGTAAAACCGTGATTCTGCGGTCCACGCGAGGCGATCTTGATCGCCCCCATGAGGGAGGCCACCCGGCCGGTCAATTCCCAGTCCAGACCCCGCAGCAAGCCGTGAATTAGACCAGCGCGATAGGCATCCCCGCAACCCGTGGGATCGACCACAGCCTCCGCGGCGGCACTGGGGACGTTCACGGTGCGCCCCTGGGTGTGGATCACCGACCCCTTGGCCCCGAGCGTGATGACCAGAGCATCCACCTGCGCCGTAATATCAGAGACAGTAAATCCGGTCTTTTGTTGCAGCATGCCCCATTCATAGTCGTTAACGGCCACCCAGCGGGCCTGCGCAATGAAGGTTTTGAGCTCCTCGGCGCCGAACATGGGCAGTCCCTGACCGGGGTCGAAAATGAAGGGAATCTTCGCAGCCGCAAATTGCGCCGCGTGCTCTATCATCGCCTGCCGGCCATCCGGTGCCACGATGCCGAGCGCTATTCCAGGCCCCGCATCAGACACCTGATTGAGGTGCGCATGCTGCATTGCCCCCGGATGAAACGCCGTGATCTGGTTGTCGTCGAGGTCGGTAGTAATGAATGCCTGGGCGGTAAAGGTTCCGTCCACCACTTTGATGTAATCGACGGGGATACCCTGCGCCACCATACGCTCGTAGTAAGGCGCAAAATCATGGCCCGCAGTCGCCATGGGCACACCCCGATCGCCCAGCAGCTTCAGGCTATAGGCGATATTGGCCGCGCACCCGCCGAATTCTCGGCGCATGTCGGGAACCAAGAAGGACACATTCAAGATATGAATCCTGTCCGGGAGAATGTGCGATTTGAAGCGGTCCGGGAACTGCAAAATCGTGTCGTAAGCCACCGACCCGCAGATCAATGCGGCCTTTCCACCTGAGCGATCCAGCACCGTCCCCCCGTCCCATGGCCAAACCACCATTGTACAAGCAAACTCATGTCAGCCGCCGTAGCAAATCGCGACGTATTCTTACCCCAACTCGCGCCGGTTAAAACCGCGGGAAAAACGCCACGAAACACCGACTCGCTTGTGGGTGGCGGCCGAGCAGATTTCAACACGCCAAAGCCAGAAAATACCTGTCAGCGAGGGCCGATGGTGCTAAAATTACGGCGTGTTATGACCGATCAAAAGCGACAAGCCATAAAGCGGGCGATAAGGCGACAAACGGCGGCCAATACAGCGAATCCATTGGCCGCGCGCACCGCGCTTGTGCGAATGGGGCTCTATACCGACGATGGCAAGGTCGCCCCTGAATATGATCTCGAACAAAGGCGCGATATCCGCCAGCGCACTTGAGCCGCCTTCATACTTCATTCGTCCTGTGTTTTCACGGATGCGATCGGAAAGTTGGCGAACAAGCTCTGGCGGGAAACCTCGACCTAATCCACAGCGACCAAGATTATGACTGGCTCGGGCCAGGTGTGTATTTCTGGGAAGGTGATCCAGTTCGCGCCATGGAATGGGCAACAGCGAAGTCAAGGCGGGTCGAGGGGATGGTCCCATACGTCATCGGAGCAGCCGTTGATCTTGGAAATTGTTTGGATCTCACAGTCCGTGACCATGTCGAGCTGCTGCGCGACGCCCACAACGGTTTGGTAGCAGCCCTCCAAGCGCAAGGCAAGCCAATGCCCCAGAATCGCAATGTCGCCAACGATTCAAGCCGCGATGAGCTACTCCGCAATCTTGACTGTGCCGTCATCCGCTATCTCCACGACAGCATCGAACAAGAATTAGCCGTCGGCAGCACGCACGACTCACTGGAGCGCTTCGACTCTGTGCGTGGCCTGTTCCGAGAAGGCGACCCCATCTACCCCGGAAGCGGCTTTTATGAGCGCACACACACGCAAATCGCGGTTCGGTCACTTGAATGCATCAAAGGCATCTTTCGGCCGCGCCTGTAAAGTCTAGAGGACGCCGCGTTGATCGCAGCAGGCTGCAATAATTGCGACAATACACCGGTCTTATCGAACGTATCGGCCTTTGATTCATTCAACCTGAAGGAGAGCATCGATGAATAGGACCAGCGCAACCGTCACCGCCATCAGCAGCCTATTGAGCTTGGGCGCCGCCGCCTTTGCGACACCGGCCTTTGCGGCCGACAAAGTGGAGATGGAAAAGTGCTACGGCGTGGTGAAGGCCGGTAAGAACGATTGCGCCGGTGCCGCGCATGCCTGCGCCGGGCAGGCAAAGGCGGATTCCGGCGGCAAGGAATTCGTGGAGCTGCCCAAGGGCACTTGCGCGCGGCTCACCAGCGGCAGTCTGACTGCCAAATAATAGTGAGCGCCGGCACGGATAACCCCGTACGCCATCTCCCCGCCAGTTCGATGCCGGCCCGCGCCGGCATCGGTCTGCGGGCTCCGCATCATCTACGGGTGTTGGCGGAATCTCCACCCGTCGGCTGGTTTGAGGCGCACACCGAGAACTACTTCGCCGACGGCGGCGCGCATGTCGAGGCGCTGACGCGAATTCGCGCACGCTATCCCCTGTCTCTACACGGGGTCGGCCTGTCGCTGGGGTCGACCGATGAGATCGATCTCGCCCACTTGCAGCGGGTGCGCCGCGCAGTGCTGCGCTTCGAGCCTCACCTGGTATCGGAACATTTGTCGTGGAGTTCCGTTGATGGACGCTTCGCCAATGATCTGCTGCCGCTGCCCTACACCGAGGAGGCGCTGCGGCATGTCAGCACGCGCATCGCGCAGACCCAGGATTACCTGGGCAGACAGATCTTGATCGAGAATGTCTCGAGCTATTTGCAGTTCAATTGCTCGCGCATACCGGAATGGCAGTTCCTTGCCGGGGTCGCCGCCGAGTCGGGCTGCGCAATCCTGTTGGACCTCAATAACATTTATGTGGCAGCGCAGAATTTCGGCTTCGAGCCGCAGCATTACTTGGATGCAATAGAACCCAACACGGTTAAGGAAATTCATTTGGCCGGCCACGGCAGCGTGGCGATCGCAGGGCGGGAACTGCTCATCGACACCCATGGCACCGTGGTATGCGATGCCGTTTGGGATCTATATCGCGCGGCACTGCGCCGCTGCGGCGAGGCGGCAACCTTGATCGAGTGGGATACCGATCTTCCCGCACTCGAGGTGCTGGCGGCCGAAGCCGCCAAGGCCGATGCCGTACGGGCGGATGCACATGCACTCGCTGCGTGAACTGCAGCGTTCAGTCATGCGGGCCGTGCTCGACGACGCGCCGGATGCGGCGACACCATTCATTGCCTCACAAGGCATCGCAGCCCGCAACACTTTAGGCATCTATGCCAATACTGCGCGCAGCAATTTCACCGCGAGCCTGATCGCAAGCTTCCCGGTGATTCGGCGCCTGGTCGGCGAGGACTATCTGCGCCAGGCAGCGCGCGCCTGCCACGCGCGTCATGGGTCGCTCTCGGGCGACTTGCAGTTCGCCGGCGCCGGATTGGCGCAATATCTGGCGCAGACGCACGGCGCCGGCGAGTACTTTTACTTGGGCGAGGTGGCGCGCCTCGAGTGGCTGCTGCAGGAGACGCTGCTGGCCGCCGATCACTCGCCCTTGGATCTGGCAAAGCTTCACCACGTGCCGACCGCCGACTACGACAATTTGGTGTTCCGTCTGCATCCCACTGCACGCTTGTTCGCCTCGGAATTTCCCTGCTTGGCAATCTGGGAGGCCAATGTCGGCGACGCGGAGCCCCCGGTCATCGACTTAGGCAGCGGTCCGGACCGAGTGCTGACGCTGCGTGACGCGGGCCAGTTGGTCTTTCATCGCTTATCCCCGGGAGAGCTGGGATTTCTGGAATCGCTGCAGGCAGAAAAAACTTTCGCGACCGCCGTTACGCGCGGCGCGAACGCCGGGTCCGAGTTCGATGCCACAACGGCGCTGCAACGCTTCGTGCTGGCCGGCGCCATCGTCGATTTTCACTGAGTACAACTCTAATAAAAAGGATCTTCCATGTCCCTGCTACAAAAAATCGAAGCCCCCGATACGCTGGCTGCGCGGCTGCTCGACTACCTGCAATCGCCGTTCGCACTCGGCGCCCGGCTGTATGTGAGCTGGCAATTCCTGAAATCGGGCTATCTTAAGGTCACCACCTGGGACAGCACCCTGAGTTTGTTCGAGAACGAATACCACACGCCGCTGCTGTCGCCGCATGTGGCGGCGGTGGCCGGCGCCTTTGGAGAATTGTTCTTTCCCACATTGCTGGTGTTGGGTTTCGTTGGTCGCCTGAGCGCCATTGGGCTATTTGCGGTGAATGCCATGGCGGTGATCTCGTATCGCCAGGTGCTGTTGGCCGAAGGCTTCGAGGCCGCACTGGGTCAGCATATTCTGTGGGGCACGCTGCTGACGTTTCTGATCGTGTATGGACCCGGTAAATTCTCGCTGGATTACCTGCTCAACCGGTCGCGTTTCTGATCTTAGGCCGCGACATCTGCGGTCGCTGGGAGAGCGCCAGCCACTATGAGTGGCTGGTCTCGAACGGGCTGGGCGGCTTCGCCTGCGGCACGATCTCAGGCGCCAACACCCGCCGCTACCATGGATTTCTCATGGCCAGCTTACGGCCGCCGGTGGAGCGCACTCTACTGGTGGCGAAAATCGAGGTAAGCGCGCACTACTTGGGCATTGACACCGATCTGTCGGCCAATGAGTTCGCCGGCGGCACCATCACCGGCCAGGGTTTCCTGCATCTGGAATCCTTCGCCGTGACGGACGGCATTCCCACCTGGCGCTATGCGGTGGCGGATGCACTGTTGGAACAGAGCCTGTTCATGGCCCCCGGAACCAATACCAGCTACTTGCGCCTGGAGCTGAAGCGCGCGAGCGCACCTTTGCACGTCACGCTCAAGCCCTTGATTACGTATCGCGACTATCACAGCCAGAATCGCGGCACCCAGGACTTCAAGCTCGACTCGGATGCCGCCGAGTGCCGGGTGCAGGCCTACGCCGGCGCCCGACCCTATCGGCTGTCCATCAGCCAAGGACGGTTCGCGGCGGCGGCGCAGTGGTACTGGAATTTCTGGCATCGCATGGAAGCGCAGCGCGGCCTGGACGCGCTTGAGGATTTACTCACCCCCGGAACCTTTGCCGCGGACCTGACGCCCGGCGTACCGGTATTTTTGGTGGCCACGGCCGAGAACCAGCCCCCCGCGCCGGGCGCCGCCGTACTCGCCCGCCTACAATCGCGCGCCCGGCAACTGATCGCGCCGTTGCCGAAAACCGCACCCCGCTGGATCCACAGCCTCGCGCAGGCGTCGGATCAATTCATCGTGAAGCGCGGCACGGGAGGTGCCGATTGTAGCGTCATTGCGGGCTACCCCTGGTTCACCGACTGGGGGCGCGACACCATGATTTCCCTGCCGGGGCTTGCGACCTCGCTGGGACGCTACGAGGTTGCCGCCGGCATCCTGCGCACCTACGCCGGTTTCGTCGACGCCGGCATGCTGCCGAATTGTTTTCCCGATGCCGGCGAGGCGCCGCAGTACAACACTGCCGATGCCACTTTGTGGATGTTCCAGGCGCTCGACGATTACTTGCTGGCCAAGCCCGATCCGGACCTGGTGCGCGAATTGTTTCCGGTGTTGATGCGCGTCGTTCAGGCGCATGCGGATGGCACGCGCTTTGGCATCGGCGTCGATCCCGCGGACGGCCTGTTGCGTGCGGGTGAAACTGGAACTCAGCTGACCTGGATGGACGCCAAGCACGGCGAGCAGGTGTTCACGCCGCGCATCGGCAAACCGGTGGAAATCAATGCGCTGTGGCTGAACGCGCTGGACGTCGCGGTACGGCTCGCGGCAACGGTGGGCAATGTGGCCGAGAAGAATTTCTGCCAGTCGCTGCTGGCACGGGCCACGCAAAGTTTCGGCCGTTTTTGGAACGAGCAGCGCGGCTGCCTATACGACGTCATCGATGTGGACGGCGGCGCCAGCGTGGATGGGCGCGTCCGTCCGAACCAAATCCTCGCTGTGTCCCTGCCGTTCTGCACCTTGAGCGCGGTTCAAATGCGTGCCGTGGTCGACATTTGCGCTCGCGAGCTCCTCACCAGCCATGGGCTGCGCAGCTTAAGCCCTCAAGAACCAGGCTACCTCGGCCGCTACACGGGTGATGCGGGCCAACGCGATGCCGCTTACCACATGGGCACCGTCTGGGCCTGGCTGATGGGGCCCTTTTCACGGGCTCACTATCGGGTGCATGGCGATGCGCGGCTGGCGCAATCGTTTTTGAGTCCCATGGCACAGCAATCGCAAGCTGCGTGCTTGGGGACATTGGGTGAGATATTTGATGGTGACGCACCTCACACTGCACGCGGCTGTTTCGCGCAGGCCTGGAGTGTCGCTGAGATACTGCGTTCCTGGGTTTTCCTCGAACGCCGCCTCTCGAAGATCGAATAAGGAAGAAAAATGAATATCGAGCGCGAGCGCCTGCTCGCTAACGTGCCCGGCCCCGATGGCTGGCATCACTGGGGGCCGTATTTAAGCGAGCGCCAGTGGGGCACGGTGCGCGAGGACTACAGCGCCGGCGGCACGGCCTGGGAATACTTTCCGCATGATCACGCGCGCAGCCGCGCCTATCGCTGGGGCGAAGATGGCATCGCCGGCATTTCCGATGCCGAACAACAGGTATGTTTGTCGCTGGCGCTGTGGAACGGCGCGGATTCGATTCTGAAGGAACGCCTGTTCGGCCTGACCAACGCCGAAGGCAATCACGGTGAGGACGTCAAGGAGCATTACTTTTACCTGGATGCGACCCCGACCCACTCCTACTTGAGAATGCTCTACAAGTATCCGCAGCGCGCCTTTCCCTATGCGGATCTGGTCGCCGAGAACGCCCGCCGCGGCACCGACCTGCCGGAATACGAACTGTTGGATACCGGTGTATTCGCTGAGGATCGCTACTTCGATGTGTTCGTCGAGTATGCGCAAGTCGAGCCCGGCGATATTCTGATGAAAATCACCGCGTGGAATCGCGGCGACGCGCCCGCGGTGCTGCACCTGATGCCGCAATTGGTGTTGCGCAACACCTGGACCTGGGAACCGGGCTCGGCCAAGCCCAGCTTGAGCGCCTTGAGCGACGGCAGCGTCGGCATCGAGCCCGCGTCGCTGGGAATGAGCCGCCTGTACGTCGACGGCAACGCGCAGCTGCTGTTCACGGAAAACGAAACCAATGCGTCACGGCTGTGGAACATGGGAACTCCCGGCCACTTCAAAGATGGCTTTCATGATCGCATCGTCGGCGGACGACTCGATACCGTGAATCCCGCCCAGCACGGCACCAAGGCCGGGGTGTGGTTTCATTCGAGCATCGACGGTGGCGCGAGCCAGGAGTTTCGTCTGCGCCTGTCGCGGCGCACTGTCGATCAGCCCTTCGCGAAGTTCGACTCCTGCATGTCCCTGCGGCGCAGCGAGGCCGACAAGTTCTATGCCGATCTACAGAAAGACATTGTCTCCGCCGATGAGCGCGTGGTGCAGCGGCAAGCCTTCGCCGGCTTGATTTGGAGCAAGCAATTCTACTACCTGGATATTTCGCGCTGGCTCAAGGGCGATCCCGGCCAGCCGACGCCACCGGAATCACGCCTGCATGGCCGTGATATCGAATGGAGCAACCTCAATAATGCCGACATCGTATCCATGCCGGATAAGTGGGAATATCCTTGGTACGCCTCCTGGGATTTGGCGTTCCACTGCATCCCCTTCGCACTGATCGACGCCGAGTTCGCCAAGCATCAGCTGGTGCTGCTGACCCGCGAATGGTACATGCATCCGAACGGCCAGATTCCCGCCTACGAATGGGCCTTCAGCGATGTCAATCCGCCGGTGCATGCCTGGGCCGCCTGGCGGGTATATCAAATCGACCGTAAACAGAACGGCGGCAACGGCGATCTGGAGTTTCTCGAGCGAGTATTTCACAAGCTGATGATCAATTTCACCTGGTGGGTGAATCGCAAGGACAACTTAGGCCGCAATATTTTCCAGGGCGGCTTCTTAGGGCTGGACAACATCGGCGTGTTTGATCGCAGCGCGCAACTTCCTACCGGCGGCTACATCAACCAGTCGGACGGCACCAGCTGGATGGCCATGTATTCGCTGAATCTGATGCGCATCGCGCTCGAGCTCGCCCAGCACAATCATGTGTACGAGGACATCGCCAGCAAATTCTTCGAGCATTTCCTGAATATCGCCGAGGCCATGAGTTGCATGTACAGCGCCGACACCGGCCTGTGGGATGAGGAAGATCAGTTCTTCTACGACGTGCTCAATCTGCCCAACGACGAAAAGGTGCGGCTGCGCATTCGTTCCATGGTGGGGTTGATTCCCTTGTTTGCGGTGGAGACGCTGGAGCCCGAGATGCTGGAGCAGCTGCCGGGGTTCCGTAAGCGCCTGGAATGGTTCTTGAGCCACCGGCCGGACTTGGCCAGCCTCGTGTCGCATTGGGAATCGCCGGGGCGCGGTCAGCGACGATTGCTGTCGCTGCTGCGCGGTCATCGCATGAAGAAACTATTGAAGCGCATGCTGGATGAATCCGAATTCCTATCCGACTACGGAATTCGGGCCCTGTCGCGCGCGCACCTCACGCACCCGTTCGTGCTCAAGGTCGGCAACGTCGATCAATCGGTGCATTATTCGCCGGCCGAATCCGAATCCCGGCAGTTCGGCGGCAATTCCAATTGGCGCGGTCCGATTTGGTTTCCCTTGAATTTCCTCATTGTCGAGTCATTGCAGAAATTCCATCACTACTACGGCGATGACTTCAAAGTGGAATGTCCGACCGGCTCCGGAAAGTATCTGACCATCGATGAAGTGGCCACCGAACTATCGCAGCGGCTGTCGCGTATTTTCTTAAAGGACGCCAAGGGCGAGCGCGCCGTGCTGCGGCATCAGCCGCAGCTGCAGTCGGACCCGAACTACCAGGATTGCATCCCGTTCTACGAGTACTTTCACGGCGATACCGGCCGCGGCGCCGGCGCTTCGCATCAGTCAGGATGGACCTCGCTGATCGCGAAACTGCTCATGCCGCGGGCTCACGAATAGCGATTCGGCTAGCCGCGGGAGCCGGTCGAGCTCGAAAGTCGGATGCCGGACTCGAAAATCGGACGCTTGGGGGGATTTTCCGCATAACGCCCCTACATAAATACTGCTAGCGGCCTATTTTCGAGTAAAATAAGGAAAAGCGGTCGTCTTTCGAGGCCAGCGCACCTTTTTCGAGGCGGGTTATGAATCCTGTCGGCTACGCTTACCTGATTAACCGATACGAGCTCCCCGCACTCCCCCTGCCGGTGACACGCGTCATTACGGACGCGGTCAGCGGACGGCGCTGGCGCGAACAAGGCGGCCAGCCGCTCGAGGAGTTTGCCCGCAGCTACGAGCCCGAGCCTACGGCTCTCGGTCATCTGCGCTTTTCCCTGCGCTATGAGGGGCTCAACCTACAGGTCTTGGCACTCCTCTTCCAGCAGCTCGGGGCCGAAGAAATTGAGGCGGCCCTGCGCCAGCAGCCCAAAGCCGCGCTTACGCGGCGGGTAGCGTACCTCTTCGAATGGCTCACAGACCGGACCCTCACACTGCCCGAAGGGGCGCTCGGCACCAAACTGCGCTACGTGCCCGTGCTTGATGAGTCATTGCAATTCGGACTCACACTTGCCGCAAGCCCGCGCGTCGATAAGTACAAGATCATCGACAACCTACCGGGAACGCGGCAGTTTTGCCCCCTGGTGCGCAAGATCGCCTATCTCGCAACGATGGCGGACAAGGGCCTCAAGGAGCGCACGCAGGCGACGCTTGCAAAGTACGATCCAAAGCTCGTCATGCGCGCGGCCCGCTACCTCTACCTCAAGGAAACACACTCCTCGTTTGAAGTGGAGCACGTCAAACCCTCAGCCCCGAAAGCACAGCGCTTTGCCGATCTTCTGCAAGAGGCAGAGAAGGACGCTCTGCTGTCGGAGGAACGTTTTGTCGAACTGCAGAACGCGGTCGTTGACCCACGCTGGATGGAAACATCGTACCGGCTCGAGCAGAATTGGGTCGGCACCGACTACGGCTACCGCGTACGTGTCGATTTTGTGCCGCCGCGGCCTAAGGATGTGCGCGCGCTTATGGACGGCCTGGTCGCCATGGCCGAGCGCGTCCGCACCCGTCCTGGCGCTTTCGACGCGGTCATCGCCGCCAGCGCGATCTCCTTTGGGTTTGTGTTTATTCATCCGTTCAAGGACGGCAACGGGCGACTCCACCGCTACCTGATCCACGAGCAGCTCTCCACGGCGGGGTTCACGCCGAAGGGCATTGTGCTGCCGGTATCGGCGGTGATCCTCGCCAACCTCGACCGCTACAAAGAGACTCTCGAGGCATTCTCGCGAGCGATACTTGCACGCACAAGCTACGATCCGGCTATGCCTGCCGTAGCGGCGGTCGGTAACGACGCTATTTACTTCCGCTACCTCGATGCTACCGAGCAAGCCAGCTTTCTCTATGACGCGCTTGAACGAACAGTCGAGCACGATCTTGACGAAGAGATTTCCTTTCTGCTCGGCTTCGATCGAGCGCGAAGTGCGCTTTCAACGATAGCGGACTGGCCGGGGCACAGCCTCGAGCTGTTTATTCGAGTCGTACGCCGCAATGACGGTAAGCTGTCCATAAACAAGCGTAAGGCGCATTTCGAGTTGTTGACGGATGCCGAAGTGGCACGCTTCGAGACGGTTGTCGATCGTGCGTTCTCGCTCCAAATTGAACCAGATGAAATCCTATAACAGCACCTGCGCCTATGGCTAAACTAGAATTCGGGTTTCGGCAATATTGCGCGCAAACAACGGGAGAGCAGAGTGACGACAAAAACAATGGCTATGGCGACTGCCGCGTGGGCGCTCGGCGCGCTCGTTTTATCAGGGAACGGCCGAGTGCAGGCACAGGAGATGCCCAAGACCGTCGCGGAGGCGCTGGCGCTGGAACAGGCCAACCGACTGCCCCTCACCGAATTTTATGCCACACCTGCGAATCTGGCGGCGAGCAAGCCGGGCGATCTACTGCGCAAAGAGAGCTTCAGCGGCTACTCCTTGCCGAAAGGCGCGACCGCGGTGCGCATTCTTTATCACTCTCTGGATGCCACCGGACGGGGTGTAGCGACATCCGGGGTAGTACTCATTCCGGCCGGCACACCGCCGCCGCAAGGTTGGCCGGTGATTGCCTGGGCGCACGGCACCAGCGGTGTCGCCCGCCTGTGCGCGCCCTCGGCCATGAAGGATGTGTATTACGGCGCCGAAGGATTAATGCCCATGGTGGCTGCCGGCTTCGCCGTGGTGGCCACCGACTATCATGGCCTCGGCACGCAAGGCTTGCATCAGTACGTCAACAAAGTGGCACAGGCGCACGATGTGGTGTACTCGATACCCGCCGCGCATAAGGCCGTACCGAAATTAAATCCAAAATGGGTGGTGGATGGACATTCGCAGGGCGGGCTCGCCGCCTGGGGCGTCGCCGAGGTGGAACACGAACTCAAGGATCCGAATTATTTGGGCGCGGTCTCAGTGGCCGGAGCCGCGCGCGAGGGAGATTTTTTCAATCACCTGGGCAATACCCCCGGCGTCGGCTTTTACCTCGCCTTCATGGCGGCCGGCATTCATGCGCGCTATCCCGAATTCAACCCGCGCGATCTATTGTCGGATAGCGTGCTAGCGCACTACACCGACGTGACTACCAAAGGTTGTTTCTACTATGGATATGCAACTTATGCCGCACTGCCGAGCGGCACGCTGTTGCGGCCTCAGTGGGAGAAAATCGCGGCGATTCATCAGTTCTTCGAAGGCAATGCGCAGGGCGAAAAGCCCATAGGCGGCCCGATGTTCGTGATCGCCGGCGAGGCGGATCAAACCGTGCCCATCGACGCCGTGCGCGCAGCGGTCAAACTCATGTGCGCCAAGAAGCAGCCGGTGAGGTTCCATAGCTATCCGGGTCTGGACCACGATCCGACCATGGAGAACTCGACGCCGGAACAGCTTCAGTGGATCAGAGATCGATTTGCGGGGAAACCGGCGGAGTCGAATTGCGCGGGTAACGCCAGTTGAGCGATTAGTTAGGCGGCGGCGCGCTAGGGGCGGAAGGGATTCACGACGGTCACCGTCGCGAATTTCCGACCGTCCTGTAGGTCTTCGCTATTAAGGACACGGCAACCCGCCTCAATCGCTGCGGCGACAATCAGCGCGTCGTAGAAAGAAAGACTGCTATCACGGGCCAGTACCACTGCCTGCGCGTGAGTGCCGCTGGTCAGCGGGCGCGCCGGCCCCAACAAGTCTTCGATTACTTTGAGGGCGCCTTCAAGATCACCCCACGGCCATCGCAACATGCGCCGCGTAACATTAGTGAACTCGTTGAGGACCTGGACTCCGATAACGCCACCACCGGCAAGTAACTCCTCGGCTCGGCTACTGCGGGGATCATCCTGCGCGAATGCATAGATCAGTACATTCGTATCGAAGAACCGCTCACCGGGCATTGGACTCTTCTCGATCGAAGCGGAACCCGGGGGGAAGGGCTTTTTTGAGAGATCGGAGTCGCGCCATCGCCCGCTCGCGACCTAAGTCGCGCCCCACTTCGAATCGACGGCCACCACTAACAACAATTTCGATCTCATCTCCGGTCTTCAGTCCCAGAGCCTGTACGACAGCCTCCGGTAACCGCACGGCTAGACTGTTTCCCCACTTGGCAACCCGCATAATCGACCTCATGATCTACATAAGTAATGTATATCATAGCAATGCGCGACTAATGAAGCAATGGATGTATCACCGCGTGAGTTAACGGCGAGAAAGGCAGGGCAAGGTCAGTCCGGTTGACCTCGCCCCGCAGGGGAATATAAAACTTAAGTCCCTTTGTGCTCCGCCTTCCACTTCTCGACGGCGGCCATGGTGTTGCCGACGTGCTTGTCGGGATCCAATGCCGTGTATTCATAAATGATCTTGCCGGTGGGCGCAATCACATAGGACGTACGATTGGCGTACTCCGGTTTTACCGCCAGCACGGCGTCATACGCTTTGGTGATGCTCTGATCGGCATCCGAAGCCACCGCAAACTTATTGCGGCATTCACTCACCGAGAACTTATTGAGCGTGTCGATGGGGTCATGCGACACACCGATGACAGTGGCGCCCAGAGCCTTGAATTTGTCGGTGGCTTCGGCGAACTCATGGGCCTCGACGGTGCAGCCAGGAGTGAACGCCGCCGGATAGAAGTACAGCACCACGGGTCCGTTCTTTAGCGCATCGGCTAGCGAAAACTTGAACGGTTTACCGGCGAGAGTGGCCTGCGTGGTGAAATCCGGAGCCTGCACGCCGGTCTTCAATGCCGCATACAGCGGCGCCGCGAGTACGGCGCTGCCCAAGGCGAGAATCATTAAACGCTTCATGTTGGTGAGTTCCTTTGGAGCTAGATCGCGAGCTACTGGCAGTCTGCGCCATCCCATTTTTGCTCGCAAGGCGCCCAAGCCTTACGACAGGCCGGCACGGTCGCGATGACTACAGTGCGGACGAGGGTAGGAATTTGCCGCGCCTGAGAATCAGCCTTCGGGAGGGCACATGAGTGGGATCGCCTCGCGCTTGTTGCGACGATAGATCCGAAAGTCCGTTCGGTCGATTGTAATTACCGAATGCTTGGGAAATAGTTCGCTCATCCGCACCAGGCACAAATCGGCAAAAACTGGCCTTCGATCCGCATAGCGAGCGGCGAGACGGGTTAGCTGAGAAAGATGCTCCCGACTGTCAAAAGCCACGGCGACAAGCCCTTCGTTCACCATAGCCAGGACCACGGCCGAATTTTCGAGGTGGAACGCCGATTCGGCAAGGACTGCCTCGCATGTCAGGAGCGGCTCCGTAACATCGGCAGCGATTTGAATTGCCCAGGGGTGGTGTTTATCATTGGCGTTTGCGAACGCCACCAAGAATCCCGTATCGGCGATGCCCTTCACGGGCGAGAAAAACCCTTTCGCGCCGATAGATCGCGCGCTCCACGAACCGTACCGGCCAGCCTCATAAAAGAGGGCTCAGCACCGCCGTCACGCACCTTCTCGAGATGCTGACGAATGATGCGGCCGCGCGGAACTCCGCTTCGCTTCGACGCCTGTTCCAGCCAGTCCACCAGTTCTTTTGTAAGACGAATTGTTACTGTCTGACTCATTTGCCTAAAGTGTAATACACGGATTTGTCGCCTGCAACTTGCAGGTTAAAGGACGTTGATCGTCTGCGCTGCACGTCAATTCAGAACCGCGCGAAGCTCCCGGCACACCCGTGGCACATCCTCATCGCTCATCGCGGGGAACAGCGGCAAGGTCACGGTCTCGCGTCCCACCCGTGCCGCCACGGGGGTGTCCTCGTCCCGGTAGCCCATATCCTGGTAGTACTTGAGACTGGGAATGCTGGGATAGTGCACACCGATGCCGATGCCGCGGTCGTGCATGATTTTTTGGAAGGCCGGCCGGGTCATGCCGCGGCCCCGAAAATCGATCAGTACCTGAAACATATGCCAGCTGTGGCCCGAATCGCCGCGAGCCGGCAGCACGACTCCCGAGTAGCCGTCGAACTCTTCAAAGTAGCGCCCTGCCAAGGCACGGCGCCGCGCATTGAATCCGTCCAGCAGGCGCAGCTGATCGATGCCGATCTGCGCCGCGACGTCGGTGAGATTGCTCTTCGCTCCCGGGAACATCACATCGATTTCTCCGGCCGCATTGCGCTTGATGCCATGGAATCGGTATTGCTCGAAGAGCTCCGCCGCTTTGGGATCGGCGGTGGAAATGGCGCCGCCTTCGATGCTGGTCATGTTCTTGTTCGGATGAAAACTGAACACCACTAGATCGCCGAAGCTGCCGATGGGTTTATCAGAATAGCGCGAACCGATGGCATGGGCGGCATCTTCGATGACCCGCAGCCCGCGCTGCTTGGCCAAGCCGTAGACGCCTTCCATGTCCACGGACAAGCCTGCGAAATGCACCGGCATGATGGCGCGCGTCTTCGTGGTGATGGCGGCAGAGATCTGCGCGACGTCGATATTGCGCGACATCAGATCGATATCGACAAACACCGGCTTGGCGCGCACGCGTGCCACCACATTAGCGCTGGCCGCGAAACTCATGGCCGGAACGATGACCTCATCTCCCGCGCCGACGCCGGCGACTTCCAACGCCATCTCCAGGCCCGCCGTGGCCGAGGTCATTACTCGCACCTGGCGATTGCCGCCCAGGTAAACCGCCAATGCGCTCTCGAAGGCCAGAACCTTGGGGCCGCTGGCTAATTGACCCGAGCGCAATACGTCGGCGACCGCCGCAATACTGTCGGCGTCGATGGATGGGCGCGTAAAGGGCAGAAATGGTTGCTTCAAGTAGAACTCCTGGAAACAAGAATCACACCGACGCAGATCAAAGCGACGCCGAGCACCTTGGACAGCGACATGCTCTCGCCCAGCCACAGCGCCGACACGGCCGCGACCGCCACATAACCTAAGGACAGCATGGGATACGCGGTGCTCACCGGCGCCTTCGACAGTGCCGCCAGCCACACGCAGAGACTCGTGCCATAGCACAGCATGCCGATCCAAAACGGCAGGCGCTTCGACAGGATCAGGACCGCGTTGACCAAAGTGTCGGCACTGAAGTCGGAGAAATGCGCCAACGGCCGAGTCGCCACCTTGAGCAGCAACTGCGCGGCGGCGTTCAGAGCCACTCCCGTCAAAATCAACGCCCAGGTCACCCAGCTCATGGCCGTGCCACCAATACCCGGCTGGCCGTTTCTGCGACCAGCCGCATCGGCACGCCGCGGCGCTTGAAATCATCGAACATGCTCTTCTCCATCACCGCGAAGGCCTTGGGTAGCGATGGCCAGAGGCGAAGAAATTCCGCCACGTCGGCAATCTCGGCGCCCGGTGCCTTGCCTAATCCATAGTCAAGCTCGCCACGATATCCCACCAGCGTCACCGGGCGGCGCAGATAAAACGTCAGGGATTGATCATAGGTTCCGACACTATAAATCGGCGCATCTCGGTCCTCTGCCGTCAGCGCGGCCGCAAGGTTCACTCCCGAATAGATGGGCGCCACCACGGCGGCTGCGCGAACCAGCAGCAGCCACGCCAGACACCAGCCTACCCCGAGAAATACGGCGGCACGACTTACCTCGCGCGCCCGCACCAGTACAAAGGCACCGGACACCGTGAGCAACAGCGCGATTTCTCCCAAGGGTTTGGCCAGCGGTAAGAAGTACTCGCTGCGGTCCGAGGAGGCGATGACGGCCGGCCAATTCAGACTGGCGAGTCCCAAGGCCAGACCCGCGGCCAGCGTCAGTAGCGCCGTGATGAGCAAGTCCTGCTTCAGCGCCTGCGCCGGCCGCGCCGCGATGAGCAGGGCCAAGGCCGGCAATAGCGGCAGTATGTAGGGCATGAGCTTGGAGTCGGAGAGTGAGAAAAAAACGCCGATGAACACCACCCATATCCACAAGAAGAGCTTCGGGTCGAATTCCCGGGGGGATACGCCGCGCCGCCAGCCCGTGCCGAGCACGCGCAAGGCAGCCCAGGTCCAGGGCATGGTGCCGGCCAAGAACACCCAGCCGAAAAACCACCACGGCTCCTGGCGATCGGCAATCGGAGTCAAATAGCGCGCGAAATGCTCGTGTACGAAGAAAAATTGTAGAAAATCCTTGAGGCGCTGTTCCGCCAGCCAATGCCAGGGCACGCTGATGACTAGAAACAGCGGCAGGCCCCAGGCTAGGTGCAAGCGGCGCCAGGGCGAGAAGTCGCGCGAACGGACGCTATACAATACCAGCACCGCCACGGGGACGGCCGCCGCGACCAGGCCCTTGGTGAGTACACCTAAAGCCGCCGCCGACCAGGCCAGCAGCATCCAAGCGCGGGGCCGAGCCGCCGTTTGCGCGAACAGGAAAGCCACCAGGGCCCAGGTCATGTAAAAAGTCAGGCTCATATCCAGAGCCAGCAGCTGCCCCAAGACCACGAACATCAGCATGCCGCACAACACCGCCCCCGCACGCCAGGCCACCGCGGCGCCCCACAGTCGACCTGCCGCCAGCCATACCAAGTAAAGGGTTGCCAAGGCCGTCAACGCCGAATACAGGCGCGCGGCGAATTCGCTGGGGCCGAACAGGCGGTAACTCACGGCCGTAGCCCAGTACTGCAGGGGTGGTTTCTCGATGTAGGCCAAGCCGTTCAAGTGCGGCACCACCCAATCGCCGCCGCTGAGCATTTCACGGGGAATTTCCGCATAGCGTCCCTCATCGGGATTGAACAGCGGCCGCGCGGCCAGTGTCGCCAGCCACAGCGCGGCCAGCAGCGCGGCCAGCGCCGCATACATCCACCGCTCGCGCGGCAGCGGCGCGGCGGCCTCCCTCACGTCGGCCCTACCGTGCGGGTCGCAATTGATGCGCTCGGCGCTTGCACCGCCAGTTGCCCCGACCGTCCCGCCACCTCGCCCATTACCACCGCCCGGGCAGGCAGCGACCGGCGCTGCGCCAGCTCGTGAATCTTGGCCATGCGCACCACCAAGGCGCCCGACTCGCGCCATCGGCGCAGCAGCTCGTCGAAGGCATCGAGCAGCAGCATGCCCTCAAGTTCGGCATGCAGAGTGAACACCTGTACCGCGTCCAAGGACGGATCTTGGGACGCCAGCTCGGACAAGCGAAACACCGCCTGCGCAATGCTCGATTCGTTTACGCCATCCACCCCGAGAAGCTCATCGAAGGTAGGCAGGGTGGTGGGCAGCTGCGCACAGGTGCTGACGCCGTCGGCCAGCAGCGGCAGGAAGGGCGGACCGCCGCGGGTGTCGCTGGCATAGCGCAGACCATACTCGCGCTCGAGATTGAGGCCGTGCGCATTGATCTGCCAACCGGCCGCGGCATGCGATTGCGGCGTGAATCCGAACACCCGCTCAAAGGCCTGCAGCCCGCGCTCGAACTCCAGGCGGGTCCACTGCTCCGTGGCCTTGGCTACATAGTCCTGCCACCGCACATGATCGTAGGTGTGTAGCCCCACCTCGAATCCGGCCTCGTGCACGCTGCGCATCACGGCGCCCGCCTTGCGCCCGATGTCCGGTCCGGGCAGCAGTACGCCGTATAGCAGAGTTTTCAGACCATAGTGCTTCAGGACTGATGTACGCGCGACCTTGCTTGCGAAGCCCTTGCGAAACACCCGTCGCATGGCGCGGCCGGTATTATCGGGACCCACGGAAAAATAAAAGGTGGCATCGACCGCGTGCTTTTTCAGCAGCGCCATGAGCCGCGGCACGCCTTGGCGCGTGCCTCGCAGGGTATCCACATCGACCTTCAGGCCGATGTGCGAGTTCTCAAGCATCGCGCGACAGCAGCGCCGACGCCGAGGGCAGCGCCTGCGCGTAGGAATCGAATATGGCGTTCAAGGCCGTGCGCATATCCGTCTTGGGAGTCCAACCGAGTTCCGCCGTGGTGTTCTTGATGGACGGCAAACGCGCCGGAATGTCCGCGTAGCCTTTGCCGTAGTAGTCGAACGCGGAGATGTCGACCAACTTGGTATTGCGCGCCGTGGGCGCGTACTCGGGACGCGACACCGCAATCTCCAACATCATCTCCGCCAGCTTGCGGATGGAATAAGAATTGTAGGGATTGCCGATATTGTAAATCTTGCCGTCGGCGATGCCGTTCGGATTGTCGATGACCGTGGTCAGGCATTCCACCGCATCGTCGATGTAGGTGAAGGCCCGTGTTTGTTGGCCACCGTCCACCAGCTTGATAGGCTCGCCGCGCACGATGTGACCCAAGAACTGCGTGAGCACGCGGGAGCTCCCCTCCTTCGGGTCATCCATGCTGTCGAGGCCGGAACCGATCCAGTTGAATGGCCGGAACAATGTGAATTGCAATCCCTGCTGGCCGTAGGCATAGATGATGCGATCCAGCAGCTGTTTCACGCAGGAGTAAATCCAGCGCTGTTTGTGGATGGGTCCCAACACCAGTTCGGTGGTGTCGGAATCGAATTCCTTGTCCTTACTCGCGCCATACACCTCGGAGGTCGAGGGAAACACCACGCGCTTCTTGTACTTGACGCAGTGGCGAATAATGGGCAG
>JBBRQO010000049.1:0-27566 GCA_038226325.1 Steroidobacterales bacterium | reverse complement strand
TAGACCACTCCCGATTTCTGCCCAGCGAAAAGAATTTGATTGCCGCTTGCCAGGGTCCGCAGGATAGGTGAACTCAAGAAGCCGGCCGCGCCCGCCCCGCCGTCCGGTCGCGCCAACTGCTTGACCCAGCGCAGTTTGCCGTCGACTAGATCAAAGGCGGCGACGGCGTCCGTCAGCGACTGCTCCAGGCCGCTGCCTGAGCCGCCGGTAGCGACGTATAGGGCATGCCGCGCGCCGTCGACGGTCGGCGAGGAGGAAATCGCTGCGCCGGCGGGCCCGAATTCCTGGACGCCGGCGCCGTTCCTGCGGGTGGGCTGCGGCTCCTCCAGCACGGTGTAGCTCTTCCACGTCATTTTGCCGGTGGCGATGTCGAGCGAGGCCAGGCTGCCGCGAAAGGTGCAACAGCTATAGCTGGCATTGGCGGCCGCGGCCTCCTCAGTCGAGGCTACGGTCACATACAGATGATCTTCGAACAGCACAGGCGTGCCTACGATGCGTGCCAGCGGGTGCGTGTCCACCTGGGTTTTCCACAGCAGAGTTCCTTTCTGCGCGTCCAGGGCATACACCGCGCCGGTGTCGTCGCCGAAGAACGCGGCACTCGGCGCCTTGATGACATCAAGATGCGCCAAGGTGCGCTTCAGACGGCGCGGTAGCGCCGCAACTCGCTTGCGCGCCAGTTCACCGATGACTACCGCCGAATGGCTGCCGGCCGCAGCGTCATACGTCCAATAGGTACAGCCGCTCTTGGAGTCCAGCGCGTAGACACGCCCCGCCGAGCTGGTGACGAACAGACGCTCATCGACAATGGTGGGCTGGCCGAACTCCGTGCCGTTGGAGTAGCCGAACGCCCACTTGAGCGCGAGCTTGGGCGTGTCGCTGGCGCGAATCGCGGGCTCGGGCTGGTAGCGCGCGTTATCGAGACTGCGGCCCCAGCCATTCCACTGCACGCTGCCGAGGGCGACCGGGCCCGCCGCATTCGGACAGGCATCTGCCAGCGTGGCATTTGCGGCGAGTCCAAGCAGCAGCGCTACCGCTGCGCCCAAACCGGCGTGCGCGTGACGTAGCATCAATCAGCGCTTTTCTATTGGCTGGTAGTCTCGCTGTGTGGGGCCGGTATACAGCTGGCGTGGCCGGCCTATCCTCATGTGCGGATCGGACACCATTTCCTGCCACTGCGCCACCCAGCCGGCCGTGCGTGCGATGGCAAACATCACGGTGAACATGGAGCGCGGGATTCCCAGCGCGCTGTAGATGATGCCTGAGTAGAAATCCACGTTCGGATACAGCTTGCGCGACACGAAATACTCATCCTTGAGCGCAATTTCTTCCAATTTCAGCGCCAGCTCGAATAACGGATTATTAGTTTTGCCCAGCTTTTCCAGCACGCGGTAACACATGCCGCGGATGATCTTGGCGCGCGGATCGAAGTTCTTATAGACGCGGTGGCCGAATCCCATCAAGCGCACATGATCGCTCTTATCCTTCACGCGCCCCAGAAATTTGTCGATGTTGGCGGTCGAACCGATTCCATCCAGCATGTCCAGCACGGCCTCATTGGCGCCGCCGTGCGCAGGCCCCCACAGGGCGGATACGCCTGCTGAAATTGCAGCATAGGGATTGGCCCCCGTGCTGCCCGCCAGGCGCACCGTCGAGGTGCTGGCATTCTGCTCATGATCCGCATGCAGGATGAACAACAGATCGAGTGCTTCGGCTGCGACCGGATCGATGGAATAGGGCTCGCAGGGAACCGCGAAGAACATGTTCAGCATGTTCGCGCAGTAGCGCAGATCGTTGCGCGGGTAGATGAAAGGCTGGCCCAATGTGTGCTTGTAGGCTGCGGCGGCGATGGTCGGCAGCTTCGCGATGATCCGGTGCGAGAAAATCTCCCGGTGCCGTGGATCTTCAATGTCGGTGGTGTCGTGATAGAACGCGGCCATCGAGGCCACCACCGCCGAGACCATGGCCATGGGGTGGGCATCGTGATGGAAACCTTGGAAGAAACGCAGCAACTGTTCGTTCACCATGGTGTGCCGCATGATGGAATTTTGAAACGCGCACAGTTCAGTCTTGGTGGGCAAGCTGCCGTTGATCAACAGATTCGCCACTTCGAGAAAGCTAGATTTCTCCGCGAGCTGCTCCACCGGATAGCCGCGATACAGCAACATGCCCGCTTCGCCGTCGATATACGTGATCTTGCTCTCGGTGCTGGCCGTGGCCATGAAGCCGGGGTCGAAAGTGAAGATCCCCTGTTCCTTGGTCAGACTCGAAATATCGAGCGCCTCGGGCCCAATGGTTCCCGAAATGGCGTTCAACGGAGTCGTCTTTCCGGTCGCGAGGTTCTTGAGTTCGTATTTCGTGCTCATGCGCTATTCCGACGGGGATACATTTGGGACCCGCAGCCTTGCACGGCCTCACAGCGGAATCAAGGGAGCACATCTTAAGCGCGCACGAGTTCACGCGCAGATCTGCCTTCAGATCCGCGCGCTACTCGGAATCTCGCGAGACCTTGCGGCCGGCCGGGGATTTAAGCTTTTGCCGCCGACGCCGCAGCAGTTGCGTACTTCTTGCGGAATTTGTCGACTCGGCCGCCCGTATCCACAACTTTCTGCTTGCCCGTGTAGAACGGATGACAATTGGAGCAAACTTCGACCTGCAAATCCTGGCCATTGGTCGAGCGAGTCTCGAACTTATTGCCGCAGGTACAGGTGACCGCAATGACTTTATAATCGGGATGAATGCCGGCTTTCATGGGAACCTCATATCGGTAGCGGCAGAATCGACGAGCCTAAACTGTGCTCGGCGCCACGCCTGAATGTGCCTCGGTGTTTGCATTGGCCCTATGGCCAACCCGCAAAACCGGGCCGAACATCTTAACGGAGCCGCCTGGCCGCCACAAGATCTTTGACATAAGGCCTTATGCGACAACCGCTTGCATGTTTGTCCACAATAACTGTGGATAAGTCTGTGGATGGTCGCCAAGTCGCTCAATGCAGACGGCGGAATTTCGAGTAAATGTTAACTTGGTCAAAAAATAGACAAGTCACTTAATCTTTATATATCAATATCTTACGAGGCGCATCTGACCTACGTTGAGTGCAATGTGCTGTAGGTACCCCTTTGTGCGAGGTCCCAGCCTCGGTGTGCATAAGCTTAAGGAAGAAAACTCGCCTGCAGATCATTTAGGAAGCGTCTGCCCAATTCCGTGGGGTACCAGCCGCCCGGCCCGGCCGCAATGAGGCCGCGTTGCACCGCTGCGGCCAGTTTGACCTCTATGGTAGCCAGCGGCAGCCCGGTCTGCTGCCGGTAGTCGTGCGGCGAAAAGCCCTCATTTAGACGCAAAGCGTTCAGCATAAATTCGAACGGCAGGTCCCGTGGATCAACCAGCGAAATCGTGCCAATGGTCGCGCCCGGCGCTGCGCCGCGCACCTGTTCCTGATATTCGCGCGGCTGCTTGGGCTTGGTGGTCCGCAAGATGCGATGCGGGAGCGCGAGGCTCAGCTTGCCGTGCGCACCGGCGCCGATCCCCAGATAATCCCCGAACAACCAGTAATTCAGATTGTGCCGGCAGCGCGTGCCCACGCGCGCATACGCCGAAACCTCATACTGCGCATAGCCTGCGTCCGCCAGCAGAGCCTGCCCAGCAGTTTGTATCTGCCAGGCCGCATCTTCGTCCGGCAGCGGTGGCGGCCGCGAATGAAACACCGTGCCCGGCTCGAGCGTGAGCTGGTAGTAGGAAATATGCGAAGGCTGGAGTGAGCAGGCGGTGCGAATGTCCTGCAGCGCCTCCTCCGCGGTCTGGTGCGGCAGCGCATACATCAAATCGAGATTGAAATTGTCGAGCTTCGCCGCACGCAATTCGGCGACGGCTCGATGCGTGTCCTCAGCAGTATGAATCCGGCCCAGCGTTTGCAGCGCGCGCGGCGCAAAGGTCTGCGCGCCCAACGACACCCGATTGATGCCGGCATCCCGATAACCGGAGAAGCGGCCGCGCTCGATGGTGCCCGGGTTGGCCTCCATCGTCACTTCCGCGTCCGCCGCAAAGTCGATTCGCTGCCGCAAGGCGCGGAGCAGGCGGCCGAAATCCTCCGGCTGGAACAGGCTGGGCGTACCGCCGCCGAAGAACACCGTGTCGATCCTGCGGCCCTGCAGCCGCGGCAACTCCAGATCGAAATCGCGGATCAGCGCCTCGATATATGCAGCATCCGGCTCGGCCGACTTCAGTTGATGAGAGTTGAAATCGCAGTACGGACATTTTCGCACGCACCACGGCATGTGCACGTACAAAGCCAGCGACGCGTCGATCACACTCGCGCCGCCTGCCGATCACCGGCCGTCAACAACTCGCGCAACGCGCGCATAGCCATGCCGCGATGGCTGAGCCGATTCTTCGCCGCCGCGTCCAGCTGCGCCGCCGTCATGGCCAAATCCGGAATCCAGAAATACGGGTCATAGCCGAAGCCGCCCGAGCCGCGCGGCGCGTCGAGAATCAGCCCCTCCCAAACCCCTTCCGCGATCAACGGTGCCGGGTCGAGCGCGCCTCGCACGAACACCATGGCGCATCGATAGCGCGCGCGGCGCTGCTCTTGGGGGATGGTCGCGAGCGCGCTCATGAGCTTGACATTATTGGCAGCGTCATCGGCGCCCAATCCTGCGTAGCGGGCCGAGTAAGTGCCCGGCGCTCCGCCCAGCACGTCGACTTCGAGTCCGGAGTCATCCGCGATGGCTGCCGCGTGCGTCGGCACGACGCCGCGCAGTTCCATGCCCGCCGCCGCGGCTGCGGCATGCCTTGCCTTGAGCATGGCGTTGTCGAGAAAGCCGGCACCGGTTTCCGCGGGTGCGGCTATGCCCAATTCACCGAGGCCATACAAATCGAACGGCAAGTCCTTAAGT
The DNA here is from genome assembly GCA_038226325.1 of Steroidobacterales bacterium. Lineage (GTDB taxonomy): Bacteria > Pseudomonadota > Gammaproteobacteria > Steroidobacterales > Steroidobacteraceae > Bog-1198. Next base: position 22,676 of record JBBRQO010000049.1, on the reverse strand, counting down.
AGATCAGCGAACTCGCGCAGCTTGCCCGGATTGCCGGTGGCGACGATGAGCGGCTCACGCGGCACCTGCGTCGCTGCCTACGCAGCGCGTGCGTTGAGCTGGGCGGCATGCAGCCGTGCTATGCCTGTACTTGCAAGATCCAGCAGTCGATCCAGTTCGTCGCGGCGAAACGCGTGGCCTTCGGCGGTGCCCTGCACCTCGACAAAGGCGCCGCCGCTGTTCATGACCACGTTCATGTCGGTCTCCGCGTTCGAGTCCTCCGCATAGTCCAAGTCGAGCACCGGCACACCGCGATAGATGCCCACGGACACGGCCGCCACCTGGCCGTGCAGCGGGTTGGTTGCGATGGCGCGTCGCTTGAGCAGGGTGTCGATGGCATCCGCCAGCGCCACGAAGCCTCCGGTAATGGCCGCCGTCCGCGTGCCGCCGTCCGCCTGCAGTACATCGCAATCGATGGTTACCGTGCGTTCGCCCAAGGCCTTGAGGTCCACTACTGCCCGCAATGCGCGCCCGATCAGCCGTTGAATCTCCTGGGTGCGGCCGGTTTGCTTGCCGCGCGCCGCTTCGCGCCCCGAGCGCGTATGGGTGGCACGCGGCAACATGCCGTACTCGGCGGTCACCCAGCCCTGGGCTTGACCGCGCAGGAATGACGGTACGCTGTCCTCTATGCTGGCCGTGCACAGAACGCGGGTCGCGCCGAAACCCACCAGCACCGAACCTTCGGCGTGTTTGGTGAAGCCGCGTTCGAAACTCAATTCGCGCAGTTCGTCGGGCGCACGGCCGCTGGGACGCACGCTCATGCCGCCTTCCAGCGCAGCGCCGCGGCACTGGTATTGTCGCTGTAGGGCGCGGATGCCGCCACGGCTTGCGTGCCGAGCTCAGTGAGCGAGTCGCGCAATGGCTTGCCGCCGGTTTGCGCGAAGCGGACGAAATCCTGATCGCGCAAGTTGGCCCACAGGCCGTCCGTGCACAGCAGCAGCACATCGCCGGCTTTGAGCTTGCGCCGCGTCGATATGCTCATCTCCGGCAGCGCCGCATCGCCCCCCAGGCAGCACTCGACGTAGTTGCGCATGGGATGGCCGTGCACCTCAGCTTCAGTAATGAGTCCCTCGCGCAGCAGCACTTCGACGTGGCTGTGGTCGCGGGTGCGCTCAAGCACTTGAGCGGCCCTGAGCTGATAAACGCGGCTGTCCCCGACGTGAGCCCAATACGCCGCCGAGTCCTGCACCAGACACAGCGCGCAGGTTGCGCGCGGCCGCGCCTCCACGCTCAATCCCACGCCCAGCTTCACTACCTCTTCATGTGCCCGGCCAAGCGACAAGTGCAAGAACCCCAAAGGATCGAAAATCGGATGGGGAGTTTGCCAGAACGCCTCGAGCAGCGACGCCAAGGCGGTCTCGGCGGCGCGCGCACCTTCGGCATGCCCCCCCATGCCGTCGATCACCACCAGCAGCACGGCGTTATCGGCGGCCGCCACGGCGACCCGGTCCTGATTTTCTTCGCGGTGGCCGATGAGGCTGACATCCGCGGTCTCGATCTGCAATGTCTGCTCCCATGCATCTGATAAACTGAGGCCACCGATTATGGCCGATTTTAGCGCAGACCCCTATGATTCGTAGCATGACCGGCTTTGCGCGACGTGAGCGCCAGTTCCCTTGGGGATTGTTGGCTTGGGAATTGAAGACGGTCAATCACCGTTTTCTGGAGATGGGCTGTCGATTGCCCGAAGAATTCCGCGTCGGCGAAGCCGAATTTCGTCAGGCCATCGCAGGCGCGGTGCGCCGCGGAAAGGTCGAATGCTCGCTGCATTTTCGTCCCGCAGTGGTATCAGGTCCGCTCGAGGTGGATACCGAACTGCTCGGCAGCCTGACGCAGCGGGTGCAGCAGATCGCCTCGCAGGCGGGCGCCGCGGCACGCATCGATGCGCTGGATTTGCTGCGCTGGCCCGGTGTGATCCGCGACAGCACCCGCGACCACACGCCGATGATCGCCGCCGCTCATGCGCTGCTCGGCGAAGCGCTGGCGGAGCTTGCGCGTTTTCGCGACAGCGAAGGGGGACGCCTGCAGGACGCCCTGGAGCAGCGCTGCGCCGGACTGATCGAATTCTCCGGGCGCGTCACCGAGCGGCTGCCGGAAGTACGCTCGCGCATGCGCACCAAGCTACTCGAACGCATCGCAACGCTGGTGAGCGACGTTGATCATGAGCGGCTGGAGCAGGAGCTGGCGATCTTGGCGCAGCGGCTGGATGTGGACGAAGAAATCGACCGCCTGCGCGGCCATGTCACCGAAGTGCGCAAGGCTTTTTCCGGTTCTGAGCCCGCGGGGCGGCGCCTGGATTTTCTGATGCAGGAGCTCAACCGCGAGGCCAATACCCTGTCGTCGAAGTCGCAGGACATCGAAACCACTCGCGCGGCTGTCGATATGAAGGTGTTGATCGAGCAAATGCGCGAGCAAGTGCAGAACGTCGAGTAGCGATCCCATGGAGCGCGGCCGTCTGTACGTGGTTTCGGCGCCCTCCGGTGCGGGCAAGACCAGCCTGGTCAAGGCCCTGATGGAGCGCGAGCCGAGTATCCGCTTCTCCGTGTCCTATACCACGCGCAAGCCGCGGCTCAACGAGATTCCAGGCCGCGACTACCACTTCGTGACCATGGAGCGTTTCCAGGAAATGATCGCCGGGGATGAGTTTCTCGAGCACGCACAGGTATTCGACAATTATTACGGGACAGGTGTGCGCGCCGTGCAGGAAGCACTGGGTAACGGCGAGCAACTCTTGTTGGAAATCGACTGGCAGGGGGCGCGGCAGGTCAGGGGTCGTTTGCCGGAAGCGCGCAGCATTTTCATCCTTCCACCCTCGCGCAGCGCCCTGGAGCAGCGGCTCAAGGCCCGCAGCACGGATTCCGACGAGGTGATCGAGCGTCGCCTGCGCGACGCCGCACAGGATTTGGCTCATTGGGCCGAGTTCGATTACGTGGTCATCAATGACCGTTTCGAGCAGGCGCTCGAAGACTTGCGGGCCATCGTCGAGGACCGGGGCAGCCCCTGGCTCGCAGTCAGGCCGGAAGTCGCCCAATTTGCCGCGGAATTGCTGCAAACAACCTAGCAGGACCGTGCAGATTGGCCTGATTGGCGCCCTTTCTGCTATCCTTACAATCCTTCTAACGGAACCCTAGTGTATGGCGCGTATCACAGTCGAAGACTGCCTGCAGAACGAACCCAATCTGTTCAACCTGGTGTTGTTGGCTGCGAAGCGCGCCCGGCGCCTGGCCAATGGCGCGGAAGCGACCGTGGAATGGGAGAATGACAAACCGACCGTGGTGGCGCTGCGCGAGATTGCCGCCGGAAATATTACGCTCGAGATGTTGGAAGAGCCCGAAGAGCCGGTGCAGCAACCGGTGAGCGAGCTCGACATGCCGTCGGATTTCCGTGCACCGCAACTCGGTCTAGGGGACTAGTAAAACCGGCCCCCCTCAAGAGCGACGATGGACTATGCGTCTTCCATACTCGGTTTCCTACCCGGTGGAAGACGCTCCACCGGGATCAGCCAGCTCTTAGATAAGCTCGAAGCCTACCTATCGCCTCCGCAAGTCGAGCGGGTGCGCGAAGCCTATGAATTCGGCGCGGAAAAACATCGCGGACAAAAACGCGTTTCCGGCGAACCCTACATAACCCACCCGGTTGCGGTGGCCGACATCCTCGCCGATTTGCGTTTGGATGCCGACACCTTGGTGGCTGCGATTCTGCACGACGTCATCGAAGACACGCCCACCGCCAAGGCGGAGATAGCCTCCATCTTCGGCCAGGTGGTGGCCGAACTGGTCGACGGCGTCAGCAAGCTGGATCAGATTCAGTTCAAGAATCGCCAGGAGGCGCAGGCCGAGAGCTTCCGCAAAATGCTGCTGGCCATGGTGCGCGACATCCGCGTCATCATGGTCAAGCTTGCGGACCGCATGCACAACATGCGCACCTTGGGAGTGATGCCGCCGGTCAAGCGCCGCCGCAGCGCCCGTGAAACCCTGGAAATCTACGCACCCATAGCCGAGCGTCTCGGTCTGTATGCGGTCAAGCTCGAGCTAGAGGACTTGGGATTTCGCGCCCTCTACCCGTACCGCTACAAGGTGCTGGAGCGCGAGCTGAAGCGTGCGCGCGGCAATCAAAAGGAATTCATCGGCAAAATCGCCGAGACCTTCAAGGTCACGCTGAATAAATCGCAAATCGTCGGCGAAGTGGAGGGCCGTGAGAAGCATCTGTACAGCATCTACAAAAAGATGCAGAACAAGAAGATTTCCTTGAACGAAATGGTGGACGTGTACGGTTTTCGTATCATCGTCGACAGCGCTGACACCTGCTACCGCGCTTTGGGGTTGGTGCACAGCACCTACAAACCCATGCCGGGACGCTTCAAGGATTACATCGCCATACCGCGGGTCAACGGCTACCAGTCATTGCACACCACGCTGTTCGGCCCGAACGGCGTGCCCATCGAGGTCCAAATCCGCTCCGAGCAAATGCATCGGGTTGCGGAATCCGGAATCGCCGCGCATTGGAAATACAAATCCGGCGGCGACACCTTCGGCGGCATCGAACACGATCGCGCGCGCGAATGGCTGGCGAGCCTGGTGCAAATTCAAGAGGGCGGCAGCTCGGAAGAATTTCTCGAGAGCGTCAAAGTCGATCTTTTCCCGGACAAGGTGTACGTGTTCACCCCGAAGGGGAAAATACTTCGCCTTCCCACCGGCGCCACCGCGGTGGACTTTGCCTATGCCATTCACACCGACGTCGGCAATCGCTGCGTGGCTGCCAAGGTCGACCGGCGCCTGGTGCCGTTGCGTACACCGCTGCGCAACGGCCAGACGGTGGAAATCATCACGGCCAAGGGCGCCACCCCCAACCCCTCCTGGTCGAGCTTCCTGGTCACAGCGAAGGCGCGTGCCGCTATCAGAACTTATCTGAAGAATTTGAAGCGCGGTGAGGCGCTGGAGCTCGGCCGGCGCCTGCTCGGCCTGGCGCTCGAGGAGTTCTCGATCAACTTGAAGAAGATACCGCCGGCCGATATCGACGCGGTGGTCAAGGAACTGAACCTGAAAGACGCCGCCGAGCTATATGAGAAAATCGGCTTGGGCGAACGCCTGGCGGCGCTGGTCGCGCGCCGCCTGCAGCCGGCGCGCGACGGCGGCGGCGAGCACGTCGGAGCGCACGCCGGCCCGCTCATGATCGCCGGCACCGAAGGATTGCTGGTGACGTATGCGCGCTGCTGCTTTCCCATCCCGAACGATCCCATCATGGCTTACTTGAGCGCGGGTCGCGGTGTAATGATTCACCGGCAGAATTGCGGTAATCTCGCGGAGTATCGCAAGCAGCCGGAAAAGTGGCTGTCGGTGGCATGGGAAGGCACCGAAGGGCGCTTGTTCAGCTGCGAGATCCAGCTGGAAATCAATAACCGGGTGGGCGTGCTGGCGGCCGTCGCCTCCAGTATTGCGGGAACTGAAACCAATATCGATCAGGTGTCGTTGGAAGAACGCGACGTGAGCAGCTCTTCACTGAAATTTCAGCTTCAGGTGCGCGATCGCAAGCATCTGGCGCGAGTCATCAAAACCATCCGGCGCATGCCCGACGTGCAGCGCGTATTTCGCACCTTGGCCTGAGTATCATGAGCAAACAAATTATTTCGACCCCGCACGCGCCCGCCGCCATCGGCATTTATTCGCAGGCCGTGCGCGTCGGCAACACCATTTGGGTATCAGGTCAGATTCCATTGGATCCCAAGACCAAGGAGATGGTCACGGGCGACATCGAGGCACAGATACGCCAGGTGTTCGAGAACCTCAAGGCCATTGTCACCGCCGCGGGCGCCGGCTTCGACGACGTGGTCAAAGCCAGCGTTTTCCTGGTGGACCTCTCGCACTTCGCACTCGTCAATAAAGTGATGGCCGAGTATTTCCGCGAGCCATATCCCGCACGAGCCGCGGTCGGCGTGGCTGCCCTGCCGCGTGGCGCGCAGGTCGAAGTGGAATGCATCATCGCTCTGGCGCCTGGCTGAGCCTGGCACCGGTTCGAGCGCCTCATTGACTGCGCCCAAGCCGGTCACGGTGCTGCGCGGCGTCGGCGACGCGCTTGCCCTACGGCTGCGCGCGCTGGGCGTGGAGACTACCCAGGATCTATTATTTCTGCTGCCCTCGCGCTACGAGGATCGCACCCGCGTGGTCCCCTTGGGCGAGCTGCGCGCCGGACAGAGAGCTGCCGTGGAAGGCGAGGTGTTGCTCACCGAAGTTGTATTTCGCGGGCGCCGGCAAATGCTCTGCAGAATCGGCGACGGCTCCGGCTTTGTAACTTTGAGGTTCTTTTATTTCACCGCCCAGCAGCAGAACGGGCTGGCGCGCGGTGCGCGCATTCGCTGTTTCGGTGAAGCACGCCGCGGCCCCCAGGGCCTGGAGATCGTGCATCCCGAATACCGGCGCGTCGATCCACAATCCCGCACGACATTCGAGGATCATCTCACTCCCATCTATCCCTTGACCGACGGTGTTACCCAGGGGCGCCTGCGCATGGTGGTCGGCATGGCGCTCGATCAATGGGGCTCGGGCGACATTGAAGACTGGCTGCCGCCCACGGTGTTGGCCGATGCGCACCTGCCTTCCCTACGCGACGCCTTGCTCTACGTGCATCGGCCGCCGGCAGATGCTCCGGTGGAACTGTTGATGAGCGGACGGCATCCCGCGCAGCGTCGCTTGGCGTTCGAGGAACTGCTGGCACATCAGCTGTCGCTCAAGTTATTGCGCCGGCGCATTCAAAGCGATCCGGGCTGGCCGCTCCAGTGCGATGGCGCTTTGCAGGCAAGTTTGTTGGCCGCGCTGCCGTTTCGACTCACCAAAGCCCAGCGGCGCGCCCTCACCGAGATCGAGGGCGATCTTATCTTAAGCAAGCCCATGCTGCGCCTGGTGCAGGGAGACGTGGGCTGCGGCAAGACATTGGTCGCGGCCTTGGCGGCCACTCAGGCTGTGCAGACGGGGCGGCAAGTAGCACTGATGGCGCCTACCGAACTGTTGGCCGATCAACATGCCCAGAATTTCAAGCGCTGGTTTGAGCCGCTCAATGTCAGCGTGGCCTTGTTGACGGGGCGGCAGACGGGCAAGGCACGCGCCGCCTCCCTGGAAGGCATTCGCGAGGGACATGCCGCCATCGTCGTCGGCACTCACGCTCTGTTTCAAGAGAGCGTGGAATTTTCCGCACTCGCCTTGGTCATCGTCGATGAGCAGCATCGCTTCGGGGTGCATCAGCGGCTGTCCTTGCGAGAGAAGGGTGCCGCACAGGGCCATCAGCCGCACCAATTGATAATGACTGCCACGCCGATTCCACGCACTCTGGCCATGACCGCGTATGCCGACCTCGATGTCTCCGTGATCGACGAGCTGCCGCCCGGACGCACCCCCGTAAAAACCGTGGTGCTGGTCGATGCGCGCCGCGACGAGGTGGTGCAACGTATTCGCACAGCCTGCCTGGAAGGCCGGCAGGCCTACTGGGTCTGCCCGCTCATCGATGAATCCGAGGAAATGCCCTATCAAGCCGCGGAGGAGACGGCCGCGGCATTGGCCGCCGCGCTGCCGGAACTCCTCGTCGGCCTCGTGCACGGTCGCATGCCGCCGCGCGCGAAGGAAGCCGGCATGCGCCGCTTCAAGGAAGGCAAGATCCAGCTGCTGGTGGCGACCACGGTGATCGAAGTCGGCGTCGATGTGCCGAATGCAACCCTCATGGTCATCGAAAACGCCGAGCGCATGGGGCTGGCGCAACTGCATCAGCTGCGCGGCCGCGTCGGCCGCGGCCAGCATGCCAGTTCCTGTCTGCTGATGTACCGCGCGCCGCTATCCCCGCTCGCGCGCGAACGTCTGGCAGTGATGCGCGACACCAACGACGGCTTCGAGATCGCACGCCGCGATCTCGAATTGCGCGGCCCCGGTGAACTGCTCGGGACGCGGCAGACGGGTCTTGCGCAAATGCGTGTTGCAGATTTACTGCGCGATGCCGATTTGCTGCCCCGAGTGCAGATCGCAGCAGAATCCTTGCTGCGCGACTGGCCACTGCACGTGGCACCGCTGATCCGCCGTTGGGTGGGGCATGCGGAGCAATACGGCCGTGTCGGGTAGAATGGCGCATGACCATCGATACTCGACCATGATCCGTACGCGACCCGCGCCGAGGAAGGCACACGCCGATTCCGTTCAGTGGCTTCCCGCGGAGCGCTTGGGACAATTGAGCGTCGATGCACAGGTGCGCCCCTGGCTGATCGGCAAAGGCTTGCTGACGCAGCGTTTGAAGACCGTGTGCGGCGAGCGCTTCGGCCTGCGGCTGGTGGATCAATGGACGGGGGTGCTCAGTGCCGCGTACCAATCGGCGCTGCGCTCCTCGGACAACGCGGGCCTGTTTCGCGATGTGGAAATGTTCAACAACGATAGCGTGTGGGTGTTCGAGCAAACCGTCCTGCCGGACTCCACTCTGGTCGCGCACCCCTGGCTCGCCGAGTTGGGGGACACCGCGCTGGGTGAAACCCTAAGCGACTTGTCGGGTGTGGAGCGCAGTTCCTATGAGTATGCGTGGCTGCCCGCAGGGGAGCCCGTGACCGCGCGCGCGCTGCGCGACGCGCAAGTGAAACCGGCCGGCCTCTGGGCGCGCCGCTCACGCCTGTCATTGCGCAATGCGCCGCTGCTCATCCAGGAGCTTTTCTTTCCCGCCATGGGCCACGTCTAGGCCGCCGCCGCGTGCCGCTGCCGAACTCCGGAGTCGAGCTGATCGATCGGATTGCCGAACGCTGGCGATGGTTACACTATCGTGTGCGTTTCCATCCGTGGACCACGCACGAGCTGCCGCGGATTTTGGGCGGCCTGATGGATTACGCGCGCCTCATGCGCTTGGACCGTCCAATCGGCATTTGGCTGCTGCTGTGGCCGACCTTGTGGGCGCTGTGGATCAGCAGTCGCGGCAAACCCAACCCTCGCATCTTCATCATCTTCGTAGCCGGAACGGTGCTGATGCGCTCGGCCGGTTGCGCCATCAACGACTACGCCGACCGCAGCTTCGACCCGCGCGTGGCGCGCACCAAGGACAGGCCGCTGGCGGCTGGTCGCATATCCACTCTCGAGGCCTTGGTGCTGTTCGCCGTGCTATCTCTCACCGCGCTGATGCTGGCCCTGCAGCTCAACAAGTCCACGCTGTTGCTTGCCGTGGTGGGCGGATTCCTCGCCATCAGCTATCCCTTCGTTAAGCGCTTTCTGCCGGTACCGCAAATGTACTTGGGCGTGACTTTCGGTTGGGGAATCCCAATGGCCTTCGAGGCGCAGTTCGAACAGGTACCGCGTGTGGCGTGGCTGCTGCTGCTGGCGAATGTGCTCTGGGTCACGGTGTACGACACGATTTACGCCATGGTGGATCGCGACGACGACGTCAAGATCGGCGTGCGTTCGACGGCCATTCTGTTCGGCGATTCGGATCGCCACATCATCGCGGTCCTGCAGATCATGACCTTGGCGTCCCTATACCTGGTTGGCCGCATGATCCATATGGGCAATTGGTATCTCGCCGGTTTGGGAGCGGGGGCAGCGTTTTTCATCTACCAGCTGTGGTTGATACGCAATCGGGATCGCGATGCCTGTTTTCGCGCCTTCCTCAACAACAATTATTTCGGAATGGCCGTCTTCATCGGCATGGCGCTGGAATATCAGTTCGTGCGCTGACATGGTGTTGCCGTGGTCCGTCCGCCCGCTGCTGCTGTTCACCGGCTTGCTGTTGACAGGTTGCGGCGGCAAGAGCGGCTCGGGCGGCGATCCCAGAGAACTCGCGCCGCTGCGGCTCACCCACAACCCGCCGGTGGCGAGGCTTGACCCGCAGCAGTTGCGATCCTTGTCCATGGAGTGCGAGAAATTCCCGCTCAATAATTCCATGCGCGGCCGCTATGATGCAGCCTACTGTGAGGAGGCGATTGCGGCCTGGGGCGATGCCCCATTGCAGATGGTCATCGTTCCTTCTGCCAAGACTCCTTGAGGTCAGCTGCGCCTTAGTAAACCATTTCTCACGTTCCTGGTTGACTAAGGAACGGTAGCACCGAATACTTCAAGCGGTAAGACAGCCGAAGCGCGCTACACCCCTGATTTCAAAGAGGTATCTGTGACAGTACGCAATGATTGGACACTCGCGGAAGTGCAAACGCTGTTCGCGTTGCCGTTCATGGATTTGATGTTCCAGGCGCAAACCGTGCACCGGCGCTACCAGGCGCCCAATACCGTACAGATCAGCACACTGCTCAGCATCAAAACTGGGTCTTGCCCCGAGGATTGTGCCTATTGTCCGCAGAGTGTGCGTTTCGATACGGGATTGGAGACGCAGGAGCTGCTCGAGCTGGAGGAGGTCGCTTCCCGTGCACGCGCAGCCAAGGACTCAGGCGCCACGCGCTTCTGCATGGGCGCGGCCTACCGCTCGCCCAAGCCCAAGGACTTGCGCAAGGTGCTCGCCATGATCCGCGAAGTGAAGTCATTGGGAATGGAGACCTGCGCCACGCTCGGCATGGTGTCGACGGAACAGGCGCAGGAACTCAAAGCCGCCGGCCTCGACTACTACAATCACAATCTCGACACCTCGCCGCAGTACTATCAGAAGATCATCAGCACCCGCACTTACCAGGATAGGCTCGATACGCTGCAGGCGGTGCGCGATGCCGGCATGAACGTATGCTGCGGCGGCATCGTCGGCATGGGCGAGGAGCCGCAGGATCGGGCTGAGCTATTGCAGGTTCTCGCCACGCTGCCCGCGCATCCCGAGAGTGTTCCCATCAATCGATTGGTGCGTGTCGCCGGCACGCCGCTGGCCGATGCGGCGCCGCTCGACCCGTTTGATTTCGTGCGCACCATCGCCGTTGCACGCATTCTCATGCCCCGCTGCCACGTGCGGCTGTCGGCGGGCCGCAGCGACATGAACGATGAATTGCAGGCACTGTGCTTCCTGGCCGGCGCCAATTCCATTTTCTACGGCGAGAAACTTTTGACCACGGGCAATCCGGATACCGTGCAGGACCAGACATTGTTCCGGCGTCTGCAGATTTCCGCGGAACCGTGGGGCGGCCAGCCGCGCGCCGGCCATCCCGCCGGCGCGGCAGTGGTGTGAACGCGCCCGATGGATACTCGCCGCAAAACGCCGAGGCTTACACTCTCGATCCCCTAAGGGTGCGGCGCTCTTTCGACCGCGCGGCCGGCACCTACGATGCGGCCGCCGTGTTGCATGCCGAGGTGCGGGACAATCTCCTGGCGCGCCTTGACCTCATGGCGTTGACACCGCGGGTGGTGGTGGACGCCGGTGCCGGCACCGGTCACGGCACGCGCGCGCTCAAGCGCCGCTACCCCAAGGCCCTGGTGGTGGCATTGGACTTGGCGCCACGCATGCTGCAATCGGCGCGCCGCCGGCAATCCTGGCTGCGGCCTTTCGCCCGGGTCTGCGGCGACGCCGAGCGTCTGCCCTTCGCCCAGGGCGGCGTCGACCTAATCCTCAGCAATCTCATGCTGCAATGGTGCAATCCGGATGCCGTGTTCGCCGAGTTTCGTCGCGTGCTGGCACCGCATGGACTGTTGAGCTTCACGACCTTAGGTCCCGACACTTTGCGCGAGCTGCGCGGCGCCTGGGCCAAAGTAGACTCACGCACCCACGTCAATCAATTCAATGACATGCACGACATCGGCGATGCCTTGGTGCGCGCCGGCTTCGCCTCACCGGTGCTGGATGTGGAGCGCTACACCCTCACTTACAGCGACCTGCAGCGCGTCGCTGCCGATCTCAGGGCCGTCGGCGCCACCAACGCCACCCGGGGTCGCCCCAAGGGATTGACCGGGCGGCGCGGATTCGCCGCATTGCAGGCCGCGTATGAGGCCTTTCGGCAGGATGGGCGCTTGCCCGCCACCTATGAAGTAGTCTTCGGCCACGCCTGGACCCCCGCGACTGCGATGCGGGGTGGCGGCCAAGACGGCTCCGTGGTTTCGCTGGATGAGATCAAGCGGCAATTGCGCTCGCGGCGCGTCCCTTGACCCGCGCCGTGTTCGTCACAGGCACCGACACCGGCGTCGGCAAGACGCGTATCGCAGCCGCCCTATGCCGGGCCTTGGCCGGACGCGGCAAGCGGGTGGCCGCGATGAAGCCGGTGGCCTCAGGAAGCATGCACACCGCGGAAGGACTGCGCAACGAGGATGCGGTGGCGCTGCTGGCGGCGATGAACGTGCCGGCCCGCTATTCGGAGGTGAATCCTTACGCCTTCGAACCGGCGATTGCGCCGCATATAGCAGCCGAGGAGGCCGGCATCGCCATTGATTTCTCGGTGCTGGATCGCGCCTATGAGCGCTTGTCGATGCAGAGCGACTTTCTCATTGTCGAGGGGGCCGGTGGCTGGCTGGCGCCGCTCGATGCGGTCCACGGCTTTGCGGATCTCGCGGTTCACTGGCACACCGAGGTGATAATGGTCGTCGGCCTGCGTCTGGGCTGCCTCAATCATGCACTGTTGACCGCCGAATCTATTGAACGCCGCGGTCTTGCTCTGCGGGGCTGGGTCGCTAATTCCATCGACCCTGGGTTCGACCGCCTGGCAGAAAACGTTGCCAGCTTGCGCAGTCGGATTCAGGCGCCCTGTATGGGATTTTTCTGTTTCGAGCCTCAGGCATCCCACGAATCGCTGGCGGCGGCCCTCGCCGTCGATGCATTGCTGGGCGTAGCTGAGTTATCCTAGCTGCCCATGGAACAGCGCATCGAGTTGCAGCCGAACTGTTCGCTAAAGCCTGCGGGCGCATGGCTGTTTTTTATCTCTACGTGTCTGTTTTCCCTGGCTTTTGCAATGTTCTTCGTAGTGCACGGCTTGTGGCCGGTGTTGCCATTTTGGGCGCTGGAAATGCTCGCTCTTGGGCTTGCCCTGCGACTCAGCATGCAGCGCGGCAAGTACTCGCAAACAGTGCTGATCACGGACTCCCAAATCAGTCTGGTGACACGTTCGCGGCGCGGCGCGCAAAAACAGGAGTTTGCGCGGCATTGGGCGAAGGTTAGACTTCGCAGTCCGCCACGGCGCCATGGGACCAGTCAACTGACCATCGAGAGCCGCGGACGGGCTTACGAAGTGGGTAGTTTCCTCACCGAGGAAGACCGCTGCCGTCTAGCGGAGCGTTTACGTTACTTGGTGGGCGGCATGAATGAGTCGCCACCGCTTGAAATCGCGAACATAGAGGATCGGAATTAGATGAGCTTTACCAGAGGCGACCATGACGACAGTACTTTACGGCGGCGAACGGGCGGGCGGCGATCCGGCGGCCGGCGAACCGGTGCCTGGACCCGGGCGTTCTGCCTAGCCGCCTTGAGTATGGCGGCGGGTGCCCACGCCAACACCTCCAATGGCTACAACCTGCCTGTCGGAGTCACTGGCCTGAGCCGCGACATCTATGCCTTGCACATGGAGGTCTTCTGGGTGTGCGTGGCCATTGCCGTGGTGGTTTTCGGCGTGATGATTTATGCCTTGGTTAAATTCCGCCATTCGCAGGGCGCCATCCCCGACACCACCCTGGTACACAGCACCAAGGTGGAAATCATTTGGACCATTATTCCCGTCGTCATTCTGGTGGCGATGGCGATACCGGCCGCGAAGGTCATCCTCATGATGGAAGACACCCGCAACTCCGAGCTATCCATCAGGGTCACCGCCTATCAATGGAAATGGCAGTACCAATACATGGACGCCGCCGAGGGGGTTAATTTCTTCTCGACCCTGGCGCGCGATTCAAATTTTGCCCGCCAGCTGCGCTCCGGCATCGATCCGAGGTCGGTCGAGAACTATCTGCTGGACGTCGATCATCCCATGGTTATCCCTAGCGGCACCAAGGTGCGCCTGCTGCTGACCTCCGAGGACGTCATCCACGCCTGGTGGGTGCCCGACTTCGGTGCCAAGCGTTCCGCCGTGCCTGGATTCGTCAATGAATTGTGGTTCAAGGTCGACCCGGGCAAGGAAGGCATTTACCGCGGCCAGTGCACCTCGCTATGCGGCCGCGATCATGGCTTCATGCCCATCGTCGTCGACGTACGCACGCCGGACGATTTCAAGAAATGGGTCGATGAGCAGAAAGCGGCAGTGAAACAAGCCGCGGCGCACGATGCGGCACCGCCACCCACCGCGCAAGTCTTGTCGACGGCAGCGAATTAAACCGCAATTCACGAGAGAGCTTAAAGACTATGGCCCACGCCCACGCGAGCGACACCGCTCACCACGACGACCATCACGATCAGCCGGCGACCGGCATCAAACGTTGGTTGTTCGCGACCAATCACAAAGACATCGGCACCATGTACCTGGTGTTCAGTCTGATCATGTTCTTCATCGGCGGCGCGATGGCCATGGTTATTCGGGCGGAATTGTTTCAGCCCGGCCTGCAACTCGTTGATCCAGTGCTGTTCAATCAGCTGACCACCAATCACGCGCTGGTGATGATTTTCGGCGCCGTCATGCCGGCCTTCGTCGGGCTCGCGAACTGGATGGTACCGCTGCAGATCGGCGCGCCGGACATGGCGCTGCCGCGCATGAACAATTTCAGCTTCTGGATTCTGCCCTTCGCCTTCACGCTGCTACTGTCCACCTTCCTGGTGCCCGGCGGCGCGGCTGCCGGCGGCTGGACCCTGTATCCGCCCCTGTCCCTGCAGACCGGCGACAGCTTCCCCATGCTGATTTTCGCCATTCACATGATGGGCATTTCCTCCATCATGGGCGCGATCAACGTGATCGTCACCATCATGAACATGCGCGCTCCCGGCATGAATTTGCTGAAAATGCCGCTGTTTGCCTGGTCTTGGCTGATTACCGCTTACCTCTTGATCGCGGTGATGCCGGTGCTCGCCGGCGCCGTGACCATGCTGCTCACCGATCACTTCTTCGGCACCAGCTTCTTCAATGCGGCGGGCGGCGGCGACCCGATCATGTTCGAGCACATTTTCTGGTTCTTCGGTCACCCGGAGGTCTACATCATGGTGCTGCCGGCCTTCGGCATCATTTCGGAGATCCTGCCTACCTTCTCGCGCAAGCCGTTGTTCGGTGCGACCTCGATGATTTACGCCATCGCGTCCATCGCCTTCCTGTCGTTCATCGTCTGGGGCCACCACATGTTCGTCGACGGCATGCCGCTGGCGGCGCAATTGTTCTACATGATGTCCACCATGCTGATCGCGGTGCCCACCGGCGTGAAGGTGTTCAACTGGACCGCCACCATGTGGCGCGGTTCCTTGACCTTCGAGCCACCCATGCTGTTCGCGCTCGCTTTCTTGTTCTTGTTCACCATCGGCGGATTCTCCGGCCTGATGCTGGCCATCGTGCCGGCGGACTTTCAATACAATCAGACCTATTTCGTGGTCGCGCACTTTCACTATGTGCTGGTGCCGGGCGCCATCTTCGGCATCATGGCCGGTGTGTACTACTGGCTGCCGAAATGGACCGGCCACATGTACAACATGACCTTGGCAAAAACACATTTCTGGCTGTCGGCGATCTTCGTCAACGTGCTGTTCTTCCCGCAGCATTTCTTGGGATTGGCCGGCATGCCGCGCCGCATCCCTGACTATGCGGTGCAGTTCACCGATTGGAACATGGTGTCCTCCATCGGCGGGTTTTTCTTCGGCGCATCGCAGATTCTGTTCGCCATCGTGATCGTGCAATGTGCGCGCGGCGGCAAGAAGGCGACGGCCAAGGTCTGGGAGGGAACGCATCCCACGGGATTGGAGTGGACCTTGCCTTCGCCCGCGCCTTACCACAGCTTCAGCACCGCGCCCGAGATTCCATGAGTGCAGCCGGGCCCCAGGTCGGGCGCGCAACGAACAAGCGCCGAATCCGCAACGGGGCCTTGGGATTGGCGGGATTGGCGATCATGTTCTACCTCGGCTTCATCGCCTTGTTGGTGTTTCGCCGCTATCACTGATGCAGCCGATGGATCCCAAAAGCCAAGCCAACCGCAAGCTGGTCAGGGCGCTACTCCTCATGACCGCCGGCAGCTTTGCTTTCGGCTGGGCGCTTGTGCCTCTCTACGATGTGCTGTGCAGGGCTGCGGGCATCGGCAACGCCGAAGCCAAGGCGGGCAGGGCCACCGTAATCGAAGCGGTCGACCCCAATCGGGAGATCACCATCGAGTTCCTGGTACAGGCGGGGTCGGTGGGCAGCTTCGATTTCAAGCCGACGGTGGCCTCCATGCGCGTCCATCCGGGCAAGCTCTACGACACCACCTTCCTTGCCAAGAATTTGACCAAGGAAGCCGCCGTCGCCCAGGCTGTACCCAGCATCACCCCGACCGGCACCGCGAAGTACTTTCACAAGACCGAGTGCTTCTGTTTCAGTCCGCAGAAATTTGGCCCCAATGAGGCGCGGGACATGCCGGTGCGCTTCATTGTCGACCCGGGGCTGCCCGTCAATGTCGACAAGCTCACCCTGGCTTACACCATCTACGATACGACCGCGACGGTGGCCGCGCAATCGGCAACACGACCGTGACCAAACGTTTTAAACTCATGTTTTCATTCACCGTTTAGAGATCAAGAATCATGGCGCAAGCGCACGCGGATGCAGACAAGTACTACATTCCTCACAGTAGTCCGTGGCCCATCTATGGCTCCATAACGCTGTTCACACTGATGTGCGGCGCAATCGCCACGCTCGATGCTTGGCTGCCGGCATACGCGCTGATACCGGGCTTCGTCATGCTGGTGCTGCTGTTCGTTTTCTGGTTCCACACAGTCATCGCCGAGAATCAGGCCGGCATTTACAATATGGCTGTCGACCGCTCGTTCCGCATGGGAATGATGTGGTTCATATTCTCCGAGGTGATGTTCTTCGCCGCCTTCTTCGGCGCCCTGTTCTATGCGCGCAACTTTTCCGTGCCCTGGCTGGCGGGCGACGGGGTCAAGATTTTCAGCAAGCTGCTGCTGTGGAACAACTATGACGGCGTCTGGCCCACCAATGGTCCCGGAGTCGTGGGCGGCAAGGCCGACGGCACGTTTGAGACCGTACCCGCAATCGGTCTGCCGGCGATCAATACCGCAATTCTGCTCACCAGCAGCGTCACGGTGACGATTGCTCACCATGCCCTGCTCACCGGTCATCGCGGTCGCTTGAAGATCTTCCTGGCGCTGACCTTTCTACTGGGCTTCACTTTCGTGGGTTGCCAGGCCTATGAGTATCACGAGGCGTACACCGAACTCGGCCTGCAATTGGGCACCGGCATCTACGGCTCGACATTCTTCATGCTCACCGGATTTCACGGCATGCACGTCACCGTCGGCGCCATCATGCTCACCGTCATCTGGTTTCGGGTGATGAAGGGCCACTTCACGCCTAAGCGCCATTTCGGCTTCGAGGCCGTCGCCTGGTACTGGCACTTCGTCGACGTGGTTTGGCTGGGGCTGTTTACCTTCGTCTACTGGCTGTAGCCTGGGACGGCGTGCTGCGGAACGATCCAGCCGCTGTAATAGGCGACGATCAGCAGCACGAACAGCAACACTGACAGGCCGATGCGCCAGGCCAATGCCTTGACCATCCGGGGGCCGTCTTCCGCATTGCTGCTCGTTAGATGGAACAATGCCTTGCCTAGGCTGATCAAAATCAGCAACAGCATCGCGATGACGAGATATTTGAATTCCACAGCTACTCGCGAATGTTGAATGGGACGCAGGCAGTATATCGTGTCAATCAAAATCGGCTCCCGCATCTTCGCACCGCGCGCGTTCACCACGCTGCTCGCCTTAGGTTTGATCGTGCTGCTGGTGTCGCTCGGACGCTGGCAGTTGCGCCGCGCGGACGAGAAGCGCGCGCTGTTCGATTCCTTCGCGGCGGGTACGGATGCCACACAAACGATCGAACTCGGCACGCCTGCCGTCAATCGCTACCAGCACGTGGCGGCCGGCGGTCACTACGATGAAACGCGGCAGGTGCTGATCGACAACATGATGAATGCCGAGCGCGTCGGGTATTTCGTGATTACGCCGTTCGCGCTCACGGGCGGCGGCTGGGTATTGGTCAACCGTGGCTGGGTGCCGTTGGGGGCGAGCCGTGCCGAGCGGCCAGTCATCCCCGTTGCCGGCAACTTGCGGCAGGTGCGCGGCCGCGCAGATCATATGCCGAGTCCCGGTATTCAAATGGGCACCAAGGCACCACTCGAGCCGCCTTATCCCGTGGTTGCGGCCTTTCCCAACCGCGCCGAGATCGCCGGCATGCTGCACGAATCCTCGTGGACTGCCGCCACCGATTTGGTGCTGCTCGACCCCGGCGAAGCGGATGGATACGTACGCAACTGGTCGGCACCCGGATTTCCGCCCATGCGCCACATCGGCTATGCCGTGCAATGGTTCGCGCTGGCGCTGACCTTGGGCGTGATCTATGTGGTCACGAATCTACGGCGCGCCGGCCGCGCCGGGCCCGCGGCATGACGAATCAGAGCGTGCAGGATCGGCGTCAGCGACGCGTGCTGATTGGTGTGGCACTGCTGTTTTTTGCGCCATTGGGGCTGGCGTTTTATTTGTACTACGGCCACAGCGCCTGGCACCCTGGTGGCCGCGTCAACGCCGGCGACTTGGTGCATCCGGCGCGGCCGCTGCCGTCGCTGGCACTGCCTCTGTGGAGCGCGGATGGAGCGGTGGCCGCAGGCAACACCGAGCCGAATTTCCTCAAGGGGAAATGGACATTTCTTTACGTAGGAGCGGGCCGTTGTGAGGACGCCTGCCTGGGCCGGCTCTACGACACCCGCCAGGTGCGAATTGCGTTGGATCGCGACATGCCACGGGTGCAGCGAGTGTACATCGCCGAACCGGGCTGCTGCGATGCGCGATACTTGCGCGAGCAGCACCCCGACCTGATCGCGCTTCGCGCAAGCCCGGCGGCCGCTCCCTTGCTCGCACTCCTGCCGAACCGCGATGGCGCCGCGCAGCCGCGCGTGTACCTCATCGATCCTCTCGGCAATCTCATGATGTCCTATGCACCCGACGCCAAGGCTAAAGGCATGCTGCAGGACATGAAACGTCTGCTGCGCCTTTCTTCCATAGGCTAAAAGGCTGGCGCATGTATCCACAACAACGTGTGCTCTGGTTTCGGCGGCTGGCAATGGCCGCCGCATTTCTAGCGGCCGCCGTGGTGGTGCTTGGCGCCTGGGTGCGCCTCACCGATGCCGGCCTGGGATGTCCGGACTGGCCGGGTTGTTACGGACATATTTATCCGAACGCCGGCGCCACCAATGGCGGCTCGGGCTCGTACTTCGCCAAAGCGCTGCACGAGATGATTCATCGATATTTCGCCTCCTCCCTCGGAGTGCTCATCGTCGTGTTGGCGGTCTGGGCAGTGCGCTTCCGCGCCGACCGCGGCCAGCCGCTGGCGCCCGCCGTGCTGGTTTTGGTGATCGTATGTTTGCAAGGGGCGTTGGGGGCGTTGACGGTAACCTTGCTGCTCAAACCCCTCATCGTCACGGCACACTTGCTCGGCGGTCTTTCGACCCTGGGATTGTTGTGGTGGTTGGCGCTGGCCCCAGCCACGCGGCAGCTCACGGAGCGGGAAGTCGCGCTGCGAAAATATGCTCTTGCCGGTCTTGCCGTATTGATTCTGCAAATTGTCTTGGGCGGCTGGACCAGCACCAACTATGCCGCCGTGGCGTGCCCGGATTTACCCACCTGCCAGAATTCCTGGTGGCCGCAAATGGACTTTCGCGACGCCTTCGTGCTGTGGCGCGGGCTCGATATCAATTACGAAGGCGGCGTCCTCGCGAATCCCGCGCGCGTTGCCATTCACTTCACGCATCGCTTGGGCGCCGTTGTGGCGGGCTCGATCCTGATCAGCTTAGGAATAATGGCCGCGGCAGCGGCCAACAGTGCGCGGCTGCGCCGGGCGGGGCTGCTGTTGGTGCTGGCGGTAACGCTGCAGATCAGCATCGGGATATCCACGGTGCACTGGAGCATCCCGCTGCCCCTGGCAACTCTGCATAATGCAGGCGCCGCTTTTCTGGTCTTATGTCTCGTGACCCTGCTCCGCTCCCTGTGGCCGGCCCCCGGTAGGCCGGCCCCCGGTAGGCCGGCCCCCGCAGTCGGCATGGTACCCTTGCAACGTGCCGACTCTTCCCAATAATCCATCGATTGTCCTCACTGGCGTCGGCCGATGGCGGGATTTCTTGGAGCTCACCAAGCCCAAGGTGAGCTTGTTGATCGTGTTCACGGCCATCGTCGGGATGATTCTGGCGTCGCCGGGATTCGTGCCTTTGCCCGCCCTTATTTTCGGCACCTTGGGTATAGCCTTGGCGTCCGGCTCCGCGGCGGCGTTCAACCATGTGCTGGACCGCCGCATCGATGAACAAATGGCGCGTACTCGTCGCCGGCCGCTGCCCACGGGTCACCTGCAAATGATGCATGCCGTAGCGTTCGCCGTGCTGCTTGCAGTCGCGTCCATGCTAATTCTGTCGCTGCTCGTCAATCTGCTCACGGCGGCACTGACTTTCTGTTCCCTGATCGGATACGCCATCGTTTATACGATGTGGCTGAAGCGCGCCACGCCACAGAACATCGTAATCGGCGGTGCCGCGGGCGCCGCGCCGCCGATACTGGGCTGGGCCGCCGTCACCAACACCGTGGACCCGCAGGCGTTGCTCCTGTTCCTTATCATTTTCACCTGGACTCCACCGCATTTTTGGGCCCTGGCGATTGCGCGGCGCGACGACTACGCCAAGGCCAACATTCCCATGCTGCCCGTGACGCACGGCATTCCATATACCCGATTGCAAATCGTGCTGTACACCATCCTGTTGGTGCTAAGCACGCTGCTGCCCTACCTGTGCGGGATGAGCGGATTCATTTATCTCGCCGCCGCCGTGATTCTCAATGCCCGGTTTCTTTACTACGTCGTGGCCCTGCAACGCGGACTGCGGCCCGAGCTGCCCATGCGCACCTTCAAATTTTCGATTACTTATTTGATGTTGTTGTTCGCGGCGCTGATCCTTGATCACTACTTCTTGTTCAAGGCGTAGTCACGGCGGCGGAATGGCGGAAGCGCTGGCCAATGCCTTCAAGCGCAATGGCTGAGGCCGATATTCGAGTTTAAAATGCAATGCTGTTAGGCTCGCGCCTTACCAGTATTGCGCATGAAACGATTCTTACCTCACCTGGAAATTCTGCCGCCGGCACAGCGCACACTGTGGGCCGAACTCGATCAAGTGCCCGTGGAGTTTGCACTGTACGGGGGTACGGCAATTGCCTTGCATCTAGGGCATCGACAATCCGTGGATTTTGATTTCTTCGGAACTTGTCATTTTGACCCGGACAAGCTGCAGACGACGATTCCTTTCCTATCGGAAGCTCGAGTCGTGCAACGCGAGAGGAACACACTGACTGCAATCTTGGATCGGCAAGGTCACGTCACGGTGTCGTTCTTTGGAATACCGAATTTGCCGCGACTCGTTTCGCCGCTCGTAAGCGGTGACAACGGCCTTAGGGTTGCGTCCCTGCTTGATCTTGCGGGTACAAAGGCGTCCGTAGTACAAGTACGCCCGGAAACAAAGGATTATCTGGATCTCGACATACTAATCACCGTCGGCGGAATCACTTTGCCGATGGCGTTGACGGCTGCCCAAGGCTTGTATGGCGAGTCCTTTAACCCGCAAATCACTCTGAAGGCGCTGTCATATTTCGAAGACGGAAATCTTCACTTGTTGCCGGAAGCGACTAAGACGCGCTTGGCGGCGGCTGCACGGGAGGTCGACCTGAACCATATGCCCAGTTTGGATTCCTTGATTCGAGAGCGAACCGAAGAACGTAATCTAGGCCTATGAAACCAATCCCACTGAATGATGAGACGGCGGCCGCTGCAACTCGAATCATTTGGTTCGAGCCGCCCGCACAAGCACTTTCCGATCCCGTGCGGTTCATGGCTTACGCCATGACATATGCCATGCATGAGGAAATCCAGGTACTACGCCGCTACGTTTCTGACGATGATTTTCGGGATGCGCTCGATCATGCACCCCCCGGAATAATCGACGCTCGCTCCTGGGCGTACTGGAATTCAAAGATGGGCCGCTATCCACCGCCACCGCTTCCCGTACGGCGATTTGGAACTACTGTGGGGCCTGACGTATCGGCTCTTACCGCGGCATATGAGGAGGGCAACCCCAAACTCGTACGCCGACTCAGTCTCGACGAGGAACGCCGTAATGCGAGAACTGCTTGGCAGAAGATGCGTCAGCAAGAATCTTCCTCGATGAGTCTTGAGGATATACGTCGGCGCGCACGCGAGGAATGGCGCGCCAAATACGGACCCAGGGGATTGGGCGGAGGCCGGATAAGCCGCCCGTAGATTTGGGGTCGGTGCCATGTGACGTTCCCGCGGAAACGTCAACAAAGGCGGACTAGAGTTTCCGCCCCGCAATCGGCAATTCCCGCAGACGCACGCCCGTCGCCGTAAATATTGCATTACAGATTGCGGGTGCCACCAGCGGCACGGCGGCCTCACCGATGCCGCCGGGCGGTTCATCGCTGTCAACGAGATGCACGTCGAGTTCGGGCAGCTCGTTGTTGCGCAGCAGCCGATAGTTGTTGAAGTTGGTCTGCTGCACCCGGCCGCCGACGATAGTCACCTCGCCCCACAAGGCGGCGGTTAGGCCAAAGACTATGCC
>JBBRQO010000048.1:0-27861 GCA_038226325.1 Steroidobacterales bacterium | reverse complement strand
GGCCAATGAGGCGCCCCATTTCTGATAACCGCCGAAGTTGTCGTGCGGATCGGCGAGGTTCACCCCGGTGCCTCCAAACTCTCGGTCCGAAAATGCTGCCCGGGCGAGCAGACCCGGCGGCCCCCGAAGACCCGAGACCGAACCTGATAACGCGCGGTACCCATCGGTGCCTGCCGATACGCTGATCTCGCGCTGCAATTCGACCGTGGGCCGGCGCGTCACGAAATTGATCGCTCCGGCAAAGGTGCTGTCTCCATACAGTGCGCTCTGAGGGCCCTTGACCACTTCCACGCGCTCGAGGTCGAACATGGCCGCATCGTCGCCGGAGACATTGGCCTGCAGTACGCCATCCACGAACACACCCACCGTGTTGCCGCCGGGGCCTGGATGAGACTGACCCCGGAGCGTGGGCTGGGCGTTGGTGCCGCCCCACATCGGTTCCACATACAGCCCAGATACGAATCCGGCCAGCGACTGGAGCCCGTCGATGCCGGCGCGCTGCAAGTCCTCACGCGTGATCACTTGAATGGATAGCGGCACATCGGCCAGCGGCTCGGCGATTTTCCGGGCCGTGACGACGACTGCGTCGAGCGCATCCGCGCCGGCGTTCGCCGCGGTGGCGCTTGCCACGGCGAGCAGCGCGCGCACTGCAACTCTAGCGAGCAGATGCGGGCTCTGCGCGACGCGGAACTTCGCCGCGTTGTCGCAAAGCGTCGAGTTGCGCATGCTGAGCGCCAATATAACTGCGGACGTCGGCGGTGATGGCGCGGAATCGCGGGTCATCATGCAGCGGCAGCCAGAGCGGATCGAAGGAGAGCGTGTACCACCAGTTTTCGTAGTCGCCGCTCTTGAATGAGTCGGCCAGCTCGCTGAGCGCCGTATCCTGCCTGCCGTTGAGCAGCGAAATCGATGCGCGCAATCGCCGCGCGTACACTGAGCCGAGCTTGGGCTCGCTGGCATCATTCCAAGCGGACACGGCGCGCCGCATATCAAGTGCTTCCTGTGCGTGGTGGGATGCGGCGAGCAGTTGGGAGAGAAACACAGCCGCCCTGAAATTGTCGATCGTAAGCTTCCCGGAAACATCGCCGCGCAAGTTGTACTTGTCCCGCATGAGCTCGATGGTACGGTCCAGCTCTCCCGTCTTGAGCGCGTAGTCGCGTAAAGCGTCGGCGGCGCCCCAGTCCATGCCATTGTATTCCCATAGCTTCTCCCATTGCTTCTTGTCGAAGCCCGCAATGCCCGCGGCCCGCCAGTCGCCCGCGTGTAACGCCAGCATCAACTTCGCCGCCTGCGAACTTGTGGCGGTCCCCGCCGCCACATCACGTGCAGCTGCCTCGTCGTCGATATCAAGATACATCGCCATCGCGACATACCGAATCCAAGGATTGGTGGGATCTTGGGCGATGGCATGCTCCTCGAACTGTATGCCCTCCGCAATCTTGCCGTCGAACATCCAGCGGTATTTGCCATAGCGGCTCAAGGCCGGCACGAAATTCGGGTCCTTTTCCAGCACTTCGAGCATCTTCTGCTCCACCACCTGAGTCTTGGCGGTGGTCTCCTCGCTGCTCCACGCTGCCGCCTTGAACTGCGCCAGCGGCGACATTGGATCGATCTGCAAGGCGCGCTGCAGCATGCGATCGCCGTCTCCCGGGCCCGCGTTTGGGTAGTCCCATTTCAGGAATTGCGCGTACGCGGTAAGGCCGCGACCATTGCTGGGATCGAGTTCGGCCCCGCGCCGAAAATCCGCGTCGCGCTGGTGGGGATCATCGTGGCTCCACATGGCGCGGGCAAAGTAGGCCGATCCGCATTGTGGATCGATTGCCAGCGATCGCTCGATGAGCGCGCGATACCTATCACGCAGCGGCCCAAGATCCTCGCCTCGGCCATCCGCCGCCTGCATCCGTGCATCGTACAAGGATGCATAAGCGGATGCGAATTGCGGATCCAGATCGATCGCCTTTTCGAAATACGGGACGGCAGCTTCCGACTCAGGCACGGTGAAGCGGCCCAGCAGGGATCGACCTTTCAGAAATGCCAGATACGCCTCGACAATGGCGCTGCGTTCCTTGGGCAGCGGCTTGAGTTTCACGCCGCCGCTGCGAGCGGCGAGTGCGGCCGCCACTTGATCGCCAATTTCATCCTCGACATGGAAGATGTCGTGCAGTGTGCGATCGAAGCGCGCCGACCACACCACCGTATCGGCTGCGGCATCCACGAGCTGGACGTCCAGCCGCAATCGTTCGCCGTCGCGCTGCACGCTGCCGCC
The DNA here is from genome assembly GCA_038226325.1 of Steroidobacterales bacterium. Taxonomy (GTDB): domain Bacteria; phylum Pseudomonadota; class Gammaproteobacteria; order Steroidobacterales; family Steroidobacteraceae; genus Bog-1198. The sequence goes on along the minus strand of JBBRQO010000048.1, from coordinate 25,595 downwards.
GACCAGAAATGCCGCGTTGAGGCGCCGACCAATTTCGCGCGAATCCAAGGCCTTGGTCGCGAGCGCAAACGAGGAACTTCGCGCGATGACCGATAGGCCCGCAGACTGCGACATCCGGCTGATGATCATTTCGGGTACGCCCAGTGCGAGATAGGCATCGGTAGAGTCAGCACTGATGTTCTCGAATGGCAGGACTGCGACCGCGACTTTGGTAGGGGCCGCCACAGTGCGGTCGTGCACAGGCGGATGCTGCAATTTGGTCCCACGCACGGCCATGGCACCGACTGCAATGACAGTCAACGCCACGGCCGACCATTCGAACCAATGGCGGTATCGGGACTTGGGCGCGGCAGCCGCCGATGGCGGCACCTCCAACCGCGGAGCTTGCGGTTCGAAAGATCGAGGCAGCGGTTCAGGATTCGAGGCGGGTTCGGTTTGCACCGGCGCGATGAGCCGGTAACCCCGGCTGCGCACGCCGGCGATATAGCGAGGCTCGCGCACGTCATCATCGAGGGCATCGCGCAGCAATTTGACGCGCTTATTGACCGTTTCCGGGCTGACGACTTGGCCGGGCCACACCGTCTCCATGAGCCGATCATTGCTGAGGACGTTCGGCGCAGCTTGAATCAACGCCACGAGCAAACGGAATGACAGATTGGGGAGGGCAATTCCAACATCGCCACGGAAGACGCTTTGACGACCGACATCAACCCGCAAATCGCCGACGAGATAGGTCTCGGGGCGATGTTCATGATCGCTGCGCAGAATGAGTGCCACCCCTCGGACCCGCCTGTTAGGTTCTGGGTCGAGTTTAACCTACCGCGGCCGCTCTTCCTTGGCCGCGGTAGGTTTGGCTTGCAACTCGGGTTTTCAGTCATCTGCCAGAGATTCGAGGGCTTGCTTTCGAAGTCCGCTGCGTAACTTGACCCCCATCATCACTCATCGTCATCCGACTCGGGCGCATCAGGGAGCGTGACCTTTAGAATCTGCCCGGCCTCAAGCGAGGTCAGGGTTGGCGGGAAGGCGCTGCGATCGTCGCAGTGGTAGCCGCAGTTGGCGAGGTAGAGCGCGCCATTTTTGCCGGCAATGAGCGCCGTCGGAAACGCAAGACCCGTAACGATTTCCGTCAGCGATCCATCGCGCTCTACGCGTACCAGCCGGCCCTTGGTGGGATCCAGCAACGGCGGATTCACGCCGGCGGCGGTGGTCTCGAGCGCGTACAGTCGATCGCGTTTATCAAAGGCCACGCCCACCACGCCGTGGAGGCCTTGCGCAACCTGCGTGATCTGGGAGCCGTCCCGCGACAGGCGATAAATAAAAGCGGCAAAGTCCTGATCGATGCGGCCGAGCGTGCCGATGTAAAAGGCACCACGGTGCTGGGTGAGCGCGGTAAAGGTCTTATCGCCGTCGCCCTTGGCATCAATTTGTTGGACCATGTCCCATAGATTGACGACCTGCGTCAGCGCACCGTTTCCCTGTAGTCGGACCATGACCCCGTGGTTCGGCTCCACGGCGTAGAAAGCGCCAAAGGCGTGAATCAGTGAGTACCAGGTGCCATCGGGCTCGAAATCAGCAGCCAGCGGACTCTTGGAGTCAGGATGACTGCGAAGATAATCGCCCAGATCGAACACGGGGAAATTGGTGCCGTTGCGCAAGACTCGAATGAATGCGTTCGGGTCCGTCGGATGACCGTGTGAGCAGCCGCCGCCCGGCGTCAGGGCGTACAGGCGGTCCTCGGCAAAGGCCACGGCACTCACCCCCATGCGATCGCCGCCAATGAGCGTGTTGGTGGCGAACGAGGCCAGACCGCTCGCCACAACGACGACCTTGCCACTCTTGCTCACCCTGGAAATTTGGCCGGTGTACCCGGGCGTGGCCGGTCCCACGGGCCAGTCCACAAAGCAACGGGTGCGTGTCTGGCTGGCGGGATCGATCAGCGGCGGGGGCGGTGGCACAAAAACCCCCTGGGTCGTGCCTGCTTCGGCCACGTAGAGTTCCGATCCGGGCCCAAAACTCATGCCGCGTGGGTCATGTAGACCGGAAGCAATGACACTGATCCGCGCCCCTTCATGGGCGGTGGGCGCCGTGTGGCCCAAGCCCGCGGCGGCGAGGCACACTGTGAGGGCCGCTAACTGGTAGCCGATACGCATTACATTTCTCCTTTATCGAGTGGTTTGTGCAGCGCGGCATCGTGCTGCAGGGGGACGGGATTCAACGGCGCCGCTAGCGAACGCGTGTGGTTGCACACGCCCTGCTCTAGGCGATGGCCCGTGGTCTTGAAGACCGAGCCAAAGGTTGCGGCATAGAGGGTCTTCGCTGACGAGGGATCCATCGTAATGCCTTGCACATTGGTGTTCATGAGGCACGTGTTCGCAACGACCCAGGTCGAGCCCGCATCGCTTGAGGTATAGACGCCGTCGCCTTCGAAGCCAATGAAGAGCTGGTCCGGATCCCGCGGGTTGACCTGCACCGCACCGGTACGCGCGCTCTGGCTGGTGCCCGGAAAGCCGTAGCCGGATGGAACGAAGCTGTTGCCGCCGTCGTAGCTCTTGAGGACGCCGGGGTCTCCTCTGGACGGGTCGCCGGCTGCGTAAACCACGTTCGAGTTGCTGGGGTCGACTGTCACAGAGAGCGCGAAGGTGGAATCCCGCTTGGTCCACGACACGCCGCCATCGACAGTCTTCCACGTCCCCTTGCCGCGAGCCGCCAAAAATAAGGTGTGACGGCTGTTCGGATCCATCGTGAGACCACGACCACCAATGTTGAGAAAGACGCCCGGCGCGGCGCCTGGTGCTTGATCAATTCGCTTGAAGGTCGCGCCGAAGTCGAGGCTCTTGTAGACGCCCATGCTTAAGGTGGCGACATAGACCGTCCCGTCGATCGGGTCGACAACGGGCTGGGTCGGGTAGACGTTGGGCGGACCGAAAAAACTCCGCGTCCAAGTCTTGCCGCCATCCGACGTGCGCCAGAAGCCGTTTCCCGTGTAGCCGCCAACGTAAATGCGCTTCGGGTTACTCGGGTCGAAACCGACACTGCGCGGAGCCCGTGCACCGAGGCCCTTGGCGGAGAGGTCCGACCAGTTCTCGCCGCCGTCCTCGCTGACGAGCAGGCCGCCGTCGTTCGTGGTGAAGAAGACGTGCTCGTCATCGTTCGGGTCGATCGCGATCGCATGACCTTCCTGGCAATTGCAGTTGCGGATATTGCCCCAGGCGAGCGGACGCCACTGCGCGGAGCGGTCATAGGCACCCCGGGCTGGTTTCACGAACGCGCCGTCGAAGCTGGTCCCCGCGTACACGTTGCCCTCATTGTCGGTGCTGAGCGATAGACCGATGCTCTTCGCGATTCCCGTGTTCGTCCATGTCGCACCATCGTCGGCGCTCACCGAGACACCGCCGCCGCCCGTGCCCGCATAGAGATGAGGACCGCTCTTCGCGAGCGAATAGACGATGCCGTTGCCAGGCGCGCCGGCGAGCGCAAACGTCTTGCCGCCGTCGGTGCTCTTGAAGACGCCGTGGTTCGAGCCGGCGTAGACCGTGCCGTCGACCGAGTCAATTGCCCACGACCATACCGTGTCGTCGATCGCGAGCGCCGTCCAAGTCGCTCCACCGTCGGTCGAGTGATACCCGCCGCCGCCGGTCGTACCGACGAAGAGCTCGAGCGGATTCTTAGGGTTCAGGATCATGCCGAAGGACACACCAAAGATCGGGCCGGTGATGTCGGTGAATGTCGCGCCGCCATCGTGCGAAACCTGAATCGCGCTCGAAGCGGTGTAAACCGTGTTCGCATCGTTCGGGTCGACCGCGATCGCGAACGCCGAGAGGAAGTTCGGCGTAACCGTCCACGTCATCCCCGCATCGTGCGAGACGTAGAGTGCGTCGAGCGCGCCCGCGTATAAGGTGTCCGGATCGTTCACGCCGATCGCGAGCTGCTGAATCTGGGTCGTGGCCAGACCGGAGTTCGACGGCGAGAAGTGCATGCCTGCGTCCGTACTCTTGAGCACGCCGCCGCCGTTGATCGCCACGTAGACCACATGGGTCGCCGGGCTCGCAATCACCTGGGCCTCGACGCTGCCGGGTCCTGGCCCTACCTGCTTCCAGCCGTGATTGGCCGGGTTTGAACCGATCCCGGTTTCCCCGGTTGATTGACCATTACTCGTCGGGGCGACAAACGCCGTCAACATACCGAGTGCGACCGCGAGGCCGAGGGTAGTGAGCTTCATGTTTCCTCCATTTTTCACGCAACCGACTTTTAGAAATAGGGCTACTGCGCACGGCAGTTATCGCCCCGGGCGTCGGGTACTTGCATGAACATGGCGGGAAAATTGGCCCCCGATTTGGCGAAGATTCGGCGAAAGCGCCGCAAAACGGCGAGTGGCTGCGTCCGCCGCCAGCGTGTGTCGGCTCAAAACATCAAATTCAGCCCGAGGGCGAATCGCCTAGCATCGCGGAAGATCAGATCCGGGGCCGTTGCGTGGTGGGGAATTACACCCCTCCGCGGAGGAAAATATGTTGCGATGCCGGAACTCCGGAACTCAAAGCCGAACGTCTGGGACATTTCGCATAATCGATTTGGCGGGCGACGACTACTTGTACTGGCGAAAAAGATTCGTACTTGCGGAATTACCTCTAAGATCGAGCGTACCGTATCGCAAGCCGCCGGGCGCGATTGCCGATATCCGAGCCGCAGCGAAGGTATTGCCCGAGGGTGGCAGAACCATCTCCGTCGGCTCGGGCCTCGGCACACGTATTGGCTTCCCGGGGACCACCGACTACACGGCAACCAAAGGCGCTAATCTTGAGCGACTCGCAGAAACACGACCGACATCGGTTCCCGCGGCTCGTGTGCCTCCGTGACGACCATGAGCGCAATCTGCTCGCGCCATGCCCTGGTGACGATCGTCTCCATGTCGCGCTCACGGCTTGAGAATTCTCGCATCCCATCGCGGGTCCGGAGGCAGAATCCTTCGAAGTCGCCGAAGTTATCGAATCGAATGCCGGCGATTTTACCTTCGAACCGCAGGCGCGCATCGCCATGCTCCGGGTGCCGCTCTGGACCAACGTCATGTCCAGAGCCATGCCCTCCCCCGGGCTCGCCGCCGCCGCGCCCCCCTTGCTCACTCCCTCCACCCAGCGCCGTCACGCGATCGGCGACTTGGCTGAGATACCGTTGTATCACCGGGTGCCAGCGATTCGTCGGCGGAATCGTTCCGATGACGCGGCGTAAGTTACCGAGCGCCCGCTCGACGATGGGTAGAATTTCCGTGCGCGTCTGCACCAGGACCGACAACTGGAAGCTGCCTACGATGCGACGCCCGCCGTGCGGCCTGCTAACCGTCGCGGTTGGCGCGAGGCCGGCCCCACGACGCACTGGCGCATTTGCCGCCGCGGCCACAACCCCCTGACGCGCGTCAATTGCGACTGCCGGCACAGCCACCATTCCGCGCCGCGGTCGCACGGGTGGCGCATCGATGACCTGGTGCAAGGCCACTCGGAATAGTTGCCCCTTGTGAACGGTTGAAGGCAGATCCAATGTCAGCAGACCCGCCAGATCTCCGGCGCCGGCGGGCACCGGCACGTAGCTGACACCGCCCGTTACTTTGATTTGCACGCTATTCGCATCGGCCACCGTCAGTCGGTTCCGGGTGTAGTGACGATCGGCCAGACGCATCACCTCGGATGAACTGACCGCCGGTAGATATAGAGTGGCGAGGGTGCCCTGTGGCGTCGTGCCCCAGTTGATCATCAACTCGTCCGGCCCCTGCGCTGGCGCGGGGTGGAGCGTCGTCGGTCGAATCGAGAAACTGTGCTGCACCCGATGCGTTGCATCCGCACCCGGATTATCCGAATGGTCGATCGATAAGTTGCGTTGCGAAAGTTTGTCCGACGATGTCGTCGTGGCGCCTACGGCGATCGGGTCAGGGTCGAAATTGATTTCCGCGACCAGGCACTGGTGCGTTCCCCGAATCAAGTCCGCGACGGATTGCAGCGGAGCGGCTCCGGTGAACGGACCGCCATCGGGGGGTGACGGCCCAATCGGAAAACGCTTGTCGTTGGGCTGATTGATGTCGAGCCAACAGCCATAGTAGCTGTAGGTCTCATTCCCGCCGGCATTGATCTTCAGCGTGTCCACGTTGTGCGGATCCTGCTGCAGGTTCAGATTAACCCCGCGAGCGGCGCGCGCCTCGGCGAAGAACGGAATGGTCGCGACTTCGCCGCCGGCGATGCCGAGCAGCGGAACCTTCGTTCCTGGTTGCCCTCCCGATCGATAAGTCGTCGCCGGCTGGAAGTCCGTGCTGGTCGTCATGGCGGGAAAGAGCCGAAAAAACACCCGCACGTCGGGTGCCGGATTGAGAGTGGCGCGATATCGAACGCGGCAGATCGCGAAATTATAGACCGCTTGCCCATTGATCGTTTGCGACCACTCGAGCTGCGCCCCTGCCTCATCGGCCGGCAAATTGTCAAACGACGTGCCGGCCTGTTGCGACCCGCGCAGACCGTCGATCACCGCCTTGATAAAAGCGTTAGGGTCGCTCTGCATCGTTTGGTGCGCAAATTTCTCACCGGTTTGAATTTTGAAAACCCGCGTGTCGGCACTCAGCCAGGAGGTTGCGCCCGCCACCATGTAGGGATGCTGGCGCGTCGTCAGATCGACAACGGTCATCGTCGATAACCCATTCGTCGATGCGGTGAGCGTCACCGGCACATCTTCGGCGGTGAACGCCGTGGTGTTCGTGAACACGACGTTGTAGCCAAACGTGATGCGCTGTACCTGGTTGAGGTCACTGCTATTCTCGAAATCCATATCGAACGCCGAGATCGTCATGGTGCCCGCCACCGGATTGGCAATCTGCGGCGACCAGGTGGCGAGCTGCGCGAGACTGGGATTGGGCGTCGAGATCGACAGATCCGAGGGCGCGAGTCCCTGTACCACCACGTAAAATGCGTCTTCTATGTGTTGGCCGGACGCGATCAACGCCTGCGCCTCGTCCTTGCTGATTTCCGGCCGGTTGTTGATGAAGAAACAACTTTTGCACACGTTGCTCTTTTCAGTCTCAACGGGCTTGCCCAGCCCCTTATCGACAATGAAGCCCAACTGATGCCAGTTGGCGACCATCTCCGACATGCTGGTGGCGACTCCCAGCGTCCAGAGACGTTTGTTCGCCACGTCGTCATACGGATAAACACCGATCGGGCGCGCCGCCGGCCACCAAGACGGTGCATCATTACTGGCATCCGACTCCGGGCCGCCGCACAACATAAAGTCGCCTTGCCACGGCCGGGCCATCCCCTTTGTCACATCGCCGGGGAGCACCTGCGTCGGATCCAAGCGGAACGGTTCAGCGAACTTAAGGGTGGTGATCTGGATGCTATTCGGAATGCCCCCTGCCTCGATTCCCGGATAAAACGCCGCGCCTACGCAATTCTCGAGCGCCGCGCGCGTCAGGCCCTCGGCCGAAATAGTCGTCGGCACGCTGGGGGGCCAATCCAACGTGACCGTCCCCTGACTCCATTGCTGCAGGAAGGTGTCCTGGAATTTTCGCAACTGCGATGTTGTGCCGCCGCCGTCGTTGAGGAGCGGCATATCGCCGCTAGGGCGCAGCTTCGCATACACGGCTTGCCGGGCGGCGAGCGTGTCGCCGGCGCCGCCGGGCGGTGCGAATACCGACAACGTGTCGTGGTCCCCCGCACCGAATGCAAACGCCGTGACAAACCGCATGTCGAGCGCTCGTTTCAAGATCGGGTAGACGTCGGTGGCAAACGACGGCTGTCCCAGTTGGCCGGTGCCGAGGGCTAGTTGTCGTAACGTGTCATACAGCGTCGAAATGGAATAGGTCGTCGGCGAATATCGCGGCGGCGGGCATATCACCCACGCACCGTTGGCGGCGGTGAACGTGTTGCCGCCCACTTTGATTTGCGCCGTGATCGGCCCATCTGAGACATCGTCGTACCAACCGGGCGTCGTCGGAAAATTAGGTAGCGACGAAGGGTCGGTGGGATTTTCGCTCTTGCCAAATCCGCCTCGAACAATCAACCGCCCTTCACTGTCGATCTCGGCGTCGCCGAGCGGCACCGGAGTGCTGCCAAAAGTTCCCGTAAATGACGCCCTCGCCCCTGCCCCATTCAGCGTTTGCAAAGTTCCATCGATGATGCCCTCTCCGCCGAGCGACGGCTTCGCATTCACCAGATGCACGGTCCAGGTAATATCTCCATCGGCGAGCGTCAGCTCCCGATCAGTACTGTCGGAGAAGAATCCCCACAGGCGAAACCGCTGCGCCTGCCGCTTGATGCGGCACGCAGCGTCTTTGTAAGTATTTCCCGGCGGCGGGCTAGGCTGAGCCGGAAACGGCAGCTCCGGGCCCAAATACCATTCAGGGCTGTTGCCAATCCTAGCGATGCCCATCGCCGGAAAGATCTGGACTGTCTGTAGGGTCGCCATAAAGAACTCCTATGCGGCTACGGATTGCCGACGCTTCCAGAAGGGTGCCGAGGGCCAACGGCGCTCCAGCGCGTAGTGTTCGGACAGTCCCTTGAGGTACGCCTGATACTGGCGTTCACAGTGATAATGAAATTCGCGGAGCGACGCAGAGTCTCCGCTCGAGAGAAACGTATCGATCGCATCGGCAAGGCGAATACCGTTGTCCATCGCACGGTGCACGCCCCAACCACAGAGCGGATCATGCGACGCGCAGGCATCGCCCACCGGCATCCAACCGTCCCACGCATTCGAATGAGTGAACACGCTATTCGCGGCGACCGCCCGAAATTGGCGCCGCACGTCCTTGGGCGCTAAGTCGGGGTCCGTGAACAAGGCAACGATGTGCCCTTGGGGCGTCGGCGCGGCATACCACCATCCGAACTCTTTCGCCTCGAGCATCATGGCCCGAATGTCGACTTCACTCTGGACCCTCTCACGGTGGTCCCTCGACACCGCCGCAGTGAGCCCGATCAGCCGATCGTGCACAACGATGCGCGCGCCCAGCCTGCGTGCCAGCCGGCGCGCACGACCCGTCGCGTCAACCAGATACGTCGCACGGCACTCCCCGACGCCGCCACCGTCGTCGTCGGCGAGTTGCAGCCGCCACGTGCCGCCGACCGCGGTTACGGAACGCAAGTGCCGGTAGCTCAAACAAATGTTCGCCCGTTGCAGAACAGCGGAACGAATATCCTCGTCGAAACGCTGACGGTCGACGTGCCACTGCGGGCCGTACGGCTGGAACATTGAGCAGTCGGCCCGCGGCTCCCCGCCCCACGCCGACTGCCGTTCGAAGCCCGCGACATGCCCCGCCCGACTGAATGTATCCCAGAAGCCCAAGGTCTCAAGGGGAGCCCGGATCGCGCCCGTGAACGATTCACCACCCCACGGCCGTGCCGTGGGCCGTTCGAGGATCACGACGTCGCGCCCCCTCTCAAGGAGACGCGCTGCTACCGCCAGACCCGCAGGTCCGGATCCGAGTACGCAGACCTCGTATTTTGCGTGCGTGCGAAAAGGATCTCTGACATTTGCATTCCGTTCCATACCATCTCCCGACCCTAACTCAATACTCCGCCCTCGGTCTCTCTATATTAATAGCGACATTTCCGCACGAGAACTGTCACTCGATTCGCGATAGCTGTCTTCTGTGCAAGGACTGCGCACTGCAACGCAACACGTGCCGCTACTGTATGCCGGATTCCTGGGCACGGTCGGCACGGCAAAAAATTCAGGGGGAGAAAGGATCCTTCAGGACGGTCGCAAATGGTTGCGCCTGGCGCGGAGCGCGTATCACCCGCGACTATCAGCAACGCATCGACACGACCACCCGCGCCAGTGCTCCGTGATGGAGCATCCAGAATACGCCGACTAGGAGGAACGTGGCGGCGTGCACCAGAAGCGACGGCGCGATCCAAGCCCGGCTTGCCCATGCGCCAAAGGGACTCTTAAATCGAGCACAAGCAAGGTCAGAACGATGACGAAGATGTTGTCGCTGAAGGTTTCCAGTCTATCCTTGGTCAAGCGCTCGTCCCCCTGACATTGATCAGAACCGAGCGACCGCGACGATCGCGTCGGCAAATGCTTGAGGCGCTTCCGGGGAAAGATTGTGCCCTATGCCGCCGTCGAGGGTTCGATGTTCATATTTACCCGTGAACTTCCCGGCATAGGCGCTCGGGTCAGCGTGAACCGCACCGTTCGCGTCGCCCTCCATTGTGATGGTGGGTAGGCCGATCGCCGGACCTTCGGCAAGTTGCCGTTCCAGATCGTCGAATTTCGCTTCGCCGTCGGCGAGAACCGTACCCGCCGTTGAAAAGGCTAAGCCTGCACGCCGTGCGCTGCCCGAGAGCCTGCCGCGCGAGACCGTGACCCACGAGGCACCCTGCAACTGCCCGGCCTGTGGCAGTTCGCTACGTGCCTTAGGCGAGGATGTCGCCGAGATCCTGGAATACGTTCCCTCGCGGTTCAAGGTTATCCGGCACGTAAGACCGAAGTTCAGCTGCACATCGTGCCAACGGATCGTGCAGGCGCCGGCGCCGAACCGACCGATCGCCCGCGGGCTTGCGGGTCCCTGGCTCCTGGCGCACGTGCTGGTGTCGAAATACTGTGACCACCTTCCGCTGCATCGCCAGGCCCAAATTTACGCGCGTGAGGGCGTTGAGCTCGATCGTTCGACGCTGGCCGACTGGGTTGGGCAATCCAGTGCGTTGTTGCGACCGCTGGTCGATGCGTTGCGAGTGCATGTGTTGGGCGGCGATAGCCGTCAACTCCCGCTGGCATCGAATAGCCCCGCTGGGCATCGAATCTCAAACTACGTCGGCTCGGGGCAGAATCAATATTCTGCCGTAGATAACGATGAACAGGCCGAAGCTCACCACCCATAAGGCAGCCGAGACTTCGAGCAGTTTCATGGACGCATCACCGGCAAATTCTGCCGCGACTCGGATGAGGGCCGCTGCTGTGATCATCAAGTAGATCGCCGTGGTGAGGCGATCCGCTTCCAGCGGCCGGCCCGTATGTCCGCGCGCCACTCGCGTCATGACGGCAAGCACCATGGTGCCGATTGCGCCGGCGGTGAGCGCGTGGATGGCGGCAGCTAGCGGCACGGCGTTGCCCAACAATGTCGCGCCCAGTAAGGCCGCGCCGATGACGACCCAGGCATAGCCCAGATGCAGGACCGCGAGCAACGGCTCCGCAACGCTCGCGAACCCGCGCCAGCGCGCCAGGCGCCAGAGATTGCAGGCAGCGCCAAGGAGCAGCAGCGCGCCGAACCATCGCGACGCGGGAAAGAACGTCCAACCGAGAAGGCCGGTATGCAGTGTCGCGAGCGCGGCGCTATCGATCCAGCCATGCGCGGCGGGCAGCGCAGAGGCCCGGCGCGCAACCAGCCAGTTGCGTGTGAAGGCGGGAATGAGGCGGCCACCGATCGCGCAGATGAGAGCAATGATCGCGGTGATGGCGAGGCGCCATCCCAGTCCCCCCGGGACGTCGAAGCCCGCGAGTTCCAGGTACATCAGCAGGTTGGCGATTCCCAGAACGCCGATCGGAAGCGGCATCATGAGATTGCGCCAGTTGCGTGCAGCGAGGATCTCCCGAGCGGCGACCGCGCAAAGCGCCAGAGGAAAGGCCAAATCGATGGCGGCCGCAAACCAGAGCGGCAGGTACGCGGAGACCAGGCAGGCGATGCGCCCGAGCAGCCACAGGGTCACGAGGCCGGCCAGGGCTGCGCCCCGGATGGGCGTGCGGCCGGTCCAGTTGGGAATCGCGGTCAGCATAAAGCCGGCGATCGCCGCCGGCACGAAGCCGAACAACATGGCGTGAATGTGCCAAGCCAGCGGATCGAGGCGGCTTGGCAAGGCCCTCCCGGTCATGAACAACGCGATCCATAGGGCCAGCGCCAACGCTGCCCACAGGCCGGCCGCCAGGAAAAACGGCCGGAACGCCAGGGACCACAGCGCCGCGGGTTGACTCTCCGCCGCTTGGGCTGGCGCCCTCAACATGCCGCCCCCGATTCGCGCCAAGTCAGGCCCGAACCGACCCTTGCTGTACAGATAGGTTGGTCTTTCATCCGCAGATGGTAGCGTCCGAGCCAATCGCGACGTTTGCGCGCGCGCAAATTGAGGGCGAGAGGCGCGGCATCAATCGGTTGCATCCTCCGCGATCCGCAGGATCTCGGTCGGGTTGCGGACGGTGAGGTGCTGCTTACGGCTCGTCAGCAATCCAGCTTTCTCCCAAGTGGTCAGGATGCGGCTGGCGGTATGAAGGGTCGTGCCGGCAATGTCGGCGAAGTCCTTCCGTCGTAGCGAAAACACGATCGCCGTTCCATCCGTCGTGCTCTGCCCGGCTTGTCTTGCGAGCCGCAGCACGGCATGGGCGATGCGGCGCTCGGCGGTCTGGGTGGCGAGTTCGCGAACGCGCTCCTGCGCCTCCTGCAATCGCTGGCCCATGATGTGAATGACATTGATGGCGATCTGGGGATGGCGGCGTATCAGCTCCAGCAGTTCGGACTCGCTCCAGCTCGCCTCCAGGGTTTCGCAGACGGTGACGGCGTCAGCGGGATAACGGCCGTCGGTGAACAGCGATACCGTGCCGAACATCTCGCCGGGCCCGATGAAGCGAATGACCACTTGGGCGCCGTCGCTGCCGGATTGTGCGATGCGCACCCCGCCTTCGACCACGACATGGGCGCGCACGCTGTCATCGCCTTGGTGGAAGATCAGATTATCCTTGCCAAGGCGCCGCACGCGCGCAGAAGCGGCAACCGCCTCCAAAGCAGTAGACGTGATTCCGCGAAAAAGCCCCAATGCAGCCAGGGATTGCGGGGCGAGTTGGGCGTCTCGGGTCATCGTAAAGAATGTATCCCCTGCCGGTCGGATAAGGCGAGTAGTTTGCGCCAGCGCAAACTCGCCGGCCAGGCACCACAGTAGGCTCCTTTTGAAACCCAACAGGATCAACCCAATGGATAAGCAGTTTTGCGGCGATCAAGCGAGGGGCCCGCGAGCGCGCCGACGGGGGTTCGATCTTGGATGACCTCATTGCCGCCCGTGCACTGCATGTGCTGGCCGTCGTGATTTGGATTGGCGGCGTCTCAATGGTAACGACGGTGGCGCTGCCGGCGGTACGCCGCGGCGATCTCGGTCCTGACCGGCTTCGGGCCTTCCAGGCGATCGAGCACCGCTTTGCCTGGCAGGCGCGCGCGGCAATCCTCTTGGTCGGACTAACGGGCTTCTACATGACTTGGCGGCTCGATCTCTGGGATCGATTTCGTACCGCCGCCTTTTGGTGGATGCATGCCATGGTCTGCGTGTGGCTGCTGTTCGCCTTCGTGCTGTTCATTGCGGAGCCGTTAGTGCTGAAGCGCCACTTCCCCTCATGGGCGATGGCGCGGCCGGGGGTCGCCTTCGCCTGGCTGCATCGGGCACATTGGCTGCTGCTCGTATTCGCAGTCATCACGATCCTGGGCGCAGTCGCCGGCAGCCACGGATGGTCTATTTTCTAAAGGTATAGAGAGTGGTGCCCACGGGGCACGTGAGCCAACGGGAATGTGAGAAGTAGTGGGAACGAGAGGAGCCGAAGCATGACATTGGAAGCCGATCGCATCGATCCACCGGTTGTAGATGCCATCAGCAACATCCTCAAATGGGTGTTACTGCTGGTCGCGATCGGTACCTTCGCCGGTCTTGCTTGGGCGACGTGGGAAACCTATCGCGCCGCGCCGCCGCAGCCGGACCGCTATGTGACCACGGATGGAACGGTCGTGATGAGCGGCGCTGACATCATCGCCGGCAAGTCCGGTTTTCAACGCGCGGACCTCATGGACTATGGCAGCCTCTACGGGATGGGTTCCTATTTCGGCGAGGACTACACCGCTTCCAATCTGGTGGCCTTGGCCCACCTGACCGAGGCCAACATCGCGCTCACGCAGTTTGGCAAGCCGTATGCGGCGCTCAGGACCGAACAGCAGTGGCTCGCGCGCAGCGCCATGCAGTCTGAGTTGCAAGGCCTGGACCTCACGGCCCGCCGGACAGTCGTCCCGACAGCTTTGGCGGCGGCGATTGTCACGTTGCGCGGTCAGATCAGCAGCCAACTGCTGCACGACGACTTCGCCAAGGGCTGGACCCACGCCGCAAGTCTCGACGCCACCAGCGCCGACCAGACCGCCGATTTTCTGATCTTCTCGTCCCTGACGACCGTGGCACGGCGGCCCGGAAGCCACACGTCCTGGACCCAGAATTGGCCCTACGAGCCCCTCGTCGGCAACGCGCCGGCGACCTCCACCTTCCTGTGGACTTGGGGCAGCATTGCGCTGACCTTCCTAGCCATCGGCGCTGTGCTGTTCGTCTACGAGCGATATCTGAACGATGCGGACAACGCGCCAATGGACCCGGTGCTCGTCCGCTTTCGGACGCTCACCGCGAGCCAGCGCAAGACGGGCAAGTACTTTCTGGTCGTCGCCGCGGTGTTCCTGCTGCAAATCCTCGTGGGCGCGATCATGGCCCACTACTATTCGGAGCGCGCCGATTTCTATGGTTTGGCGGTGGACAGATATCTACCGTTCAACTTCCTGCGCGACGTCCACACCCAGACGCCGATCGTCTGGATCGGCCTGTCCTGGATCGGCGCGGCGCTGTTCCTTGCCCCGGCCATCAGCGGCCAGGAAGCGAAACATCAGGGTCTGCTAGTCGACGTTCTGTTCTACGTCACCGTCGCTGTGGTCGTCGGTGCTCTGGTCGGCGACTATTTCGGGATCATGGGCGGCATCAAGGCCGGCTGGTTCTGGTTCGGCAATCAGGGCCTCTCCTACATCGAGCTGGGACGGTTCTGGCAGATCGGCTTCTTCGCCGGCCTGATCATCTGGAGCCTGCTGGTCTTTCGCGCCCTCTGGCCGACAAGGCCACTGCTCGTTCAGGCGACCCGTCAGTTTTGGTCGGGGAACATCCGCCTGGAGAACCTCCTATGGGCGTCCACGATCAATATCGCGCTGCTCTACGCCTTCGGCATGATTCCGCTGACGGGCATCGAGAAATCCTTCACGATCACCGACTTCTGGCGCTGGTGGGTGGTGCATCTGTGGGTCGAGCAGTCGTTTGAGTTCTTCGCGGCCGCCGTCAGCGCCTATCTGCTGATGTCGATCGGCCTGGTGTCGCGCCGACTAGCCGAGCGCGCCGTCTATTTCGAGCTGATCCTGATCTTCCTGGGTGGCGTCCTTGGCACGGGCCACCATCTCTATTGGGTCGGCGGGCCAGATCTTTGGGTTCCGGTGGGCTCGGTGTTCTCGTTCATCGAGGTACTACCCCTGGTGCTCCTGATTCTCGACGCCATCAAGAACCACCACCTCATCAAGGGCCAGCAGAGCTTCAAATATGGCCTTGCCTACCTCTATATCATCGGCGCGGCGTTCTGGAATTTCGTCGGCGCCGGCGTGTTCGGCGGCGGGGTGCTCAATGCGCCGCTGGTGAACTACTACGAGCACGGCACCTTCCTAACCCTCAACCACGCCCATACCGCGCTGTTCGGCGCCTTTGGTCTGCTCGGACTCGGTCTGATCTACTTCTGCCTGCGCTACATGGCCGGTGAAGGCGCGCGTTTCAGCGAAAAGCTTGGTCGTTGGGCCTTCTGGCTGTACAACGCAGGTCTCGCGCTGTGGATCGTATTCAACTTCTTTCCCATCGGCTGGGCGCAACTGGCGGATGTCTATCAGAACGGCTACGCCCACGCCCGCAGCGGGGCGTTCTACGACACGACGACATTCTGGCAATGGATGCGCTTCCCAGGCGATGTGGTGTTTGCGCTGGGCGCCCTGCTGATGGCGTGGGATTTCATCGTGAAGCTGCGCCCGCTTTATCCCCGGGCCGTCGATCGTTTATTTTTCCGGACCCCGCTGGCGCTCCAGCCGGGCTCGGAAGCGGCTAAACGACATGCATAAGCGGGCATCGCAGATTCAGATCAAGCGGGTCTACGATCCGCCCGGCAAGTTCGACGGCACGCGCGTGCTGGTGGACAGGCTGTGGCCGCGCGGCTGGGGCAAAGAGAAGGCGGCGTTAACGCTGTGGCTGAAGGAAGTCGCACCGAGCCCGGAGTTGCGCACATGGTTTGGTCACGATCCCGCGCGCTGGACCGAGTTCGGCCGCCGCTACCGCGCAGAACTGAAGAATGACGAGGCCGTTGGACGGCTCGGTGATTTTCTGACGCACGGTCGAGTGACGCTTCGGCATTCCTCGCGAAATCGTTCGTTGAAGGATTCGACGAACGCATTGTCGGTTGGTTTGCCCCGCCTACTGAAGTCGATCTTTACCTTATTGGTGTACGCCCAGAAATCCATGAGGCCACCTGCAAACTCTGATCCATTGTCACATGCTATCCGTTGTGGGACGCCGCGGTCGTACTTCAAATGATTCATTGCTGCAACGACGTGCTCGCCGCGCAATCGATAGCCGACCTCAATGCTGAGACATTCGCGCGTAAACAAATCGATGATGGTCAGCGTTCGAATCTTACGCCCGTCGGCAAGTTGGTCCGCCACGAAATCCATTCCCCAGACATCATTGGGTCGTGTCGCCGGCGCATGCTGTTCCCGGTGCACTGCGGATACGTGGCGCCAAGGCCGTTTACGCCTTAATCCCAGGTTTTCCTCACGATACACTCAATACATCTTCTTAACACCAATTTTCCAGCCTTCTCGCTGCAAGAGCATGTAAATCCGTCGATACCCAAACCGTACACGTGCATGCGACAGATCTCGGATCCGCTGGCGCAGCTCCGTCAGTGGGTTGGTGTAGATTCGGTAGTAGTAAGCCGAACGATGCAAAATCAAGCAACGGCACGCCTTCTTTGCGCTGACCGAATATCTGCCCATCAAATACTTCGCCATCTCGCGATTCTTGACGGGCCACCACTTCCTCTTCACAACAAAACCTCCGTCCCTTAGGATCTGATTTTGTCGCAAAACTCACATTTGCGGGTGTCCGGTTTTTCGGGGGCGTGTCAACACGGCGAACGGCGGTGACCTCTCGTCTTTGCAGAACGGTGTAGAATCCTCAAGGCACGCATACCGGGGATCATCGGTGTCATCGACGATAAAATCGCAATTACGCATCAACGCAATCGCGATCATTAGCCTAATCGTGGCGTTGTCGAGCTTTAGCTACACGGCATGGCGTACCGAACGGAGTGAGCGTAACCGCACAACCCGTCAAGCCGCATTTCAGATGCTTGTCGCTCTCGGGGAGATGAAGCAAATTGTGTATCATGGTCATTACGATCACGACAACGTGCGCGGCAATCCCCGAACCGGGTGGGTGTACATCGAAACTATCCGCGATTTCAGCTCAGCGATGCCGGAGTCCGTTTCCGCAAAGGCCAACGCCCTGATGCAAAGTTGGCAAACCCACTGGGAGGGAATTGGCAAGCAGGACGCCGACGCCGATGCCGTGACCGACGCGGTCGACGAGTGTCGCGCCGCCGTAGTTGAAACCCTCAAACTTTTGCGCTGAAGGAGCAAAGCGCTGCTGTTGCGAGCTAAAACTCTACACGAAGCACCTTCCAGAATGCCGTGTTGCCCTGCCAGCTTTCATGGGCAATCTTCACTTAAGAAATGGACTGGACTTCCCAGCTTTTTGTGGACGCGAGAAACTAACGGCGTTACCGGCGCGGAGGAATGCAGATGCGTACCAAAGCGAGTACGGGGAAGATCCGTCAGACTTACGAATTTATCAAAGCCAACCGCAATTGTTTCAACGTCCGAACGATGTGCGGGGCACTTGAGGTCGCTCCGAGCGGTTACTACGCCTGGCTGCATCAGCCCGTCTGTCAGCGAGCCCTCGAGGACATTAGGCTCGTCCGGCTGATCCGCGCGTCGTTTGCGGCAAGCCACGGGATCTACGGAGCGCCACGAGTATTCCTCGACCTTCGGGAGGCGGGCGAGACCTGCAGCAAGCACCGGGTGATGCGACTGATGCGCGTTAACAAGATACGAGCGGTCCGAGGGTATCAAACCCGGCACAACTCTGCACCCAAGCCCTCCGTGCTGATCCCAAACGTCCTGCAGCACAATTTCGACGTCGCGAGTCCGAACAAGGCTTGGGTTACGGATATAACGTACATTCGTACCTGGCAAGGCTGGCTCTACCTCGCCGTGGTCATGGATTTGTTCTCCAGAAAGATCGTCGGGTGGTCAACACGACCGACAATAGCCCGCGAGCTTGTACTTGATGCTTTGTTGATGGCGGTGCGCCGCCGTCGATCGCGCAAAGCGATCATTCATTCTGACCAAGGCTCGCAATATGGCAGCGACGATTGGCGGAGGTTCTGCAAGACCAATCATCTTGAACCAAGTATGAGCCGTCACGGAAACTGTTGGGACAACGCGGTTGCCGAATCATTCTTTAGCAGCCTCAAGAAAGAACGTATCAAGAAGAAAATCTACAGAACTCGCGAGCTTGCACAGGCCGAGATATCTGACTACATTGACTCATTCTACAATCCTACGCGCCGCCACAGTCATTTAGGCGGCGTGAGTCCCGAGGAATACGAAAGAGCCGAACTAAGGCGACGACGTGTCCACTGAATCCTGGGAAGTCCACTCATCTCATCGGGCTCACCAACCGGAGGGTGTACTCCGAACTTCCTAAGATTTGCATCAGGCCTCACGAGTTTTACATCGCTGGTGTGGGTGAGAATTCATGGGTTGGTCGCTTTGATCGTTTGATCTATGACTTGCTTAACCGCTAAGGAGCGGAGGGCCCGGCGGACGTCGCTGTCTAGCCGACAGTGTGCCGAACAATTGCTCTAGCGCGGTCTCGCAGATCGGTTCTCACTCATCAAGAGCCTGAGTGCCGAGATCCATCGCGTCGTGAAGCAGTCGAAGAACCTCGACCTGGCGCTCCCCACCACCCTGTGCGATCCGGAATAAGACGAAGTGCCTGCCCTTGCGGCCGCCGCGGGCTACATGCAGCGTAAACAGTCCTCTTCCGATCTCGCTACGATCTTTAGCGCCGACTGTCGTTGGTCCATCGGTGAGCGCAACGAGACTAGCCAAAATGGTCTCGGCATAGACACGCGCCTGCCGATCGCCGAACTGCTCCAATGTCCACGCGATGATGCCCTGGAAATCGGATTCGGCGGTTGCGGTGAGTTGCACTGTCCACGGATGTACCTCCGTGGTCATTCACCAATCGTGTCGTTGCGCTTAAGGGCCAGAGCGTTATCTATCAGCGTTCCCAAGTGCAGATTCAGATCTGCTGGTGAATTGAACGTGCGATACCTTCCCGCTTCAATGTCCGCGATCCCTATTCGCGCGGCATCGCGCAGGGCCTTAATTCGCGCCTTGGCTTCCGCTTCCTGATCCTCCACCAGCCTCAACCCTTCGCGCAGCACTTCGCTCGCGTTTTGATAACGGCCTGAAGTGACAAGACGCTCCACGAGCTCGGCCTGATAGTCCGTTAGAACGACGTTTCTTGTGGGCATTTGTTAATTCCAGCGCCGAGTGCTTATTGGCATAGTATGCCATAACGCTCAGGTCGCTCCGCGTCGAAATCCCCCGAGCAAACGGACAGAAATTTATTACCTAAAATGTGCTTCGGGTTCATTCCTTTGATTTGAAAGGGCATTTATTCCATGGTCGTATTTATATTCCATATAAAATAGATTAATATAATATCGTAATCTATTGATTTTATTGGCTGTCAGGGAGGGAATCGAACCCCTGACAGGCGGATTTTCAGCCCGGCTTTCAAATACACACAACCCACTGATATTTAAAGGTATTTTAGAAGAGAGGTGTGGAATAGTCCTTGTACTTATGTATAGATAAGCCCCTGATTCGCTTAGATACGGCTATGGGATATTCCACATCGAAGCGTCGCACCCGAGGCCGTCCTACGGAATTATTTATGAATGATAGTTGATCTATTGAATCAACTATTGCTATCAATTTATCCACCATCGCCTTGCAACTGCATGATTCGATACCTTATAGTTGATCTATGGCATCAAGTAATCACCGGCTTTCATTCAAGAATGTCCTGGGCAAGCTTCCTCGTGGCGAGCCTCTCAGTACTGCCGCACTGCGAGAACATGGGGTCAGCGAATTCAGATCCTCGGCTCTTGCACGCAGTGGATGGCTCACCCATCTTGGGCGTGGCGCCTACATGCTGCCCGGCGATACCCTCACGCGCGACGGCTGTCTGGCCTATCTCAGCCAGCGCATACCCGGCCTTCATGTTGGAGGCAAGACGGCACTGGCGTGGCGCGGGATTCGCCAGAACGTCGCCTTCTGGGAAGTCCTGACCTTATGGGGCGAGCAACCAAAGCGGCTACCCGCCTGGTTTATACAGCGCTTTCCCAGCCGCTATCAGGTGACCCAGCTGTTCGATGCCGAACTACGCAGCGGGTTCGGGCTGCAACCTATCCCAAATGGCCGCCCCGAAATACTCGTCTCTGTGCCCGAGCGCGCGCTTCTCGAACTCTTAAGCGACGTCGGGAAGGCTCAGTCCCTTGAGGAAGCGCGACAACTAGTCGAGAACCTACGCACGCTCCGCGAAAAAGCTCTCGATGAACTGCTCGCTCACACGACACGGATAAAAGTTATCCGCCTGGCAGAAACGCTCGGGAACGAGTTCGACCTCCCCTGGGCGGCTACGGCCAAGCGCCATAGCCAACGTATCGGCGGCGGAAAGCGCTGGGTCGCCGTCGCGAAATCCGGCGAGCGACTCGACTTGAGACGAGCATGAATCAGCAGTACGTCGATACCGTCCGCTTGCTGCTGGCAATAGCACCCGCGGTGTTCCAGTCACCGCGCTTCGCACTCAAGGGAGGTACGGCGCTCAACTTGTTTCTGCACGACATGCCGCGGCTCTCTGTCGACATCGACGTTGTATTTACCGATCACATGCTCGATCGCGAGACCGCACTGCGCGCGATTGCAGCAGATCTGAAGGCCGCCAAGTCCGCAATTTCGGCCTTGGGCTATCGTGCCACCTTGCCCACCACGAAGAGCGGCGACAACGTTCAAGGCGTCTTTCGGGACAACGTGCGGTCGGTCGAGCGTGCCTGGTGCATCACAAAGATCGAGCGCATGGCGCACCTGATCGCGAGCCACGTCCAGCCCTGGCGCGACAGCAGCAACGATCAGCGGCTCGATGGCGAGAACGGCCTGCTTCTGACGCCGACGATCGATCACCTATTCGACAAGGGCTTCATCTTCTTCGAAGACTCCGGACAACTGATTGTGTCGCCGGTGGCCGATCCGAAATCCTTGACACGCATGGGCATTAATCTCGAAGGCCGCGTGAACGTTGGTGCATTCTCGCAAGGTCAGCGGCGCTACTTGGACTTTCACCGCGAGAACGTGCTGCGTATGGCGCGCGGTGTCGCCGGGGCGCGTTAGGCGCCCACGCGCGTCGACACGATTCACAGCGCGATGGTGTTCTCTGTGGCTCGCGAGCCAGACATGCATTTCCAATCCCCACCAGCCCGCGGCGCGCGAAGCGCCTGCAGCAATCGAAGGTCGCCACCGTGGCACCGCAACCCTGGCCGCGCGCCGACTATCCGGCACAACGAACGGTGCGGCTACCAAATTGGTGCCGCCGTGATAACTCTGTCCGTTGTTTCACTCGCTCTACGGGCCGGTTTCCTGGCGGGACCAGAGACTTACGAAACCGAAATTGGTCAGGTTGTGGAATATTCTATCGACAGCGCTACAGTATTCCACACTTCGTGTTGGTCGGACGCGCCTAAGTCATTGATTTATTGCAGGGAGGGAATTGAACCCCCCGACACGCGGATTTTCAGGCGCAAAAAAGGGTTTGCAGGGCCTTATTAATCAATAACTTGCAGCGCTTGCCGCACTGCAAACCAAGCTCATCAAGGCACAATCCTGGCACACTAAATCGCAGTTGGTCACGTAAGTGGCACTTTGCAGGATTAAGAGTTATTGGGTTGTGAATATAGCATAGTTTGCTATATTTGAATGGCCATGAATCATCAGCAATTGAAGGTAGGTAGAAAACAAGCCCGGCTAACACAGCTCATGGCCGCCAAACGACTTGGAGTGTCTCAGCCTTATCTGTCCCAACTCGAGAAGGGTCTGCGCTTCGTCACACCTGAACTCGCTGAGCGGGCGACGAAGGCGTTCGCCCTATCGCCCACCCTCCTCCCCGTGCCCAAGGCGGATACCTTGATCGATGATCTGGACCCCGCGAAGCTTGCTAGGCAGCTGGCAGGTTTGGGCTACCCTGGGTTTGCGCATTTGCGCGCGCATCGAACGAATCCCGCCGCCCTGCTAATCCAGGCCCTGGTACAACGAGATCTCGAGGTCCGATTGACGGAAGCGTTACCGTGGATCCTCTGCAAGTACCCCGATCTCGAGTGGTCCTGGCTTGCCGATCAGGTGAAACTCAAGGATGCTCAAAATCGCCTGGGATTTCTCGTGGGCGTTGCTAAAGACGTCGCGAAGTCGACGCGAGGCTCTGCGTTCGAGCGGCTATCGGCCGCCGAGGCTACACTCGAACGGTCTCGACTCGCTCGCGAAGACACTCTTTGCCGAGACTCGATGCCAGAGGCGGAACGTCGTTGGCTTAAAGCGAACCGCTCGCCGCTCGCTGAGCACTGGAACTTGCTGACGGGGATGAGTGCAGACCAGCTCTCCTATGGCGCATAGATCCGGCAGAGGGCAGGCAATTCCCATCGAACCCTGGCGATCGTTCCTGCAAGAAATTGACGAACGACTGCACGGAAATCTGGCGCTTCATTGTCTCGGGGGATTTGTCGTTACACAGCAATATGGCATCGGCCGCGCGACTTCGGATATCGATTTTCTGTCAGTGGCTAAGCAGCACAACGAGGATGATGTCGAAGCTATCGCCGGAATGAGATCCAGTCTTCATCTGAAGTACCGGCTGTATGTTCAATATGTTGGCGTGGCGACGCCGCCTTGCGATTGGGTGTCCCGCCTTCGTCCGATGTTCCCCGACGCAACGTGGAAACATCTGCGTCTGTTTGCACTAGACCCTATGGACCTGGCTTTGTCCAAGTTGGAACGCAATAGCGAACGCGATCGTGAAGACCTACTTGGACTTGCTCGGGCAGGCCTAATCGATGCCGGCGAGCTAAAGATCCGCTACCTAGAGGAGGTGCGGCCCTATTTGCTCAGCAAACATTCTTGGCATGACCGATCACTGGAGCTCTGGCTCGAAATGATTGCACAGGCAAAGCAATGAGCAATGAGAGCCGTTGACGCCCGACGCACTCGAGTAAGCGAATTCGCGTCGCGAACTATTACCCGATTTAACCTTGACGCTCTAGGCTTCACGCGCATACTTGATCGATGACATCGCTATCGACATACATAAAGGATGTTCTCCGAGATTTCGTCAATGGGCGCGCACACGCTCGACGTGACGGTCAACACGTAGCTGGCCGCGCCGCGATTGACCGAATCGCCGGTCAATTGAATGTGGAGATGTGCGACGCGCTTTCTTACCAGGCAGACCTGGAACAGATCGATGACGCGGATTCACTCCACAAAGCTTGCGCCATACGCAGGACATTTTCGCGATGGAAATCCAAACAACGCTGACGCTAGACCAGCGCCGACTCTAGTTAGATAGACGCTTTACTCTCGATAACGCGAAGCCTTATCATGCGTAATCAACGCGGCGCTTGAATACTTTTTTTAGCGGACTGAATTCGAAAACGGCTAGCGCCGCCCGTACCCAGAAAGGAACGCATCCACTGCGCGGCGTACGGCACCGCTCAATACTTCAGGCTTCACAGTATCTATCACGCCTAGAAGCACGCGTTGCAGCAGCTCTGATTCGAGCAAACTCAGGAGGTGAATAGCGGCGACCTTCGGATCGGCAGTTCGCAGCGCCCCGAGCTTCATTACCTTTTTCAAGAATTCGGCGACTTGCTTTTCGATCGGAACGGTAGCCTGTTCGAACGACAGTTTCCCAATATCGGAGTGTCGCGATTCTGCGATCGCCAGGCCGTAGTGTCCAAATACTGGAACGACACCATTGCAAACGAGCTGCGCGGGTGCTAGGACGTTCGACGTCCCGACGTCCCTCAATCATCGGAAGCGTCAGCGGAAGGTGCCGGTGCTGGACGTAATCGCAATCTTCCTGGTTCAGCAGTGACGATTGCTCCCTTTGCAAGGTCTTCACCGTGCTTCTGGATTGCGCCAAGACACACGGCTGCGTGCTTTGATATTTGAAAATTCACCAGTCGTATGATCCCAGAGTGGGCATGACCGAACGCCACGGCAAGTTCACCGAAATCTTTGTCAAGTGTCACGACAATACGGCCTTCCCTCAGAGCAAACCCCAGAATCTCCTCGTCGCCTGGATCGTTGGGCCAGTCGCCGGCCCACACTACGTCATGACCATGTACCGCAAGCTCGGCCGCTGCTCCGGGCCAAACGCACGTATCGAGCAATAGCTTCATGCAACGTCGATAACAGGCTCGACACGCTCCCGCCCCACAAGTCTGCGTGCAAAAACCAAGCAGGCCTGAATATCCTCAGGCTCGAGGTACGGGTAGGCCTCGAGAATAGCTTGAGGAGTATCACCTGCTGCAAGCATGCCGAGCACGTGCTCCACAGCTAGGCGGCGTCCACGAATAATGGGCTTGCCGCCGAAGACTTTCGGGTTAACCGTGATTCGTGCCAAAAGGTCTGTTTCGGTCATAATGCTGATCCCAATCTGGGTACGCCTATTCTAGTCCTACCTGTGTCCAATGTTCGGACGAAACTATTGGGTCCGCGCTGCGAGCTTGCCAAATGGGACACAAACTCCGAGTAGCCGATATACTTGAGCACCATGTCTCCACTACTTCAGCCTCTTCACCTGCTTATGCTGATGTTCGCCGGTTGGGTCAACCGCCGTCAACTGGACGTGATCGAGTATCTAAAGGAAGAGAACCGAGTGCTGCAAGAGCGTCTGGGCGGCCGGCGCCTTTGCTTCACCGATGCCGAACGCCGCCGACTTGCCAGGAAGGCGCAAACACTCGGGCGCAAGGGGCTGCGCGAGCTTGAAACCCTGGTCACGCCCGACACACTGTTGCGATGGTATCGGG
This sequence comes from Steroidobacterales bacterium, assembly GCA_038226325.1. Taxonomy (GTDB): domain Bacteria; phylum Pseudomonadota; class Gammaproteobacteria; order Steroidobacterales; family Steroidobacteraceae; genus Bog-1198. Next base: position 554 of record JBBRQO010000048.1, on the reverse strand, counting down.
AATTGGTGGCGCGGAAGTGGAACTACAGCCATCGACGTGGCCCTGGGCGGCCTCGTGTCATGACCACGATCGTCGATCTCGTGCTCCGCATGGCCCTTGATAATCCCTCCTGGGGATACACGCGAATTCAAGGCGCGCTGGCCAACTTGGGGCATCAGGTTGGACGCGGCACCATCGCCAATATCCTGAAGGAAAACGGGATCGAGCCCGCTCCCGAGCGCGACACGCACACCCGATGGTCGACGTTTCTGAAGGCTCACTGGGAATGCCTGTCGGCGACGGACTTCCTGAGCGTCGAGGTCTTCACGCTCAAGGGCCTTACCACTTATTACATGCTGTTCTTTATCGATATCGCCTCCCGATGCGTGCATCTCGCCGGCATCACGTCCCATCCGGACAACGCGTGGATGATGCAGGTCGCGCGCAACATCACTGATAAAGACGACGGATTCCTGCACGACACGAGCTATCTGCTCCTCGATCGAGACACGAAATATACCGAAGCATTTCGCAACCTTCTCGTTCGCGAGGGCATCGATGTCATTCGGCTGCCG
>JBBRQO010000047.1:0-27910 GCA_038226325.1 Steroidobacterales bacterium | reverse complement strand
TTCCCGATTTTTTTCGCGAACGCACCGCCGATTTGGGCCTGTACTTGGGGATCTACGAGGGCCCCATGCTCGTGGCCATGGCCGGTGAGCGCCTGGCATTGTCCGGCTTGCAGGAAATCAGCGGCGTATGCACGCACCCTGTTTTTACCGGGCGAGGCTATGCCCGACGCCTTACTCAGGCGCTCCTATGCAGGCACCGGCAGCGCGGCGTTCGGTCGTTTTTGCACGTCAGCGAAGCCAATGCGGGCGCGCGCCGCCTCTACGACTCCATGGGATTCGTGGTGCGTGCCAGCTTGCCGATGTGTAAGGTCGCGCGAATCGCCTCCCTGGGCCTCGCTACGGCTTGAGCGCGCGTTCCTGGATGACAGTTATGTCGCGGCGACTTGCACCCTACTCCAGGCACACCACCAGCTTGGCCGAGTGCGTACGCCAGTTGATCGGTATCACATAGGAGCGCCTGTGCGGTGCCGTGACCTTGTCGCTATCGTGCGCGATCACCACCGGTACCGAAATGACGAAGTTCTTGCCGAAATCACGGCGCGCATTGCCGGAGATGGTGTTCGCCACTTCTCCCACCAGGTCTTTGATATTGTCATCACTGGTGTCGGTCTCCTGCATGCGCATCAGCAGCACCGTCAGCATGCCGCGGGGGGCGCTGAAGTACACGATGCCCTTGCGAGCCCCGGAAATGCCGATCACCCCCGTGTATTCATAAGCACCCGGATTTCCATCAGTCACCAGATACGGCGATCCGACCGAGGCCGACTGCTGCGCCGAGACCTCGAAATAATTCGTCGCCCCTTCGATGAACGTGCGGATCTCGGCCTCTTTGAGCATTACGCCTCCGACAACAGCTCTTCCAGCGCATCATTGAGCTGGCGATCGGTAAACGGTTTGCACAAGAAGCCATTGGCGCCTTTCTCGATGGCGTCCACAGCAGTGGCTTTGTCGGCGAGAGCCGAGACCACCAGGATCAGCACATTGGAATTGATCGCCACCAGTTCCTGCACGCACTCCACCCCGTCCATCTCGGGCATGGTCAGATCCATGGTGACCACATCGGGCTGGGTGCGGCGGAACAACTCCACCGCCTCGCGCCCGTTGCTGGCAGCTCCGACCACCTCCAAGCGGGCGATTTGCTGCGAGCGCTCGATGCGCCGGCGGATGATGTTGGAATCATCGACGATCATGAGCTTCAAGGAAGTCTTGGCCTCGCTGCGCATCACGCCGCCTCCGTGTCATCGGCGCGCTTGGCCTGGCGCGGCAAGGTCAAAGTCAGCCGTGTGAACTTACCGAGGCTGGTTCCCACCGAAACACGGCCCCCCAATTGATTGGAGAGTTCAGCAATGAGATTCATACCCACGCCGCGGCCCGCATCCTTGGTCGCGGCCTCTAGGGTGGAAAAGCCGGGTTGAAACAGCAGCGCAAAAGTTTGCTTGGTGTCCAAGGTCTGCGCCCGCTCCGGCGTGATGAACCCCTTTTTGATCGCCACCTCCTTGATACGCTCCGTCGACAGCCCCTGGCCGTCATCCTCGATAATGAGCTTGTAGCCGGCCTCGCCCAGGTCTTGGAACGACAGACGCACCGCGCCGGCCTGAGATTTTCCGGCGGCCGTCCGGGCGTCCGGCGGCTCGATGCCGTGCACCATGGCGTTGCGTATGGCCTGAATTCCGATGTCCTTGATGGCGCGCCGATAGTCGGCGGGCACCGCTTCGAATCCTGTGCAATGCAATGCTGCTTCCTTGCCGTTCTCGGCTGCCATGCGCAGACACAGCTTCTGCAGAGTCGCGGCGAGTCCGCCATCGACTTTCCCGGTCTGCGCCGCCTGCTCCTCTTCCAGCACCGCCGTCGTGATATGCGCCACATCGCCCTGCACAATTTGCAGGTGCGATAGGCGGGCCACCAAGTCGCTGACCGATTGCAGATGCGTCAACAAATCGTCGAGCTTGATCACCAACGGCAGGAAGTCATTGCCGGACAGGCTGGGGCGATCGCGCAGTGCTTTCAGATCATCCTCGAAGGCATGCGCTCGAGTTTCGATCGACGACAACCCCAATGCCGCGGCCTCGCCCTTGACCGAGTGCACCTGGCGGAACAGCGTGTCGAGCTTCTTGCGAAACACACCCTCCTCCCGCGTCGGCTCACGCAGCACTGCGTTGATCATTTTCATCGCTGCATTGGAGTCATTGAGGAATGACTGCAGCTGTGCCTGATCGATGTGTAGAATGCCGAGCAAGGTGTCGACCTGGCCCTGGGCCTGGTTTTGCGCGGTCTGCAGTTCCTTGGCCAAGTCCACCCGGGCGGTCACGTCGGAGATGGATACCAACACATGTGTCATCTCCCCGTCGACCCGCACTCGATGGAAATCGAATTGCAGATAGCGCGAGTCGGATCGGCCGCTGCCGCCGTCGAGATGTACTTCCACCTCCCCCAGGGGGTTGATGGTCTTGACCAGCTTCTCATTGGTGCGTTCTGCCCAGAGAATTTTCACGAATTTCAGTGCCGTGGCGAGAGTGCGTTCCGAGACGATGTTCTTGAGCAAGCTCTCGAAGGACATGCCCGCGAAATCCTTGCGTTGAAACAGTGTTTCCAGCGACGCGGAATACGCTGAGCCGATCACCAGGTTTCGGTCGAGCAGAAACAAGCCGTCCTTGACGGTGCGCAAAATGTCGGCGGTCTGCTGCCGTGCCATGCGCAACGTGCTCTCCTGACGTTGTCGCGCGCTCAGCAGCACGCTGACTAGCCCCACCAAGGCCAGCGCGATCACCAAGCCTGACAACAGCACCACGCGCAGCTGTGTGGCGGAACGCAAATTGGTCGATTGCAATTCCGCCGCAATGGCCGTGAACTCAGCGTCGAGCTGCGGCAAGGCGTGGCGGCCGGCGCGCAGCGCCGCGCTGACGTCGCGATCCAATTGCCGCCCGCCCTCGTTCAGATTAGTGCCGGTCGACTCATTGTCTTGATACGGAACCCCACGAAAACCGAGTACCGGGTTGAGCACCACCAGTTCCTTGGCCCAAATCTCCAGCAATGCGGCCGCGTGCTTGCCGGCGATCGGCCTGCCTTTCGCTCCGCTGTCCGCCAGCAAGGAAAACCAGCTCCCCGGCTGCGGCACTGTCAATTCATGCAATGCCGTGTCCAGCTGGCTGCTGGACGCCCGCAGCTGATCCGCGGCCTCTTGAATGTAGCCGCGGCCGGCCAAACGGTCATGAATGGATTCAAGCGAGGCGCGGATCAACGTGGGATGGCGCTGTTGTTCACCCAGCAGCTTGAGCGCCGTCGAGCTGTCGGCGACTTCGCCGGCGAGCTGCAGTCCGGGCACCAGCACCACGGCGACGAAACTCAAGCCCAGAATGACCACCAGCACCAGCAAGCCGGCAGGCGTCAGCATCGGCCTCAAGACTTTCGCTAACCGAGAATTCATGCGATAGCCACTCCCTTAAAATCTAATTGCCGGCGGATGCGCGCTCGGACGCGCTCACCGTGGCTAAATCATCCAAAAACACGCTCGCCGACGCATATCGATCGGCCGGGTCCTTGGCGAGCAGGCGATCGACGATGGCCTGGTACCGCGCTGCCCGTTGCGGCAGCCGTGGCACGGGCGACGAGTGATGCCCGGCGAAGATCTCCGCCAAAGTATTCCCCACATACGGCAGAGCGCCGGCCAGCATCTCGAACAGCACGACTCCCAAGCTGTATAGGTCGCCGCGTCCATCCGGATCACGATTGTCGATTTGCTCAGGACATACATAGTAGGGAGTGCCCGTACACAGGTCCGACCGTGACAAGTCGCTGGCCTCCAGTTGCATGCAAGCGGAGCCGAAATCGATCAATATCACTCGATTGTCGTCGGTCAGCATCAAGTTGGACGGCTTGAGATCCCGATGCACGACATGCGCGGCATGCAGCACTGCCAGCGCCTCGCCGATCTGCCGCGCATAATTCATGGCATCGGCCTCGCTTACGGGATTCTTCAACCGGTCGCGCAGGCTGCCGCACGGGAAATACTCGAGCGCAAGATAGAGATAGTCGTCTGTAATGCCGAAATCCAGCACATCGGCAATCGAGCGATGATTCAGCGCGGACAAGATCTGACATTCGCGCACGAAGCGCTGCCGATCCGCCTCGGAGACTACATAGCGCCCCTTGAGCGCCTGCACCTTAAGCGCGACAGGCTGCGGCAACTCGTCGTTGCGGGCCAGATAGACCGCGGCCATATTGGATTCCGCGATAGTCTTCACCAGGCGATAGCCGGCGATCCGCGGCTGGCGCCAAGGATCCACAGCGGCCGCGACCGCGGCTCCCGCGTCCACGATCGGTTCCACCAGCGGCTGCAGCACCGCACCTAATTCACCCATTTTCACAGCGTGAATGGGCCAGTAGTCATTGGCGCCCGAAAGAATGGTGCGGGCCGCGTTGCGCTCGTCGCCGCCGCGCGCGAACACAAAGATGGGCAAGCGTGGCGCCAGGCTGCGCGCGCGCGCCAGCCGCGCCAGCGGTTCGAGTGTGCTGTCGCGCACATTGAATTCAACGATGAGCAAGAGCGCGACATAGCCCGTCAGGCGCTCGGGCGTGAGCGCATCGAAACTCGCGCAAGTAACGCAGTCCGCGTCCAATGTCGGAGTGGCCCGCCGCGCCAGGGCACCGAGACGTAGCCGCAGCTCTAGATCATCGTGCACCACCAGGCAGCGCAGCGTGGTGCGCTTGAGCGCGGCGACTGCGGGCGCAGCGGCCCCAAATCCCGCTGTAGCGGCCGCAGCGCTGACCGCGGCAACAACAGTCGTCGCGTGTTGATCGATGCCGGCCAAGAGATTGTTCGTCGTCATGCGCTACTTCGCCAGGCGAAACGCAATTCGCAGTTTGCTACCGACCACGATGGGTTTGCCATCCTGAAGCATGGGCTTGTAGCGCGCCCGTGACAGCGCCTTCGCCGCGGCAATCTCGAACACGCCCGCTGGACTTGAATCGAGAACGGCGACTTTTGTAACCTTGCCCTCCGCAGTGACAGTAAAGGAGAGCTCCACCCAGCCTTCGATATCCTTGCGCAGCGCATCGCCGGGATAATCGATTTCGATGCCTCTAACCCGGGTCAAGGAGCCTTCCGCGACCTGTGGCGGAGCAGAGCCGGCAAGTTTCATCTGCGCCAAGCGCTCCTTGAGCGGATTCAATTCTGCCGACGCACCCAAACTCGCCGCCGTCTGCAGCAGCGACTCCGCTCTTCCGAGCTGGCCGCCGTCGAGCGCCGCGCGCGACTGCTCGAGCAGCTGTACCTGGACCGCGCGAGGATCAATGTTCTGCGGGGTCTCCGGCACTACCGCGGCCGGCGACCCGCGCGCCGCGCTTAGGTCGTGCTGCAGTGACGCGACCGTCGATGCAAGAACTCCGTCACCCCGGGCGTCCGCAACCAGCCGCTCGGCATCGGCGAAGCGGCGCTGCTCAATGGCGGCGTGCAGGGTCGCTGTCAGCCGCCTGTTGATTTCCAATGATTGCGCCTGCACCGCTGCCGCACCAGCGCCTCCCGCCCGTGCCTGGCTCAGGTAATAGGCGGCGCTGTCGTTGTGCGGCCCGACCACCTTGTCCTGGCTCAGGCGAGTGTCGATCAGCTTCAGCAGGTTTGCGAGATCCGCTGAATCGTGGCGGCGCCGCAGTTCCTCGCGCAGCTGGGCAAGCTTGGCACTGCCCAGTGATTTGTTGCGCGCTGCATCGTCGATCAATTGCGCAGCTCGATCGAAATTTAGCGCGTTGATGGCCGCCAGAATCTGCGCCGGTCCAAATTCGGCGCGCAAGCTTGCAATTCGTTCATCAAGCGCCGCCAGCCGATTGTCGTTGGGGTTGATGCTGCGGGCGGTTTCGAGCGCCTGTAATGCCACGTCGATCTTCCGCTCATCCAACGCGGACTGCACCCGTGCGAACAAGATCTCCGCCAGCCTTTGCAAGCCTTGTTGAGCCTCGCCGTTGTTCGAATCGAGCAGCAGCGCGTTACGGTACAGGGCGAGCGCACTGCCCTCCGCCGGTTCAATGAAATGCCGTTCGAGCATGGCTTGCTGCGCCTTTTCGATCAGCAGCTCGATTTTTTCCTCGGGCTTTTCTTCGACCTTCTGTTCCGCTCCCGGCATTGGCTTGGCGGCCGGCGCGGGCGCGGGCTTTGAATTCGTTGCCGGCACGGGTGGCAGCGGCGTCTCGCCGCGCCTCACCACCAGAAATGCGATGCCGATGGCGATGGCGACTGCCACGCCGATGATGGCTGGTAGCCAAGGAATTCGCCGCGGTGGGGAGGCCTTGCTGCGGCCTTCGCTCTCGCCGTCGCCGAGCAAAGCCGTGCGCGCATTGACCTCCTCAGAGGCGCTGTCGAGCGCTGCCTTGAAATCCTCTGCCGGTATCGGCAACTCAACCTGGGCAATGACTTGCCTAAGACCAACGGAGTTGGTCCAGGCAGGGGCATTGCCGGCGTCGTCCAACGCCACCACCGCGAAACGTGGCGAATGCAATTGCAAACGCGATAGCACCGCTGCCGTATCGCCCGAGTTTCGCGCATCCCATAAGATGATGCCGGGCTGGCCAGCGGGTGAGGCCGAGAACAATTCTTCGATGGAGTCGACCTGCTTGAGGATTAGCCCGGCGCCGATGTGTGCACAGATCTGCGGCCACAGCATGTCGTCGCGGGTAATGAGATGCACCGAGAGCTTGGCGCGCTTCGCCGCCGCGGACGGCTTACGCTCCGCGGATTCGGGCGCCGCCGCCTCCATTTTTTTCGTTGCGATCTGCACCCAGACACTCCCAAGAATCGAGAACAAGATTTGCTGCAATGCGATTCCGCGATGCCCGCGAGCCGTACGATTTGGCCGCCGCGAACTGCATGATCGTTATGGAAATCAGGTTTATACGAGACGCCTTGGGTCACATTTTGGATGCGGTACAACCCCAAACCCTGGTCTTGGACGACAGGGATACCCTCAAGGTGAGAACCATTTCGCAATTACCCGCCGGCTTCGCCTTTGCGATCCCGCGCCTATATCATCCGCTGCCGTGTTTACAATTTTGACAAAGGGGATGTCCACGATGATGCCGATCGCCCGCTGCCGATTGCTGGATGCCGCTCTCGCTTTCTGCGCATTGTTCGCCTTGGCATCCCAAGCCCATGCTGGCGCCCCGGCCGCTGCGGCCAGCGTCGAGGTCGATGCGCGCGACGCCCCGCGTGGCATCGAGCGCACGCATCTCGTGCTGCCGGTGAAAGCCGGCAAGCTCACCCTGCTGTATCCGAAATGGCTGCCCGGCGATCATTCGCCCGATGGTCCGGTCGCCGGAATATCCGGGCTCAAGTTCTCCGCCAACGGACAGACTCTCCCATGGCAGCGCGATCTCGACAATATGTACGCCTTTCATCTGACCATCCCGGCCGGCGTCACCGCGCTCGATGTGGTGTTCGAAGTGGATGCGGTGTTGGGCGCCACTGACAACAATGCGCTGCGTACCGCCACGGAGTCCCTCGCGCTCATTCTTTGGAATCAGTTGGTGTTGTACCCTGCGGGCAGCCAGTCGGACGACCTGCAGTACGCCGCAAAACTGCGCCTGCCGGTCGGCTGGGCCTTCGGCACCGCACTGCCTCGAGCGGGCAGCAGCGGCGACAGCGCGCAATTCGCCCCCGTGTCGCTCACCACGTTGATCGACTCGCCCGTGCTTTCCGGCAGGCACTTCAAAACTGTCGAACTCGGCGGCACGCCCGCCGTGTATCTGCATCTCGCCGCCGACAGTGACGCCGCGATCGACATACCCGCCGCCACCACCGGCCAGCTGCGTAAGCTGGTGGCCGAAGCCAACGCGCTGTTCGGCGCAACTCATTACAGCGAATATCATTTTCTATGGACGTTGAGCGATCAAATCGGCTTTGAGGGCATCGAGCACCATCAGTCGAGCGATAACCGTACCGGCGAACGCTCCCTCATCGATGAGGATTTGCGCCGCAGCAGCGGCGTCATGGACCTTCTGCCGCACGAATACGTGCACTCTTGGAACGGCAAGTACCGCAGGCCGATCGGGCTCGCCACCGGCAACTACGACTCGCCCATGCACGGCGACCTACTCTGGGTTTACGAAGGCCTGACTCAGTACCTAGGCATGGTATTGAGTGCACGCAGCGGCATTGCTGCGCCCGAAGATGCGCGCAACGCCTGGGCAGTCGCTGCCGCAGGGTTGCAGACCCACACAGGCCGCGAGTGGCGCTCGCTTGAGGACACGGCCATCGGCGCACAGCTCGGCTACACCCTGGCGCCTGAGTGGCGCTCGCGGACCCGCGGCAACGATTTCTATCTGGAGTCCGCCATGCTCTGGCTGGAGGCGGACACGTTGATCCGCAGCAGCACGCACGGCGCCAAAAGCCTCGATGATTTCTGCCGGCTGTTCTACGGGGCGCCAAGCACCCCTCCCAAGGTGCTCTCCTACGACTTCAACGATGTAGTCAAAGCACTCAATACCGTCATGCCCTATGACTGGCGCGGTTTTTGGACTCTGCGACTCAATAGACTGAAGCCCGACGCGCCGCTCGAGGGCCTGACCGCCGGCGGCTGGCAAGTGGCTTTTGCGCCCGAGCCTAGCGCAGTGGAAAAAGGCGACGACGCGATGGAAAAGAACACCAATTTGGAGTTCTCACTCGGCTTCACCGTCAAGGATGAAGCCGCGGTCATAGGAGCGGTGGTCGCCGGCACCCCCGCCGATGCGGCGGGCATCGCGCCCGGCTCGAATTTGATTGCCGTCAATGGCCGGAAATATTCCAAGGACGTGCTGCAAGACGCCTTGAAGGGCGGCGGTGATGAGACGCGCACCATCCAGCTATTACTGGAGAAGGACGAGATTTTCAGCGGCAGCGATCTGCACTACGCCGGCCACGCACGCCACCCACGGCTGGAGCGCAATCCGGCGACGCCCGATCTGCTCACCACCATACTCAGCCCGCGCACTTAGCCGATGCTGGCCGGCCCGGTCAATTCCGTGGTCGTGATCGGCGGCGGCGTCATGGGCTCCGCGCTCGCCTACTGGCTCACCCGGCTCGATCCCGGGTGCGCCGTCACCGTGGTCGAGCGCGATCCCACGTACCAGCATGCCTCGTCGGCGCTGTCGGCAGCCTCAATCCGGCAGCAGTTCACTACTGCCGTGAATATACGAATCTCCCAAGCCAGCATCGCGTTCCTGCGCAATGCTGCCGACGAGTTGCAGGTCAACGAGGATAGGCCGGACATCATGTTGCGGGAGCATGGGTACCTGTATCTTGCGAACGCGGGCGGCGCCGCACTTTTGCGCGCCAACCATAAGGTGCAAAAGGCCTGCGGCTCCGATGTGGCACTGCTGCCGCCGGGCGACCTCGCGCGGCGTTATGCCTGGCTCAACACATCAGACCTGGCGTTGGGCTCGCTGGGCTTGAGCGGCGAAGGCTGGTTTGACGGCTACACGCTGCTCACCGCCTTCGCCCGTAAGGCCAAGGCCCAAGGCGCGCGCTACGTGAATGCTGCCGTGAGTGGTCTATCGATCGAGGGCAGGCGCGTCGGCGAGGTGATCCTCGCCGACGGCTCACGCATCGCCTGCAGCCGCGTGGTGAATGCCGCCGGTGCGTGGGCACGGTCCGTCGCCGCCATGGCCGGTATCAAACTGCCCGTGCATGCTCGGCGCCGCACCGTGTACGTCATTTCCTGTCCCACCGCCATGACTCCGTTTCCGTTGCTCATCGATCCCAGCGGATTTTGGATTCGTCCCGAGGGCAACAAATTCATCGCCGGCCTGTCGCCAATCGATGAATCCGACGAGCAACCGCTGGAGCCTGACTACGATGCCTTCGAGACACAGTTATGGCCCGCGCTCGCGCAGCGCATTCCCGCCTTCGAAGCCGCCAAGCTGGAACGTGCCTGGGCCGGTTACTTCGAGATGAACACTGTCGACCACAACGCCCTTCTGGGACCGGATGAGTCCATCGACAATTTTCTGTTCATGAACGGCTTCTCGGGTCACGGCATGCAGCAATCGCCCATCATCGGGCGCGCCATCGCCGAACTCATACTCGAAGGCCGCTTCGTAAGCTTGGATTTATCCGAGCTGTTGTTCAGCCGGATCGCGGCGAATCGTCCGCTACACGAAGCGAATATCATCGGCTAGGCGACACGCGACGCATTACAATATGGCCCGATGAAAGCCATCGATTTCGACCATGTCCACCGGCTCACCGATGTGCGGGGCCTGATTGAGCCTCTGCGCCGGGCCTTTGCCGGAAACGCGCAAAGCCCCGATCGTGCTCACTACGAGCTAGGGCCAACCGCTCAACCTCGCACCCTACTGCTCATGCCGTCGTGGCAATCGAGCGGGCCCATCGGCGTGAAAATCGCCACGGTGTTTCCAGGCAACGCGGATCTCGGCTTGCCGTCGGTAAACGCCGCCTACCTGCTCCTCTCGGGACAAACGGGACAACCCATTTCACTGATCGACGGACGCGCGCTCACCTTGCTGCGCACTGCGGCGGTCTCCGCCTTGGCCGCCGATCTGCTCGCGCCGGCGAGGCCCGGGGTATTACTGATGGTGGGCACCGGTGCACTGGCGCGCTATCTCATCGAAGGGCATCGAGCCGTACGCGACTATGGATCGGTCCTCATCTGGGGTCGAGATCCGCGCAAGGCGGCGGCGGTAGCTCGCGACTTGGGCGTACGCGGCTGGCCGGTGAGTGTCGCGACCGATCTTGAGGCGGCTGCCCGCTCAGCGGATGTAATTTGCTGCGCCACCTTGACCGAGCAGCCGCTCATCCACGGGTCCTGGCTCCGCGCTCGTTGTCACTTGAATTTGATGGGCAGCTTCAAACCCGGCATGCGCGAAGCCGACGATGCCTGCATGCGTGACGCCTACATAGTCGTCGACACTCTCGCCGCTCTACGGGAGAGCGGCGACTTGTCAGCGCCGCTCGCCAACGGCACTATCGAAGAATCGCAGATAGTTCTGCTCAACGAGCAGGCTGCGCCGAGCAAAACGCCACCGTGCGCCGCAAGAACCGTTTTCAAATCTGTGGGCGTGGCGCATGCAGATCTGGCCGCGGCCGAATACATCTACAAGGCCTCGTAGAGCGGCACGGACTCCTTGATCGCCGCCGCCGCGCGCGGCCGAGCAAAGGACAGGCACACGGTGCGCGAGCGCACCATTCCGCGCAAGGCGCTACCGCGTAGGTGCGGCGTGCGCCAGAAGACACGATTGTCACGCCGTACCAAGTGGCCGCGAACATGATGCAGCCGGGGCGACTGCCGGCCATCGATTGCCGTTGCCAGGGAATCGGGTTCATCGAATGCATCGAGCGAGGCGCGCACTTCCACGTGGTCGAGCAGCGCGGGCCGGCCAAGTGTCACTCGCTTGCGATTGATCGCCCGCCGCGAAACCGGGTTTGAGCGGGTCGCGTCCTTGGCCGACAGCAGCAAAAAAAAGGCCAGCAGAAAGGGCACATCCCGCGCCACCGCAGCCAGCGAGGCATGCACCACTTGGCGCTGCGCCGTCAGATCGGTGCAGGCGGCCTGATAGTAGGCCGACCACTTGTCATCGAATCGAAAACGCACATGATCGAGCAAGGACGCCATCGCTGGATGGGCCGGATCCGTAATGCCGCCCAAGCCGCCGGCCAACATGCCGCCAATTTCCGACGCTTCGGCGAACTCCCCGCGCAGGTCGACATGTGTCTCCAGCGGGGACAGGACAACCTCCGAGCTTTCGCCCGCCGCTGCGTCCACCCAAAATGTCCGCGCAAGTGCGCGTCGACCATCGGCTGAGGCGTGCAGCATTACGCCGACGCGTCGCCCGAGTGCACCCGCATCGAAATCGGCGGCCGAGCCCGTCGCATGAATCACGTTTTGATGCACGTCGTCATTCCATTCGACCCATATCAACGGCGCAGGTACGCGCAACAGATCCAGACAGTCCGCCAACTGGGCGCCATCGGCAAATGCCAATTCAGCACTCGCCCGTGTCAAGTCATCGCTCAGAACGAAGCGCAGCGGACAGGCGGCAATCTGCGCTGCATAGTCACTCGCTGCCGTGACCGCGAACGGAATCTCTGGGCAGCGATCGAGGGCCAATCGTAGCGGCATCTGACAGGAAGCAACCCTATCGAGTAGTCGCATCGGAGAGGACAACCTGGTGGCGGAGCGAGCTGAGCTATTCTCTCGGTATGAAACATCTCGAAGGCCTCTGAAGTCCGTAACCGACCATCGAACTGATCCCGCCCGTCGACGATTTCGTCCCACCCCTCGAGCATCGCCATGTAGGAATTTGCCGACTCACAGTGTAGAAACTGCGGGCCCAAACTGGCCGCACTTCATATTGCAAAGCACAGCATAATGCGAAAATTCCAGCATAAATTATTTACAGTATGTATCGCTCAGCACAAACATTGATCTCATCGCGCAGACCAAAACGCGGAATCACCGGCGCCACACCGCTGTTCGCCTGCCTGATCTTCGTGGTACTGGCCCTTGCCGCTGCCAAGACGCAGGCGCAAACACCCTCGCCGATGCAGGAATGGCAGTATTCGGGCGGCATTATTCTGTCCCGGCTGTTCGAGCCCAACCTGCCGGACTGGCGGGTAGTGCTCGGCACCGCAGCGGAAGTCCAGCCGGTGTACGACGGTGCACACGCCTACCGACTGCAGGGCGGTCCGGTCATTAACATACAGTACAGCGACATCGCCTTCGCCACCACCGGCGAGGGTATTGGCTACAACTTCCTGCGTGGCGATCACTATCGCTTCGGCGTGGCGCTCGCCTATGACTTCGGCCGGCGCGAGCGCGACGACTACACGAACCTGCGCGGCATGGGAAATATACCTGCGGCGCCAGTGGTCAAGCTTTTCGGCAGCACCGTACTATCAAGGAAGTTTCCGCTGATTCTCAGGGTCGATGCGCGGCAGATCGTGGGCGGCGCCAATGGCGCGGTCGGTGACGTCGGAGTCTATATGCCGCTTCCCGGAAGTTCTAAGAAGTTCGTCATGTTTGCCGGGCCCTCGATCACTTTCGCCACGCATCGCTTCTTGCAAAGCGAGTTCGGTGTGACCCCTGCGCAGTCGCTGGCTTCCGGCCACCCGGTTTTCGATCCCCATGCCGGCGAGACGGCCGTAGGCGTGGGCTTCAGTGCGACGCGATTCATTACCCCCCACTGGTTGCTGAATCTGGATGCTGCCCTCAGCAAGTTCAAAGGCAGCCCCGGTGTGAGTCCGATTACGGAACGAAGCACGCAGCGCGTGCTCGCCATATCTTTTGACTACCAGTGGTAGCGGCCGGCAATGCACCTACTGGGACCCCCTCGAGCCGGCGCTAATGCCGCCGTTGTCGGATTAGCCCTACAACTCCCGGCCCCTGCGGACGACATATTAGCGACGCTCGAGAATCCTATACTTTAACTTGAGCTATCGAGGCCATTCGGTTTCACGTGGGTTGCGTGAACAAATTCTAACTAGGGGACAACAATGCGTACGCTACCAATTTCTGTGATTGCTTTGACTATTATCTGTGCTGCCGGCTGCAATAATGCCAAATCGCCCGACGCGGTCGCTAAGGATGTGGCCGTGGCCCAGCAAAAGGCCTCGACTGAAGTTGCCGATACTCAGAAAGATGCCTCGAAGGATATCGGCAAAGCCGCTGACAAAGTGGATGACAAACTTGCCGACCTCAACAACACGGTAGCCAGCAACGCCTACGACATCGCGGTGAGCAAGGCAGACGGTGAGCGCAAGATCGCCCTGGCGAAGTGCGACGCGTTGAGTGGCGATGCGCAGAAGAGCTGCAAAAACCAAGCCGACGCCGACTACGCCGCCGCCAAGGCGAATGCCAAGGCAGCTGAGGTCGCGAACAAGCAGTGATCTGACGGGGCTGAGCCGCACCTGGCGCGAGTTTTAGCCTCACGAGGGGGCGCTTCGTCGCGATGCAATTGCATCCGTGAGGGCGCTCGGCATCCTCGTCCGTACATCGCAACTGGTCGGCGCCAGTTCCGGTCGCCTAGCGAAGGTGAAGGAACTGGCGTCATTGCTTCGCACTCTCCCGCCGGACGAGCTCGAAATCGGAGTGCACTATTTATCGGGAGAAATCCGGCGGGGGCGGGCCGGCATGGGCTCTTCGGTACTGCGAAGCGCCGCCAGCCACTCAGCTGTGGATGCGGACACGCTGTCACTATCTGATCTGCTCGCGAGCGAATCTTACCGCGACGCGGGTGCCGTATATGTCCGCCCCGAGTTGGTGGTGGAAGTTGCCTTCAGTGATTTTCAGGCCAGCACTCGTTACCCCGGCGGCTTCGCGTTGCGGCTCGCCCGGGTGAAGCGCTACCGTGAAGACAAGCGCATCGACGACGCCGATACAATGGAATCGGTGCGCAAGATATACGCGACTCAACAGGGTGCAGCAGTGACTCCTTCGGCACCACTTCTCGCGCAATGCAAAACATGAAAAAGCCTTGTCACTCCCGAGTCAATACTCCAGTACCGCGCCGCCATCGCCCGGCATCAGCAGTTGCCGATGTGCCCACCAGGGGGCAATGCCGTTGCTCATCACGCGTTCGTGAAATTCGCGCAGATTGAAATCCTTGCCGCGTGCAGCCTGATAATCGCCGCGCAACTTGAACGCCGCCATCTTACCGAGAAAATAACCGCCATAGGTGGGATCGTAGGTGCCGCGTACGGCTTCGCTGCGAGCCGCTTCGGTGGGCAGATGTCCCTCGCGCTCGAACAGCTCCGTCGCTTGCTGTACGCTCCATTCGCCGCTGTGCAGCTTGATGCCGGTGATCAACCGGCAGATCCGCGTCAAGGATTCGGCGATCTGCGCCAGCCGATAGCGTGGATTGTCAGCCTTGAAGCCCTCGTCGCTGACCATTTGTTCTGCGTAGTGAGCCCAGCCGTCCTGGCCCGACGATGGCTGCGGGAATGGATTCAGTCCCACCCAGATGCGCCGGATCTTCCCCGGCGTGCGGCGCATGAACAGGCTGTGCACATAGTGTCCCGGCACCACCTCGTGGGCGCTGATGTCCGCTAGAGTTGCGTAATTAAAGGTGCGCAGCCAGGCGTTCTGCCGCTCCGCGGTCCACTGCGCGTTCGCATCGGTGACATAGTAGAAGCTCTGTATTGGGTGCGGCTCCAGCGGCGGCGACGAGTGCATGGAGGCGAGCCCAAGGTCGTAGTCCGGCGCCGGCGCCACCACGATGTCGTGATGCTGCGGCAATGTCATCAGCCGATGATCGTTGGTGAAGGCGAACAGTTCCTCGACCACGGCGCGCGCCGCCGGCACCAGTTGTCCGCGGGCGGGATGGTCGTCCTGGACTGCATGCCACACCTCCAGCGCGCTGCGGCTTGCATCCACCCGCGCCGCGGTCTCGGTAAACTCCGCCTGCTTGAGGGCAAGCTCGCGCGTACCGATCTGCAGCAACCGGTTCGCCGGCAGGTCGATCAATTCCTCGGCTCTATAGCGCGCTTCGACATTGGCCACACCAATCACGAAGCTTGCCGTTGCCGCCGGCATGACCTGCGTCTGCAGGTAGTGCTGGTAAGCGGTCAACTGCTTGTCGGCGGCAGCGGCTTCCCGCATCATCTGCCTGCGCAGTGCAGCATCATCGACGCCGGCAAATGCCAGCGGCAAATCATGCGACAGCAGATCCGACACCCCTCCCAACATGGCGATCGCGCGCTCCACAAACACCTTTGGCGGGGTGCGTACGTTGGCACGCGCTGCCGCAAGCAGACTCGGTACCGCATGCAACTTGGTCAGAATGTGCCGCATCCGCACCTGCGGCGCAGCCGACTCCATCGTCACCAGATCGTGGACGCCGTCGGAAACGGCCGCGACATAGATCATCGGGTTTCGCGTCCAGGTACGCACCGTGTCTAGATCGAGTATCCACCCATCGACTACGCCTTGCAGAATTCGGCGGTCAACCCGCTCGTCAGGGGTCAGCGCTTGAGGGTCGAATGCATTCAGACGGCTTCGCATCGAACGCTGCCACTTGATTTCGGTTGCGACTGACGCGGCCGACATATCCTCCAGTTCGCCGTCATGCTCGTGCAGGCCATTACCGGCCGCAATAGAGGGGTGGAAGTGACCGAACCGGTCTAGGTAGGTATCAACCAAAGCGACAAAGCTCGGGGCCGAGTTGGCCGCACCGGCATGCGGTGCGAACATCAGCGACGCATAGATGGCAATGAGGAAACGGCGGATCAAGGGGTGGGGTCTTCTTCGCGAGTTTTTTTCGAGACTACAAGATGGCAGGGGCGCCGCACAAGAGACGACGCCACCACGACCAGGACCTAAGTGGAGTGTCGGTTATCTTCGCGGCCAGAGTCGCGGAACAAGCATCGGCGTGCGCTCTCGATAATCCACGTATACACTGCCGAATGCCGAGACCAGGTCGCGTTCCTCGAAGCGAATCGCAACAAGGATGTAAGCCGTAGTGGCGAGCGCAAAAATCAAATGCGCAACCGTCATCGTCGGCGCCGCCCAGAAGATCGTCAGCCAGCCGATGTACAGCGGGTGGCGCACCAATTTGTACAGGCTCGGTGTGCGAAATACCGGCGCTCGATAGGTCTTCTCGTTCAGACGCCGCCAGATCTGCTTCAGGCCGAACAAGTCAAAATGATCGATCAGGAAAGTGGAGTACAGCAGCAGCAGCCATCCGAACACATATAGTCCGATGACGATGTCGCGGGCGACGCCCGGGACCAAGCTCCATATCACGCCCCCTATCGGTTCCCAGTAAATGAACAGCGCCGCCAGCGCCAGCGAACTCAACAACACGTACGTGCTGCGTTCAGCCGCTTCGGGTACGAGGCGTTTCCACCACTCCTTGAAGCCAGGCCGAGCCATACCGCTGTGCTGCACCGCAAAGACGGCCAGCAACCCCAAGTCCACTGTCAGAGCCTCGCCCAGCGGCGCCACGGGAATACCGTCGAGACTGGTCGGCGTCAGAAAACCTCCTATGAATCCGACGCCGTAGGGAAAGACGGCGAGAAAGACCAGGTAGCAGACAATCCCGTAGACAAAGATTCCAATGCGAGACATTTCCAGCTCCTGCTTGACACTTGAGGCGCCACAGCATGCAGCAGACTCACCGCTCTCCGCATGGGGCGGGGGTCCCCATATTGGGTGTCGTGGCTCCCTATCTTTTAGCGCCGCTCAAGAGCCCGAGACCGCGCGCGGCGCTGGCAGCTCGCTGCCGGGTGGGCGCCTCCAGCCGCGCCATAATCGCCGAGACATGATGCTCCGCAGTTTTCGTGGAAATACACAAGCGATCGGCAATTTCCATGTTACTCAGGCCCTCGTCGACCAAGCTCAGCACCTGAGCTTGTCGGGTGGTCAGGCCCGCCGGATTGGCGCGGGTGCTGGCCAGCGGACCGCGCGGAATAGCCCGCGCGCCCTCTGCACGCATCCGCCTGCGCAAGCGTGCGGCCGCAGGTGCCGCGCCCAGGCCGTCGAACATTTCCAGCGCCTGGCGCTGCGCGGCATCGTCGCCACCGCTCAACGCCAAGGCCTGCTCGTAAGGACGGCCGAGAGACTGCCAACCCGCCGCCGCGTTCTGCCAGCGACCCTCGCAATGGTCGCGAAATGGCTGCGACAAATTGCCCGGCGTCGATATCTCGTCGCCCAACAGGTACAGCCAGAGCGCCGCATCCTCCGTCACCCAATGCGCATTTCGCTCCACTGCCTGCGCATGGACCACGCGCAGCGTAGATAGTGCGGCGTGCTGCGCCGCGACATTCATCTCAAGCCAGGCTATTTCGGCCTCGAGCACCGCGACATACACGCTGCGCTGCAATTCGGCCATGCTGTCCGACAGACGGCGAGCGGTATCGAGCGGCGCTTCAAAGTCTTGATCGCCGCGCCGGATGCGCAGGCGCGCCAGGGCGATCAACGCGGGAAATCGGTACACGTCGGACGCGTAAGTTCTGCTGGACACCTCTTGAGCTTCTTCTTCTGCCGCGGCCCAATTCCCTTGGTCCAACCAGACCATCGCACGCCAACCACGCAAGTATCCCTCCCAATGCGTGAGTTGCAGACCAGTCGCATACGACACGCCCCGATCGATCCGCGCGAGGGCCGACGAATAGTCGCGGCGCCAAAAGTAAGTGCAGCTCAAATTGCAGGATGCGCGTTCCACGTGGTCGTGAAATTTGCCGGCCACCGCAAGGTCAAAGCTTTCTTCCACTTCGTCGCAATTCCCGGAGCGCACCATATCCGCCTTGGCCGATCCAATATTGGCCAGGGCGTGAATGATGATTTCCTTCTCCCCCAGCTGTCTCGCCAGGTTCAGCGCGCGCTCGCCCCAGGTGACGGCGCGGTCCATTCGGGAGGCAAGCATCTCCAGCTGTGATTGATGCGAATAGGCCCAGGCAAGCTCCGGTCCCGCGGGCGCCGATTGTAAGACTGCGATGGCCTCCTCGACATACCGCTCCGCTTCGGCACGGCTCCCGCACATCCACGCGAACCTTGCGAGGCGAGTGAGATCCCGTCCCAGACCAATCACGTCCTGCGCGACGCGCCTGAAATGTGCTGCCTCCGTCATCGAGATCACGGCGACGTTGGCTGCGCCCATTAGATGCGCTTGTTCGGCGTGGCACTCCAGAATTTCCACGGCCTGGCCCGGATCGAGGGCGTCACGATGGCGAAGCATCGCCGCAAAATGCGAGGCAGCTTCGCGCGGTGCGCCGGCGCGAGCGGCGGCGTCGCCGGCGCAGCGTGCAAATTTCAGCAGCGCAGCTACATCTCCGGCAAGCTCCGCATGGTGCGCCACTTCACCGGCTCGGGCGTCGGGACGCTTTTTAAGCACATCGACCACTTTTTGGTGCAGGCTGCGCAGCCGTACCGGCGCGATGGATAATTCGATGGCCCGGCGTGCAAGTTCATGGCGGAATTGTAGAAATCCTCGCTGCAGCGACAGCATTCCTTTCTCCACACAGATGTCCGTGCCCGCGCCGATCGCAGCTTTGACAAGATCGGCGACGATCGTCGTTTCCGCGCGCCTCGGAAATATCGATACGGCCTCCAACACGACCCGGCCCTGTTCCGGAAGGCGCGAGGCGCGAGCCAGCGTGGAATCTCGCACCGCGTCGGTGGGCACATCACCTTCCACCGCCAGCGCCTCGGTCACCAAGAACGGATTGCCTGCGGTCAATGCAAACAAGGCCTCGCCGCTGCGTCCCGTTGACGCGGCCAATTGGCTGACGGCGGCGAGCGACAGCGGCTCGAGCGTCATTCGCTCGACGCTACCGCTGGGCGCGTCGCCAAGCATACTTCGCATAGGCGAGCGTGCGTCCACTTCCTCGTCGCGATAGGTGATCAAGATCAACGCACGCACTCGAGCGATGCGCCGCGCAAGAAAACGGATCAGGTCCAAGGTGGCCGTATCGGCCCAATGGACGTCTTCGATGATGAGCACTGACGGGACCGCACCGTCGGATAAAAGCCGCAGCAACCACTCGAAGGAGCGGATGTGCTCCGCGCCCAGATCGAAGTATTCGCCATTGGCGCGTGCAATATCGCGCAGCGGCAGCAATACCTCGGGAGTGGAAAGATTCTCGCAGGCGCCCCAATGCACGCGAGCGCGCGCGGCATGCATGGCGACGAATCGCCCCACCAAGGTGGTCTTGCCGGCACCCGCTTCCGCGGCAATTGCGACTATTCGCCCCCGGCCTTCGCCGGCCAGCGCAAAAACGTGGCCCAGCTTTTCTAATTGTTCATCACGCTCTAGAAGTTCGATGGTGGTACCCCAGGCCTTCGGCGGGCCCATCTGTCTATGTACCGTAATGTCCTTCAGATGGGCCATCGTCGCCACCATTTGGCGTAAATCCCGCCTTTATGCTCCATGGTCCTGGCCTAAGGCTTGCGATAAATCCTCTGCATTGCCCACCCCAATGCGGCGCAGCATGCGAGAGCTTGATGAACCCGGCATCCTTGGGCTGCTTCTTGGTGTAATCTTCGTCCGATGACCGAGGACTGGACGAAGTGGGAGAGCTTGGTTATCAACGGAAACTACCCGTTGCGCCGCTTTCTCACCCGCTCGGACCACAGCGTGGTATTCCTCACCGAATATCCGAATAACACGGGCGCCGACGCCGCAATTAAGCTTATTCCTGCGGATCCGGCCTCCTCTGAACAGCAACTCGCCCACTGGAAAGCCGTCGCCGCGCTGTCGCATCCCCGCCTGATTCGGCTTTTCGACGCCGGTCGCTGCCAACTCGGTGGTCATCCATTTCTCTTCGTGGTGATGGAATATGCGGAGCAAAGCCTCGCGCAGATTCTCCCTAATAGGGCGCTGACTTTCGAAGAAGTCCAGGAATTGCTGCCGCCCACCATAGATGCCCTCGCCTTCCTGCACGGCAGGAACCTGGTCCACGGCCGCTTGAAACCGCAGAATTTTCTGGTCGTCCATGATCAGCTGAAGCTGGCGAGTGACTGGGTAAGGCCTACCGCGTTGAAGGATGGAATGACCCCCGCTGGCGACATCCGGGCACTTGGCGCCACGCTGGTCGAAGCGCTGACACAACATCCGTCCGATGCGCACGCCGAGTCTGTGGCCCTGCCCGAGACTTTGCCGTCTGCATTCGCAGACACTCTGCGGCGCTGCCTGAGCGCTAACCCCGCCGATCGACCCAACATTGGCAATTTCGACGCGCAACTCAAAGGCGCGCCGCCACCACTCAGTATCTCGCCGCCCGCGGTCCTGCCCGTTGTCCCCGCTGTCCTCAGCCCCTTCGCGCGTACGTCAACTCCGACGTTGCCGCGGAAACGTTTGCCGGTGGCAGCGATCGCAGCTGCACTCGCAGTATTGGTGGTGGCGTGGGGGGGTTCGCGCCTGTTTCACCGCCATCCGCAGGCCCCGCAGGCGGCCTTAAATGCCGCTGCACCCGAGCCGCAGCCGGTGGCCCCGGCCGCTAACAGGGCGCCCGCTAGCCCGGCGCCCGCAAACGCCATCGCCGCGCCTGCTGCGGTGGTCCATCAAGAAGTCCCGGATGTCTCGCGCCGCGCGCGCGCTTCGATTCGCGGAACCATCAAGATCAGCGTTCGGGTGACCGTGGATCGCTCGGGAAAAGTCATCGCACAAACGCTTGAGAATCGTGGATCCAGCAGGTACTTCGCGCGCGTGGCGGGCGAAGCCGCGAAGAAATGGCGGTTCGCCCCGGACAGCCAAAACTCACGGCAATGGCTGTTGCATTTCGAGTTCAATCGCGACGGCACGACCGTGAACGCCGCGCCACGATCGTAAAATCGGGTGATTCCTTGCGACCATCATGGGCGGATTGCGTGGCACGCAGTCTTATTGCTCGGCATGGCCGCGCTGCTGTGGGGCGTAATCGCGGCGCCTGGGGCAAGCGAAGCCAATCGGTCTCCGTATCAGCATGTTTACGGCGTCTTCGCCTGTGTGGCGCTCTGCGCCACCGAACTCTTTCCCGCCTTCCGCGACGACCCCGGCATCTCGACCCGCCGAATTTGCGCCGCGTTGACCACGGCGTGAGCTACCACTTGCTGTATTTTTCTCCTGGTGCCGGCGTTTCTTCGCACTGATGGTGTGGAGCCGCTACGTGCTCGGCGCGTTCATCGGCGGCGCTACCGCATCCGCGTGGCTGTTGATGGCCGGTAACTTCACGCCGCGCTGGCAGGCCATGGTCGATCAAGTGCGCCGCTGGTATCTGGTAAGCACGCCGTTGAGCCCAACAGATGGTGGTGCACATACACGCGGTCTTTGCCGACCGCGGCGGTCCACCACAAAGCCGCCTTCCCCGACAGTCGGAAACACGGTGCAGGCGTAGCTCTTTTTAAAGAAAGATGCAGCATCGCCCGCCTGTTTGAACGCAGTCAGAGTTTCGCTATAGCTACCGGCATGAGCGAGACCCGCCCCAAAGAGCGCGTCGGTCAACGTGAACGATGCAAAAGCCTTTTTATGCTGCCTTCCTTTTAAATCTATCAAGCTCGCTGCAAACTACTCATATGCGACATCACCGCACTCAAGGCCGCAACTCCTAAGGTTTTAACCAGAGTCGGGTGCTGTGCGTAGAAGCTACCCAATCGGTCCACGATTGAGCCATCTTGTTGCTGCGCACTAGTAGCAATGGTGCCGATATCGGATGGGGAGATCTGCGCAGCCTGACCCGGCGTGATTGGCGTTGACGGCCCTTGCGCACCGCTACCTAAAATACGGCCTAAAATTCCGCCACCCGCACTCGCCAGTCCCGCCCCCCCCAGCGCCTGCATGATCTCATTGAGCACGCCGGCTTTTTGACTAGGGTTGGACTGTCCGAAAAGATTGCTAATGGTCTGGCCCAGCGAGGGAGTCGCATCGGAGCGCAACGCCGCGGCAATGCCACTTCCCAAATCTTTCGCGTTCGACTGTTGCGCGACTGTATCGAAATGTCCCGTTACATCGCCGGTGGGCGTTGCGCCCGGATTCGTGTATTGCTTTAAAATATCGAGAAGGCCCATGGAATTCCTCCTTAAGTTTTCGCCGGGATTCGAAGTTGTGCCCGGGGTATATTTTTAGTTCAGAGACCACCGACATATTCCCAAGTTGCGATATTGTGCAGGCCCCTATTCGCATACGTGTAGGTGCACGCCACCTCCGAGCGTCAGCGGAGAGCGCTAAGTGCAGCGTCAAGAATTCAGTTGGGATGGCCGCCCTCTCGCCGCGCACAGCAGCCGTATGTGTGTTCGACTTTAAGCGTTTTAAAGAAACTCTCCATCGGAACCTATCCCAGCAACTTACCTTTCCCGCTCATCGATTGCGTTATTTTAAGTTGCTTGAGGAGCTCTGGGCAATCACCGCACCGCGGTACGGACTGCGACGATCGCAGTGCATCAGATGGCTGACCGCGTGCGTGTGGTGTACTGCCGCCTTCTTATGATCTGGGCTACTTTTTTTTGACATGACGGAGTTCTCAGCTAATTAATGCCCACCCGCGAAAACGTTACGCGCTCGGCCCGGCGTTACCAACGCGCCGCGCTATCGGTATCCAGCGCCATACCATAATTGACGAGAACCACACCCCTCGACCAACGTTAGGTTGTCCTACAGCGACACGCGAATTTTGCGAGCTAGCAAATCGCCAGGAATTAACTTAGCTTATCCAGCGGGCATTCCACGCGGACGCTACTTCCTCACTCGACTAGATGAGTTTCTGCGATGTGCCATTTCGGCTAAGCGATCGACGCGTCGAAATGGAATTTCGATTTGGTCTCAAGCGCGTACGCACCCGGCAGGTTTGCCCACCACTATTGCTGCGTCGAAGAAGAAAGGTCGGGCGTAATACGTTCGACAAGCTCAGGCGCTTTGTTCGGTGAGAGCCTTTCGGGGCTGATTGCAGATGAGAATGGTAGCTTGTAGAACAAGGTACAGGGAGTTCAGAAATACCAAGGAGATGCGGTATGACACGCTTGCAAGAATTAAATGCCCGCTGCTGAACCAACCGCGGATGAACCGTTTCGCCTGGCGGAACTGCGGGCACTGTCGATATTGGATACGCCGCGGGAGGCGTTTCTTGACGACATTGTGGTGTTGGCGACACGACTGATCGGCACACCGATGAGCCTAATCAGCCTCGTGGACGAGTCGCGGCAGTGGTTTAAGGCTGCAGTAGGGCTAGAGGTGCAAGAAACGTCGCGAGAGATAGCGTTTTGCGCACATGCCATTTTGGATTCGGCGCCACTGGTGGTGCCGGATGCGATGCGCGACCCGCGCTTTGCAGATAACCCGCTGGTGACCGGGCCGCCCGGCATTCGGTTTTATGCGGGAATCCCGCTGGCGCTACGCTCCGGGGCCCGAGTGGGTACGCTGTGCATTATCGACACGCAACCGCGACAGATTGCTGCGGCGGATCTGGACGCGCTCGGAGTACTCGCCCGTCATGTTAGTCAGCTGCTGGATTGTCGCCAGGTGCTCTGTGTGCATCGCGAAGTGCTTGAGCACGAGCGCGTCTTGGAACGTCGCGCGCTCGACACCATTGAAGACGCAACGGAACGACTGGCGGTAGAACTGCATGACGGGTTGGGTCAAGAACTGATCGGTGCACGCCTGTTGGTAGATGCACTGCAAACGGAGCTTGCAGCGGAGTCCGGCGTAAGTCCGAAGCTCGAAGAAATTGCCACCGTGCTGAGGCGGGCGGTATCAACCTGCCGGGAATTAGCGCATTCTCAAACCGCGTTTTTGCTCAAACGCGATGGTCTGATAGCGGCTCTCCAGCAATTTGGATTGTTACTGCAGAAATCCTCAGCGGCACAGATCAACGTCGATGTAGCGCGTACAGTGGAAGATTGCCTCACACCTTCGTCCGTTTATCACTTGTACCGAATCGCCCAAGAGGGGATCTTGAACGCTGTCAAGCATGCTCAACCGGAGCGCATCGATATCCACTGTGTACTAGAGAATGACATCGTTAGGCTGAGAATTGAGGATGACGGCGGCGGCATTATCGAGAAGCCCGTTCGAGCCGGTATCGGGCTTGAAAATGTACGATTTCGAGTCAAGCTCCTTGGCGCGCGTTTTACCATCAAGCCTCGATCGCCAACGGGGACCTTGTTTTGTGTCGATTTGCCCCGTGAACTGTCGCAATAGAAGACCGCTTCGAAACTGAAGCGAAGCGGCCGCGACTGTCATCGGCGTTATGTTAGCAGGTTTTTATTTTCTCAAGCAGTGTCTCGCCGCGCGACGGTGACGCAGGAGTAGCGGCCGCCGCTGGGCGCTTAAGCTTATTGATGTTCTCGATCGCCGGCCAAATCACGACTGCGATGGACCAGATAATCGAACACCAATTGGTTGACGTGATTCTGATTTGCATCCGATGGTACTCAGCATGTCCGCTGAGGTACCGGCATTCGGAAGAATAAAATGCAAAAGCGCCGTGTGTTAGTCGATTCGGTTTCCGCCTTTACCGGAAACAATGTACGGCAAACGCAAGCACCCGGCGATTGTCTGTTGACCGCAATCGAACGGTAGTGTTGAGCGCTTCATGGCACGGAACGCGATGAAAGCTACGACGACTATGGCCAGAATTACTTGCAAGCAGAGGCGATCATCGCCAACCTCATGCAGCATTACAACGAGGAAAGACTCAATGCGGCTTTGGGCTACATGACGCCGCCCACCTAACATCGCGCCCAGTCTGATAAAGTTCGAGACGAGCGCGGGGCGAAAAGCTGCGGCCCGCGCGCATCGTAGGATGATAAACCAGCAGCGATTTACTGAGGCGGCTCAAGCGGTGAGAGTCTCCAAGGATTTCCTCAAGCTCTTGCAGGTACATACCCTGTTCTTCGCGAGCGAGATATCGTGCGCACCCGCCTTATTCTTCATGATCCGTTTCTCGGCAAGGAGGACGTTACGATGTGGCTGCACCCTTCCGATATAACATAAGTACGTTCTTTGGCGAGACCGTTCGTCATACGGATTGCTTCGCGTGATTTTGCTAGGCACTATCACGACACAAACAACAAAACCTGCCGCACTTCTCGAAACAGCAGAGTGCTGCGGAAAAATGATCTCTCAGGAGTGGAAAAGGAATTATGGTAAACAAGAGACCCGTTTGGATCTTGGCGAGTGTGTTTGCATCGGTCATGCCCGCCTTTGCCGCTGTCAACGTCACCACCTGGCGCTATGACCCCGGCCGTTCAGGCCAAAATCTCAATGAGACTCAACTCGTCCCGTCGAGCGTGAACCAGAGTTCGTTCGGCAAGTTGTTCGCTTACGGTGTCGACGGCTACGTGTATGCGCAACCGCTCTACATGGCGGGCGTGAGCGTTGCGGGGGCGACGCACAACGTCGTCTTCGTCGCCACCGAACACGACAGCGTTTACGCGTTCGATGCCGATCAGAATCAGCAACTATGGAAAATCAGCCTCCTCGACGCGGCGCATGGAGCGGCCGGCGGCGCGACCACGGTTCCGAGTGGGGATGTCGGCACAAACGACATCGTCCCAGAGATCGGCATTACCGGCACGCCAGTAATCGAACTCGCGTCGGGCACGCTCTACGTGGTGTCGAAGAGCAAGGAAGCCGGCACCTATGTGCAGAGGCTGCATGCGCTCGATTACACCACGGGCAATGAGAAGTCGGGCAGCCCCGTCGTCATTCAGGGCTCCGTCGCGGGTCCCGGCGCAGGCAACTCCGGCGGTGTGATTGCCTTCGATCCTAAATGGCACCTGAACCGCGCCGGTCTGCTGCTCTATAACAACAGTGTGTACGTGGCCTATGGCGCTCATGGGGACAACGGACCATACCACGGATGGGTATTCGCTTTTAACGCAGCGACACTACAACAGACCGCGATTTACAACACCAGTCCCAACGGCAAGGGGAATGGCGTCTGGGAAGCTGCCGCGGGTATCGCTGCTGACACCGTTAACGGCGTGCCGCGCATGTTCTTCGCTACGGGCAATTTTTTCGGCACCGGCACCGGCGGCCCCGATCCAACCCCGCCGTACACCAACACGCAGTCGTACAGTGATGCCATCGTGCGGCTCGACCTCAGCAACGGCGGCTTGCAGGTAAGCGACGAATGGACGCCTTTCGATGAGGCGCAATTAAGTGCCGCCGATACGGACCAGGGGTCGGGCGGCGTACTCATACTGCCGGACCAGCCCGGGTCTCACGTCCATGAATTGATCCAGGTGGGCAAGAACGGGCGCATCGAGGTGCTCGATCGCGATAATTTAGGCGGATTCAACACCTACAACAATGTCGCTCAGGAGATCAGCGGTCAGATCGGCGGACTGTGGAGCACACCCTCGTACTGGAACGGCAACGTCTATTTCTGGGGCAACGGCGACAGGCTTAAGCAGTTCCGCCTAGCCAACGGCCAGCTGAGCGCGACGCCGACGGCGAGGGGCGCCGACGTGTCGGGATTTCCGGGCGCGAGCCCCGTGGTCAGCTCCAACGGCACGGCCGGCGGCGTTCTCTGGGCCATTCGTTCGGATGGGTACAACTCAAATAGCCCCTCCATTCTCTACGCCTACGATGCCACCAACGTCGCGGCAGTGCTCTACACGAGCGCACAGAATGCAGCGCGCGACTCGGCAGGCAAGGCGGTCAAATTCGCGGTGCCCGTCGTGACGAATGGCAAGGTGTACGTTGGCACCCAGGGGGAGGTCGACGTCTACGGTTCGCTCGGGAGCGTAGCACCCACCGCGCCCACGCCGACATCTTCGCCGGCTCCCGGTGTGTATGCCACAGCGCAAAATGTCGCGCTCGCCGACGGCTTGAACGGGGCGGCCATTTACTACACCACCGACGGCAGCACTCCGACGACAGCGTCGGCGCGATATTCGGGGTCGATATCGGTCGGCACCACGACAACGATCAAGGCCATTGCGGCTGCAACAGGGTATCTGAACAGCAACTCGTTAAGCGTCACCTATACCATCGGCGCGGCACCCTCTATCAATTTCAGTAACGGCTTCGCCTCGGTAGCGGGCATGACCTTGAACGGCAGTGCCGTGAACTCGAACGACAGCCGCCTGCAGTTGACCACCGGCGCTGCGACTCAGGCGGGCAGCGCATTCTGGAACACGCGGGTCAACATACAAAACTTCGTCAGCGACTTTACCTTCCAGCTCTCCGGCACGGCGCCCATCGCGGACGGGATCACGTTTGCCATCGTGGGGACCAGCCCCACTGCCCTGGGGCCGTCCGGCGGCGGTCTGGGATATGGGCCCGATCAGCCGTCGGGGGCCCCCGGCATTCTCAGCAGCATTGCGCTCAAATTCGATGTCTACAGTAATGCGGGCGAGGGTACGAATTCGACTGGGGTGTATCTCAATGGCGTGTCGCCGACAGTTCCTGCAATCGATCTGACGGGCACCGGGGTGAAGCTGGGCAGCGGCGCTACGATCTCGGCGCATTTAAATTACGACGGCGCGAATCTCTCGCTGACGCTGAAAGATCCTGT